>DASWED010000066.1:0-3606 GCA_036394995.1 Actinomycetota bacterium
CGCCGTACTTCGTGACCGACCCCGAGCGGATGGAGGCGGTCCTGGAGGAGCCCTACATCCTGCTGGTGAACTCGAAGATCAGCGCGGTGAAGGACCTCCTGCCGGTCCTGGAGAAGGTCATGCAGACCGGCAAGCCGATCGTCGTGATCGCCGAGGACGTGGAGGGCGAGGCCCTGGCCACGCTCGTGGTGAACAAGATCCGCGGCACGTTCAAGTCCATCGCGGTGAAGGCCCCCGGGTTCGGCGACCGCCGCAAGGCGATGCTCCAGGACATGGCCATCCTCACCGGCGGCCAGGTCATCTCCGAGGAGGTCGGCCTGAAGCTCGAGAACACGGCGCTGGACCTCCTGGGTTCCGCGCGGAAGATCGTGGTGACCAAGGACGACACCACGGTCGTCGAGGGGACGGGCGACCCGGAGCAGATCAAGGGCCGGATCAACCAGATCAAGGCCGAGATCGAGAAGACCGACTCCGACTACGACCGCGAGAAGCTCCAGGAGCGGCTGGCCAAGCTGTCCGGCGGCGTCGCGGTGATCAAGGTCGGGGCGGCCACCGAGGTCGAGCTGAAGGAGAAGAAGCACCGAATCGAGGACGCCGTGCAGACCACCAAGGCGGCCGTGGAGGAGGGCATCGTCCCCGGCGGCGGAGTGGCCCTGCTGACGGCCCAGGCGGCGCTGGACAAGGTGGACCTCGAGGGCGACGAGCTCACCGGCGCGAACATCGTGCGCCGGGCCCTGGAGGAGCCCATCAAGCAGATCGCCGTGAACGCCGGCCTCGAGGGCGGCGTGATCATCGAGAAGGTCCGCGGCCTCCCGCCGGGGCACGGCCTCGACGCGGCCACCGGCGAGTACGTCGACATGTTCAAGACGGGCATCGTCGACGCCGCCAAGGTGACCCGCTCGGCGCTGCAGAACGCCGCCTCCATCGCGGCGCTGTTCCTGACCACGGAGGCCGTGGTGGCCGACAAGCCCGAGAAAGCTGCACCGGCCATGCCCGGCGGCGGCATGGGCGGCGGGGACATGGACTTCTAGGTCCTCAGACGGCAACCGGCACGAACGCACACGGGGTCCCTCTCGAGGGGCCCCGTTCGCGTTTCCCGGGTCCCAACTCGCGGGCCGACTCGGTTGCGGCGCCGGGGCTGCTTCCCGCAGCGTGCGGGGCAGGCTCCTGGGGGAGTCGGCCACGAGGGGAGAAAAGGGGAGGAAGCCAATGCGGCGTCACAAGCTCGTCGCGCTGTTCGGATCGGCCGCGCTCATCGGTGCGGTGGTGGCGGTCCTGGCATTGCCCGCCCAGGCGGGCGGGGTCTCGTGTCTGGGGTCGCCGGCCACGAAGACCGGGACCTCCGGGAACGACACGATCAACGGGACCGCCGGGGTCGACGTCATCGCCGGGCTCGGCGGCAACGACAAGATCTTCGGGCTCGGTGGGAACGACAAGCTGTGCGGTGGCTCGGGCAACGACCGCATCAACGGCGGCAAGGGCAACGACGGCATCAACGGGGGGACCGGTTCGGACTTCTGGACCTACACCAACGCGCCGGGAGGGATCAACGCCCAGCTCGAGAACAGCGGCACGTCGACGATCACGGTCAACGCCGGCGGGGTCGACTCGGTGACCGGGGTCGAGAACCTGGAGGGCGGACCGTTCCACGACCACCTCAGGGGCAACGACCACAACAACATCATCAAGGGGCAGGGCGAGGGCGACACCATCGACGGCAACGACGGGGTGGATCACCTGTACGGGCAGGCCGGTGACGACGGGGCGAACTCGGGGGACTCGCACATTGACGGCGGGCCGGGGAACGACTTCCTGTACGGCGGCGGAGGAGCGGACCTCCTGCGCGGCAACGAGGGCGACGACTTCATCGACGGCGGGACGAACGACCCGGAGCAGGGTGACTTCGCCGATGGAGGCGACGGGGATGACACCTGCGTCAACGTGGAGGGCTCGGACAACTGCGAGCACTGATCCGCGTTCGACCCCGAGGGTCGAAACGGCAACGACAGGAGGGCCCCGGCCGATCGAGCCGGGGCCCTCGGTCGTGGAGGGCCCGATCAGCGACCGCCCTGGCCCTCGCCGATGCCGGAACCGTCGCAGGACGTGACGTCGAGGGCCTCGGCGAGCGGGGTGCCCCGGCCGAGTGCCCGGACCACCGCGACGTTCCTCGAGTCCCGCTGCACCGCGTAGGCGATGTCCTCGTCGCTCTCGGGGTAGCCCGCGGGCACGATGACGTCGCCGTCCTCGATCCCGTCGACGCCGCGCCGGATGAGCGCGGGGACCTCCGACCGGTCGTCCACCCCGGCCGCCACGAGGATCACCCGTTCGGTGGTGTCCGAGCACGGGAGGTCGATGACCGACCAGATCCCGGCGGGGTCCACGATGTGGACCGTGATGGCATCTCCTGCGGCGCTCGGCGACGGGGCGTCCGGATCGCTTGCCAGCTCGCAGGCCGCGAGGTACGTGCCCGGCTCCAGGAACGGCGTCACGAACTCGAAGCCGTCGTTTGCGAAGACGTCGAACGGCTGGCCGTGATCGGTCGAGCCGGTGGCTCGCAGGACGAGAGCGGACGACTCCCCTGGATTCCCCACTCGAAGGTGGATGCCGTCCGGCTGCACGGCGAACTCCGGCGTATCCGTCTCGATGCCGTCGGCCGTGCACCGGAACACCCCGACGTTCGGGATGGCGCCGCCGGTCTCCGGAGGCGGCGTTGAGCCGGTCGCGGACGGAGCCGGGGCCGGAGATGTGTCGGTCGTCGCCGACGCGGCCGGGCCCGGGGCCTGGCCACGGTCGCCCACGCCGGCCAGCAGTGTCAGAGGGACGACCAGGCCGACCACGGCCAGCCCGCCGGCGACCGACGCGGCCACGATGCGCCGCACCCGGCGCTGGCGGACCCGGCGGAGGAACGTGTCACGGTCCGGCTCAGGCTCGGGCGTGCCGGGTGGGGTGGAGCTAAGGCGCGCGGAGATTCGGTCGTCGTCCATCGATGTCCTCCTCGAGCTGGGGCCGCAGCGTGGCGCGGGCCCGGGCCAGGTACGCGCGGACGGTGGTCTCACCGCACCGCATTGCGGAGGCGACGCCGGCGGTCGGCAGGCCCATCCGGTAGTGCAGGACCACCGCCTGCTGCTGCCGGAGCGGCAGTCCCGCCACCGCCGTCCACAGGTCGAGCGCCGCATCCGTGTCCGGCCCTCCCGGATCCGCCTCCGGCCCGGGGAGGCGCCGGCGGCGGAGACCGCGGCGGGCCAGGTTCATGGCCGTCGTGGCCACCCACCCACCTGCCCACGGACGGTCCCGCAGCCGGTCCCACCGCTCCCACGCCCGCACGAACGCCTCCTGTGTCGCCTCCTCGGCGGCGTGCGCGTCCCGGCACAGCAGGAACACGGTCCGGAACACGGGCCGGAACTCCTGCTCGTACAGCTCCCAGAACGCTGGATCGATCCTCACGACGCCATCACCCCGACAAGTCCGGAACCCGCGGAATCGCTGCGCGCGACCATCGAGTCCGCCCGGCCTGCGCCGGCCTAGGCGGTGAGGAGTCCGATGCCGAGCGCGGAGACCCCGACGGCGAGGCTCATCGCGCCGGCCCACACCAGGGCGATCCAGCGG
>DASWED010000067.1:0-37928 GCA_036394995.1 Actinomycetota bacterium
CCCGGGGGCGGGCAACCTGATCCGCGGGAACGGCCAGAGCGGGGTCGAGCTGGGCTCGGGGGGGACCGAGGTCCTGGGCAACCTGATCGGGCGGGCCGGGCGGGCCAGCTCGCAGCCGGTCGGGGTGTCGATCACGGGCGCCGGGAACTTCGTCGGGGGCCTGGGCCAGGGCGAGGCGAACAGCATCCTGGGCAACGGCAAGGGCGTGGTCGTCACCGGGAACTCGGCCACCGGGAACCGGATCCGGGGGAACGTGTTCTCGGGCAACACGGGACTGGCCATCGACCTGGACGGCAACGGAGTCACCAGCAACGACGACGACGACGTGGACACCGGACCGAACCAACGGCAGAACTTCCCCACCCTGACCGGGGCCGTGGGGAGCGCCGGGTCCACGACGGTCCAGGGGTTCATGGACGGGGCGCCCGGACAGACCATCGACCTCGACCTGTACGCCGTGGCCGTGTGCGACTCCTCCGGCCACGGCGAGGCGGACCGCTTCCTGGGGACGACGAGCACCACGACGAACGGGATCGGGATCGGGCCCATCGTGACGACCGTGGGGCCGCTCCGCCCCGGGGAGTTCGTCACGGCGACGGCCACCGACGGTTCGGGCAACACCTCGGAGTTCTCCACCTGCGTGCGGAGCCTCCAGGGCGGCGGGGGGTCGGTCTCGGCCGACTTCGACGGCGACGGCTTCGCCGACCTCGCGGTGGGGATCCCGGGCGAGGAGCCCCAGTTCTCCGCCGGGCTCGACAGCGGGGCGGTGATCGTCATCCCGGGGTCGGCTACCGGGCTCGACCCCGCGGGCGCCATCCTGCTCCAGCAGGGATCGGGCGGCGGGCCGGACTCGCCGGAGCCGGGTGACCGGTTCGGGTCGGCGCTCGCGGCCGGGGACTTCGACGGCGACGGGCTGGCCGACCTCGCGGTGGGAGCTCCGGGAGAGGACGTCGGCGCGGTGGTGGACGCCGGGGCCGTGAACGTCATCTTCGGGTCGGGTCAGGGACTCGGTGCCGGCCCGGAGCAGTTCCTCACCCAGGACACGCCGGGGATCCTCGAGACGGCCGGCAAGGGCGATGCCTTCGGCTCGGCCCTCGCCGCCGCGAACTTCGGCGTCAGCTCCGAGGTCGACCTGGCGGTGGGCGTGCCGGGCGAACGCGTCGGCACCGTGGCCGGCGCGGGCGCGGTGAACGTGATCTACGGGTCGGCCGGGGGGCTCTCGGCGACCGGCGACCAGGTGTGGACCCAGGACACCACCGGCATCGTGGACACCGCCGAGCCCGGGGACGCGTTCGGGTTCGCGCTGGCGGCGAAGAACCTCGGGAAATCGGGGCAGGCCGACCTGGCGGTGGGGGTTCCGGGAGAGGACCTGGAGGCGGCGGCCGACGCCGGCGTGGTGAACGTGATCTACGGGACCTCGGCCGGCCTGGACGCGACCGGCAACCAGCGGTGGAGCCAGAATTCGTCCGGCGTGCTCGACGACGCCGAGGCCGGGGACGGGTTCGGTTCGGCCCTCGCCGCCGGAGACATGGGCAACGGTGCCCCTCCGGACCTCGCGGTGGGCGTTCCCGGCGAGGACCTGGCCGGGTTCGGGTCGGACGACGGCGCGGTGAACGTGATCTACGGGACGACCGACGGCCTGTCGTCGGCGTCCACCCAGCTGTGGACCGAGGAGTCCCCGGGGATCCTCGGGTCCGCCGCCACCGGGAACCGGTTCGGCACCGCGCTCGCGGCGCGGAACCTCGGGAACAGCGGGGAGGCGGATCTCGCGATCGGCGTGCCCGGTGAGGATGCCGGTGCGGGGGCCGTCGACGCCGGGACCGTGAACGTGATCTACGGGACGCCCGGAGGTCTGTCCGACGCCGGGAACCAGCGGTTCCTCCAGGGCGACGCCGGCCTCCTGGACTCGCCGGAGCAGGGCGACGGCTTCGGGGCCTCGCTCACCGTGGGCAACTTCGGCAACGGTACGGAGTCGGACGTGGCCATCGGGGTGCCCGGCGAGGACGTGTCGGCCGGGGCCGTCGCCGTGGTCTTCGGAACCGCCGGTGGTCTGGACGACCCCGGCAACCAGATCCTCCGCCAGGGGGCGGCCGGGCTTCCGGAGACGAGCGAGCCCGGCGACCGGTTCGGCCAGGCGGTCGGCTGATCTACCCCGATCCCAGGTGACGCCGGAGGGCCTCGAGGCGCTCGTCCCACTCGCCGCCGACGCTCGCCATCCAGGAGACGGCCTCGCGCATGGGGGGCGGAGTCAGGCGGTAGCGAACCTCCCGGCCCTCTCGCGTGGTGGTGACCAGGCCGGCCTGGGCCAGCGCGGCGAGGTGCTTCGACACCGCCTGCCGGGTCACGGGGAGACCGGCGGCCAGCTCGGTGGCCGTGACCGGACCGGAGCGGGACAGCATCGACACCACCCGGCGGCGGGTGGGATCGGACAGGGCCTGGAACACCGCTCCCACGCGGTCGTCGGGGGCGGTCACCGCGCCACCGCCTGGAGCCCGCGGGCGGGCTCGGACGCCGGGAGCGGGGTCCACTCCCGGACCGTCAGGATCGTTCGATCGGACCGCGGCTCGAGGGTCAGCTCCACCCGGGACCCCGGTCCCGGCAACCCGCCTCCCGGTTCCTCGAACGGCCACCACCGGAACGCCAGCCGCCGGCCGGGCTCGACGGCCTCCACCACCAAGCGGCGCGAGACGCCGTCCTCGCGGGTCACCGTGCCCCGGCCGCCGGGACGGACCTCGATCTCCACTCGGCCCCCGAGCCAGGCGGACAACCGATCGGGCTCGGTGAGCGCCGACCACACCTCGACCGGAGACGCGTCCAGCGACACCTCGCGGACCACCGCGGAATCCTGGTCACCCAATTCGCGCAACCCCCCGGTTGCACCCCCACACCGCTCCGGAGTAGGATATGCAACCGAACAGTTGCACACTAGCACGACCGAGGAGGTCCCCGTGCACACGCCACCGATCGGACGCGCCGAGCCCGCCCGAGCCGAGGCCGAGGTCCTGCCGCTCGAGGAGTTCACCTACCGGCGACTGTTCGCCGAACGGATGGTGTTCCTCCGAGGGGAGATCAAGGACAGCGTCGGCGACGACATCGCCGCCCAGCTGCTGGCCCTCGACGCGGTGTCCGACGACGACATCACGCTGTTCATCGATTCCCCCGGCGGCGACATCACCGGCCTGTTCGCCATCCACGACACCATCCAGCTGATCCGGTCACGGGTCCACACGCGATGCCTGGGCATGGCGGCGTCGAGCGCCGCGGTCATCCTGGCGACCGGGACCGGCATCCGCTCGGCCACCTCCAACGCCCGCATCCTCATCCACCAGCCCCACGGTGGGTTCCAGGGCACCGCGAGGGACATCGAGATCCACGCCAAGGAGTTCGCGTTCCTCCGCCGGCGCCTCGAGGAGATCCTGGCCGAACGGACCGGCCAGCCCATCGAGCGCATCCGCGAGGACACGGACCGCGACTTCTGGCTCACGGCCGAGGCCGCCAAGGAATACGGGCTCATCGACGAGATCCTGATCCGTCGGCCCTCCCTCGCTCGAGCGACCTGAGGGAACCCCCGCTCGCCGCAGGCGGTAGACACTGGAGGCGATGACACGTCCCCTCCTGCTCCTGACGCTCCTGGTGGCCTGCTCGTCGTCGGGCCCGGCCCCGACCACTCCGGCCCCCTCGTCCCCGGTTCCCTCGCCGCCGCCGTCCCTCGCGCGGGCGTACGAACGGCCCTGCGAGGAGAGCGTGTTCGGGACGCTCGGGGCGCACTGGCGCGACCGCAGCCTGGTGGTGGGACCGATCGCGTTCGTCGGACTCCCCGCGGGCGCCGCCGAGGGCTCGCTGGGCGTCCATGGCACCCGGGCCTACCCGCAGAAGGTCCTGGCGGTGGTGGACCGCGGCGGTCCGGTCACGGTCTCGGTGGCGCCGGAGGCGAGGGCGTTCGCCGGCCTCCTCTACGACCCCCACCGCTTCCCGGACGGCCGCGTCGGCCTGGCCTCGACGGACGTGGGCGTCACGTTCCACCCCTGCGGAGGGGACCAGCGCCGCACCCAGTTCAACGGCGGCATCCTGGTGCTCCGGCCGGGGTGCGTCGTGCTCGACGTCTCGTGGCCGGACGGCCACCGGCGCGTCCCCATCCCGTTCGCCGGCGCGTCCTGCGAGTGACCTACCCGGGGGACGCCACCTCGCGGGCGATGCGCCATTCGCGGGCGGCCTTCTTCCAGTCGCCGTGCTTCCTCGACCACACGACGTCGGTGATGATCTGCACCACCCCGAGGGCCACGATCGCCGCGACGGCCCACCACGGCGTGCGCGACAGGTCGCTGTTCGACGCGACGAAGGCCAGGACGACGAACGGGGCGACCTTCGAGGCCACGGCACCGGAGGCATGCATCGCGGCCCGGGCGGTGGGCGCGGCGCGGAGGTACGTGGCGTAGTCGGTCTTCAGCCCGGGCTGGATCCGGAACGGCCCGCCGGGGAAATAGCACAGGAACCGGATGCCGACGAGGCGGCCCACCAGCCAGTGGGCCAGGTCGTGGAGCGTGACCGACAGCCCGCCGGCGGCCACCACCAGCAGGACGCCGCCGATTGCCGGGTGCGGCGGATCGGCCGCCACATCGGACGGCTGGTCGAACCCCTCCACGAGCCCCACGCCGAAGGCCGTGACGAGCGCCATGGCGACGGTTCCCACCACCAGGACGGCGTTCCCCAGCCACACGGGGAAGCGCCACCGCTTGGCGGACTGGAACGCCGCCCGGTCGATCCGGCCGGCCTGGGCGGCGTGCCGGGCGGTGAGGTCGGGGTCGAGCTTCAGCCTTCGGACGACCCGCCAGAACCCGAGGACCCGGAGGTCGTGGTCGCCCGAGGCCACGGCGGCCTCGATCCGGTCGAGCTCCGCGCCGATCTCGTCGCCAGTCTCATCCGTCATGGAGGGCGATCTTGCCACCTCGGCACCCTACAATGGGGCCGCGTCTTCCCCGCGGCCCCCCAGACGGGAACGGATGAGCCAGACGACCTCGGTCCGGGCCAGGTACCAGATCATGTCCAAGGTCGCCTCCGGCGGCATGGGCGAGGTCTACCGTGCCCGGGATTCGGTCCTGGCCCGGGACGTGGCCATCAAGGTCCTGCACCGCAACCTGGCCGGCGACCCCGGGTTCATCGAGCGGTTCCGCCGGGAGGCCCGGGCCGCGGCCCTGCTGTCACATCCGAACATCGTGGCCGTCCACGACTGGGGCTCCACCACGAACGGCACCTATTTCATGGTCATGGAGTTCGTCCGGGGCCGGAACCTCCGTGACATCCTCACGCACTACGGCCGGCTGGAGCCGCAGCAGGCCGTGGAGGTGCTCATCCAGATGCTCGCCGCCCTGGACCACGCCCATCGCCACGGGATCGTCCACCGCGACGTGAAGCCCGAGAACGTGCTGCTGACGCCGGAGGGCCACGTGAAGGTGGCCGACTTCGGCCTGGCCCGGGCGTTCGCCGAGTCCCGGGTGAGCCAGGCCCCCGGGACCGTGACCGGCACCGTGCAGTACCTGGCGCCGGAGCAGATCCAGGGCGAGCCGGCCGACCCGCGCACCGACCTGTACGCCACCGGCGTGGTGGCCTACGAGCTGCTCACCGGCCACGTGCCGTTCACCGGCGAGACCTCCCTGGCCATCGCGTACAAGCATCTGTCGGACCGGGTCCCGCCGCCGTCGAAGGACGTGCCGGAGGTCCCGCCCGCACTGGACCGCATCGTGTCCCAGGCCACCGAGAAGGAGCGGGACAAGCGACCGGGAAGCGCCGCCGAGCTCCGTGGCGCGCTCCTGGCCGCCTCGGGGTCGACGCCCTCGGCCCGCTCGATCGGCGAGCTGGTGAAGGAGCTCCCCGCCGACGCGCACTCCGAGGACGACCGGGCGTTCACGGTGACCATCCCCCAGCGGCTGTCGGTCAAGGCCCGCCGGCGGCGGCTGTGGCGCCGGATCGCCGTGTCGCTCATGGCAGTGGTCCTGCTGGCCGGTGGCGGGCTGGCGGCGTGGGCCTACGTGATCCCCCACTACACGGACGTGCCGAACGTGGTGGGCCTCACGCAGCAGACGGCGGCCGACCGCCTCGACGGCGCCGGGCTCGACGCCCAGTTCGGTCCTCCCGCCACGTCCACGACCGTCCCCGAGGGGCAGGTGGTGCAGGAGCAGCCGGCGGCCGGCGCGAAGGTCCGCAAGGGAACCGACATCGTCCTCACGGTCTCGGCGGGCCTGCCGCTCCGCAGCGTGCCGGCGGTCACGAACCAGCGGCTGGATGCGGCGCGGACGGCCCTCGAGGGCGACGGGCTGGTCGTGGACGTCCGCCACGCCTACAGCGACACCGTCCGTAAGGGCCTGGTCATCGACCAGAACCCGTCGGCCGGCCAGCGCATCCAGTTCGGCAGCGGGGTCACGATCGTCGTGAGCGACGGTAAGCAGCCCATCGAGGTCCCCAACGTGGTGGGCAAGCCCAGCGCCGACGCCCAGTCCGTGCTCGTGGCCCAGAAGTTCGAGGTGACCACCGACGAGGAGTACTCGGCCTCCGTCGGCGCCGGCGACGTGATCCGCCAGAGCCCCCGGGCCGGCACCGTCGTCCCGGTGGGGAGCTCCATCCATCTGGTCGTCTCGCTCGGACCGAAGACCTTCCCCATGCCGTCCGTGATCGGCCTGCCCTCCGACGAGGCCACCTCGAAGCTCGAGGGCATGGGCCTCCACGTCCGGGTGATCCAGATCCCCAGCTCCACCGGCGACACCGTGGTCGGTCAGACCCCCGGCGGCGGCGCCACGGTGGCGCAGGGCCAGACCGTCAGCATCTACGCCGCCTGACCGGGTCGGCCGGACGGTGGGCGGCGTGACGCCGGTGGAGCCGTCCGCGAGACTGCGGCGGTGATCGTCGGAGCGCACATCCGCGGAGGGCTGTCCTCCGTAGTGGCGGGGGCGGCGGCCATCGGGGCCGAGGCCGTCCAGCTCTTCGCGTCGAGCCCGCGGATGTGGCGGCCCCCGGCCATCGACGACGACACGGCGGCCGCGTTCCGCCAGGAGTCCCGCGGGGCCGGCATCCGGTCCGTGTACCTGCACGCGCCGTACCTCGTGAACATCGCGTCGCCGAGCGCGGAGTTCCACCGGCGGTCCGTGGAACTCTCGCGGGCGTCGCTCGTCGCGGCAGGGGCCCTGGGCGCGGAGGGGGTGGTCGTCCACGCCGGGGCGGGCGGCCCCGGAGAGCCGGGCGAAGCACTGGCCCGGGCGGCGGCCGCACTGGAGTCGCTCGCCGAAGTGGATGCCGGCGCTCACGTCGCCGTCGAGCTCATGGCCGGGAGCCGGGGGGCCGTCGCCAGCACGGTCGAGGAGGCAGAGCGGCTGTTCGACGCAGTGCCCGGCCACGAGCGGCTCCGGCTGTGCCTCGACACCTGTCACCTGTTCGCGGCGGGGTACGCGCTCGACGAGCCGGAAGGGGTCCGTGAGTGCTTCGCGGAGCTGGGACGATCGGGCCTCGGCCCCCGGCTCGTCCTGATCCACGCGAACGACGCCGCGTTCCCCCGCGGGTCCCGCCGGGACCGCCACGCCAACATCGGCCTGGGCGAGATCGGCCGCGACGGCTTCGCCGCGATCCTGCGCCGGGACGAACTTCGCGGCTGCACCGTGCTGTGCGAAACCCCCGGCGACGAGGCGACGCGCCGCCGCGACGTCGCCACCCTCAAGGAGCTCGCAGCCGGCCACCCAAGGGCCACGCAGTGAAGGAGCACGTACGGAAGGCGAGCCCGCTCGTCAGTCACGGGCTGGAGCTGGCCCTGGTCGGCGTGGCGGCGATCTGGGGGTTCACATTCACCACGGTCAAGGAGGCTGTTGAACGCGTTCCCGTGTTCGAGTTCCTGGCCCTGCGCTTCACCCTCGCGGCGGTCGTCATGACCGCGATCTTCTGGCCCCAGGTCAGGTCGCTCGGCCGGGCGGGCTGGAAGGCCGGCGGGCTGGCGGGCGCATGTGTCCTCTGCGGCTACGCGTGCCAGACGATCGGCCTGCAGCACACGACGGCCTCGAACGCCGGCTTCGTCACCGGTCTGTTCGTCGTGATCGCCCCGGTCCTGTCCTCCCTCGTTCTCCGTCGCCGGCCCGGCGCCGGCGTCGCTGCCGGGGTCGTCCTGGCAACCGTCGGCCTGTTCCTGCTGTCCACGAAGACCGGGTTCCACCTTCGCGGGGGCGACGCGATCGTGCTCGGCGCGGCGCTGAGCTTCGCGGTCCAGATCGTGGTCCTGGCCCGCTACTCGCCCGAGCACTCCCCCGCCGGCCTCGCCACCGTCCAGATGTGGGTCACCGCGATCCCCTCGGCGGCCCTCTCCCTGACCACCGACCACATCACGGCCCCCACGTCGTCCAAGGTGGTCTGGGCGGTGATCATCACCGGCCTGTTCGCGTCCGCGGCGGCCTTCCTCATCCAGACCGCGGCGCAGCGCTACGTCTCACCGTCGAGGACGGCGTTGATCCTCGTCTCCGAGCCGGTGTTCGCCGGCCTGTCCGGCGTCGTCGTCCTCGGCGAGGTCCTCTCCGGCCGCCAGTGGACGGGCGCCGCCCTCATCCTCGCCGGCATGCTGATCGCCGAGCTCACCCCCGCGCGCGACGACCCGCCCTGACGTCGATCTTCCCTCCGGCGGGGCCCGACCACCCCCCCACGATCCCGGTCCCGTCCGGCCGGAAGAACCGGTGATGGCCGAGACCGCCGAGATCACGACCTGAGAGGGCCTCGCGAGCTCCCCGGTACAGCCAAGGTGCGAAATGACCGGCGGTCATGTTCCAATGGGCGGGTCATGCCCGAGGAAGACTCCCTCGCCAAGCTGCGGGCCGCGATCGAGGCCATCGCGCCTCCCGTCGACGGCCAACTGGGCGGTGTCGAGCTCGGCGTGGAGCACCACGTGGTCGAGCAGATCGAACTGTTCCTGCCCGGGATGACCGACATGATCGGATCCCTCCTGGATGCGTTCGCCATGGACGTCCGGCCCGGCGCCGCGTTCACCGACCTCACCCTCCAGGAGCGCGGCGAGGTCTTCCGGGCCATGGCCAGCGAGGAGTCGCAGGACCTCCGGGAGGCCATCGACGCGGTGTTCGTGTTCACCCTCGGAGGCGTCTACTCCGAGACCCCCGGCGCTCCCGACGAACGACCGGCCTCCTGGGACCGGGTCGGGTTCGGCGGCCCGAGCGACGGCCATCCCGACTACCGCGAGGGGGCCTGACCACACCCATGTACGCACCGGACGTCATCGTGATCGGCGCCGGCGGCGGCGGCCCCGTCGCCGCGAAGGAATTGGCGGAGCGCGGCATCGAGGTCTTGATGCTGGAGGCCGGCCCCTGGCTCGACCCGAACGAGGACTTCTCGAACCGCGAACACGACATGCGGGCCCTGATGAACGGACGCCTCCGGTGGGGCCCGGCCGACCGCACCAAGCCGCCGTGGATCCGCCGGCGCGACGGCGCGAACCTCATCCTCCAGGCCGCCGGCGTGGGCGGCACCACGCTGCACTACAACGGCATCTCGCCCAGGGCGTTCGTCCCGAACGTCGACCAGAAGTGGCCGGTCGAATACGGCGACCTCGTCCCGTGGTACGAGCGGGTCGAGGAGTTCCTCCCGGTCAGCCTGGTCCGCGACCTGGCCACGAAGGACGCGCTGTTCGCCGAGGGGTGCGAGGCAATCGGACTCAGCCGATCCGAGGGTCGCGACATCTCGGGGCCCGTGTGGCGGCCCTGCCACAACGCGATCCTCCCGATCGCCGACATGCCGGACGGCATCGACCTCCGCTCCCCCGACGTCCAGGGGTGCACGATGTGCGGCCACTGCCTGGATGGGTGCCGCAACCCCGTCGCCGCGCCGCTCGAGCGCAAGGCGAAGCGGGCCACGAACGTCAGCTACGTCCCCGCCGCCGTCGCCACCGGCAACTGCCGGATCGTGCCGAACGCGTTCGCCACGGCGATCCTGTTCGAACCGGGGACGAACGACCGGCCGGCCCGCGCCCGCGGCGTCCGGTGGCGCGACACCGAGACCGGCGAGACCCACGAGGCGGAGGCGAAGGTCGTGGTCATGGCCGGCGGGTCCATCGAGAACCCGCGGCTGTGGCTGAACTCCGACCTGCCGAACACGAACGACGCGGTGGGCCGGCGGCTCACCACCCACCTCCAGGACATCGTCACCGGCTTCTACGACCGCGAGGTCCATCCCGACCGGGGCCAGGTCACCATGGCCCGCGCCGACTTCCCCGGCTACGGCACCGTGTTCGTCCAGGGGTACGGGCCCCAGGCGTTCTCGATCGCGGTGGCCGGCGCCGGCACCGGCTTCTGGGACCGGACCCCAGAGGACGAGCCGTGGGACACCGAGGGCCGCTTCTGGGGCGAGGAGGCCCAGCGCAAGCTGGGCGAGTACCACCGGTCCCTCAGCGTGGTGCTCTCGACGAACGACGAGTCACACCCCGACAACCGCGTGATGCTGGCCGACGACTGGCCGCCCGACGAGCACGGCCCCGTCCCGAAGGTCATCTACCACGCCACGCCGGCGTCCCAGGAGCGTCAGGACTGGCTGGCCCGCAAGGCGGTCGAGATCCTGTGCGCCGCCGGGGCCCGGGAGACCCACCGGTCGAACATCCGGACCAGCGTCCTGTTGACCCACATCATGGGCACCATGCGCATGGGTGCCGACCCCGCCACCAGCGTCATCGACGCCGGATGCGAGGCCCACGAGGTCGAGCGCCTGTTCGTCGCCGACAGCTCCGTGATCCCCGGCGTCGGCGGCGCCAACCCCACCCTCACCGCCCAGGCCCTCTCGGCCCGAACGGCCGACACCATCGCCCGGCGCTACTTCGCCTGACCGACCTCACCCGCCGGGCGCACTCCGCGGCGCCGGGCCACCAGGGCGATCGCCACGATGACCGCGAGGCCCGCGAACAACGAGAACACGACCAGCCACGGCGACAATGGCCGATGGAGGCCGGTGACGCCCTCCGGGAGGCCGAGCGCCGCCGGGTCGACGTCGCCCTCGACGGGGGCGGAGCAGCTGAACGCGCTCAGATGGCCGTCCAACCGGGATGCGAACACCGTGTACCGGCGGTCCACCACGAAGCGGACGCCGCAGTCTCCGCCGCCGAAGCCCGTGTGGACGTCGATCGATGCGATTCGCTCGCCCTTGTAGACCGTGTCGACGTCGAAGTTCACGACCCGGTCGCGCGGCCCATCGGTGATTCGCGCAACCGTTCCCGTGAACACGGCGTTCGCGCCCTGCGCGCGTTCCCTTGGCGTGGAGGGCGCGCACGAGCACGCCCATGCCGTGCGCGAAGCCACCGGCACCAGGGCCACGGCGAGGAGCACCCCGCCGATCAGGGTGCGGACGCGCATCTCCATCCGACGTCCCGGCATGGCCGGCCGGTTCCGGTGCCGGTTACGGCTCGAGCTCGGCGCGGGGGCCCTCCTGGTAGGAGTACCGCTCTTCGGGCCAGGGATCGGCGTGGACGTGGTAGCCCCGGACCTCCCAGAACCCCCGCCGGTTGTGGTCGGCGAACTCCAGGCCCCGGAGCCACTTCGCGCTCTTCCAGGCGTATCGCTGGGGGACCACCAGCCGCAGGGGGTACCCGTGCTCGGGCGTCAACGGCTCACCGCCGTGGGCCCACGCCACCAGGACGTCGTCCTCCATCATGGCCTCCAGCGACAGGTTCGACGTGTAGCCGTAGTCGCAGTGGGTGATGACCCACTTCGCCTCGGGCTTCGGCTCTGCCCGCTCGAGGAGGGTTCGGAAGGAGACCCCCGTCCACGTGTTCTCGAGCGTGGTCCATCCCGTGACGCAGTGCATGTCGGCCTGCACGTCCACGTTCGGCAGGGCCTTCAGCTCGGCGTAGGTCAACGTGAACGGGTTCGCCACCAGCCCGTCGACCGTGAGGTCCCACTCGGCCTCGTCGAACTTCGGGATGGGTCCGTAGTGCAGCACCGGCCATCCCTTCACCAGCCGGTTCCCGGGTGGCACCCGACGGGCGACCTCCTCCGGGACCTTCGGGCCGAACAGCTTCATGCGCCCTCCTCCTCCGTCACGTCGCCACGTGGCGGGAGCACGTCGACCACGCGGCGCCAGGCGCCCAGGGCGCCGTCGACGTCGGCGTCGCCGATGTTCACGTGGGTCAGCATCCGGATCTTTCCGGCCACCATCGTCACCAGCACTCCCTCGGCGGCGAGGCGCTCCCGGATGTCCAGTACGTCGTAGCCGGCGTTCGTGACGTCCACGAACAGCATGTTGGTCTCCACCCGCTCCGGGTCGATCGCCCCGGGCAGCAGCTCGGCCACGCCCGCGGCCAGGCGCCGGGCCCTCGCGTGGTCCTCGTGCAGCCGCTTCGGCCCCTCCTCCAGCGCGATCAAGCCGGCGGCGGCCATGATCCCGGCCTGCCGCCAGGCCCCGCCGAACAGGATCTTCAGCCGCCGGGCCTCCCGGATGAACTCGCGATCGCCCACGAGGACCGACCCGATCGGCGCGCCGAGACCCTTCGACAGGCAGAACATCATGGCCTCGACCTCGCCCGCGTAGTCGGCCACGTCCGCCCCCGTCACCGCGCACGCGTTGAAGATCCGCGCGCCGTCCAGGTACAGCGGCACGCCTCGATCGGCGCACACCTTGTGGATCGAACGGACGTCGTCCACGGGCATCGCCGTCCCGCCGCCGAGCTGGTGCGTGTTCTCCAGGCACACCAGATCGACCACGTCCACGTCGTAGGGATCAGGCTCGAGCGCGGTCGCGACCTGCTCCGCGTTCAGCATGGCCCGGTCGTCGCCGCGGAGCCGGAGGAATGCGACCCCGGACAGCACGGCGGCCGAGGCCACCTCGCTCCCGCCGGCGTGCGACTTCGCTTCGCACACGACGAACCGCCCCGACCGCGTCAGCGCGTGCACGGCGATCTGCGTGCACATCGTCCCCGTGGGCAGGTACGCGGCGGCCTCCCGGCCGGTGAGCTCGGCGACGCGGTCCTGGAGGCGGTTCACCGTGGGGTCGTCGCCGTACCAGTCGTCGCCGACCTCGGCCTCCGCCATGGCCCGGCGCATGGCCTCGCTGGGCTTCGTGACGGTGTCCGAACGGAGGTCGATGGGCGCTGTCATGGCTGCCTTCCGGTGAGGTCGGGGACCGAGCGGCCAGTATATTGGCGCCCGTGCCGGGCCACGTCGCACTCCCCCACCGATGCGCATCCTGATCGCCGGCACCGGCGGCGTGGGCGGCTACTACGGAGCCCGTCTGGCCGCCGGGGGGCACGACGTGGAGTTCCTGGCCCGGGGGCCGATGCTGGAGGCACTCCGAACGAACGGCCTCGAGCTCCGGGCGGACCTCGGCGACCTCCGGCTGGAGCACGTGCACGCCACCGATCGCGTCGACCACGACGTCCCGGCCGAGGCCGTCCTGTTCGTGGTGAAGAGCTACGACAACGCCGAGGCCGCCGACGCCATCGCCCCCGCCGTGGCCGAGGACACCATCGTGTGCTCGCTGCAGAACGGCGTGGACAACGAGGCCTTCCTCATGGAGCGGTTCCCCCGGGCCACGGTCCTCGGGGGGACCAGCCGCATCGAGGCGTTCGTGGCGGAGCCGGGCGTGATCGAACAGCGGGGCCGGCAGTCCGAGGTCACGCTCGGCGCCTTCACCGTGGACGAACGCCCCGCGGCGGCGCACCTCGGCGCCGCGTTCGACAAGGCGGGGGTCCCCGTCACCCTGGCCGCCGACATCCACAGCGCCCTGTGGCAGAAGCTCGTCGTGATCTCCGGCCTGGGCGGGATCACGGCGTTCGCCAGGAAGACCATCGGCGAGGTCCTGGCCGACGAGGACCTCCGGACGATGCTCCGAGCCCTCCTCGACGAGACCGAGGCCGTGGCCCGGGCCAGCGAGATCGCGGTTCCCGACGGCATCGCGGACGTGGTGTTCGCCTATGCCCAGAACAGCCTGGACCCGAGCTTCCTGTCGTCGATGGCCCGGGACGCGCTCCGCGGACGGCCCCTCGAGGTCGAGTCGCTGAACGGCGCCGTGGTCCGGTACGGCGCCGCCGCGGGCGTCCCCATCCCGGCGAACGGGCGGGTGGTGGACGAGCTGCTGCCGCTGCACCGGGCCGCGATGGCGGGACGGGCCGGCTAGGGCCGGTCCTCACGCGTCGCGCCGGCCAGATACCCGTACCTGGTCCGGAAATCCTCCGGGGACGTGCCGGCGGCCTCGGCCAACTTGGACAGCACGGTGGGGTCCCCGAGGTCCTCGGCCTTCAGCCTGATCATGTACTCGCGGGCCACCCGGTAGGAGTGGCTGTCGACGTTCACCTCGCGGACCCGGACGCGGCCGGTCTCGGGGTCGGAGAACGAGCCGAACGGCAGCGCCTCCATGTGCCCCTCCCGGATCGTGATCATGGCCCCGGGCTCGTCGCGGCTCTCCCCGATGGCGTCGCGGAGGTACTCCACCGCGCCGTATCCCAGATCGCGGGTGTACTCGATGTCGAACGGGATGGGCGGCGCGCACCGCAGCTCGTAGCCGATGTTCGTGCCCTCCACCGTGACCTTGCGCCCCCGGGAGCGGAACCGCTCCCTGACCAGCTTGGCCAGGACCCGGTGGAGCTCCAGCTCGGCCAGGCGGATGTGCCCGTGCTCGTCGAGCTGCACCTCGGGCATGGCCGTGGCCAGGTCCTCCTCACGAAGCCGGAGCCCGATGCCCTCCGCCAGGACCACCACGCCGAACGGCCGCCCGTGCACGATCCGCTTCAGCATGGTGGTCTCCACCAGGTCCACCAGGTGGCCCAGCGCGATGGGCCGGTCCGGCGGGAACTCCTCGGCGATCACCGAGAGCGTGGCGCCGGCGGCCTTCCCGATCCCCAGGGCCAGGTGGCCGGCGGACCGGCCCATCGCCACCACCAGGTACCACCGCTGGGTGGTGATGGCGTCGGTCATGAGATTGTTCACGAGCTCCACGCCGGTGTGCCGGGCCGTCTCGAACCCGAACGTGGGCATCCCCCCCGGCAGCGGGAGGTCGTTGTCGATGGTCTTCGGCACGTGCGCCACCCGCAGCGACCCCCCGGCCGCATTCGCCACGGCCTGGGCCGAGAAGGCCGTGTCGTCCCCGCCGATCGTCACCAGGGCCCCCAGCCCCAGGTCGTCCAGGGCCCGGAGGCAGTTGTGCAGGCGCCACTCGGGATCGGCCGCGCCTTCGTCTCGGATGGTCGGGTTGGCCCGCGACGTCCGCAGGATCGAACCGCCCATGACGTGGATGCGTGAGACGTCGGTGATGCCGAGCGGCTGGGTCCCCACGGTGGACCCCTTGATCAGGTGGTCGAACCCGTCGAGGATCCCGACGACCTCCCATCCCGAGTTCACGGCCTCGATCGTGGCGGCCGAGATGACGGAGTTCATCCCGGGTGCGGGACCGCCCCCGCACAGGATCCCCACCCGCATCGTCCCCGACGTCATTGCCTCGTCATCCTCCCGGGTCGCCACGTGACCGTCCCATCGTTCCAGGGAGCCGCCGCGCCAGCAACGCGGCCCGGCCCCCGAACACCGGGCCGGACGTCCGGTACGCTCCGGCGGTCATGGCGCACGTCCTGGGGATCGACTCCGGCACCACCGGCGTGACCGCGCTGGTGCTGGACGACTCGGGGGGCGTGGCGGCGAAGGGCTACCGCGAGTTCCCGCAATCGTTCCCCCACCCCGGCTGGGTGGAGCACGATCCCGAGGAGTGGTGGCGGGCCCTGTCCGCGGCCTGTGTGGAGGCCCTGTCCATGGCCGGCATCCAGGCGGCCCACCTGTCCGCCGTGGGCATCACGAACCAGCGCGAGACCACCCTGCTGTGGGACCGCGAGACCCTCCGGCCGGTCCACCCGGCCATCGTGTGGCAGGACCGCCGGACGTCCGAGCTGTGCGACACCCTCCGGGCGGAAGGGCTCGAGCCCCACGTCCGGGAGCGCACCGGCCTGGTCATCGACCCCTACTTCTCCGCCACGAAGCTCCACTGGCTCCTGGAGCACGTCGACGGGGTCCGCGACGCCGCCCGGGCCGGCCGGCTGGCGTTCGGGACGCCCGACTCCTACGTCCTGGCCCGGCTCACCGGGGGGCGGGTCCACGCCACCGACCACACGAACGCCTCCCGGACCATGCTGTACGACATCCGGGACCTGGCCTGGGACGGCGCGCTGCTGGAGCGCCTCGGCATCCCCCGGAAGGTCCTGCCCGAGGTGCGCCCCTCGTCCGGCCGGTTCGGCATGACCGATCCCGGCGCGTTCTTCGGGGCCGAGGTCCCCGTGGCGGGCATCGCCGGCGACCAGCAGGCCGCCCTGTTCGGCCAGGCGTGCTTCGAGGCCGGATCCATCAAGAACACGTACGGGACGGGGTCGTTCGTGCTGATGCACACCGGGACCTCCGCGCCGACGTCGGAGGCCGGCCTCATCACGACGATCGCCGCCACGTCGCCCGAGGAGGTCCCCTACGCGCTGGAGGGGTCGATCTTCGTCACCGGCTCGGCCGTGCAGTGGCTCCGCGACGGCCTGGGCATCATCGAACGGTCGGCCGACGTGGAGGCGCTCGCGGCGTCGGTGCCGGACACGGGCGACGTGTACTTCGTGCCGGCCCTGGCCGGCCTGGGGGCGCCGCACTGGGACCCCTACGCCCGGGGGGCCATCGTGGGCCTGACCAGGGGGACCACCGCCGCCCACGTGGCCCGGGCCACGCTGGAGGCCATCGCGTTCCAGACCCGCGACGTGGTCGACGCCATGCGGAACGACGCGGGGCTCGAGGTGAGGGAGCTGAAGGCCGACGGCGGAGCCAGCGCCGACGGCCTGCTGATGCAGCTCCAGGCCGACGTCCTCGGCGTCCCGGTGCGCCGGCCCAGGATCAGCGAGACCACCGCCCTCGGCGCGGCATACCTGGCGGGGCTGGGGGTCGGGGTGTGGGCCTCCCGCGAGGAGGTCGCCCGCCACTGGCAGCTGGACCGGGAGTTCTCCCCCCAGGAGGATCCCACCATCGAGGGGCGCTACGCCAGGTGGCGGAAGGCCGTCGAACGGTCCCTGCGGTGGGCCGCCGGCTGACGGATCTCCCCGCAGTCCTGGGTGTTCGTCCGGGGCAAGCAAGGCGAGGGTTATTGTCACTCCGGGACGGTTTCCGCCCGTTTAGGACAGCCGTGTCACGGGTAGCTCAAACGCGCAGCTGTTCGTCGGCCGCGCGAACGCTCAGGCTCGTCCTTCGGCCGCGGCCACGAGGAGGCGAGCTGGATGGTCCGTTGTCCGGTCTGTGAGTCCGCTCGTGTCGTGGTCGTCCTCACAGCCAAGCGCCGCGCCTACTGCGTGAAGTGCTCGTCGAAATGGATCCAGGACGGCGACGTCCAGCGAGCGGTGCAGCCCGGGGTCCCCGCTGCCCCGGTGGGCGTCAGCCCCCCGCTGCTGGCCCGCTGAGGCCGGCGAACCCGCTCAGCCCCGGTCCGGGCCGTCGGAGGCTCCGGCGGGCTCCGATTCGATCACCCGAACACTGGCGACCTCGTCCTCGGCCGAGATCTCGGCCGGCGGCGTAGCCTCGGTGCTCGAGGCCGGCGGCTCCGGCGGCTGCCCCTTCGAGGACTGGGCGGCTCCGGCGGCGGCCAGCCGTTCCGCCTCCTGCCTGGCGAGCTCGGCCTTCACCCTGGACGCGTACTCGTCCACGTACTCCTGCCCGGTGATCATCATGATCTCGTACATGATCTCGTCGGTGGCGGAACGCAGGACGAACCGGTCGCGGTCCTGGCCGGCGAACCGGTCGAACGACAGCGGCTTGCCGAACACGATCTGCACCCGGCCCGACATCTTCGGCATCCGCCGCTCGGGGGGCTGGAGCTCGCGGGTGCCGAACACGCCCACGGGGATCACCGGGCAGCTGGCCAGGAGGGCCATCCGGGCCACGCCGGTCTTGCCACGGTACAGGCGGCCGTCCGGGCTCCGGGTCCCCTCCGGGTAGATCCCCACGGCCAGGCCCCTCTTCATCTCACGGACCCCGGCCTGGATGGCGGCCTCCCCGGCGGTGCCGCCCTCCCGCTTCACCGGGATCACGTTCGTCATCTTGAAGAACCACCGGGTCTTCGCGCTGTCGAAGTAGTCGGACTTGCCGAGGTACACCACCCGACGCTTCAGGACGAGCGGGATGAACAGGCTATCCATGAACGAGACGTGGTTCGCGGCAAGGATCACCGGACCCTCCGCGGGCACGTTCTCCAGGCCCCTCGCCTTCGGCCGGTACAGCACCTTGAGCAGGGGGCCCAGGAAGATGTGCTTCATCAGCCAGTAGAACACCGCTTCCTCACCCCAGATCTGCGGCTCGCTGGTCCAACTACACTACACGTTGGACCCCCACCCGGCGTGAAGGTTTCACGATCGGCACGGGTTCCGAAAGGCGCGGATGCTGGCCGAATGGGGCTTCCTGGAGTGGGCGTTCACGGTGGCGCTCGTGGTCCTGGTGGGCGCCGCCGCCGTGATCGGCCTGTTCGTGGTGGCGCAGCTGTTCCGCAACCCCGGCCGCAAGAGCCGCCCGGTCCGCTGACGGGGGCGTAGGCTTCGCCCGTGGGCATCGTGACGGTGTCCCGGCAGTACGGGGCGGGAGGGCTCAGCGTGGGCCCGGCCCTGGCCGATGCGCTGGGGTACCGGTTCGCCGACCGCGAGGTCGTGGAGCAGGCCGCGGCCCGGGTCGGGCTCGACCCCGACCTGGCCGAACACCTCGACGAACGGGTCCCCGCGCTGGTGGAGAAGGTGGGGCTGGCGCTCGCCGCCGCGAGCCCGGAGTTCGGGCTGGTGGCCCCGCCGGCCGCCGACGACCGTCTCCTGGCGGACGGCGTCCGCCAGGTCATCGAGGCCATGGCCGAGGCCGGCGGATTCGTCGTGGTGGGCCGCGGCGGCCAGGTCATCCTGGGGGATCGCCCCGACGCCTGCCATCTCCAGCTGGTGGCCCGTCTCGGGGACCGGGCGGCCCGGATCGCACGCTCCCAGAGCCGTTCGGTGGACGAGGCCCGGGAGGCCTGCCGCCGGGTGGACGCGGATCGGGCCGGGTACGTCCGACGGTTCCACGGCGCGGACATCCGGGATCCACTCCTCTACGATGCCGTGCTCAACACCTCCCGGCTGGGGATCGAGGGTGCGGTGAGGGCCGCGGTGGCCGTGGTCCGGGCGCGCCTCGGACTCGCCGGGAGCTCCTGAGTCCGGCCGCTACGGAAGGGTCAGGTCCACCACCAGCGGGAGGTGGTCAGAGGCGCCCTCGGCCTTCGGTCCCCCGACGACCTCGGCGCCGGCCACCCGGACGTGCTCCGACACGAACAGGTAGTCGATCCGCGCGGTGGGGTCGTGCGCCGGGAAGGTCAGGCCGGACCGGTCGGAGCCGGGTGGGGAATCATCCGACGCGCGGGCCCAGGCGTCCCAGAACCGCTCCCCGATCCACCGCACGGCCGGCGAGCCCGGTCCCTCGTTGAAGTCGCCCCCCGCGAGGAGGGGCCCCGGCAACCCGACGAGGAGATCGGTGAGCTCCACGGCGTGCCGGCGGCGTTCCTCCCCCGCCAGCCCCAGGTGCACGGAGAGGGCCCACACGCGGTACCCGGACCGGCCCACCTGGGCCACCAGCGCCCCCCGCGGGGAGAACCTCCGGGAGTTCGCGAATCGATGGAGGCGGAACGACACCACCCGCCACGGCGGTCGGACCAGCACCGCGTTGCGGACCGTCCGCGCCAGCGGGAGGAACCCCGGCGGCGCGGTCTCCATGCCCATGGCCCGGCCGAACCGGCGGAGGCGCCGGCGGGTGCCGGCCTCGGTGATCAGCGCGAGATTCGGCTCCGCGGCGGCGACGGCCGCCGCGGCCACCTCGACGCCCGCGCGGAACCCCTTGGCGTTGTAGACCAGCACCCGGAGGTCCATCGCGGCGCGAGCGTACCCCGGGTCGCGCCGCCGGACCGCGCGGGATCGGCCCGGGATCAGCGCGGGATCAGCCCAGGATCGGCGCCAGGACGTCCTCGATGGTCGGCGAGCCCTCGACCTCGTCGAGCTCGTAGGTGACGCGCACGGCGGGCTTCGACAGCTCGATGAGGTGCCGGAGGTCGATGGGGGTGGCGATCACCACCAGGTCGCAGTCGGCCTGGTCGATGATCTGCCGCATCTCCCCCAGCTGCTCCGACGAGTACCCCATGGCCGGCAGGACGGGCCCGACGTCGTACTTCTCGTAGGTGCCGCGGAGCGTGCCGGTGGCGTACGGCCTCGGGTCCACGATCTCCGCCCCGGCACGGCGGGCGGCCACCACGCCGGCCCCGTACTTCATGTCGCCGTGGGTGAGCGTGGGGCCGTCCTCCACCACGATCACGCGCTTTCCCGCCAGGGCCCGGGGGTCGTCCACCGTCACGGGGCTGTTGGCCAGGATCACGATGGCTCCCGGGTTCGCCCCGGAGATATTGCCCTGCACCGCCGCGAGCTGCTCCGGCGACGCGGAGTCCACCTTGTTGATCACGATGACGTCGGCCATCCGGAGGTTGGCCTCGCCCGGGTGGTACGTGACCTCGTGTCCCGCCCGCAGCGGGTCGGCCACCACGATGTGCACGTCGGGGCGGTAGAACGGCAGGTCGTTGTTGCCGCCGTCCCACAGCAGCACGTCGCACTCCCGCTGCGCCTGCTCGAGGATCGCGCCGTAGTCCACCCCGGCGAACACGACGCTCCCGGCCTTGAGGTGGTGTTCGTACTCCTCGCGCTCTTCCACCGTTGTGTTCGCGGCGTCGAGGTCGTCGAACGTCGCGAACCGCTGGACGCGCTGGGCGGTGAGGTCGCCGTACGGCATGGGGTGGCGGACGACGACCGGCACCTTCCCCGCGGACCGGATGGCCTCCGCGACCCTGCGGGTGGTCTGGCTCTTGCCCGAGCCCGTCCGCACCGCGCAGACCGCCACCACCGGCACCTCGGCCCGGAGCATCGTCGCGTTCGGCCCCAGGAGCACGAAGCTGGCCCCGGCCGCGAGGACCTGCGAGCCCCGGTGCATGACGTACTCGTGGGAGACGTCGGAGTAGGAGAACACCACGTCGTCCACGGCCCGGTCGTGGATCAGCCGAGCCAGCTCGGACTCGAGGTAGATTGGGATCCCGTTCGGGTAGCGCTCACCCGCCAGCGTGGCCGGGTACGTGCGGTCCTCGATGAACGGGATCTGGGTCGCGGTGAATGCCACCACCTCCGTCCCGGGGTCGTCCCGGTAGACGGTGTTGAAGTTGTGGAAGTCGCGCCCTGCCGCTCCCATGATCAGCACTCGGCGTGGCGTGGCCATGTCCTCCCCTTCCAGGTCGTCGAGTCACCGGCGCGCCACCGGCGGCGGGCCGGTCCCCCCGGCGCACGACGAGGGTAACGGGACGGGACCACTCTGACCAGCGCCGGAACGCGATCCCCGGGGCCCGGCCGAGCCCCGGTGAGGAGCGGCCCGGTGAGGAGGGCTACCTCCCGGCCGGGTCCTCGGCCATCCGGGGGGCGGCCCCCTCCAGGCGGGTCCCCACGCCGCCCGACCCGCCCTCCCACGCCGGCGGGGTCACCGCCACCGGCAGGCTGAACGAGAACGTGGACCCGTTCCCCGGGCTCGAGACCACCCACAGTCGGCCGCGCATGGCCTCCACCAGCCGCCGGGCGATGTACAGGCCGAGGCCCGTCCCCCCGGTCCGGCGGGTCATGTGCCCCTCCACCCGGTGGAACCGTTCGAACACGCGGTCCTGCTCGGAGACCGGGATCCCGTCGCCCTCGTCGCGCACCGAGACGATGGCCAGCTCCCCGGCCTGGGCCACGGTGAGCTCCACCGGGGTGTCGGGCTGGGAGTACTTCAGCGCGTTCGACAGCAGGTTCGACACCACCTGGCTCACCCGGAACGGATCGGCGTGCACGAACACCGGCCCGGCGGGCGCCCGCAGGTGGACGGTCCGGTCGGGCTGGTGCTGGGCGAACTCCGCGATCTGCTCGCGAACCAGTGCGGCCACCTCGACGCTCCGGCTGTCCACGGGGACGGACCCGCCCTCGATGCGGGAGACCTCGAGCAGGTCCGTGATGAGCCGCTCCAGCCGGCTGACCTGGTTCTGCATGATCCGGTAGTACTCCTGGCGGGAGGTCCGGTCTTCGTCCCCCGTGCCCGCGAGCAGGGTCGCCAGGAAGCCCTTCAGGGGAGTGAGCGGGGTCCGGAGCTCGTGCGACACGGTGGCGACGAAGTCGCCCTTCAGGCGGTCCGACTCGAGCTCGGCGGTGATGTCGCGGGCCACGACGACCTCGGCCTTCAGGCTGCCGTCGCGGTCGCGGATGGGGCTCCGGCTGTAGCGGATCCACCGCTCCGTGCGGTCCGGGCGGATCAGGAGGATGTCCCCGGCTCCCTCCGGCTCCGCGTCGCCGTAGGTGCGGTGGGCCTCCTGGCCGAACATGTCCGCCCACGTCCTTCCCACCGCCTCGGCCGCCGGGGAACCCGTGATGTGCTCCATGGCCGGGTTCCAGGACTCGATGACCCGGTCCGTGGACAGCACGAAGATGCCGTCGGAGGTGTGGCCGATGATGTCGGCGAGCTGGGTCCGCTGCTCGACCGTCTCGGAGAACAACCGCTGGTTGATGAGCCGCACCCGGATCTGCGAGCCCAGCGCGTCGAGCAGCGAGCGCTCCGAGGAGGTGAGCTCCTCGCGCCGGTACACGGCGAGGACCGCGTGGACGTCCCCGGGGCCGCCCACCACCGCGACCTGGGGCGAGATCCCGTCCCGGACCGGGACATAGGCCTGGGGCTGGTGTCCGGCGCCGGGATGGGGCCCGGCCACCAGCGAGTGGGCCCCGGACTCGTCGTAGATCGTGACCGCGTCCCCGTCGACCACCACGAGCTCGGCGGCCTGGGCCTCGAGGAGCTCCTCCACGAGGGCCAGGAAGGGCCGGAAGGTGGTGGCGTCGAGGGGGCCGGCCAGGGCCCGGCCGGCCTCGTACAGGATCGTCATGCGGTCGCGCTCCCGCATCCCCTGCAGCCAGGCCCGGTAGGCCGAGTACGACAGCAG
Organism: Actinomycetota bacterium; assembly: GCA_036394995.1. GTDB lineage: Bacteria > Actinomycetota > UBA4738 > UBA4738 > JACQTL01 > DASWED01. The sequence continues at coordinate 23,008 of DASWED010000067.1, forward strand.
GAGCGGGACCACCAGCAGGGGGAGGCCGGCCCTGGCCTCCACCCACACCACCGCGCCGGTGATGCCCATGGCCATGTTCCCGGCCCAGTGGAGCAGGTTCGGCCCGAGCGAGGGAGTGACCACCTTGGGCCAGGGCTTGCCCTCGACGAACGCGATGACCAGGGCGGTGAGGCCCGCGTTCGTGAAGAAGCACGCGGCCATGGCGACGGTCGCCTTGAGCCACGTGATGGGATCGATGACCGCACCCGGATGCATGGCCCCGAACACCACCTCCGCCACCGTCACGGCAAAGCAGAACTGGCCGACGTTGAACGCGATCTTGACCAGGTTTCGCCGGCGGACCGCCTGACCCACCACCGAGCCCACACCGACGGCCAGCGTCAGCACGCCGGGGTGGGGGTCGGAGCCACTCATCAACAGGAGGAGGCCCGCCATCCACAGCGCGTCCGACAGCGTGAGCAGCAGGATCTCGGTCCGGTGGCGGACCGAGAGCGGGAACAGCTCCACCACCGAGATGGCCGCGGCCAGGCCCAGGAAGCTGCCCACCAGCCCCATGTCCCAGGACGCCATGACCGGGAACCGGACGGCCACGCTGGCAGTGCCGGCCACGATCACCGCGGCGATCAGCAGCCTGGCGGGGCGAGGAAGTGAGATTCGTTCGCTCACGTGCGCGCTCTCTTCAGATGGGTCCGGGGGCCCCGTGGGACCCCCGGAATTGTCATATCGGCACCGCTGGAGTGTTTCCTAACCCCACGCGTTGGCGCCCCACCCGTTGGCGCCCCAGGCATTGGCACCCCACGCGTTCGCGCCCCAGCCGTTCGCGCCCCACGCGTTGGCGCCCCAGCCGTTGGCACCCCACGCGTTCGCGCCCCACGCGTTGGCACCCCAGCCGTTGGCGCCCCACGCGTTGGCCGACCAGGACATCCCGCCCCACGCGTTGGCGCCCCAGCCGTTGGCACCCCACGCGTTCGCGCCCCAGCCGTTGGCACCCCACGCGTTCGCGCCCCAGCCGTTGGCACCCCAGCCGTTCGCGCCCCACCCGTTCGCATACCAGCTGTCGGTCTGTCCGAGCACATCGATCTCGCCGACCACGAGCTCCGGGACCCCGTCGCCGTTCAGGTCGGCGTAGACGTGCGCGGATCCCCGGGACGCCTCCAGCGACCCAAGGCCGGTGGAGGGCACCAGGCCCCGGTTCGCCGGCGTGAGCGCGTACGTCCCGAGCTTGGCCGCACCGACCGCGCCATCGACCTGCAGGAAGCCCGCGCCGGACCCCGTGGCCGGCATGTTCGTCCCGGGCATCAGCATGATGTTCTTGTCCGCCGTCCCCATCAGTGCCGCCTTGGCCACGTCGGGGGTCAGGGACGGGTTGGACTGGAACATCAGCGCGGCCGTTCCGGAGACGATGGCCGCGGCCTGGGAGGTGCCCGTCCCCTTGAAGTAGTTCGTGTCGACCACGGCGAGCGGGTGCTGCTGGTCGAGGACCGAGTTGACGTCGCGGTCCGACAGCAGCGAGATCCCGGGCGCCACGATGTCGGGCTTGGAGAACCCATCCTGGGTCGGGCCGCGGCTGGAGAAGTCGGGCACGATGTCGTCGCCCTTGGTCACCGTTCCCATCAGGGCCGCCACGCCGACGGTCATCACGTAGGGATCGTCGCCGGGCTTGGTGACGGCCCCCGCGTTGGGGCCGACGTTCCCCGCCGACACCACCACGAACAGTCCCGAGAACCAGGCCCGCTCCACCGCGTAGTCGAGGGGGTCGATCGAGTAGGGCTGCCTGGAGTCCGTGCCGAACGACAGGTTGACCACCCGGATGTTGTAGTCGGCCTTGTGGGCCACGACCCATTGCAGGGCCGCGATGACCACGGACACGTCGGTGGACCCGTCGTAGCCCGCCACCTTCACCGAAATCAGGCTGGCGTGGGGAGCGACGCCGCCGTATATGGCGTTCGTCGCCCCCGTGGGGTCACCGGCGATCAGGCCGGCCAGGTGAGTGCCGTGGCCGAACCGATCCATGCCGTCCCGCTCGCCCGAGAAGTCGACCAGTGCCACGACCCGGTTCTTCAGGCCGGTCGTGGGCACCACGCCGGTGTCGATGAGGGCAACCCCAACACCGTCGCCGAGGTAAGAGTTCTGAGCGGACCCGAGCTTGGTGTCCTGCTTCCAGACGGTGTTCGGGCCCTGGTCGTCGTACTTGCCGATCCCGTATCCCTGGGTGGTGAGTCTCGCGTCGCCCCACACCTTCCACACCGCGGACGATCCGGCCAGCCGGTCCAGGGAGCGGGCCGGCACCCGAGCAGCGAAGCTCCCCACGATCCCCAGCTCGCGGGTGACGGTGCCGCCGAGCGACCGCACCAGGTCCTCCGCCGTGGAGGACGCGGGCGCCGCCTCGCGGACGATCACCTGGAGGCTCGAGGCCGGGGACTGCTGCGCCGCACGGAGCAGGCCGGGATCCGTCTTGGCGGCCGCGGCCCGGTCGCCCCACGAGATGGGCTGTGCGGCGAACGAGGCGGAGACGGCGAGCGCCATCGCGACCGCGACGCCGCGGACCACGGTGGCGAACCGCACGGTCAGCCGAACCCCCCCGGCCGCCGGAATCGCCGTCTCTCCCGTCATTTGCTTCCGTTCCCTCTGCTCTTCGTGGAACCCGGAGTTGGGTCTCCACGCAACACTGAGTGTCGTCCACTACCCGAAACCAGTGAACCGGCGGAAGGGCCACACTGAGGCCGAGGGCGGGGGATTTCCCGCGGGACCGAACGGTCTAGTTCGTTCGCCGACGGGGTCGCCGTCGGTCCCCCGTCGCCTCCGCGGGGGTCACTTGCGACCGCGGGGGCCTGCGAAACCGCCGAGACAAAGCCGGTCACATACGCTTTGGGGAGTGCCCGCGCCGGCCGATAGTGGCCGTACCGGCGCTGCGCCAGGACCCGTGCCGCCGGCGCGAGCATGGAGGCCATGACCAGCACAGAGGCGTTCGACCAGGACCCCGGTCGGTCGTTCCGCCGCGTCGCGAGGGGGCGAGGGGGGTTCGACGCCACCACCCCCCTCCCCGGGTTCGCCTGGGCGGTGGGCACCGATCTCACCCTGCTCTGGGTGGCCGGCCCGCCGGAGCGGCTCCGCCGCACGGGCGAGGACGCGGTCGGCCGTCCACTGCTCGACGTCCTGTCGATGGGGGGCGCGGCCGGGATCGCCGAGACGGCGCATCGCCGGGCCCTGGACGGCCATCCGTCGAACTTCGAGTTCGGCGTCGGCGGCCGGACGTACGAGGCCCGCGTGGAGCCCCTCCAGGAGGACGGCGACCGGATCGTGGGCGCTGTCGCCATGGCCATCGACGTCACCGACCGCCATCGCGAGGCGGGGGACCGGCTGGCCAGCGACGCCGGGTTCCGGGGCCTGGTGGAGGCCGTGCCGGCCATCACGTACACCGCGGAGTTCGGTGCGATCGGCCAGTGGCGGTACGTGAGCCCCCAGATCGAGTCCATCCTCGGGTTCACCGCCGGGGAGTGGATGTCGGAAGCCGACCTGTTCTTCTCCCGGGTCCACCCCGAGGACCAGGAGCGGTATCTGCAGGCAGAGGAGGAGGCTCGCCGAACCGGGCACCTCTCGGTCGAGTACCGGCTGCTGGCCCGGGACGGCCGCATCGTAAGGATGCGAGACGACGGCGTCGCGGTCCCGGAGTCCGCGAGCACCCCCGCCCTGCTCCAGGGCGTGATGTTCGACGTCACCGAGCGGGCCCGAGCGGAGGAGGCCCTCCGCGAGAGCGAGGACCGCTACCGGAGCCTCGTCGATCTCTCCCCCGATGCGATCCTGGTCCACAGCGACGGCGTCTTCGTCTTCGCCAACGAGGCAGCGGCCCGCCTGCTGAGGGCCGAGGAGCCGGCGGTCCTGGTGGGCAGGCCCATCCTGGAGGTCGTGCACCCGGACCACCACGAGGTCGTGAGGGGCCGGGTCAGGGGCGAGGAGCGCGGCCAGCGCCAGCCTCCCCTGGAGCAGCGGTTCATCCGTCTCGACGGCACCGAGGTCGACGTGGAGGTGGCCGGCATCCCGCTCACCTACCGGGGCCGCCCCGCCGGGCAGATCGTGGTGCGCGACATCACCGGGCGCAAGGCGGTGGAGCGACGCCTTCGGGACGCCGAGAGCCGGTACCGGACCCTCGTGGAGACGATCCCGATGGTCACGTACATCCTGGAGCGCGGCGAGCTCGGACGGGTGCTGTACGTGAGCCCCCAGGTGGAGCGGGTGTTCGAGTACACCCCCGAGGAGTGCCTGTCGGACCGGGAACTGTGGCGGCGGATGCTGCACGCCGGCGATCGGGCCAGGGTCCTGGCCCAGGCCATGCTGCACGAGCACACCGAGGAGCCGTTCAGCGCCGAGTACCGGGTCGTGGCCGGGGACGGCCGGACCGTGTGGATCCGCAACGACGCCGTGCTCCTGCGTGACGAGGCCGGCCGGGGCCGATTCTGGCAGGGCGTGATGATCGACATCACCGAGCGCATGCGCAGCGAGCACGACCTGCAGCGAGCGCTGGAGGTGGAGCGGAAGGCCGGCGACCGCCTCCGGGCGCTCGACGAGATGAAGAACACGTTCCTGCACGCGGTCTCGCACGAGCTGCGAACGCCCCTCGCCGCCGTGCTGGGGTTCGCCCTGACCCTGGCCCGCGCGGACCTCGACCTCTCCGTGGACGAGTCGCGGGACATCGCCGTCCGCATCGCCGTGAACGCCCGCAAGCTGGACCGGCTGCTCACCGACCTCCTCGACCTCGACCGCCTGGACCGGGGGATCCTGGAGCCGGCCCGGCATCCCACCGACCTCGGCGCCCTGGTCCGCCGGGTGGTCCGCGAATCCGACCTCGCGGCGCAGCGGACGGTCGAGATCCGGGGCGAGCCCCTGGAGCTCTCCATCGACCCGGCGAAGGTGGAGCGGATCGTCGAGAACCTGGTCGCGAACGCCGTCCGCCACACCCCCGGAGGGACGCGGGTGTGGGTCCTGGTGGAGCCGGCGAGCGGCGGAGGTCTCCTCACGGTCGAGGACGACGGCCCAGGGGTGCCCGAGGAGCTCCGGGACGAGGTGTTCGAGCCGTTCCGGCGAGGACCGGCCGCGCCATCCCACTCACCCGGGGTCGGCGTGGGGCTCTCGCTCGTGGCGCGATTCGCCCAGCTCCACGGCGGGCGGGCCTGGGTCGAGGAGCGCGACGGCGGCGGCGCGTCGTTCAGGGTCTTTCTCCCCGGATAGGGCGATCGCCCGGCCCGAAAACCCAGGGCCTCAGGCGAGGCCGGCGGCCCCGGCCACGACCTCCAGCCGGTCGGCGGGCCCGGCGGGGACCACGATGGCCCAGGTGGCGCCGGCCTCACCCAGCGCGTCGAGGTGCCCGGCGAACCGGGCGGCGCTCCCCACCCACACACCCTCCTCGACCATCCCCCGCTCCCGCCGGGCGGCCAGAAGGCGATCGGTCTCGGTCTCGTCCTCCCCCACCAGCGCGATCCCCGCCCACGTGGCCTCGGCCTCCCGCCCCGCCGCACCGGCCTGCTCGGCCAGCAGCCGGGCCTTGCGGGCGAACGGGACCGGGTCCAGGCCCCAGCCGTTCCATCCGTCGGCCACCGACCCGGCCAGGCGGACCACCTCGTCGGACTGCGCCCCCACCCACACCGGCGGCCCGCCGGGGGTGGCCGGGGGCGGCAGCAGCGGGCCGGCCACCGGGGGAACGTGGTCGCCCCCCTCCCACGGCTCCCCGCGCAGGAGGGCCTTCACCGCGGCCACCGTCTCCGCCAGATGGGCCCGGCGCTCGGGCTTCGACAGCGTCGGGATGCCGAACGCCCGGTGCTCGGGCTCGTCGATGGGGTCTCCGGTGCCGATCCCCAGGATCATCCGCCCCCCGGTGAGCTCGTCGATCCCGGCGGCCATCTTCGCCACCAGGCCGGCCGGTCGGAGCTGGGCCCTGGCCACCAGGGTCCCGACCCGGACGCGTTCGGTGACCGCCCCCACGGCCGCCAGGGTCGTGAAGCCCTCGAGGGACGGGCGGTCCGGCGGGGCTCCCGGCGGGAAGAAGTGGTCGAACGCGAACACGCCGGCGTAGCCGAGCTCCTCGGCCCGGCGGGCCACCTCGATCACGCGCTCCGGGCGGCCGGAGAACATCGGCAGCACGACCCCGAGCCGGGGCCGCGTCACGGTCCCCCCACGACGGGCTCCTCCATGGACAGGAGCGCGGCCCCCACCGCGCCGGCGTCGTTCCCCAGGCTGGCCGCCACGATGGGGACGTCCGGCCGGGACTCCGGGGCCTCCACCGCGCGACGGTAGGCCTCCCTCGCCGGCTCCAGGAGGAGGTCCCCGGCGTCGATGGCGCCGCCCCCCACCACCACCACCTCGGGGTCGAGCACGTTCACCAGCCCGGCGATGCCCTCCCCGAGGCGCCGTCCCACCTCGGCCAGCACCGCGATCGCCGTGAGGTCCCCCTGCTTCGCCGCCGCGGTGACCACCGGGCCGGTCACCATCGACGGATCACCATCGGCGAACTCCACCAGCAGGGAGCCGGGCTCCCGGCCCGCCGCCTCCCGGCCCAGCCGGCCGATGGCCCGGCCCGACGCCACCTGCTCCCAGCACCCCTCGTTGCCGCACCCGCACAGCGGCCCGCCCGGCTCCACGATGATGTGCCCGATCTCCGCGGCGAACCCGTGCGCGCCCCGGAACAGACGTCCCCCATCCACGATGGCCCCGCCGATCCCCGTCCCCACCGTGACCAGGAGCATGTGTGCGCTCCCCCGCCCCGCCCCCAGCCGGAACTCGCCCCACCCGGCGACGTTCGCGTCGTTGTCGACCAGGCAGGGCAGGCCGGTGCTCCGGGACAGCCAGTCGCGCAGCGGCAGGTCCCGGAACGGGAGGTTCGGGCCGTACCGCACGACCCCCGCCGCGAACTCCACGATCCCGGCCACACCCACCCCGATGGCCGCGGCCCGCCCCCCCACCACCTGCCGGGCCACCGCCTCCACCGCCGAGAACACCACCCGGTCGTCCCCGGCGGGAGTGGGGGCCACCACGCGCTGCAGGATCACACCGTCCGCCGTGACCCGGAAACCGGCGATCTTCGTCCCGCCGATGTCGAGCCCGACAGCCTCCACGGCCCCCGACCCCGCTTCGGCCCCGAACCCCGCCACGGCCTCCCCTCCACCCGCCATCCGAATGCGCCTAGAACCGAAGGATGGCGCCGATCCCGCGAGGCACGGCCACGGCGCGGTCTCCGGCCACCATCTCCACCCGGCATCCCGAGCGGAACGCCCGGGCCACCGCCGCCTCCACCACGTCGGGGATCCGCCGGGTGGGCGCACCGCATGTCCGGCAGGCCTCGCCCCATTCGCCCAGCCCTCCGCACTCGGGGCACTCCACCCCCGGCTCAGCGAGCCCGTCCGCCACCACGAGGGTCTCGGCCCGTCCATCCGAGAGCGCGGTCAGCGTCGCCGTGAGCCCGGAGACCGCGCCGCCGCCGGGTCCCTCGGCCGCCAGCCGCTCGACCACGCGGCTCTGCCGCGCCGCCACCATCTCCTCCTCCAGCGCCAGGCTCCGCTGCAGGACCTCGTTCGCCGTCGCGGTCACCGGAAGGGAGACCCGGTCCCGGACCTTGGGCAGGAGATAGTGATGGAGCTCCCGTTCGAACTCCGTCACGACCTCCTCCGGCCCGGCGAGGATCAGGTGGTCGAACGGGCGCCGCTGCGAGAACTCGAACAGGGCCTCGGCAGTCCGCCGGAGGTGCTTGCGGCGGAGGTCGTCGGCGTGCCGCTGGAGCCGGGCCTGGGCCCACCCCCCCTGGTCGTGGCGGCGCACGTGCTCCTCGTCGAGGTCGCTGCGCTCCTCGATCCGGCCCAGCTCGGCCAGGAAGAACCGGGCCCTGGCCGAGTCCACGAGGACGGTGCAGAACGATTCGTAGGCGTGCAGGAGCCAGTCCAGCGGGGCCAGGTCGGGGTGGGGGGCCACCACCGCCCGGTTCGGCACCGGCCGGGACACCGCCACCGTCTCCCACAGGCCGGCGCCGAACGCGGAGAACACCGCGAGGCCCCGGTGGCCGGCCCGGACGAAGCTCTCCCGGACGAACTCCCGGGCCCGCCCGGCGTCGCGTTCCACGGACCGCCGGGCCCCGGGGGCCAGCGCGGCGGCCTGGTCCCGGACCCGGCGCAGGAGGTCCTCCAGCCGGAGCTCGTAGTCCTGCTTGCGGGGCATGGACCGCCCGTCCACCCCGAGGTAGACGGTGGTCACGGGCACTCCGTCGGGCTCCCAGTGGGCCAGCTCGCGGAGGAACGTCCGGTCCAGGTCAGCCACGGTCGCCTCCATGTCGCCGGTTCCGTCGGGCGCGGACCGGCACGCGTCTCACCTGATCGTGATCCTCTCCAGCCCGGATTCGCCGCCCACGGCCTCGGCCCGGGCGTCGATGACGGCCTTCACGGCGAGCAGCAGCTCGTGTCCGGCGGCCATCAGGTGCTGGACCACCTCGGGGCGGGCGGCCTCGGCGAACGTCAGCGCCATGCCCACGGGGCAGAAGGCCACCGGGCACACGGGCATCCCCGTGCGGGGAGCCCCGCCGCCCTGCTCCTGCCCACCCGCGCCCGGCGCGCCATCCGCCCGGGATGCGTCCGTCTCGCGGGGACGGCGGGACCCGGACTTCCCCGAGCCCGAGCCGGTCCTCGCCTCAGCCATGGATCAGCCCCCTTCGATTCGAGTGGTCGGTGCTCGGCAGGCCCCGGGTCACCGCAACGCCGCCTGGGCAGCGGGCCGCGGCTCGCGGACGAACCGGATCTCGAGTCGGTCCTCGACGAAGGCCGCGTCCCTGATCGTCAGGCGCTGAAGCGTCTGCGGCAGGATCAGGTTCCGCTTGTACGCCCCCACCTTCACGAACAGCTCGTCGCCGCGCCGGTGCATGTCGAGGTCGTCCCGGGAGGCGAACGGCAGGCGCAACGACAGCACGTAGGCCTGGCCCCGCTTGCGGACCCGGATGGGCTCCTCGACGTGCAGGATCTCGGTGACGTCCAGCTCCCCGTACACCTCGGCGGCCATCCGGGACAGGAGCTCCGCCCCCACCATCTCCTGGTCGAACAGCCTCGCCGTGAGGATCGGCAGGGGGTCGAACGACTCGTGGACGGTGGCCAGGTGCTCGGCCTGGATCTCCTTCCACTTGCCGAAGTAGGGATCGGTCACGGTGTCCGGGATGATCCGGTTCACCACCACCGCGTCGCACCGATACCCGAACAGCGACAGGTACGTGTAGGTCCGCCGGGCCTCCGCGATCACCATCTTCTCGGGGTTCACCACCAGCCGGACGCTCGACACCCGCTCGTCGATGAGGATCCGCCGCACAGCGTCGAGGTTGCGGTGGAGCTTCTCCACGCTCGCGAAGAACCGGTCGTCCGCGATCGGGAGCGAGGTGATCTTCGTGACCAGTGGTCGGAGGGTCTTCACCACGCGCCGCTCCACGGGGAAGATCCGTTCGATGTACCAGTTCATGATCTCGGGGAGGCTCAGCAGCCGGAGGGTCTCCGCGGTGGGCGCGCAGTCCACCACCAGCAGGTCGTAGGCGCCGGACTCCACGTGCCGCTTCACGTCGATCAGGCTGAAGATCTCGTCCAGCCCCGGGATCACCGAGAGCTCCTCGGCCTGGATGGTGTCCACCCCGGCCCAGTTCATGAGCGCGATGAAGTACTCCTGGATGTCGCGCCAGTTCGACTCCAGCCGCTGCTGGGCGTCGATCTGCTGGGCCCACAGGTTCTCCTCGAGCTGGGTCCTGTTCGAGCCGATCTCCACGTCGAACGAGTCGGCCAGGGAGTGCGCGGGGTCCGTGCTCATGACCATCACCCGCTTGCCCGCCCGGGCCGCGGACACGGCGGTGGCGGCGGCGACCGTGGTCTTGCCGACGCCCCCCTTCCCGGTGAACAGCAGCACGCGCATCGCCGCCTAGATTAGCGGTCGGTCCGCCCCACCGCCCCGGCGGCCGCTGCGGGGGGCAGTTCAGCCCTCGACGCGCTTCTTCAGCCCCTTCAGGGCGCCGTCGACGATCTGCTTCTCGCCCTGCCTGCGGACGAACCCCGGGACCTTCATCTTCAGCTCGATCGACATCCGGTACGTGACCTTGGTCTCCTCGTCGTCGAGCTCGTCGAGCTCGTACTCGCCCTTGATGTCCTTGATCCCGCCCTCGATCTCCTTCGAGGTCCAGGAGACTCCTCCGTTGTCGGCCCTGTACTTGTAGGCCAGCGTGTAGCGGACGTCGCCGATGAACGGGGCCTTCACCTCCATGGTCACCTCGCTGGCCCGCCCGGACGAGTCCTTCTTCTCGATCTTGGCCGTCTTGATGTCGTTCCACTCGGGGTAGGCCTCGAAATCCTCGATCACGGCCATCACGTCCTCGGCCGACGCCGCGATCGTGATGGACCCCTCGGTCTGCTCCGCCACCGTCCCCTCCTCTCGTCCCGCGCTCGCGGGCTCGTTCGCCAGGGTTTCCTCCCGGAGCTTTCCCTCCATGGCCTCGTCCATCACCTCGCCGGGCGACCCCGGCGGGGTACGCTCGGGCCATCATGGCGGAACCGGTCCGGGCCGTGCTGTTCGACTACGGCCACACGCTGGTCGACTTCCGACGGACCGAGGAGGCCCTCATGGCGGCCTACGAGCAGATCCGGGACCGGGTGGAGGCCGCGCTGTACATCCAGGCCCCGGAGGTCGGCCACCTCATCGACCGGGTGGCCGGGGAGATCGACCGGCGCGTCACGGCGTCCTACGAGGCCCGGCGCCTGGAGGAGCTCGACCTGGTCGCCGTGTTCGACGAGGTGCTGTCCGCGACCCTCGGGCTCACCGTCCCCGCCGACGTGGTCCGGCACGTCGTGGCGCTGGACCACTCGGCGTACTCGAAGACCATCACGGTGTCGCGGGAGACGCTGGGGGTCCTCGACGCGCTGCGGGACCGCGGGCTCGCGCTGGGGCTGGTGTCGAACGTGGCCCTCCTCCCCCACCTCATGCGGGCCGACCTCGAGGCCCTGGGGATCCTGGAGCGGCTCGACGCCACCACGTTCTCGAGCGAGGTCCGGACCCGGAAGCCGGATCCAGCGATCTTCGCCGACGCGCTGGGCAAGCTCGGGGTGGAGCCCGGTGCGGCGGTGTTCGTGGGCGACCGCCTGCTGGACGACGTCCGGGGGGCCCAGGGGTCCGGGATGCGCGCCGTGCTCACCCGGGAGTTCCGCCGGGAGGAGGATCCGTCGGTCCTCCCCGACGCCGTCGTGGAACGGCTCACGGAGCTGCCCGGAGCGCTCGAGGCGCTGGAGCGCTGACCGCTACTGGAGGTGGCCCGCCCGCGTCACCATCAGGAACAGCGACCCCACCGAGAGCATCATGAGGCCCGCGGTCCCGTACAGCAGGCTCCGGGACGACAGCAGCTGCTTCTCCCCGGAGGCCAGCCGGAACGCGTCCAGGGCGGTGGCCGCATACAGGACCAGCGCCCCCATCACGAAGACCACTGCCATGGGCAGCAGGATCCCCAGCCCGCGCGCGGGCGGGTTCGTCAGCAGGAACAGGGCGGTGCCCGCGCACCACAGGAACAGGACGGCCCGGGCCAGTCCCTCGGCCTTGCGTCCGGCGGCGGCGTGGCCCAGGCCGGGGAACATCAGGGACCGGGCCACCGCCGTGTTCGGCGCCACCTTGGGCCTCGTCTCCTCCTGCTCGAACAGCTTGGAGAACGACGCCCCGCACACGGAGCACGTGTCCCGGGACAGGTCGTTGGGCCTTCCGCACACGGCGCAGGGCCATGTGGGACTGGGGCGGGCCTGGTCGGTGGGCGGGCCGTCGGTGAACGTGGTCCCGTCCCCGTTCGGGGACGGTCCCCCGGGCGCCGGGCTCGACGGCTCGGCGGCGGGATCGGGGCCGCCGGCCTCCACGGCCCCGGGATGGTGGCCCGGGCGGACGGGCAGGTCCCTCCTGATGTCGGGCCCGGGGACGGTCGGAAGCTCCCACAGGGCGGCCAGGAGGGTCGACGGGTTCTGCGGGCCGTGGGGCTCCGCGGGACGTTCGAGGTCAGCCCCGGCGCCGGTATGGGCGTCCGTGGAGGCCATCACCGTGGGGATCCCGTCGAGGTTCCGGGGCGCCCGCGGGGCGACCGGCATGGGCGGCGCCGGGACCTCCGCCGGGGGCCCGGCGTGCCGGCCGGCAGGGGTCGGTGAGGCCGCGGCGGCACCGGTCAGCCGCGCGTAACACTGCTGGCACCATTCGGCGCCGGGCGAGGCCAGGGCCCCGCACTGGTCACATCGGATCCGTGCGTCGGTGCTCACTCCAGCATCTCCTTCAGCGCGACCATGGCCGACCGGAGCCCGGACCGGATCCGCAGCACTCTCCGGGGCGGCCATCGCCGCCCGGCCCCCAGATCCGTGATCCCGTTCACCATCGTGCCCTCCTCGAACGGCTCGAGGTACCACTCCAGGTGCCCCTCGAGCCCGCCGGGCCCCCCGGAGAGCCGGACGAACAGCCCGACCCCCGGTCGCACCCGGTCCACCGTCACCGTCGCCGGCCGCATCCCGGGGAGCCGCAGCCGCCCGTCGCCGAGCCGCCGGACCCCCGGCCACCAGGCCGGATAGCCCTCGGGTTCCCGAAGCACCTCGAAGACCCGTCCCGGCGACGCACCCACGAACCCCTGGTCCCAGGTGCGGACCGGCTCGGGCCCTCCGTTGTGTTTTCGGCCGTTCACCGCCCGCGCCTGAGCCTCCACGCCGAGAACACGAGCGCCCCTGCGAGCACGGCCAGGATCACGTAGAACCCCGCCCCGCGCCCCGCGGAGGCGGCGGAGCCCGTCCCGGTGGGGCTCGGCGTGGCCGCGGCGACCCACGCGCGGACCGCCAGCCGCGCGACGACCCCGCCGAACGAGACCGCGCTCAGGAGTACAGGTCCTCGATGTCGGGCGCGAACTTCTGGACGATCGCCCGGCGGCGGACCTTCAGGGTGGGCGTGATCTCCTCGGCCTCCATCAGGAAGTCGCGGGACAGGACCTTCCACCGCTTGATCCCCTCGGCCCGGGAGAACTCCGCGTTCACCGACGCCACGGCGGCCGCCACCGCGGCCTGGACCTCCGCGTGCTCGGCCAGCGCCGCCGGGTCCGTCTCGGCGATCCCCCGGTCCGCGGCGAACTTCGGCAGCGCCTCCTGGTCCAGCGTGATGAGCGCCACCAGGTACGGACGGCGGTCCCCGATCACCACGGCCTGGCTGATCAGCGGGTGGTACTTCAGCGCGTTCTCCAGCTCCTGGGGGGCCACGTTCTTGCCCGACGCCGTGATGATGAGGTCCTTCTTCCGGTCGGTGATCTTCAGGTAGCCGTCTTCGTCCAGCTCGCCCACGTCGCCGGTGTGCATCCACCCGTCGGCGAGCATCTCCGCCGTGGCCTCGGGGTTCTTGAAGTACCCGGGGAACACGTTCCCGCCCCGGACCAGGATCTCCCCGTCCTCGGCGATCCGGACCTCCACGCCAGGGATGGGCGGGCCCACGGTCCCGATCTTGATGCGGTCCCGGGGGTTGAGCGAGGTGGGGCCGGTGCCCTCGGTCTGGCCGTACACCTCCGCGATCGGCATGTTCACCGCGTGGAAGAACTTCAGGATCTCCGCGTTGATCGGCGCGGCCCCCGACACGAAGTACGTGCACTGGTCGAGGCCCAGCGCCGCCCGGAGGGGGCCGAACATCTTCTCCTCCGCCTCGTGCAGGCCGTGGGTCATCTCCTCGATGGGCTCGTCGCCCGCCTGGCGCATCTCCACCACGGCGGTGGAGACGTACACGGCGCCCTCCGCGGCCTGGCGCTGCTCCTCGGGCAGCCCGGCCAGCCGGGCCTGGATCCCGGCGTAGAACTTCTCCCATACCCTGGGGACCGCGAAGAACACCGTCGGCCGGCACGCCTGGAGGTCCCGCAGGACGGTGTCGAGCGACTCCGCGAACCACGTCTCGATGCCGTTCACCACCTGGGACATGTGCGAGGTGACCCGTTCCGCGATGTGCGAGAGCGGGAGGAACGACAGCCGCCTGCCCGTCCCGAAGGGCTCGTCGAACACCTGCAGCAGCGACCCCACCGTCCACACCGCGTTCGAATGGGTCAGCATCGCGCCCTTCGGTGGCCCGGTGGTCCCGGACGTGTACACGATCGTGGCCACGTCCTCGGGCGAGGGGGCCTGCCACCGTTCCTCGTACTCGCCGGGGTGCTCGGCGTCGTACGCGCGGCCCCGCTCGCGGAGGACGGCGAACGAGAGCGCGAACCCGTCCGCCGACTCCGGGTAGTCGTCGAGCACCACGGCGTGCCGGAGCGCGGGGAGCTCCGAGCGCTCCTTCTCCACCTTCAGCAGCTGCTCCTCGTTCTCCACGAGGATCACCGAGGCATCGGAGTGCCCGGCGATGTAGGCCACCTGCGAGGGCGAGCTGGTCGTGTAGACGGGCACGGTGATCGCGCCTGCGCACATGGCACCGATGTCGGCGATGTGCCACTCCGGCCGGTTCCGGGACAGGATCGCCACGGCCTGCCCGGGGCGGACCCCCAGCGCGGCGAGCCCCATGGCCACCTCCCGGACGGCCTCGGCGTAGCCCGTCCACGAGATCTCCGCCCAGTCCTCGCCGTCCCGGTACTTCAGGGCGGCGCGGTCGCCCTGTCGCTCCGCCGTGTCGTGGAACCGCCTCGTGATCGTGTCGCCCGGCATGGCTTCCTCCTGGGTTCGTGTGGGCCCTATCGTGACGCCTCGGCCAGCCACTGCGCCAGCCCGTTCGTGAGCCGAGGCCATGTGAACAGCCGCTCCACGCGGGCCCGGCCGGCCTTCCCCATGGCCTCGGCCCGGGCCGGGGTCGCCAGCAGCCCGGCGACGGCCTCGGCCACCGCCCCGGGGTGCCGGCCGTCGACCACCAGGCCGGTCTCGCCGTCCGCCACGGCCTCCGCGGCGCCTCCAGAG
>DASWED010000068.1:0-7221 GCA_036394995.1 Actinomycetota bacterium
CAGCGAAGCTCGATGTCCGCGAGGTGCATCGTCGTCGCCGCAGCGGCCGCCCGGCGGCCGAGCTCCTCCTGCATCCGGTGCCCGAGCTCCCAGCGTTCCCGGGCCTCCTCCACCCTCCCGGCCAGGCCGAGCAGGGTGCTCTCCGCCGTGTACAGGAACCCCAGGCCCCGGGGCGCTTCCCCCATGCGCTCCCGGACCCCCTCCAACCGGGCCAGCGCCTCATCGACCGGGGTGGAGCCCTCCGCGCGGGCCAATGCGAGGACCCCGAGCGCCTCGAGCTCGGTGCCCCGCTCGCCCGCGTCACGCGCGAGGTCGGCGGCGCGCTGCAGGATCTCGGCGGCGTCGGTGGTCCGGCCGTCCCACATGACGAATGCGCCCTGGATGATCAAGGCTCGGGCGGTCGTCGCGGCGTCCCCGAGCCGCTCCAGGTCGGCCACGATCCTCCCCGCGATCGCGGGACCTCCCCGCCGGGCATCGAACTTCCCGTAGAACAGCGACCACAGATCCGCCAGGAGGGCCGCCCGACGGTCCCCCTCGCGTTCGGCGGCCGCGATGGCCTCCGTCGCGACCTCGACGGCCCGCGTGTGCTCGCCGTGATCGCCCAACGCGTTCGCGAGGTCGGCTTGGAGCGCCGCGCGACCGGGCGTCCCGTCCGGGGTCGCGGCCACCGCCCGCTCCAGCAGGTTCGAGGCCGCCGCGTAGTCACCTCGGGCGAACGCCCTGGACCCGGCCGCCGAGAGGTGCCTCGCGGCCCGGGCACCGAGCGACCGGCCCGGGTCGTCGAGCGGGCCGAGGTCCCGCCGGGACCTCCAGGCCTGCTCCAGGTGGTAGCCGACGATCTCCTCGAATTCCGGGGCTCGCTCGCCGGCCACTCGCTCCATCCACTCCGCGAAGCGTTCGTGGAGCTCGGCCCGGCGCTCCTTCGGGATCCTGGCGTACGCCGCGTCCCTGATCAGGAGGTGGCGGAAGCGGAATGCGTCCTCGCCCGGGAACAGGCCCTCGTCGGGCCGGACGAGGTCCCGACGAACCAGGGCCATCACGTGGCGGTCCGAGGGCCCCCTTTCGTCCTCGGGCGTCATCGCGAGGATCCCGCCCCGGTGGAAGAGCTTGCCCTCGATCGACGCCCGCTCCAGCACGGCGCGCTCGGCCTCGGGGAGCCGCTCGATCCGGGCCTCCAGGAGCGCGGCGATCGACCCCGGCACCTCGATCCGGGCGGCCGTGGTCCCAGCTCGGCCCTCTGCGAGCGCGCCCTGATCGACCAGCATCCCCACGAACTGCTCTGCGAACAGCGGGTTGCCCTCGGCCGCCTCGCCCACTCGCGTGGCGAGCTCGGGTGGGAGGGAGCCCCCCGCCACGTTCCGGGCAACCGCCTCGGTCTCCTCCCCGGACAGCGGCTCGAGCGCGATCGTCGTGGCGTTCAGCTTCCCTCCGCCCCAGTCGGGCCGGGCGTCGAGGAGGTCGTGGCGTGCGCTGCACACCAGGAGGATGGGCGCTCCGCGGGTCCAATCGGAGACGTGCTCGACGAGGTCGAGCAGCGCGGGCTCCGCGAAGTGAAGGTCGTCGAGGTCGACCACCAGCGGCTCCTGCCGGGCCATCGCCTCCAGGAGCTTCCGGACCGCCCAGTGCGTCTCGTCCGGGACGCCCTCCGCGCCGGCCAGGCCGAGGAGCTGTCCGAGCCGATCGACCACCAGCGCCGAGTCGCGTTCGTCGGGCATCAGCTCGAGCAGACGTTCGCGTGTCTCCTGTGGCGACGCCACCCCGCCCAGCCCGGCACCCTGCGTCAGCATCTCCACCACCGGCCAATACGTGATGCCGTCGCCGTACGGGAGGCACCGGCCCCGCAGCACGCGGACCCCGTTTCGCCCCGCCAGGAACTCCTCGATCAGCCGGGACTTCCCCACCCCGGCCGTGCCGAGCAGGGTGAACAGCACGCATGCCCGGTCGGACACTGCCCGATCGAGGGCCTCCCGAAGCATGCGGAGCTCCCGCTCCCGGCCCACCATCGGCGTGTCGAAGCGCCGGGCCACCCCGTGCGCCCCGGTGACGACCGCGAGGCGGTACGCGTGGACCGGCTCCGCCTTCCCGCGGACCGAGATCGGCGGGACGGGCTCGGCCTCCACGGCGTCCCGGACGAGCGCGTAGGTGACCGCGCCGACCAGCACCTCGCCCGGAGCGGCGGCCTGCTCCAGCCGCGCCGCGGCGTTCATCGCGTCGCCCGTGGCGAGGGTCCCGGCGCCGGTCCCCGTCACCACCTCCCCGGTGTTCACTCCGATCCGGCTCTCGAGCTCGACGCCGAAGTCCCGCTCCAGCTCCTTGTTGAGCTCACGGAGCCCCTCGCGCATCTCGGCCGCGGCGCGCACGGCCCGGAGGGCGTCGTCCTCCCGGACCTCGGGTATCCCGAACACCGCCATCACGGCGTCGTCGATGAACTTCTCGACGGTGGCTCCGTGGCGCTCGAGGACCGTCCGCATGCGATCGAAGTACCGCGCCATCACCCGCCGGACCGCCTCCGGGTCCAGCGTCTCGCCCATCGCCGTCGAGCCGACGACGTCGCAGAAGACGATCGTCACCGTCTTGCGGACGTCGCGGCCGCCCGCCACTCCGGGCTCCGCGATCACCGCGCCGCAGCTCGGACAGAACCGGAACCCGTCCGGATGCTCTGCGCCACACGACGGACACGTCACCATGCGGCGACCAGCGTATCCGTCGGACGGACCCACGACGGGGGTTCCGGTCGGCCGGTCAGCCCGGTCTGGCCCGGGATCGAGGACCCCTTCGGCAAGGTCGGAGGGCTCGCGCCCGATGCGCGGGACGCGAGCCCTCCGTTTCGACTCTGCGGCAGCCGGTCAGGCGTCAGGCCAGGTCCGTCGCCTCCTGGATCAGATGGTTCGCCTGGACGAGCCAGGTGTGCATCTGCGACGGGCCCGGCGTGACCCCGTTGAACTCCGCCTGGTTGATCGCATGGCGGATCGAGAGCGCCAGCGAGTTGCGCTGGTTCGTCAGGGTCTCGATCGAGGACTCTATCGACGAGTACGAGCTGTCGTCCCCGGGCGAACCGCTCGCCAGGGCGACGCTCGACGCCTCCAGCGTCTCCATCCCGAACTTCCCGAACGAAGCCGTCAGCTGCTTGTACGCGGCCTCCAGCCGGGCCAGCCGCTTGGGGTAGGCGTTGATGGCGCTCGGGCGCGCCCACTTCCGCAGGACCTGGAACACGGTCCGGCCGTCCGTCTCGTAGTCGTCCGTGAGCCCGACCAGCGTGAGCAGGGTCGGACGGACGTCGGTGTGGTCCGTCCAGAGCGCCTGCGTCTGGCCGAGCGGACGCACGCCCGGTCCGACGTACCCCACCCAGGTCGTCGCGATGTCCTCCTGGATGTCGCCGTGGTTCCACGCGAAGCTCTGGTTCGTCCTCGGCGGGATGAACGCGCACGCGTCCGGCGTGGAGCACGTCGCCGGTGACGCGGAGGTGAAGAAGAACCAGTCCGGATCGGCGAACAGCGTGAACGTCGGCGTCCGGTAGGGGTCGGCCGTGACCATGTGGAGGGCCTTCTCCTCCACGGGGTCGGCCATGGCCTGGATGATGCCGGGCTCGTCGTTCCCCGTGTACGGGTTGACCCAGTGGAGCTGGCCGCTCTCCCGTTCGAGCTGCCGAACGGCCGGGTCGGTCCGCCCCGGCTGGCCGTTCACGTACACCGTGGGCGCGTCGTCGGAGTGGACGGCGAACGGCGTGGAGTCGCCGTACTGGGTCCGGAGCATGGCCCCGAGGTTGGCGTTGATCTCGCCGACCCGGTTGTACGTGCACGGCGTGGTGACGCCGTCGCAACTGGGATTGTCGGGCGGGTCGCCGACGAAGTGGTCGCCCTCGTCGACGGTGAACACGAACGCCGTGTTGGACTTGTTGATGCCGTCCGCGGCCAGCCGGGCGAAGAACTGCTGGAACGCGGTGTCGTACTCCTGGAGCTGCTGTTCGTACCCGGCCTCGCCGGGCCCGTACGCGAAGTGGATGTTGCCCGACGTCCCGTGGTCGTCGTGGGCGTCGGAGACGTAGGCGAACGTGACCGGGATCCCGGCCTCCTGCATCTGCGCGGTGTAGGCCAGGGAGACCTTGGCCTCCATCCCGTCGAACCCCGGGAAGCCGATGTGGCCGTTCTGGTCCTGGATGGTGGCTCCGTTGAGGTCCGTCATGGGACCGCTCGGCTTGATCACCGGGTTCACGTACTTCGCGCCCATCAGGGCTTCGAACCCGCTGTACCCGCCGGGCTCGTCGTTCAGCAGGTCGGCGTGCGAGTTCGCGGACGCACCGCAGATCGCCGAGCTCTGCGCGCAGTGGACGCCGATCCCGACGTAGTCCGCGAACGTCTGCGTCGCCGATGCACCCGGGCTGTCGTTGGCGGCCTGGATGGCCTCCGGGGAGTTCGGGCCGAAGAAGCTCGGGATGTCGATCCCGGTGTTCTCGAGGATGGTGTTGGCCGTGGCCACGGCGCCGAAGTCGCACCCCGCGCGGGTGTACGGGACCCACGGGGCCGGCGCCACCACGCCGTTCTCGTTGATCATCTCGGGCGTGAGGTCCGTCTGCGCGGCCGGCGGGAACGGCGGACCGGCCGGGTCGTACTGGGGGGCGGTCCAGTAGGCGAACGAGACGGCGGTGCGCGGCACCCCCGACGTCGTGAAGTACTTGTAGCTGTTCGAGACGGGCTGCCCCATCCGGTCCGGGTACACACCGGTGAGCGACGTGAGGATCCCCGTCGCCGTGTGGGAGATCAGCGCCGTGTGGTCGTTCGTCAGGAGCGTGCCGTTGTTCTGGATGAAGTTCAACAGGTGCGGCATCTGCTCCAGGTCCGACGGGACGTTGGGGTTGTCCCGGAGGAAGTGCGTGTTGTCGAACTGGATGTAGATCACGTGATGGATCTGGCCGCGGGCCGAGTTCAGCTGACAGCCCGCCGCCTGGACCTTGCCTGCCGCCGCCGTCCGCGATCCCGCCTGGCGCGAGCCCGTGTGGCTCGTCGCGCCCGCGGGGACGCTGCCGATCATCACTGCCGCGAGCACGGCCGCGAACACCGCCGCAACCATGGTCCTTCTCCGAATGCCCATCGCGATCCCCTTCCTCCCCGATCGCGTCGCACTCACGGGACTCGAGGCGCAGGGACCCCCGCGGGGTATCGAGGGCGGCCTCGTGGCCCGAATTCGTGACGCTATGCCGGGCATCCGCGGGGCGCAAACCCACAGGCCCGAGCGCCGGAACGCCCCGCGCGTGCGTAGGTGCTGACTCGCGAGACCACGGGCCGCGGGCGACGCCCGGGCTAGAGGGGGGGCCTGGCCCCGAACACTTCCTGGATCCGCCGGAGCTCACGCATCCGAGGCTCGGTCCGGCCGTTCACCCAGCGGTTCACGGTCTTCAGCGAGACCCCGACGCGTCGCGCCGCCGCCTCCTGGGACAGATGCTCCGACCGCAGCATGCCCTGGAGCCACGTGCCGAACGCCATTCCCCGGAGCTCGAGGGCGGTCCCGGACGGGCGATGCTCCGCGGCGGGCCGGGCCTCCAGGACCTCGGCCTCGACGGACTGGCCGTCCAGCCGGAACCGGACGAACACATCGCCCTCCACGGTGGCCAAGCGGAGCCGGATCGCCCGGTCGATCTCGGACGGCAGCAGGTCCACGATCGAGGGAAGCTCGGATGTGGACACCGAAGCAGCCTTTCCGGAGGGCAATCGGGCTCTGCGCCCGCAATAGTGTCGCTTTCGGCCCGATCCGTCAACGTCGACCGGCAGGCCGAGTCGGGGAGGCGACCGGGGCGAGGCCCGACGAACCCGGACACGACAAACGACGCCTGCGAATCAGGCGTCGGGTGGCTCGGCCGCTCGCTTCCGTTCCCCGACCGGGCCGGCCCCGCGGGCATTGTGGGCCGGCCCGATCGCCCCCTTCTGGGCGGGCGGTGCGGGCACGACACAGTTATCCCCCGCCCAGGTTCTTCTTCCCTTGGCGAATCGGCCAAACTTCGGGCCGTTCGATCAGACGAATGGATAACGCGAGATCAGCGGTGACCGGTGGCCAGCAGGAGGGCGAGTCCCAGGCGTTCCTGGGGATCGTCGAGATCGAGCCGGGCCAGGCGGCGGATCTGCCCCAGGCGGTGGCGGACGGTGTTCGGGTGGACGTGCAGCGCGGCGGCCGCCGCGGCCACGTCCCCGAAGGCCTCGAGCCACGCCCTGAGCGTCTCGACGTGCACGGTCCCGCGGGTGCGATCGGACTCCACCAGCGCGGCGATCCGGCGTTCGTAGAGGTCCCGGTCCTCGGCCAGGAGATCGCCGAACCGGAGCACCAGGGCGGGCATCCGGACCTCGTCGATGGCGGCCGCACCCCGCCCGTCGCCCGTCTGCGACCGGACCACGCGGAGCGCGGCGTCGGCCTCCTGGCGGGACCGGGGGATCTCGGGTACCGTCCGGGCGTAGCCGCCCAGCCCTGCGGTGGCCCCGGCCCGCTCCACGAACTCCCCCGCCACGTGCAGGCCCCGGACTCGGGACGCCTCGGGATCGGCGGCCGTGGCCAGGACCGCGTACAGGACTCCGCCGATGGGAGCCGCCGCGCCCCGGACCCGGAACGCGGCCAGGTGGGCCGTGAGGAGGTCCCACAGGTGCTGCAGGGTCCGTTCGCCGGCCGCGGCGTCGGATCCTCCCGCCCCCACGGCGAGCACCCGGTAGGCCCGCGCGGCGAGCCCCAGCCGGTTGATCGCGTCGCCGGCGCCGGCGTCCCCCCGGATGACGGCGACCACCAGGTCCGCCTGGGCCAGGCGCTCCACGTCGGCCTGGGCCCGCTGCCGCAGGATCTGGAGCGCCACGACCTCGGCGGCCTCGGCGAACGCCCGTTGGCGCTCGGCCGGGGGCGGCTCCACCACCGCCGCCCACATCGAGCCCAGGATCTCGTCGCCGGCCCGGACCGCCACGCCGAGCCGCGCGACCATCCCAGGCTCCAGGGCCTCGACCAACACCGGTCCGGAGTCGCCGTGCAGCCGGCGGGGGACGTCGAGAGCCCGGAGCCGCTCCACGATCCGCTCGGGGACCCGCCGGGCCACGACGGTCTCCGACCACACGCTGTCCGCCTCCCCCTGGCTCCCGGAGTACGCCAGCAGCCGGGACTGGCGGTCCTCGACCGTCACCGGCCCGCCGATCAGGGTGGCCACCGCGTCCGCCGTCGCGAACAGGTCGCCCGGCGGGACCCCGCCGGCGCGGT
>DASWED010000069.1:0-9292 GCA_036394995.1 Actinomycetota bacterium
GAGTTCATCCCGATCGCGGTGGAGGACGCGGTGCTGGACTTCGACCCTCTGGACGAGTTCGAGCAGGAGGGGCGCCGGATGATCCGGGTGCTCCTGGTGGCCGCACAGCGGGCCATGGTGGACGCGCTCGTCCAGACGGCCGACGCAGCGAGGCTGGAGCCCGTCGGCCTCGACCTCATCCCGTTCGCCCTGATCCGGTCCGTGGGCGACGCCGAGGGTGGCGAGCTGCTCGACGAGGCGCACGAGGAGGCCCTGATCGACGTGGGCGCCGACGTGACCAGCATCTGCGTCCACCTCCGGACCGTCCCCCGGTTCGTCAGGATCCTGCCCTCCGGCGGCAACGACATCACCCTTGCCGTGGCCCGGGCCCTCGGCATCCCCGAGGACGAGGCCGACCGCCTCAAGCGCGGCGAGGCCGTGGAGGGCGGGCCGAGCCTGGAGGACGCCCGCCGGGTGGCGAACGGGCGAACGGTGAGCTTCGTCGACGAGATCCGATCGTCGCTCGAGTTCTACGCGGCGCAGAGCCCGGGCTCGCGCATCGGCCGGGTCCGGGTGACCGGCGGCGGCTCCAAGCTGGGCGGGTTCGTCGACCTGCTCTCGGAGCGCCTCGGGACGCCCTCGGAACCCGGACAGGTGTTCGGGCGGGTTCGCCCGGAGCTCGATCTGTCCCAGGAAGCCCTGGCCGACGCCGAGCCGCTGCTCGCCGTGGCCGTGGGGCTCGCGCTTCCGGGAGGCAAGCCGTGACCCAGGTCAACCTTCTTCCCCGAGAGCTCAAGCAACGCCAGCGGGCCCGGCGCCAGACCGGCCTCATCGCGCTGGCCGGCGGCGCCGTGGTGCTCCTGCTCCTCGCGTTCTGGTACCTCCAGGGCAACCGGCTGAACGACATCGATCAGCAGGTGAAGGCCCAGGAGGCCACGAACGCCGAGCTCCAGTCCAAGGTGGCCTCCCTCCAGAAGTACGCGGAGCTCCGGGCCCAGGTGGAGCAGCAGAAGACCCTGCTCGAGGGCGCGCTGGTGAACACCGTCCACTGGTCGCGGATCCTGAACGACCTGTCGAACCTGGAGCCCGACCGGATGTGGCTGTCCTCGATGACGGGGACCGCGCAGTCCCCGGCCGCCGCGGCGGTCGGGACCGTCCCGCCGGCCACGACCGGCGCGCCGGCGGCGGGGGGTTCGTGCAAGGCCAGCAACGCGGCGGCGCACGCGATCATCGGCAACCTCCAGTTCCAGGGGAACTCGCTGGACACGCAGACCGTGGCGCTGTGGCTGACCAAGCTGGAAGGCCTGAAGGGCTGGGAGAACTCCTGGCTGACCAGCGCCCAACTGGGCGACGTGAACGGGACGCCGGTGTGGCAGTTCAGCAGCTCGGTGGACCTCAACGACTGCGCGGCCCACGGAGGTGGCATCTCGTGAACGAGCGACGCGAACGGATCATCGCCGGAGCGGTGTCATTGGTGGTGGCCCTGGGGGTCCTGGTGTTCCTGCTGATGCCCCGCATCTCCGCGGTGGGCAAGCGGACCGACGACCTGGCGGCGGCGGAGCAGGAGCAGCAGACCCTGGAGAACTCGCTGACGGCCCTCAAGTCGGACAAGGCCGAGGCCAAGAAGGCCCAGAAGACCCTTGCGAGGCTCGAGACGAAGATCCCGCCGACGGCCGACGTGCCGAGCCTGGTCCGGCTGCTCCAGAACGCGGCGGACTCCGCGGCCGTGGACTTCTTCTCGGTGTCGCCGGGCACGCCGACGGTGGCGTCGACGGGGATCTCGGTGATCTCCACCCAGATCACCGTGAGCGGCGGGTTCTTCTCGGTGGAGGAGTTCCTGTTCAAGATGGAGACCCTGCCCCGCGCGGTCCGGGTGACCCAGATCAGCGTGGGCCCCGGCGGCGAGGACCAGACCAAGCTCCAGCTCACGATGAACGCCGAGGTCTACACCACCGACACGAACGCCGGGCCGGGGTCGTCCCCGGGACACACCGAGGGCGGAGCCGTTCCGGGAGCGCCCACGCCGGTTCCCAGCGGCACGCCGGCCCCCGTTCCCTCGACCACGATCACCGGAGGCTGATCCAGATGGCGCTCACCACCAGGGACCGGCGCGCGATGATCATCTTCGCGATGGTCGTCGTGGTCGCGGCGGTCGCCTACTTCCTCATCCTGAAGCCGAGCAAGGCCGAGAACTCGCCGTTCAGCGCGCCCACGACGCAGGGGACCACGCCGGCCTCGCCGGCCCCCGCGCCCAGCTCGCAGGGCGGCCAGTCGCCCCGCCCCACCCCGCCGCTCGAGATCGCATTCGGAGGGAACGACCCGTTCTCCCCGAAGGTGAGCGCGAGCGGCGGGGGCGGCCCCTCCTCCACGCCACCGACGACCGGCCCGAGCAGCACGACCACCACGTCGCCTCCGGCCACCACGTCATCGCCTCCGCCCACGACGTCCCCGCCCCCGGAGTCGGTCTCGCCGCCGCCCCCGCAGTCGAGCGCGCCGCCGAACGGCACCAGCGCCACGATCGCGGGGCACACGGTGGTCCTGATCGACATCTTCCAGCGCAACGGCGAGGACATGGCGCAGGTCGAGGTCGACGGCACCGCCTACACCGTGGGGATCGGCGACACCTTCGACGAGGGGTTCGAGCTCGTGTCGATCATCGGGTCGTGCGCGACGTTCACGCACGGCTCCCAGGAGTTCGAGCTCTGCGAGAACCCGCAGAAGTAGACCCTTCACCTGCGTTCGAGACGCCGGCGTCTGCCTCTGGGGGGAGCGGTCGCCGGTCATGGGGGCGGTCCTGCCAGGGACCGCCCCCTTTCCACACGGTGGCCCGGCCCGGGATCGGCCGGTCCGGCCCTGCATATCATTCGGGGATGCTTCGGCTGCTGACGGCGGGGGAGTCGCACGGGCGGGGCCTGGTGGCCATCCTGGAGGGGATGCCCGCGGGGGTCCCGG
Organism: Actinomycetota bacterium; assembly: GCA_036394995.1. GTDB lineage: Bacteria > Actinomycetota > UBA4738 > UBA4738 > JACQTL01 > DASWED01. The sequence continues at coordinate 2,932 of DASWED010000069.1, forward strand.
TCTCCGTGGGCGGGCTGCGCGGTGAGCTGGCCCGGCGGCGGCTGGGGTACGGGCGGAGCGGCCGGCAGCGCCTGGAGGGGGACCCGGCGGAGATCTGGGGCGGTGTCCGCCACGGCGCCACGCTGGGGAGCCCCGTGGCGGTGACCATCCCGAACGCCGAGTTCGAGGCGAAGTACGCCGAGCTGATGGGGGTGGAGACGGCGCCGGACCCCGCGGCCCGGCTCACCGCGCCGCGGCCGGGGCACGCGGACCTGGCCGGGATGCTGAAGTACGGCTTCGACGACGCCCGGGACGTGCTGGAGCGGGCCAGCGCCCGGGAGACGGCGGCCCGGGTGGCCGCCGGGTACGTATGCAAGGCCTTCCTGGCCGAGATGGGGATCTCGGTGCTGTCGCACGTGGTCCGGATCGGCCGGGCCGCGACGCCCGCCGGGCGGCGACCGCCCGGTCCCGGGGACCTCGCCGCGATCGACCGCTCGGCGGTCCGGTGCGCCGACCCGAAGGCGGGCGCCCGGATGGTGGAGGCGGTGCGGGCGGCGCAGAAGGCCCGGGACACGCTGGGGGGGGTGTTCGAGGTGATCGTGTTCGGCGCGCCCCCCGGGCTGGGGTCGCACGTGCACCTCGACCGGAAGCTCGACGCCCGGCTGGCCCTGGCCATCATGAGCATCCAGTCGGTCAAGGGCGTGGAGGTCGGCGACGGGTTCGCCTCGGCGGCCCGCCCCGGTACCGCGGCCCACGACGAGATCGTCCCGGGGCCACCCGGAGGCCTTCCCGAGCGCAGGTCGAACAGGGCCGGCGGGATCGAGGGTGGGATGACGAACGGCCAGCCCATCAGGGTCCGGGCGGCCATGAAGCCGTTCTCCACGGTCCCGGCCGGTCTTCGGACGGTGGACATGGCCACCGGGAAGGCCGCCCGCCCGTTCCGCCAGCGGACCGACGTGTGCGCGGTCCCGGCGGGAGCCGTGGTGGGGGAGTCGGCGGTGGCCCTGGTGGTGGCCGACGCCCTCCTGGAGAAGTTCGGTGGGGACTCGGTGGGGGAGACGCGCCGGAACCTGGAGGCGTTCCGGGTGACTGTGGAGGGCGGGTCGTGACCGCATCTGGCCCCGGTCGGGGCCGACACGTCTGGCTGGTCGGGATGCCGGGGTCGGGGAAGACCGCGGTGGGGCCCATCCTGGCGGAACGGCTGGACGTGGGGTTCGTCGACCTGGACGCGGAGATCGAACGCAGCGCGGGCCTGTCGATCGCCGAGATCTTCGAACGGGACGGCGAACGGGGGTTCCGGACCCTGGAGGGCACGGCCGTGTGCGTCGCCGCGGATGGACCGGCGGCCGTGGTGGCCACGGGAGGGGGCGCGGTCCTCTCGGGCGAGAATCGCCGGGTCATGCGCGGGACCGGGCTGGTGCTGCACCTCCGCGTGGACGCCGCCGAGGCCACGGCCCGCCTCCGTGCGGACCCCCGGCCCAGGCCGCTGCTGGCCGGGGCCGGCTCGTGGGAAGCACTGGCCGCCGAACGGGCCCCCCTGTACGACGAGATCGCCGACGCCTCCGTCGGAGGCGATCCGGGGGAGTCCCCCGAGTCCCTGGCCCGGCTGCTGGCCGGGGCGGTCGAGGGACGTCCTCCCGTGGCCACCGTCCCCGTCGACGTCCCCGGCCATCCCCACGTCGCGACCATCGGGGCCGGGATCCTCCCCCGGCTCCGGCTGGCCGTCCCTGAGGCTCCCGCCGGAGGGACGGCGTTCGTGGTGGCGGACCCCCGGGTGGCCGGGGCGTTCCTGGGGCCCGTGGGTCGCGCGTTGGAGGAGGCCGGGTGGACCGTCCTGCACCTCGAGGTCCCCGAGGGGGAGGGGGCGAAGACCGTCCGGGTGGCCGAGGACCTGTACCGGCGGCTGGCCGGGAGCGAGGCGCAGCGCGAGGACCTCGTGGTGGCCCTGGGTGGCGGCGCAACGGGCGACCTGGCCGGGTTCGTGGCCGCCACCTACCTGCGGGGGATGCGGTTCGTCCAGGTCCCCACGACCCTGCTGGCGCAGGTGGACGCCGCGATCGGGGGGAAGACCGGCGTGAACCTGCCCGACGGGAAGAACCTGGTTGGCGCGTTCCACCAGCCGGCGGCCGTGTTCGTCGACGTCGCGATCCTCCTGAGCCTGGCGGAGCGGGAGTACCGGTCGGGCCTGGGCGAGGTGGCGAAGTACGCCCTGGCGTTCGACCGGGGGATCCCGGATCTCCTGGAACGCCACCGGGAGAGCGTGTCCGTGTCCCCCCGGGACGAGGAAGCGGTCGCGGTCCTGCACGACCTCGTGCGCCGGTGCGTCGAGATCAAGGCCGGCGTGGTCTCCCGGGACGAACGCGACGCCGCCGAGCGGCTGTTCCTGAACTACGGCCACACCGTGGGGCACGCCCTGGAGCGCGTCACTGGGTTCGGGGGCCGGTCCCACGGCGAGGCCGTGGCCCTGGGGATGGTCGTCGCGGCGCGGCTGGCCGAACGCCTCGGCGTGGCGGCGCCGGGGCTGGTCGACCGGCACGTCCGGCTCCTGGGGTCGCTCGGGCTCCCCACCCGCGGCCCCCTGCCCGACGCGGGGGCGATCGTGGAGGCGACGCGGATGGACAAGAAGCGCCGCGGTGCGGTTCGCTTCGTGCTGCTCGAGGACGTCGGGCGCCCGGTGGTGGTGGGCGACGTGCCGGACGAGGTCGTCATGGAGACGCTGGAGGCCATGTGAACGTCCTGTTTCTGTTCGGCCCGAACCTGGGGGCGCTGGGCCGGCGGGACCCGGAGCGGTACGGCCGGGAGACGCTGGAGGAGGTCATGGCCGGCATCGAGCGAAGGGCGGGGGAGCTCGGCCACGCGGTCGCCTGGCGGCAGTCCGATCACGAGGGGGACCTGGTGGGGTGGCTGAACGCGGCGCCGTCCGAGGGCCACGCCGCCGTCGTGGTGAACCCCGGCGCGCTGACCCACTACTCCCACTCGCTGCGCGACGCGGTGGAGGGGTGCGGCCTCCCCGTGATCGAGGTCCACCAGACCAACATCTACGCCCGGGAGGAGTTCCGCCGGCACTCGGTGGTGTCGCCGGCCTGCCGGGCCGTGATCGCTGGGGCCGGGACCGGCGGGTATCATCTGGCGCTGGAGGCCCTGGCATGGATTTCCCCGGACGACGACAGCGGCTCGCCACGCGCCTGAGCGACATCGGCGCGGACGCGATCCTCATCACCAGACTGCCCAACGTGCGCTACCTGACCGGCTTCATCGGCTCGAACGGCCAGGTGCTGCTACACGCCGAACGCGGCGTGTTCCTCACCGACGGCCGGTACACGGAGCAGTCCCGGCGGGAGGTGCCCGACTTCGAGCGGACCACGTACTCCGCGTTCCCCGCGTCGTTCGCCGACGCGTGCCGGGATCTCGAGGTGTCGCGGGTGGGGTTCGAGGCCGGCGGGGTCTCGTACAAGCTGTACCGCGACCTGTCCGAGGCGGCCGAGGGCGTGGAGCTGGTGCCGACGGCGGAGGAGGTCGAGCGCCTGCGGTGGGTCAAGGAGCCCGAGGAGATCGAGATGATCGCCGGGGCCCAGGCCGTCACCGACGACTGCTTCGAACGGATCCTGGCGAAGCTCGCCGAGGGCATGACCGAGCGCGAGGTGGCCCTCGAGATGGAGCTCACGATGCGCCAGAACGGGGCCGACGGGCTGGCGTTCGACTCGATCGTGGCGTTCGGAGAGTCCGCCGCCGAACCGCACCACCACCCGAGCGACCGGGACCTCCGCCGGGGCGACGTGGTGAAGCTCGACTTCGGCGCGCTGTACCGGGGCTACCACTCGGACATGACGCGGACGGTGGCCTACGGCGAGCCCCCCCAGGAGCTCCGGGAGATCCACGACCTGGTGAAGGCCGCCCAGCAGGCCGGCATCGACGCCGTGAAGGCGGGCATCCCCGGGAGCGAGGCCGACGCCGCGTCGCGGGCGGTCATCGACGAGGCCGGGCGGGGCGAGCAGTTCTCCCATTCGCTGGGGCACGGCGTGGGGCTGGAGATCCACGAGGGACCCACCCTGCGGGCCAAGTCCGAGGACGTCCTCCCCGTCGGGGCGGTGGTCACGGTCGAGCCGGGCGTGTACGTCCCCGGCCTGGGGGGCGTGCGCATCGAGGACATGGTGGAGGTCACGGAGACCGGCTGCCGGCCCATGCCGCGGTCCACCAGGGACCTCGTGGTCCTGTGAACCCCTCACCGGGCCGCCGCCGGTGCGGCCCGCAGCGCGGAGCATCGAAGGAGCGATCGTGAGCGTCTCGACCAACGACCTGAAGAACGGGATGACCCTGGAGCTGGACGGCCAGCTGTGGACCGTCCTCGACTTCCTGCACCACAAGCCGGGGAAGGGCCAGGCCGTGGTTCGGACCAAGCTCCGCAACCTGAAGACGGGGGCGGTCCTCGACCGGACCTTCAAGCACGACGAGAAGGTCGGCCTGGCCATCCTCGAGAAGAAGGAGATGCAGTACCTGTACCTGGACGGCGACCAGCTGGTGTTCATGGACACGCAGTCCTACGAGCAGCACCAGGTCCCCGTGGAGATCGCGGGGGAGTCGGTGAAATACCTCACCGAGGGCTTCACCCCCATCGTGTCCCTGTACGAGGGCAGGGCGATCTCGGTGGAGATGCCGGCGGCGGTGGTGCTGGCCGTGACCAAGGCCGACCCCGGGGTGAAGGGGGATCGGGTGTCCGGTGCGCTGAAGCCGGCGACCCTGGAGACGGGGATCACGGTCCAGGTGCCGCTGTTCGTGGAGGAGGGCGACCGGGTGAAGGTCGACACCCGGACCGGCGAGTACCTGACCCGCGAGAAGTAGCGCCGTGGACAACGAGGAGGCCCCGCAGGCGGGCGAGCGGGCCACCGGCAGGCGCCCGTCCGGACATCGGATCAACCCCCGGCACCCGGACCGGCGGACCGCCATCGACGTCCTCTACCAGGCCGACATGACGGGCACGACGCCCACCGAGGTCCTGGACGAATGGCGCGCCGTGAGCGGCGAACCCGAGCCGGTGTTCACTCGCTCGCTTCTCGAGGGGGTGGAGGCGCACCAGGAGGCCATCGACGCGCTGATCGGGGAGACCGCCGAGGGGTGGACGGTGGAACGCCTGGCGGCCGTGGACCGGGCCATCCTCCGCCTGGCCGTGTTCGAGCTGCTGTGGCTGCCCGAGACGCCCGTGGCCGTGGCCGTGTCGGAGGCGGTGGAGGCCGCACGGGAACTGTCCACGGAGGACTCCGGCCGGTTCGTGAACGGCGTGCTGGGCAAGGTCGCCAGGGAACGGGCGGCCGAGCGGCCCGGCTGAGGGCCGGGCGCTACTCCGTGCTGGAGTCGGCCTTGGGCTCCGCCGGCTTCGACTCCGCCTTGAGCGCGGGGGCGGGCGCCGACTCCTCGGGATCGTCCTTCCCGCCCTCCTTGAGGCCCTTGCGGAACTCCGTGGAGGAGCGTCCCAGGGACCGCGCAAGCTCGGGGAGCTTCTTGGCCCCGAACAGCAGCAGGAAGACGGCCAGGATGATCAGGATCTCCGCGGGTCCAAGCTGGTCGAACAGGCCGAGCATGGCGTCTCCTTGATTCCGGTGGCCAAGTGCCAGTGTAGGCGTTTCCTCACGTTTCGCCAGCCCGTCCGGGCTCCGCGATGATGTGGCCGTGCTGATCCTCTCCCGGGCGGAGGTGGAGAGCCTCCTCGACCCGGACGAGCTCGTGGACGCCCTGGCGGAGGCCATGGTGGACCTCTCGTCGGGTCGGGCCTCGATGCCGCCGCGGGTGGCCGCGCTCGTCGCCGAGCACGAGGGGCTCCTCGGCGTGATGCCGGCGTGGCTCCCGTCGGCGGGGATGCTCGAGGCCAAGCTGGTGTCGCTGTTCCCGGGGAACGCGGGGACGGCCGTCCCGACGCACCAGGCGGTGATCGTGGCGTTCGACCCCCGGACCGGGACGCCCGCGGCCCTCCTCGACGGCACCGGAATCACCGCGATCCGAACGGCGGCCGGATCGGCGCTGGCCACGCGAGTGCTCGCGCGGGAGGACGCGTCGGTCCTCGCGATCCTGGGAACGGGCGTCCAGGCGGGCGCGCATGCGGTGGCCGTCTCGCGTGTTCGTCCGTTCCATGAGATCCGGGTGGCCGGGCGGAACCCCGAGCTCGCGTCGGTCCTGGAGGCCGACCTCGGCGGCCGGCTGGGCATGCCGGTTGCCGCAGCCCCTTCGTTCGAGGAGGCAGCGCGCGGTGCCGACGTCGTCTCCGACATCGCCGAGATCGGGGAGGTCCTCTCCGGCACCCGCCCCGGCCGCGAGTCTCCCGACCAGCTCACGCTCTACAAGTCCGTCGGGGTGGCCGTCCAGGACGCCGCGGCGGCGGCACTGGTCCTGC
>DASWED010000070.1:0-2297 GCA_036394995.1 Actinomycetota bacterium
GCCGTGGCCATCATCACCAGCAGGAACAGCAGTGGGTCGCGGTGGCGCCGGTAGGAGAACGCCCCGAGCGCGAGGCCCGCGAGGATGGGTATGCCGATCATCATGAACGCGCTGAACGTGTACAGGTCGATGCCGGCCACCCGCTGCAGGACCGACCCGTAGAGCGGGACCACGACCCGGTACCCGCCGGAGAACATGCTGAACGGGCCCCACTCCCCCGCTACGAGGCCGGGTTCGTCGTGCATGATCAGGTTCGACCGCCACGTGTACCAGGCCGGGTCGCGCGTCGGGGCGCTGATCGATGGATCGCGCAGGAACGTCCAGCCGAGCGCGAGCAGCAGGAGCAGGATGGCCAGCACCAAGACGGCGGGGCGGCGGAGGAAGCGGCTCCCCGGCTCCGGCGCCGGGACCAGGTCCTGGGCCGGGGCTTCCCTGGTCACCGCCATCCGGTTGGTCCTCCCCCTTCGTCGCTCAGCTCGCGCGGGCCTCGGGGAGGCACGGGAGCCGGGACAGCATAGACGAGGGAAACGCCGCAGAGAACACCGTGTCGTCCTCGTGGCCGGGGACCGGGGTGTTCCGGTTCTTGAACGTCTGCTGCTGCGTCATCCGCACGATGAACTGCGAGACGTCGTCGAGGGTGAAGCCGTTGTTCGCGAGCTCCTCCGTGTTCAACCAGATCTCGGTGGCCCGGACCTTCTCGACCAGCGGCACGCCGTCGTCGTCGTTGTCGAACGCCTTGCGGACCAGTGACTCGATCTTGTTGACATCGATCATGAACGCGCCGCTCACCGCGGGATCACGCTGGGTTCCGTGGTCGGCCGTGAGGGCCATGACCCACCTACCCTTTCCGACCGAGCGATCCAGGAACGACACGAGCTGGCGGAGCGCCTCGTCCTGATAGGCGACCGCGTCGGACATCTCCACGCCGTCGGCGCTGAACAGGTGCCCGATCGTATCGATGGCCTTGTAGTTCACGGACAACAGGTCCGGGATGTCGTCCTTCCCGAACCCTTCTCGCTCGATCACCGTCTCCACCAACCTGGTCTGGTAGGGGGTCCGGGCCGGCGTGTCGAACCCGTTGTGCAGCTCCGTAAAGGGATGGCCCCGCCATGCCCCGTCGAGCCGTCCGTCGGCCTGGTCGAGGGCTCGCGTGTAGGCCGTCACGGGCGGCAGGGTGTTCACGTAGCTCGGGAACGTGTAGTAGGAGGCCATGGACGGCGTGAGGTTCCACACGTCGGACTCGGCGCCCGCGGTGGGCCCGAACTGCGCCTCCCGCGCCACCGCGAGGTCCTTGTCGCCGCCACCCCACATCGAGCCGTGCCCGATCATCATGATGTGGGCCGAGAGGCTGGCGATGGCCCCGACGATCGGGCGGTTGCCCATGCCGCGGTCGTACAGGTCGGCAAGGCTCGGCTCGAGCAGGAACGCCGGGCCGTTCGCGTTCGGCTTCTGGATCCGCCCGTTCACCCGGACGTACTCGTCGACGAAGCCTGTGCGCATGGGGAAGGCCCCAGTTCCGATGATGGAATGCCCGGTGGGCGTGTTCGACGGCGACGCGCCGACCGTCACGTGAGTGAACCAGGCGCCGTGCGGCCGGAGCGAGCGAAGGTACGGCCAGTCGTTCGGCCACCGGTTCAGTACGTCCATTCCTCCGGAATCCCAGATCAGCGTGAGCAGCAGCCGGGGAAGCGGCCGGCCGTCGGCGGGGAGCAGGGCCTGGCCCTGGGCCGTCCCGTCCGGCGCCGGGAAGTCGTACTTCAGCATTGAGCCCTCGGTGGGAGCGATGTCGGCGAGCGTGATCGGCCGGTCGTACACGCCGGGTCGCACGTAGCCCGGGCCGTACAGGAACAGGGGGACATCCTGCGTGTACGCGAACGGCGTCGAGTGGGTCAGCCCACCGTTCACGAAGTTCGGGTCCTTGGGAACGATCTGGATGTCCCCACTCCGCCCGGGGAAGTATCCATGCCAGGTCCGGAGCAACACCTCGTGGGAGAGGTTCGCGCACACCTGCTTTGCCAGCGCTCTCCCGGAGACCTGGGTTGGGACCGGCGGGCCGCTCGTCGGGGCGGGTAGGGTTGCCGACGTGCCACCCGACGACGTGCACGCCGACGCGAGCAGCGCGACGACCACGAGCAGACGACGAGAGGACCTCACGGGCGAGTCGGCAAACCTAACAGACCCCTCCCCGGAAGGTGTGAGGGGCCGGTCCGGGCCTCGGAATCGCGATAGCGTGTCCCGTCGTGTTCGGACGGCGTCTGCTCGTCCTCCTCCTGGTGCTCGCCGCGATCGGCGTCCCC
>DASWED010000071.1:0-1634 GCA_036394995.1 Actinomycetota bacterium
CAGCCTCTTGAGATGCTCGTCCAGATGCCACACGGCCGAGCCGCGCGCGGTCTCGTAGCACCGGATGCCCTCGAACACGCCACTGCCGTAGTGCATGGCGTGGGACAGGACGTGGACCTTGGCGTCGCCCCAGTCCACCAGATCCCCGTCCATCCAGACCTTCCCGACGGGCATGATGGGCATCGACTCCTCCTTCGCGCGATGCGCACCGGGCCGACTCCGGGGCGGCCGGCGCGGCCTTCGACAGGATATCGGGTCAGGGCAGGTCGTACGCTCGCCACAGGATCTGAAGGTCGGGCTCCACCGGCCGCTCCAGCGAGCCGAATCGCGCCGCAGCCCAAGTCCGGAGCTCGGGACCCACGCGGTGCCGGACGTCGTCCGGGACCCGCCAGGTCCAGGAGTGCATCCCGGCGTCCATCTCGTTCAGGAACTGCCCGACGGTGGTGTCGTCGTGGGTCGCGATCGGTGGCAGCAGGCGCGCCCGAGCCCCGTGGCGTTCGAACTCGCGGTCGAGCGCGGCTGGGTCCCTGGGGTCGAGCCCCACAGCGAAAGGGACGCCTCCTGCGAGCTCCAGGAACCGGTCGACGATCCCCCACGTGTCATTGAACCCACCGAGGCTCACGAGCGCGGTTCCGCCGGGGCCGATGACGCGATCGAGCTCCTCGACGAGCCGTTGCCACTCGGGGACGAGGTGGAACACCCACCGGACGACGGCGCTGCCGAACGCACCGTCGCGGAACGGCATCCGGGTGGCGTCGGCCAGGATGAGCGAGAAGGGGATGGCGCCGCCCGCCTTCTCCACCAGCTTGGCCAGCATCGGCCCGGACAGGTCGAGCCCGACCATCGGCACGCCCGCGCGGTGCAGGGGGAGCGAGATGAGTCCGGTCCCCACTCCGACCTCCAGGCAGCGCCCCCGTCCTGTGAGCTCACTTCGCAGCAGCTCGACGGTGGCCCGTTCCGCCTCCGAGGAGAGCGCACGCGTCCGGTCGTAGAACTCGGCCGCACGATCGAACCGGATCGAGCCCGAACCCGTGCCCGCGGGCGGTGGCACCGAGCCGATGGCCTAGTTGAGCGAGGGGTCGGGGGGCATCAGCCGGAGCAGGTCGTACTGGCGCCCCTTCCGCCGGAGGACCTCGCTCCACAGCCGGTCGGGATCGGGGTTGAAGACGTCGTCCTCCAGGGCGGGCTCCACGATCCACGATCCCTCTTCGAGCTCGGCTTCGAGCTGCCCCGGACCCCACCCCGCGTGTCCGGCGAACACCCTGGCCTTTCGGATGCCGCCGATCGAATCGCCGTCGGACTCGTCCGGCAGGAACCCGATGGAACCGAAGGCCACGACGTTCGCCCGCTCGGGCTCCTCGAAGTCGGCCACCACCACCGCCGCCTGGGGCTGGACCGGTCCGCCGATGAACAGCGGGTCCCCCGGCGCCACCAGGTCGGCCAGGGGCGGGGCGGCCTCGCTGACCGGGACCTCCGTGGCCCGGTTCAGCACCACGCCGACCGCGCCCTCGTCGTCGTGGTGGCCGATCAGCACCACGGTCCGGCGGAAGTTGGGATCCCACAGGTCTGCGCCGGCGATCAGCAGATGGCCCTTCAGGCTGTCCATACGGTTCCCATCATCCCCCGTGTCGGTG
>DASWED010000072.1:0-38764 GCA_036394995.1 Actinomycetota bacterium
GGGGGTGGCGGTATCAGCCTGGCCCTCGAGGGGCGATGGCACCTGGCCCTTCCCCCGCCGGTCACCGAGATGCTCAGAGCATGCACCCTCAGGAGGGAAGATCGTTGGAGCCTCACAGAGCCAGGGTGGACCAGTAATGGCCACGTACGTCCTGATCCACGGCGCAGGGCTGCCATGAACGCCGCCGACAGCCCGGACCATGCCTGGTCGTTCGGGCTGGACCGCGTACCGGACGCCCTCGAATCCCTGATCCGCATTCAGCAAGTTCTCGCCGAACAGATGGAGACACGTCCTGGCCCCGGCCCGCACGGCAGCGCGATGCACACGAGGCCCCCGGTCGACGGGGGCCTCGTCGCGTTCCGGGGATAGACTTGGTTCGATGTCCTCCCGGGACCACAACCCGCATCTCCGGCGCCTGTACCTGCCGATCGTGGACGCCTCCGCGCGCGAGACCGTCGCGGACACCCACGTGGCGCACTCGGTCGGGTGCGCGCAGACGGCCCGCCCCGCCGGCCGCCGGCCCGAGTGGCTGAAGGTGAAGGCGGCGACCGGCCCGAACTACTCGGACCTCAAGCGGATCATGCGGACCCGGTCCCTCCACACCGTGTGCGAGGAGGCGGCGTGCCCGAACATCTACGAGTGCTGGGAGGAGCGCGAGGCCACGTTCCTCATCCTGGGCGACCGCTGCACGCGGCGGTGCGGGTTCTGCGACGTGATGACGGCGAAGCCTCACGCCGTGGACGAGGAGGAGCCCCGGCGGGTGGGGGAGGCGGTCCGGGCCATGGGACTGCGGTACGTCGTGCTCACCGGGGTGGCTCGCGACGACCTCCCCGACGGGGGCGCGGCGATCTGGGCGGCGTGCGTGCGGGCGGTCCGGGATGCCGTCCCGGGCTGCGCGGTGGAGGTCCTCCCGAGCGACTTCTCCGGCGGCGAACGCGACATCGCCACCGTCGTGGACGCGGGACCCGACGTGTTCGCCCACAACCTCGAGACCGTGCGCCGGCAGCACGGGCGAATCCGTCCGGCGTTCGGCTACGACCGGTCGCTCGACGTCCTGCGGATCGCCCGCAGGGTCCGGTCCGGCCAGGTCACGAAGTCGAACCTCATCCTGGGCATGGGCGAGAACCCGGAGGAGGTCCGGGAGGCCATGGCCGATATCCGGGACGCCGGCTGCGACATCCTCACGATGGGCCAGTACCTCCAGCCGACGAAGTTCCACCTCCCGGTGGACCGGTGGGTGACCCCGGACGAGTTCGCCGGCCACGCCCGGTTCGGGATGGACGAGCTGGGGTTCGCTCACGTGGAGGCGGGTCCCCTGGTCCGCTCCTCGTACCACGCGGGCAAGCAGCTGGCCCGGGCCGTGATGGCCGGGGTCAGGACCTAGCGCTCAGCACCCGCCCCACCAGGTCGTCGAGCACCTCGGTCCGGAGCCGGCCCAACACGCGGAACCGCATCTCCCCGTGCGCGTCGACGATCACCGTGCTGGGGATCGCCCGGATCCCGAACCCGCTCGCCAGCCGGCCCTCCGGGTCGCCGACGACCGGGTACGTGGCCCCTGCGGCCCGGAGGAAGCTCCGAGCGTCCCCCACGCTCGTCGGCCACTGCCCCCCCGTGTAGTGGATCCCCAGCACCACCACCCCCCGTCCGGCCAGCCCGCGGTGGGCCCGTTCGAGAACCGGTTCCTCCACGCGGCACGGCGGGCAGTACGGGTTCCAGAAGTTCACCACGAGCACCTTGCCGCCCAGGTTCGGGAGGTCTCCGTTGATGGCGGGCCCGGCCACGGAGGGGGCCCGACCCGACGCCTCCGAGACCGTCCGGGGGAGGCCGTTCGCGGTCCCCGAGCAAGCCGGCGCGAACGCCACGACCAGGGCCAGGGCCGCGCCGACGGCGAACCGTGACCGGGCGTTCGGGGTTGACACGGTGGGCACGGTACCGCGGCTGCGGCACGAGGGTGGAGGTGGAGGAGCCGGCCTGTAAGCCGGATTCTGTGCCCGCCGCTTCCGCGGCGGCGACGGCCATCTGTCTGAGCCGCCCTCGCGGGCGGCCCCGGGGACGCCCCCGTACGTCGAGCGTCCCTCGTGCGGCCTACCCGGGAGCTCGGGCGGGCCGCCCGTCCACCGGGTCCGGGGCCTCGCGGTCCCGGGTCCGGCACGCTCCCTGCTTGGCCTAGCTCCGGGTGGGGTTTGCCGAGCCGGGCCGGTCACCCGGCCCGCTGGTGAGCTCTTACCTCACCGTTTCACCCTTGCCCCGCCGCCTTCGCGGCGGGGCGGTCTGTTCTCTGTGGCACTTTCCGCGGGTCGCCCCGCCTGGGTATTACCCAGCACCCTGCCCTGCGGAGTCCGGACTTTCCTCGACCGGGGCGAACCCCGGCCGCGGCCGTCCGGCCGGCTCCTCCGCCGCCAAGTATACGAACCGGGTGGGACCGCCGGGCCCGTCCGCTCAATCCCACAGGCCGGGCTCGGGGTCCGGCCGGGTGTACCCCGCGCCCTCGTCCGCCAGCCAGGCGTCGACCCCCTCGTTCGCCGCGCGGTCGGCCTGCTTGTTGAGCTCCCTGGCCACGTGGACCAGCCGCACGCGCTGGAACCTCTGCATCAGGGCCCGGGCCTCCGCGTGGAGGCGCTGGAGGGTGGGGTTCTTGACCCGGAACCGTCCGGCCAGCTGTTCGATCAGCAGTCGGCTGTCCGCCCGGAGGACCACCTCGGTGGCGCCCAGGGCCGCGGCGGCGCGGAGCCCCTCGATGGCCGCGCGGTACTCGGCGACGTTGTTCGTGGCGATGCCGATGCCCTCCGCCACGCGGGCCAGGACCTCTCCGTCCGGCCCGGTGACCACCGCCCCGATCCCGGCCGGGCCGGGGTTCCCCCGGGCCGCGCCGTCCGAGGCCACCGTCACCCGCACGGCCGAGCCCCCCATGGCCATCCCGTCCCGGGGCGTGGTCTCACGTGGACGCCGGGACGAGGATGCGGTCGCAGTACTCGCACCGCTTGAGGTCCACGGTCTTCAGCCGGGCGATCTCGGCGGACGAGAGCTTCGTGTGGCACCCCTGGCACACTCCGTCGACGAGCGCCGCCGCCGCCACGCCGCGCTTGGAGCGCCGGAGGTCCTCGTACAACCCCAGGAGCTCCTCGTCGAACAGGGGAAGCAGGGCCTCGCGCTCGGTCTCGCGTTCCCGGAGCGACACGGCGATCTGGTCCAGCTCCACGCCGGCCTCGCCCCGGAGCTCGTCGAGGGCCCGACGGAGACGCTGGAGCTCGGCCTCGGCCTCGGCCATCCTCGTCTCGAGGTCCTCGCGTTCGACCATCCGGTCCAGGAGCTGGTCGTCCACCCGTCGCCGCCGTTCCCGGACCGACGCCACCTCGTGCTGGATGGCCTCCAGCTCCTTGGGGTTGGCCACAGAGCCGTCGTACAGGCGCTTCTCCTCGGCGTCGGCCTTCTGGCCCAGCATGTCGGCGTCGTTCTCGAGCCGTTGGACGTCGCGGTCGATCGCGGAGAGCTGCAGGCGGAGCTCACCGAGCACCTGCTCGGCCTCCTCCACCCTCGCGCGGGCCTGCCGGACGTCCTCGCCGGCCTCGAGGGCCCCCTGACGGGAACGGAGGCGCGCGATGGCGACGTCGACCTGCTGGAGATCCAACAGACGGTCCATCCCCTTCACCGCTCCCGCACCTTCGGCCGAGCGCACATGGAGCGACAGGGTACCGTCCCGGCCGAGGCCGCGGAGGCGGGAGATGGTTCGGGAGGAGAGGCAGGGGTGGTGGTCGGAAGGGCTCGGCCCTCGGGTGAGGACCGAGCCCTCCTCCCGACCGGGGGGTGTACCCGTGGTATCGGCGGCCCCCGGATGGAGTTGAGCCAGGGGGCCGGGCCATGCCCACAAATCCCCCGGACTCCGGCCGTCCGGGCAGTTGGATTAGGCCATCGGTCGATGGGCCTGGTCGTTCGGTCCCTCGGGCCGGCTCGCCCGGGGGACACCGATCCGGGCCCGTCCGGCCGGTGAACCGGACACGAACGTCCTGATCAGGCGGGGCTTTCGACCTCCTCGAGCGCGTAGACGGCGGGGGCATGGGTACGTCGATGGTGTGCGGACCGCACGGCGCCCTCGAGGGGATTCGACGCCCGTGGTGGAGTGCCGCCTGGTCGACCGCCGGGACGACTACGTGGTGCTTCGGCTCTCCGGCGAGCTGTCGGGCGACCGTCCGTCCGCACGCGTCCGGCAGGCCCTGGATGCCCAGTACGTGAACGACGGCGTGCGCCGAATCCGCCTGGACCTCCGGCGCCTGGCCAACATCGACCTCGAGGGGGTCGGCGTCCTGCTCCAGCTGTTCCGCGAGTCCCAGCGGCGGGGCAAGGCCCTCACCGTGGAGCGGGCCCGTGGCTCCGTCCGGGACCGGCTCCGGACCACGGGCGTCCTCCGGTTGCTCGAGCGCGGCTGATCGCGCGCGTTCGGTTCAACCGTTGAGCGGGGAGACGTGGCACGCGGGCGGCGCGGGCTACGGGGCGAGCGCCTCCACGGTGCCCGTCACCCGCTCGGTCCGTTCCCCGGGCGAGCCCGCCACGGACAGCGGCATGAGGACGGGCGTGGAGATGCCGGCCGCCCGGAACTCGTCGATCCGGGCCCGGCACGCGGCCGCGTCGCCGAACAGGAACGTCTCCTGGAGCATCTCGTCCGTGACCGACTCGGTGGCCCGGTCGCGCTCCCCCGCCGCCCACGCCCGGGCGATGGCGTCGGCCTCCGATTCGAACCCCTGCCGGGCGAGCGACGCCTTGTACGCGGGGACCGTGGCGTAGCCGGTGAGCATGCGGCGGGCCATGAGCCGCACCACGTCCTCGGGCTCGTCGAGGATCACCGGCAGCCGGATGAACGCCTCGATCCCGGCGGGATCGCGCCCGGCCTCCCGGGCGCCGGCGGCTACCTCCTCCAGGGCCCGCCGGACGCCGGCCGGGGTCATGAGGAAGAACAGCACGCCGTCGGCCAGCCGTCCCGCCAGCCGGCACATCCGCGGGCCCAGCGCTCCGACGTGGATGGGGATCGGATGCTCGACCGCGACCTGCAGGCGGAACCCCTCGCTCCTCACGGTCGTGCCGTCGTGGTTCACCTTGCGCCCGGCCAGCATCTCCCGGAGGAGCGTCACGTACTCCTCCACCCGCTGGACCGGATCGGCGAACGAGAGGCCCATCCACCCGCCCACGATCGCCGGCGACGACGCCCCGATCCCCAGCACGAACCTCCCGTTCGACAGCTCCTGGATCGACGCCGCGCTCATCGCCACCAGCGCCGGCGGCCGCGTGTACACGGGAATCAGCCCCGTCCCCAGCTGCACGCGTTCGGTCCGAACGGCGATGGCGGCGAGCGGCGTGAACGCGTCCACGGCCCCGACCTCCGCCGTCCACACGTCGGTGTATCCGAGCGCCTCGGCCCGTACCGCGATGTCGATCGCGGCGGGGATGCCGGTCACCTCCAGGGGCGGCGTCACGCCGAACCGAACCTGGGGGGCGGGTGTTGCTTCGCCGGACATGGGGGCCATCATGCCAGGGCGCGGTGCTATCCTCCTCACCTCGACATCCGAACGAGTAACGGAAGGGGGGAATCACCGATGACGAGCAGCACCGTGGTCCGGGCGGTCACGCCGAACCGGATCGATCAGTCTCGGGTGCTCCCCTTCTGCGCCGCGTAGCGGCTCCGCCGCCACCCCTCGCCGGGAGCTCCCTCGAACCAGGAGGAATTCCCTTGCGCACGTCCGATCACGCAGGCTCGCCTGCCGGCACCGCGTCGTCGCTCATCCACCTGGGCTGGGACGACGCCCACGAAGCGGCGTTCGACTCGCTGGCCCTCGCCGATGCCACCCCGGGGCGGGTGTCCAGGGCCGACCGGGGCGGCGCCGTCGTCTACACAGAACGCGGTCAGGTCCGCACCGAGTTGGATCCGGACCTCGACGACACCCCGACCACCGGTGACTGGGTCGCGGTGACCGGTGGCTTGGTCGTCGCCGTGCTCCCTCGCCGGACCCAGATCACCCGGCGCGATCCGAACGTGTCCACGTTCGCGGACCAGGTCCTCGCCGCGAACGTCGACGTCGTCGCGGTCGTCCACGCCCTGGACCGCCCGTTCAGGCCGGCCCGGATCGAGCGCACGCTGGTGGTGGCCTGGGAGAGCGGGGCCGTGCCGGCCGTCGTGCTGACCAAGGCGGATCTGGCTGACGACGCCGACGGCGCGCTGGCGGTCGCCCAGTTGGTCTCGCCGGGCGTCCACGTGGTGCTCACGAGCGCCGAGGACGGCAGGGGTATCGAACTGCTGAGGGCCACGGTGGTGGCTCCGGGGCGGACGGTGGTGTTCCTCGGCGCGTCCGGAGCGGGCAAGTCCAGGCTCGTGAACGCCCTCGCGGGACGGGAGCTCCAGGACGTGGGGGACGTCCGCAGCGGCGACGCGAAGGGCCGCCACACCACGACCACCCGGGACCTGATCGTCCTGCCGGACGGCGGCGTCGTCATCGACACGCCGGGCCTGCGGGCCCTCGGGCTGTGGTCCGGAGATGGGGGCCTCGACCGCACGTTCCCGGAGATCGAGGCCCTGGCGGGGCAATGCCGGTTCCGGGACTGTTCCCACGGTCCCGAGCCGGGCTGCGCGGTCCGCGCCGCGATCGACCGGGGCGACGTGGGGGCCCGGCGTCTGGAGTCGTACCGGAAGCTCCAGCGCGAGATGGAGTACATGTCCGGTGAGAAGAAGGAGCACGAACGCCGGGCCGAGGCGAGGAGCTTCAACAAGCTCGTCCGTCACCACAGGGACAGTCGCCCCCGCTGACCCGAGGATCCGTCAGGGCCCTCCGACGTTGCGCTCGAACGAGCCGATGTCGCACCTCGGGCCCTGAGGTCGGTGGACGCCTCGCTGGTCGGTGGCCGCCCCGCACACGGCCGGAGCGATGACGTCCAGGGCCGGGCTGCCGGCGAGCAGCGCCAGCGTGAGGGTTGGGCCGCCGTTGTCGGCGAGCGATCCCAGCTTGGGGTTCGTGTCGAGCTTGTCGTTCGTCTTCCTGGTGAACGAGCACCCGGACGTCGTCCCCAGCAGGTTGTTCCCCTGCGACGCCACCGGGCCGGAGCAGTTCGGACCTCCCGATGCCGGACCGGTGTTGAGGGCAAGGATCGTGGCCCTGAGCGCGGTGGTCCCGTTCCCCACGACGAGGCCTCCACCCTGGAACGTCTCGGTGTGGGCCTCGCCGCCCACCAGGTTGCGGGCCACCGTGGCGTTCGTGAGAACTGTCGAGTTCGCGGAGGAGATGATCCCGCCGCCGAAGGACATGGCCGTCCCCGAGCCCTCCGAGGATTCCGCCCGGGCCACGTTCCCGGTGACCGTCGAGTTGGTGATGGAGTGGGGACCCGCCCCGGAGAGCCCCACCCCGCCCACGCTGGCCGTGGCGACGTTCGACCCCTGGGCGGTGGCATGGACGGTGTTGCGGCTGATGGTGGACGCGACGACCGTGGAACTCGAGAACGCGGCCAGCCCGCCCTGGATGGCCTGGGCGCCGTTGCTGTCGGCGCTCGCCGTCACGTGGTTGCCGTCGATCGTGGACCTCACCATCGTGAGCGAGCCGCTCGCGGCGAGACCGCCGGGCCCCGCGATCGCACCCGTGCCGCCGTGGGCGGACACCCGGGAGTTCGAGATGGTCGAGAAGCGGATCGTCAGGGGACCGCCGCTTCCGATCCCCCCGTCGCGGGCGCTGGCCCCAGCGCTCGCGGTCGCGGACACGCGCGACCCGATGATGCGGGTACTTGTGATCGTCGTTCCGGTGTCGCCCACGAGGTTGAGCCCGCCGGCGGTGGCGGTGGCGGTGGCGCTATTCGCGGTCGTCGCCGCCATCGCCACGTTCCCGGCGAGCGTCGATGCGGAGATGGTGCCCTTGTCGAACGTTCCCATCAACCCGCCCGCGACCACGGACGCGCCGGCGCCGGAGCTCGAGGCGCTCGTGACGTTGCCACTCACCGTGGAGTCCCGGATGACCAGGCGCTGGGTCGAAACCTCCAGTCCGGCGCCTTCCGAGACCGCCGAACCGGTCGCGACCGCCGTGGCGGAGTTGGTGTCGATGTGGGAGGACGTCACGGTGATCGCCGTGTCCCCTCGCGCCAGGAGGCCGCCGCCATCGGCTTGCGCAAAGCTCCCCGTCGATCTCGCGACGGCCCGATTGAGGGCCACCGTGGAGCCGAGAAGCGTGAGGCGACCGCCCTGCTGCATGATCCCTCCGCCGCTGACCGACACGCCCGCCGAGCTCGAGATCGTGGCCCGGTTCCCGACCACCCTGGACGCCGTCAGGGTGAGTGAGCCTCCGTTGGAAAAGATCCCGCCGCCCACCGCGAACGCGCCGGTCGCGACGTTGTTCTCGACCGTCACCCTGTTGAGGGTGAGCACCCCCCCGTTCATGTCGATGCCGGCGCCGCGCGGGGACAACCCGCCCGTGATCGTCAGGCCGACGAGGTGCACGGTGTGGGGGCTGCCGATCTCCAGGGTCGTGGCGGCGTCGTTGCCGTCGAGGGTGGCCGTCGGATTCCCCTTCAGCGTGAGGTCTTTGACCACGATGAAGTGCCCGATGCAGGTTCCCTTGACGAGCAGCGTCGATCCGCCCGGCGCCAGATCGATCTTCGTCTGGAGGTTCGCCGCGGAGCAGTCGACGTTGATGGTCGCGGCGAGGGCGGGCGGGCCGAGGGCCACCGCTGGCGCAAGGATCGTGCAGACGAAGGCAAAGATCGCGACGCGGCGCCGCACGCTTCGAGGTGTGGTGCGGAGATCGCTCATGACGCCCTCCCGGATCGCGACGAACGACGAGGCCCCATGTGGTGGCTCCTTCCTCGGTGGGTGGCCCGTGGGCGCAGCACCGAGGATGCCCGCACGGCGTGTGACCGCCCGTGTGAGGCGACGCAGTCACGATCCGATCGTGCTCACACGTGGATGGAGCGGGATCGTCGTTCGGCGGCAAATACGAATGTCTGGGCGCCGGTGAGCTCTGGTGGGCGCTGGTGGGTTCGAACCACCGACCTCTCGCTTGTAAGGCGAGCGCTCTCCCGCTGAGCTAAGCGCCCCGTCGGCGCCTGGACTCTACCTGCGGACGACGCCGCATCCGCTTCGGCCGAGTTCGCCGATCACCCGTCGGGGGGCGCCGGGTACTCGACCATGCTCGC
Organism: Actinomycetota bacterium; assembly: GCA_036394995.1. Classification (GTDB taxonomy): domain Bacteria; phylum Actinomycetota; class UBA4738; order UBA4738; family JACQTL01; genus DASWED01. Next base: position 9,157 of record DASWED010000072.1, read on the forward strand.
CCTCCCCGTCGAGCGAGCCTTTCCGGCGGTCCACCCGATGGCGATGGCCGCGGTCACCACCTGGATCAGGATCGACATGCCCATCTGACACCGGTTCGCTTCACGACCGTCCTCGACTTCGCTCCGGAGGTACGGTGACGATCCCGGACCGATCGACCGAGAGCGGGTTCACCGCGTGCACGGCGTAGCCGGTGGCCACGAGCGCCCCAACCAGTAGGTCCCGGTCGAGTTCGATGCCGATCACCACGTCCGTGGGCTCCTCGGCGTTTCGTTAGGCGCCCGTGATGGGTTCGGCCTCGGCCGGGTCCTCCTCGCCCTGGACGGCGCCGCAGGCTCGGCAGACGATCTCGCCGAGCATCGCCGAGAGCCGGATGGCGCCGCAGCGTTCGCACCGATCCAGGGCAGTGGCGAAGTTGGGGCGTTCCTCCTGGCACACGGGGCACACCAGGACCTGCCGGCCGCCGGCCACGGCGCGGAGCCACGGGCGGGACCGCTTGTCCGGGTCGTAGGTCGGCCGTCCGCACAGGTAGCATCCCGTGCGCGGGATCCCGGCGTCCGCCTCCGTCACCGGGACAGCATAGTGACCGCCGAAGGAGAACCGAGGTGGCCGACGACTTCGAGACCCTGACCCTGGACACCGCCGGCGGCGTGGCCGTCATCACCCTCCGCCGTCCGGACAAGCGCAACGCGATGAACCGGACCATGTTCGTCGAACTGGGGGACGCCGCCCAGGCTGCGGCCGACGACCCGGAGGCCCGCGTGGTCCTCGTCCGGGGCGAGGGCCAATCGTTCTGCGCCGGCATCGACCTCACCGCGTTCGGCGATCTCATGCGGGGGTCCGCCGACGTCCTCCGTGAATTCATCGTCGTGGCCCAGCGTCCGTTCGGGCTCCTGGCGTCCATGCCGAAGCCCACCGTCGCGGCGGTCCAGGGGCACGCCCTGGGGGCCGGGTTCCAGCTCGCGCTGGCGTGCGACCTCCGCCTGGCCGCCGAGGGGGCCTCGTTCGGGATGCTCGAGCTGAACTTCGGGATCATCCCGGACCTGTCCGGCAACCACCGGCTGGCCGCGCTGGTCGGGCCGTCGCGCTCCAAGGAGCTCATCTGGACCGGGCGGCGGTTCGACGCGGAGGAGGCCGAGCGCCTGGGCGTGGTGAACCGCGTCGTCCCGGCCGAGGCCCTCGAGAAGGAGGCCGACGAGCTGGCGGCCACGCTGAAGGCCCGCGCTCCCCTGCCGGTCCGCCACGTGAAGGCCCTGGCCGACCGGGCGGGGCACGACTCGCTCGAGGCGCTCATGGCCGCGGAACAGGACGCGCAGGTGGAGTGCCTGTCGAGCGAGGACCACCGGGAGGCCGTCGCCGCCTACTTCGAGCGCCGGGAACCGCGGTTCACCGGCCGTTGAACCGGCACCCCCGGGCGGCGAGACGGGGGGTCCGCTCGGCACTGGGCCTGGGCCTGGTCGTGACCCTCGGCGCCGCCTGCACCGCCCCGTCTCCGGCCGCGAGCCCCCCTGCATCGGCCGGGCGCGCCGCGACCGTCACCCCTCCGCAGCCCTCGGTCTCCACGAGCACTCTCCCGCCGCCGACGCGAACCACCGGCCCCCCGCCGCCCGGGAAGCTCCCCCCGGGAGCCCTCCCCGGCACGCGGCTCGCCCCCGCCCGGAAGCTCGCCGCGGCACGGCGGCACATCCGTCACGTGGTGTTCATCGTCAAGGAGAACCGCACGTTCGACACCTACTTCGGCGCCTTCCCCGGGGCCGACGGCGCCACCACGGGCCGGACCTGCGACGGTTCCACCGTGCCGATCACGCGCGCCGAGGACCGGACCGACGACGTCGAGCACCACTTCATCCCGGCGCTCGACGCGATGGACGGCGGGAAGATGGACTGCTTCGACCGCCTGTGGGACGCCCACCAGCTCCAGTCCTACGTCCAGTACGGGCGGGACCAGATCCCCGCGTACTGGTCGTGGGCCAGGCGGTACACGCTGGCCGACCGGTTCTTCAGCTCGGTGTTCGGCCCGACCGGCCCGGAGCACCTGTGGACGGTCGCCGCGCAGTCCGGCCGGTTCGTGGACCACGAGGCCCCCGGACAGTTCGGCACGAACGGCATCCCCCGCGAGTACTGCGACGACCGGACCGAGCAGGCATTGTCCTTCCGGAGGCTCCTGGCGGCCGAACGGACCCAGGCCTTCCGGCTGGAGGCGGACCGCGACACCGCCGGCCGCATCCACCGGTTCCTGATCGAACGGTGGCCGTGCTTCGACGTGAAGGTGCTCCCGGACGAGCTCACGGCGCAGCACGTCTCGTGGCGGTACTACCGCGGCGACAACGGGTTCGTGGCCCCGCTGCGACAGATCCGCCACGTGTGGTTCGGCCCCGAGCGTCGGAACGTGATCACCGAGCCGGAGTTCGTTCCCGACGCCCGGGCCGGGCGGCTCCCGGCGGTGTCGTGGCTGACGCCGCCGGTCTCGCTTTCGGAGCACCCGCCGGGCAGCGTGTGCCAGGGGGAGAACTGGACCGTGCGCGCCGTGGACGCGGTGATGCGATCCCCGCAGTGGCGGAGCACGGCCGTCGTGCTGACCTGGGACGACTTCGGCGGGTTCTACGACCACGTGTCCCCGCCCCACGTGGACCTGTTCGGCCTGGGACCGCGGGTGCCGGCCATCGTGATCTCGCCGTGGGCCCGCCGGGGGTTCGTGGACCCGGCCACGCTGGAGTTCTCCTCGGTGCTCCGGCTGATCGAACGACTCCACGGCCTGCGCCCCCTGGGGCCGCGGGACCGGATCGCGGGCGACCTGCTGGAGGCGTTCGACTTCAGCCGCCCTCCCCGGCCGCCGGCCGTCCTGGCGGAACGGGACTGCTCGGGGGCCTGACCGGTCTCACTCGGACGCGCCGGACCACGACCTCCCGGCCACGTCCCGGAAGTCCACCATCGAGTCGCCACGCTGGAGGGACGATGCCAGCCGGTCCATGGCCGAGGCGGCCTCGCCGTCGGTGGGCGTCGCGGCCAGCGTGTAGAACTCCCCCTCGCCCTCGGGTTCCCACCCGATGGCGTAGGCCCGGAGCTCGTAGGTCCCCTCGTCCTCCTCCAACTCGACCAGCACGTACTCGATGTGTTCCATGTTCACGAGCTCGTCTTCCTGCGTGCGGACCCACATCGCGCGCCTCCCTCTTCGATCGCCGGGCAGGGGCGCCCCGGGCGGCGGCACGGAGACGAGCCCCCGTTCGCCGGATCGATGCTAGCGGAGGCGGCCGGTGCGATCGACCGGGACCGCCGGACCTGTTCGGCCAGGGAGATGTCGTCCAGCAGCAGCCGGGCGCGCTTCCGGGCCGCGAGGTCCACGGCGGCGCTGGTCACTTGGCCGAACTCGCCCTGCTCGTCCACGAGCGCGGGATGCAGCGAAGTGACATGGTGGTCGTGTCCATCAACCGGTCCCTACTCTGGCCAAAGGAGGCCAAACCGGCACCGAGCACGCGGGGGGGCGTTGCGAGATCCGCCCCCGGTGCGCGAGCATGGGGGTTGGACCCGATGTCCGGCCGGCGGGATCGCGACCCGCCGGCGCCGCTGCAGAGCCGGAAGGAGATCGACGTGGCCGACGAGACCAGGACCGAGACCGGGGAATCCCCCGGATCCCTCGTGGCACTCGAGCTGGGACCGTCGGTCAATTCTGCCCAGGCGCTGGCCCGCGTGATGACCGACCACTGGATGGAGGCGACCAGGGCGTTCATCAAGGGCGACCTCGAACGATTCATCCGGGAACGCCTGGGCAACGCCGAGCTGGCCGACTTCGCCCGCGACCAGGCCCAGGGCAACGGATCCTCCGCCGACGCCAGGATGTTCCGTCTGATCCTCCGTCTCGACCCGAAGATCGAGGCCCGGTACATGGGCTACGAGCTGAACGAGGCCGGGCTGGCCGGGCTCGCGGCGGAGCAGGACGGGCCGTTCCCCACCCAGGACTCCTCCGGGGCCCTGCGGACCATGTACACGGACCGGGTCCTCACCACGTACGCCGAGGCCTCCGGCGCGGACCGGTTCCGCGAGCTCGACGACCGCTGGCACGAGGAATTCTCGACGTGGCAGGAGCTCGTGGAACGGGTCAAGACGTCGGGTGGGGACGACCTGTTCTCGGCGCTCTCGTGGCGGGCCAGGGCCCGGATCCTCCTCGGCCTGGTGGACACGAAGGCCGCCGAGGGGATCCGGGAACGGGCCCGGGCCGCCGCCTCCGACAAGGTCACCAACCACAGCTGGATGAAGGGCCTCTCACCCGACGATCCCAGCATCGGGACGGTGCTGGCGACCGCGGACCTCGCACAGGCGGCCGCCACCACCGACGACCCCGTGGTCGTCCAGCGAAAGGCCCGGGCAAAGGCCATCCGCGGGCGGATCTGGTCCATCGTGTCCACCCTCGTGTTCATCGGCCTCGTCGTGTGGGGGTTCCTGGCGCTCAGCAATACCGGGGGCACCACGCAGGCGGAGTCGGCGACTCCCACCGGGACGGCCGTCAACCCGACGGCCGCCTCAACCGACCCGGCGACGGCGTCGGTGCAGGGGACCGGGGTGACCAACAAGGCGGTCGACATGCTCACGGAGCCGAAGGAAGGGGCCGACGTCGTCCAGCACCTGGACCAGTTCACCGTGGTCGAGCTCATCGGATCCGCCCCCGGCTTCTCATGGATCCGGATCAAGGACACCCCCGACGTCGCCGGCTACGTGCCCGGGGCCGACGTCTCGATCCGGTGCCCCGGCACCTGTAACATCGCGCCGGCCTCGCCGCCGGCCTCGGGAAGCCCGGCCGCGTCCCCGTCCGGCTGAACCCGGCGAACGAACATCCCTTCGCCTGGTTTGCGCGTGACCCCGGCGGGAAATGATGCGTGCGCCGTGTCGCTGCCGCCCTGCCCGCCGGCGACGCCATGGAGTCGAACGGGCGCGGCACCGGAAGGACTGGAGGGGGAACATGCGCCGATCCGTTCGTGCCGTCCTGGCGTGCTGCGCGCTGTCGGTCGTGGTGGTCGCTGCCGGAGCCCTGGCCGGACCGGCGTCCACGGGGCGCAATGCCCGCGACGCCGCCGGGCCGGGCCGGGCGGGCTCGGGCATCCGTGGATCCCTGGGCGCGATCCTGCACGCGGAGGCCGAGGGCCTGGAGGACGGCACCCCCGAGGACTGGGTCCTGGCCCAGCGATCCTCGGGCGGGACCCCCAGCATCCGGGCCTTCAACGAGGCCTCGAACGAATCCGCCGCGATCGGGCGTGAGACCAGGCAGACCGCGCCCAAGGTGGCACGGGCCCAGTGGACGTTCCTCGGCCCCACGAACATCGGCGGACGGGTCCTGGACATCGCCGTCGACCCCGCGCACGCGGACACCGTCTTCATCGCGACGGCCACCGGCGGCGTGTGGAAGACGACCGACGCCGGCGTCACGTTCCAGCGGGCGTGGCCGCAGAGGCTGACGCAGTCCATCGGCGCCGTGGCGTTCGGCTCCGACGGGATCCTCTACGCGGGGACGGGAGAGGCCGGGCCGGGCGGCGGGAGCATCACCTACGGCGGCAACGGCATGTACCGGTCCGCCGACTTCGGCGTCACGTGGACCCACATCGGGCTCGGCAACAGCGGCGCGATCTCGAGGATCGCGGTGGACCCGACGAACCCCCAGCGCGTGTTCGTGGCGGCGGCCGGTTCGCTGTTCGTGCCCGGTCACCAGCGAGGGGTGTACCGGTCAGTCGACGGCGGAGCCCACTGGCAGCGAGTGCTGGCGCCGGTGACGTCCACCAGCGGCGCGGCCGACCTGTCGATGGACCCCACGAACCCGCAGAAGCTGTACGCGACGATGTGGGACCACATCCGGCACCCGAACCTCCGGGTGTACGGCGGCACCGGTTCGGGGGCCTACCGTTCGACCGACGGGGGGACCACGTGGGAGCTCATGCCGGGCCTCCCGCACGGGTCCAGCACGGTGGGGCGGATCGGCCTCGGCGTCTCGCGCTCCAACCCCAGCCGCCTGTACGCGATCGCGATCACCTGGCTCGGGTTCTTCCAGGGCATGTACACGTCGTCGAACGGCGGGACCTCGTGGAGCGCGCTCCCCAACGACAGCCTGCTGTCGAGCTCGCAGTCCAGCTACGGCTGGTGGTTCGGCCGGGTGTGGGTGGACCCCGTGGTCGAGCAGCACGTGTACGCGGCCGGGGTCAACCTCATGGAGTCGCTGAACGGGGGCCAGTCGTGGACCCCGCACGAGGACCCCCACGCCGATCAGCACGCGATGGCGTGGGATCCCGCGTCCACGGGTCGCGTGTACCTCGGCAACGACGGCGGCGTGTACGTCTCGCAGACGAATGGCGTGGCCGGCGGATGGACGCACGCGTCCGTGGAGCCGTTCACCCAGTTCTACACGCTGGACGTGAGCGTCCAGGACCCCACCCGGTTGGTGGGCGGGGCCCAGGACAACGGGGCGAACCGGAGCTACACGGGGACGGCCGGCGGCACGGCGGACGGCTGGAGCTCCTACGTGGGCGGCGACGGGACCCAGTCACTCATCGACCCGGCCAACCAGAACAACGTGTACGGGTGCTCCCAATACGGGTCGTGTTCGTACTCCCGCGACGGGGGCGACACGACCTCCCGGTTCGGCTCCACCACCTCGACCCGGCGCAACTGGCTGGTACCGATTGTGTTCGACCCGAACAACACCCAGGTCATGTACTACGGAGGGAACCGGCTGAACCGGTCCACGAACGGCGCGCAGGCGTGGACGGTGATCAGCCCCGACCTCACCGGCGGCCCCGGGCCCGACACGCAGTACCCCTGGGGGACTCTCACGGCGATCGCAGTGTCCGCGAGCAACCCGAACGAGCTGTTCGTGGGGACCGACGACGGGCGCGTGTGGTTCACGATGGACCTCGGGGCGAACTGGACCCAGGTCACGGCCTCGAACCTGCCGAGCGCCTGGGTGACCCGGATGGCCATCGACCCGGCCGACGCGCAGGTCGCGTACGCGACGTTCTCCGGCTTCCGGTCGGGGAACAACGCCGCGAACGTGTTCCGGACCGCGGACGGGGGGGCGACCTGGACGAGCATCGGAGCGGGGCTCCCCCATGCACCGGTGAACGACATCGTCCTGGCCGGCGGGACGATCTACACGGCCACCGACGTGGGGGTGTTCCTGACCCGCGACGTCGGGGCGCACTGGCTCCGGCTGGGCAAGGGACTGCCGCTGGTGCCGATCACGGACATCCGGGTGATCCCGTCCGCCCACGCGCTGTTCGCGGCCACGTTCGGCCGAGGGATGTACCGGGTGCCGCTGCCGGCCTGAGCGACGGCGTTCGCGAGATGGTAGGGATCAGCCCTCGTCGATGATCACGTCGCCGTCGACGACCAGGGTGTCGACGACCCCCACCACGATGGCGCGGAGCGGAGCCGTGGCCATCCCGATGACCTGGCGGGCGGAGTTGCCCTCGTCGACGATGAGGACGTCCTCCCCCGCCCCCGCCCCGACCGTGTCCACGCAGATCAGATGGCTGCCGTCGGGCTCCCCGCCGGCGTCGAGGAGGTCGCACATCAGCAGGCGGCGGCCGTCGAACACCGGCGAGTGGATGGTGGACACCACCGTCCCGACCACCCGCCCGAGCTTCACAGCTCCTCCACCGCATCGACGATGCCGACGATCGCGTGGTCCACCGGGGTGAACGTGTTCGGAAGGGCCTGGGACGCCTCCCGGGCCCCGACGATGTAGACGAGCTCGCCGGGCCCGGCCATGTGCACGGCGTCGGCTGCGACGACCGGCTCCCCGTTCGGGTTCCGCCGCCGATCCAGGGGCTGGACGATGAGGAGCTTCACGCCCTCCAGGCCGTCGGCCTTCACCGAGGCCACCACGGTCCCGATGACCCGCGCGAGCTGCACGGCTCAGGACCCCTCCTGCCGGCGGGACCGGCCTCGCGACGACGGGCGCTTCGGCGCGGTCCGCCTCCGCGCGGGCTTCGCGGGGACCTTCTTCGCTACCGGCGGCGTGGCCGGCTGCGCTCGGGCCCCGGTTCCCGGCATCGGACGGCCGCCCGCCGGCGGGCCGTCCACGGGGGCGGGCGGCGGGCCCCCGTCCGGCTTCTCCGCTCCCGCGATCCGCTCGGCGAACCGGGGATCGGTGGCGAGGTTCTCGCGCATCTCCCCGTGGAGCCGGGCGATGACCGCGTGGGCCACCTCGCTGCCGGTGCCGGCGATGCGAGCAACGCCGTGGTCCACGGCGGCCTCGACCTCCGCCACGTCTCCCCCGAACAACACGTACCCCTTGCCCCCGAGGTCGTCGGCCAGGCGGAGCTCCCGCAGGACCACCCGGGCCGCCTTCACCCCGGCGTCGGCGGCGTCGATCGCGGACGCCACCGTCAGCGTCTCGATGATCCCCAGGGCCTCGCCGCCGCCGTCCCGGCGGGCGCCGCCCATCGAGGCGACCACGTCCGGGTGCACGTCGGGCAGATAGACCACGGCGTCGAGGGCGCCGGCGCCCACCTCCCGGCCGGCCGCGAGGGCCTCCTCCACGTCCGCCGTGAGGCCGCCCACCAGGACCAGGTACTTCCCGGGGTGCACCGTCCCGGCCCGCATCACGTCGAGGGGGGCCCGCTTCACCATGGCGTCCCCCGCCTCGATCCCGCGCGCGATCGAGGAGAACTCGAGGACTGCGACGGCCGGATCCATGGGTGCCCCGGACGCCCTAGACGATCCTCAGCGAGCCGACCACGGCGATCCGGCGCTCCCGCGAGAACGTTCGGGGGCGGGTCATCCCGTCCCCCGTGGGAGTGGCGATGGAGAACGAGGTGAACCCCTCGCCGCCCTCACCCAGCCCCGCGAAGTTCGGTCCGTTCGCCACGAAGATCGAGCAGTTCATGGCCCGGCCCATGCGGGTGATGGCGTCGACGTTCGTCGAATGGATCGACGCGGTGTGGCCGAACCCGTGCTCGGAGCGGACCGCGAGGTCGATCCCCTGCTCGACGGTCGACACCCGGGTCACCGGCATGACCGGCATCATCTGCTCGGTCCAGACCAGGCTGTGCTCGTTCGGGACCTCCGCCACCACCAGGCGGAGGTCGTCTCCGGCCCGGACCCCGATCTCGGCCAGGATCGCGTTCGCGTTCTTGCCGATCCACTTCGGATTGACGTGGCCGGGCTTGCTGGGCGGCCCGAGCTCCATGAAGATCACCCGCTCCAGCCTCCGGAGCTCGTGTTCCTTCAGGACGTACGCGCCGTTCGCGGCCATGGCCCGGACCAGGCGGTCGGCCACGGTGTCCACCACGATCGTCGTCTTCTCGTCGGTGCAGATGACGTTGTTGTCGAACGAACCACCGCGGACGATGTCGCGGCCCGCCTTCTCGATGTCCGCGGTCTGGTCGACCACCGCCGGCGGGTTCCCGGGCCCCGCCGTCACGGACCGCTTGTCGGTCTTCAGGGCCTCCCGGACCACCGCCGGACCGCCCGTCACCAGCAGCAGGCGGACCGCGGAGTGGTTCATCAGCTCCTGGGCGCTGGCGATCGTCGGCTCGGGGGTGGCCGTCACCAGGTTCGCCGGTCCCCCGGCGGCCACCACGGCCCTGTTGATCAGCCGGACGTTCTCGGCGGAGACCTTCCTGGCGTTCGGGTGGACGTTGAACACCAGCGAGTTGCCGGCCGACAGGATCGAGATCGTGTTGTTGATGATCGTGGAGGTGGGGTTCGTGGTCGGCGTGATCGCGGCCACCACGCCGAACGGGGCGAACTCCGTGACCATCATGCCCTGCTCGCCGGTCACGGCCTCCACCTCGAGGTCCTCCGGCCCCGGCGTCTTCGTGGCCACCAGGCGGTTCTTCACGATCTTGTCGGCCACCCGCCCCAGGCCCGTCTCGGCCACCGCCATCTCCGCCAGGCGCTCGTTGTGCTCGAGCATCGACGCCCGGATCGAGGAGACGATGGCCTTCCGGCCCTGCATCCCGATGCCCCGGTACGCGTCGAACGCCAGGGCGGCCCCGCCCACGGCCTCGTCGATCGTCGGAAAGATCCCCTCCCCCAGCTCGGCCTCGGCCGACGCCGACAGTGCCTCGGCGCCCCGCAGCCCCTCCCCCGGATGGGACCCGGCCTCGCCGAGCCGCCGGCGGACCCGTTCGATGATGTCCTGGACGTCCTGCTGCGTCAGCGTGCTCATGCCTCACCCCACGACCGGCCCGTCACTTGCGCCACTTCTCCTCCCCGCCGACCTCCCACGTGTCGACGATGGCCATGATCACGGCATCGCACGGGCGGTCCCGGGTGGACTCGGTCTGGCGGGCCGAGCTCCCCGTCGCCACCAGCACCACCTCTCCCACGCCCGCGCCCACCGCGTCGGCCGCCACCACGAACGACCCCGTGTCGGCGCTCTCCACGTCGAGATAGCGGACCACCAGGAACTTCAACCCCTCCATGGAGGCTTCCTTGCGGCTCGCGACCAGGGTCCCGGCCACGCGTCCGAGGAGCACGTCACCCCCTCCTAGGAACCCTGGCCCTGTTCGCCCTGGGCCTGCTCGCGGCGGCCCAGCGGGAGCACCACGTCGATGTTCACGTGCGGCCTGGCGATCACGTGCGTGGCGATGATCTCCCCCACCTTCTCGGCGTTCTGGATCCCCGCCTGCACGGCCGCCTTCACCGCGGCGACGTCGCCTCGCACGATCGCCGTCACGTAGCCGCCGCCGGTCTCCTCGAAGCTCACCAGCTCCACCTTGGCCGCCTTCACCATCGCGTCCGCGGCCTCCACCATCGCGGCGAAGCTCCTCGCCTCGATCATCCCCAGGGCGTCTGCCATCCTCCTGCTCCTTCCTCGCTCCCGCCGGGCGGCCCCTCAAAGGTCCCCCGGCCCCGTCGCCGTCTCTCGCTCGATGTTCCTCAGCCGCTCCGGCCGGAGGTCGCCTCGCGGCCCTCCAGGCCCTCGATGGCGGCCACCGCGGCCTGCCATCCCACGTCGATGTCCCGCTCCTCGCCGCCCAGGTAGATCCGGCCCATGGAACCGAACGACCGGACCTCCAGGACGTTGATCTCCGCGGACTTCTCGGCCTCGTTCGCGGCGAGCGGCGCGTACGCGGCCGGCTCGCATTCGAGGACGTACAGGGTCTGCCCGCCGAGGATCATCTGGCCGTGCCGCGTCCGGTTGATCAGTTGGGCGTGGTGGTCGGTGATCCGCCTGACGATCTGGCTCGACAGGATCCTGGGCTTGATCCGGTCGGTCTCCTTCGCCCCGATCTGGTCCAGGATCGCCGCCCCCGCCGCCCGGGCGTCGGCCTGCTCGGACGAGTGGATCTCGAGCATGCCGTAGTACCGCTCGATGATCTGCATGCCCGGGGTCACGTTCGTCGACTTCAGGGCGATGTCGGTCAGTCGGTTGATCTCGATGCCCGGCGAGATCTCGACGTACAGGGACGCGTCGCCGGGGAGCGGCAGGAACCCCTGCGCCACGGTCCCCAGGAACGCGGCGTACTGCGGCTGGAGGCTGTCCAGGAAGCAGTACGCCCGAAGCTCGATGCCGTCCGTCACACTCCCCTCCCATTCCTCGTCATGTCCGCCGGCCCGCGCCGGAGCGCTCGTTCAGGATCTGGACGCCGGCCGAGGCGCCGATGCGGGTGGCGCCGGCCGCGATCATGTCCCGGACGTCTGAGAGGGTCCGGATCCCCCCCGCCGCCTTCACCCCGAGGCGGGGCCCCACCGTCTCCCGCATCAGCAGGACGTCCTCCACGGTGGCGCCGTGCGGCCCGTAGCCGGTGGAGGTCTTCACGTAATCGGCCTTCGCCTCCTTGGCCAGGTGCGAGGCCACCACCTTCTCCTCGTCGGTGAGGAGGGCGGCCTCGATGATCACCTTGTTCATCGCCCCGGCCTCGTGGCAGGCGTCGGAGACCTTCTGGACGTCCTCCCGGACCAGGTCGAGGAGCCCGCTCCTCAGCGCGCCGATGTTGATGACCATGTCGATCTCGCGGGCGCCGTCGCGGATGGCCCGCCGGGCCTCCACGGCCTTGACCTCCGGCGTGCTGGCGCCGAACGGGAACCCCACGACCGAGGCCACCCGGACGTTCGTCCCCCGAAGGGCCTGCGCGCAGCGGCGGACCCACACGGGGTTCACGCAGACCGCGGCGAACCCGAACTCCCGGGCCTCCTCGCACAGGCGGTCGATGTCCGCGGCCGTGGCGTCCGGGCGGAGCAGCGTGTGGTCGATGTACCGGGCAAGGTCCGCCGGGACGTCGGCGCCGCTGCCCGAGTAGCTGATGCGGCCAGCGCCCGTGCCGACGATGCCCCGCACCTTGTCCGAACAGTGGGCCGCGCACGCCCCCTCGCAGTCCGCGCACATGTCCCCGGGCTTCGAGCCGGGCGACAGCGCCCCCAGGACCTCCCGGGTGACGGCCTCGATGAGATCCTCTCGCGTGCTCACGCCGGCACCTCCACCCGGGCGGCGCCCGCGTAGCGCCGTTCGATCTCCATGATCTTCTCGACCCTCCGGGCGTGCCGTCCCTCGCCCCACCCCGTGGACAGCCAGGCCTGGACGATCTGCAGCGCCAGGGCCTCGCCCAGGAGCCCGGCGCCGAGAGCCAGCACGTTCGCGTGGTTGTGCTCGCGGCTGTTGCGGGCGCTCGAGACGTCCCAGCACGTCGCCGCCCGGATCCCGGGGACCTTGTTCGCGGCCATGGCCGATCCGATCCCGGCACCATCCACGACGATCCCCCACCGGCACTCCCCGCCCGCCACCAGCCGGGCCACGGCGTGGGCGAAGTCCGGGTAGTCCACGGCCTCCGTCGAGCTCGTCCCCACGTCGTGGACGGTGAATCCGTGGCCGCGGAGGTCGGCGGCGATGCGCTCCTTCAGCCCGAACCCCCCGTGATCCGCCCCCACCGCCACGTCGCCCTGAGCGCCGGGAGAGGGTCGATCGGCGTCCCCCACGGGAACCGGTTCGGCCGGGCGCTCGGCCGGCTGATCGGGGACCACGGCGGACACCACCGTGGACACCAGGGCCCGGACCTCGGCCTCCGAGTGGACGCCGCAGTGGCTCACGGCTCGCTCCCGGCGGCACCGAACGGGCGCTCCATCGACACTCGGTACTCGTAGCGTTCGCTCACGAACTGCAGGCGGGTCGATTCGATCGTGTGGTCCTCCGGCGAGAACGTCACCCGCTGGACCACCAGGACCGGGCTTCCCAGCTCGCACTCCAGGAGCTCGGCGTCGGTCCGGTCGGCCACGCTGGCGGAGATCGTCTCCTCGGCGTGGTGCAGGACCAGCGAGAGCGGCGGCCCCTGGAGCAGCTCGTACAGCGAGCCCCGGGCCAGTCGCTCCTCCCCGAACAGCTCGTCATTCGCCCCCAGGAGGTCCACCGGCAGCCACGTCTCGGCCAGGCCCACCACCATGCCGTCCGCCAAGAGCTGGCGGCGGAGGTGCCGGGCCGGCCGGCCGGGCTCGATCCCGAGGTCGTCGGCCACGGCAGCCGGCGCTCCCACCAGCTCCGATCCGAGCATCCGGTGGGAGGGGGCGAACCCCTGGCTCCGGGCCAGCTCGCTGAACGACTGGAGCTTCGGCACGTGGCGGATCTTGGGGGAGGCCACGAACGTCCCCAGCCCCTGGACCCGCCGGACCACGCCCTCGGCCTCGAGCTCCGCCAGGGCCTGGCGGATGGTGGCCCGGGAGACACGAAAGGCCCGCTCGATCTCGGATTCGGTGGGGAGGCGGTCGCCGCTCTTCATCCCGCGCTCCCGGATCTCCCGCAGGATGGCCTCCCGGAGCTGGAAGTACAGCGGCATCGGGGCCTCGCGGTCGAGGACCGGCGCGGGGCCGGAGAACGGGGTGGTCACGCTGCCTCCCGGCCGAAAGGGACGCTCGCGCAAGGCCATTCATCAGGATGACCGGACATACGGATATCATGAGCTTCTTCTCATTGCCCTGTCAAGCCGCCGTGGGGTGTATCTCCCTCCGGGACGGGAAGCCTTCGAGGAGCGGCATCGACCACCGAACCGGAGGGAGGTCCGGGCATGTCCGAACCGCAGCAACGGGAGCTCGCCCGCAGCGAGCGGGGGGAGATCGACCCGCAGTCCCGCAAGGTCACCCGGGAGGGCCAACGCGACCCCAAGGTGGCCGGGCGATCGGGCAGTACCCCCCGGGAGAACCGGCCGGGCCACCGCCGGGAGCGGAACCAGGACAAGCCCGCGGGCGCGCCATGAGCGAGATCACCGTGACCCCGACGGGCGAGCTGACGTTCGGCGTGGAGGTGGCCGAGGGCGAGGCCGCCCGGACCTCGCACGTGGTCAGGGTCTCCCGTGACCTCCTCGACGACCTCCAGCTGAACGAGGGCGACGCCCAGCGCCTGGTGTGGGAGTCGTTCCAGTTCCTGCTGGAGCGGGAGAAGCCCACCGAGATCCTCCCCGAGTTCGAGCTCGACGAGATCCAGCGGTACTTCCCGAGCTACCGCCACGAGATCGCGGCCCGGGTCGCCGCATAGCCCGGGCATCCGCCCGCGTCCTCGCGGAACCCTCGAACGGCCCCGCGCGTACCGTCCGTGGGAGGGAGCGGAGGAGGAGGACGCGATGGCTCCGCACCCCAGGCCACGGACATCGTGTTCTCGAACGGGACCTCGGACGTCTACATCACGAACGCGGACGGCACCGGGCTCCGCAGGCTCACGACGAACCGGGCGGACGACTTCGATCCCTCGCTCTCCCCCGACGGCTCCATGGTGGCGTTCCGTTCGAAGCGCGACGGGGGGAACGAGGTCTACGCGATGCGCGACGACGGATCCGGCCAGCATGACGTCTCGAATGGGGATGTTCGTGTCGTGGTCCCCGGACGGCCGGTACCTGGTGTTCTCGCCCGGCCTCAACGTTCTCCGCCCGGATGGCTCGGGGCTGGTCGAGATCCCCTCCCCCGGCGCGGGCGAGCCCGAGTTCGCCGACTGGGGACGGTGATCCGGATCCCGTTCGAACGGGAGGACTAAAAGGGTCCGGACCTGGGTAGTGCTTGTCCGCCTGGCGTACGGGCTTCGAGGGGGCCAGCCGATCCTTGCCCGCTTCCTCCTCGGCCCGGGGACGCCGGTGCCCGCCGAACAGGAGGAGGGGGACATGTCTCGAAGGCCTCGTACCCGGCTGGTCCGCGCGTTCCTGGTCGCCGCGATGGTGGCCGTGGTGGTGCCGGGCGTCGCCACCGTCCGGGGGGCCGCGCTCGACGACGGCTACACCTGCCCGTCGCAGACGCCGCCGGCGCTGGGGTTCTCCGTGCCGTCCTACATCGACCGGAACCGCCCCGGCGGCGAGCCGGTCAGCCAGGTGGCCCAGGACGGTTCGATCATCGTGAGCGCGCACGGCGGGACCACCCACCTGTACAAGGACCCCTCCGCGGGGCCCGGGATCCCGGAGTACGCAGCCGCCTACACGAACCAGGTCCTCAACTGGCGCTCGGCCGACGGCGGGAAGACGTGGAAGTTCACCGGGTTCAGCGGCCAGGAGGCGGGGCCTCACACCGTGACCTCCACCGGATTCTCCGACCCCGACCTGACCATGGACGCCGCGGGCCGCATCTACAACACCGAGATCGACCTGGCCAACGACTCCGTGTTCTCGAGCCCCGACGACGGGCAGTCCTGGCCGCGCGGGACCCCGGTCGCGGGCACGGGCGACCGGCCCTGGCTCACCGCGGCCGACCCCGACGTGCTGTACCTGTACATCAACTCCACTCCGCTGCACTACCTCCAGAAGTCCACCGACGGGGGCCTGACCTTCTCCGTCGTCACCACCAGCTTCCCCGCTGAGGGCAAGCTGATCGTGGACCCCAAGAACCCGCACCACGGCCTCATCGGGCCGTACGACAAGGGCGTGACGATCAGCTCGGACGACGGCGCGACGTGGAAGACCTACAAGGGCCACCTGGGGATCTCCCAGCAGTTCTTCGGCGACGCCATCGCGGTGGACAAGGCGGGGTGGATCTACGCGGCCGCCGCGGGCGGCTACGGCGGGTCCAGCGACACCACGCCGAACGGCGCGGTGACGTTCAACTACTTCAACCGGACCACCAAACAGTGGCAGCACACCCCGGTGAGCATCCCCATCCCTTCCGGCGACGCGCTGTGGCCGTGGGCCGTGGCCGGGGCCAACGGCCGCGCCGCGGTCGTCTGGTACCAGAACTACGCCGGGCACCCCAACGAGTTCTACATCTACGCCGCCTACACGAGGAACGCGCACGGATCGCTCGTGAAGTGCTCCGACGGGCAGAAGCACCTGGTCCCCCCGCGGTTCCGGGTGGTGAACGCCTCCGGGCGGCCCATCCACGTGGGGTACATCTGCCTCCAGGGCACGACCTGCAACGCGGAGCCCAACGTGCAGGCAGGCGACCGGCGGCTGGGCGACTACTTCACGGTGAACTACGACCATCAGGGGGACCTGTTCATCGTGTCGGGGGACACCAGGCTCCCCAGCCCGACGGGCGGCCCCAAGGTCCTGTCGAACCCGATCTTCATGAGGCAGACCAAGGGGACGCCGATGCTGTCCGAGCCCATCCCGGACCGGCCGACCCGGCCGCTCTGCCAGCTGCCCGACTGCGTGGACTGACCGAGCCGTTCGAGCACGAAGGCGTCGACCGGGTCCTCCCTGCCTCGCACATGCACGGGGCCGAGTGGCCGAACCGCGAGCCCGGGGTCGGCCAGCAAACCGGGGCCGAATCCGGGCGCCGGCGGCCGGGCCCCGGCGTTTGTCCCCGAATTGACGCGGGAACCACTGAGTGAGAGCCCGCGGCCGCTGAGTCGAGGAAGGGAGTGCGACGATGAGCACGGCGAGCGGTGTTCCCGAGACGTTCCACCTGCGCGGGGACGACGCCCGGACCACCCTGCGGAACACGGGGTGGGGACGGCTGATCAAGGACTCGTTCACTCGGTTCCGGACCGGCGACAACTTCACCAATTCCCGGGCGCTCGGCCACGCCCTGGTCCTCACGGCGTTCCCGGCGCTGATCATGGTCATCGGCATCGCGGCGGCGTTCGACCTGCCGTCCTTCCGGTCGGTGCTGCAGACCACGGTCCAGCGGCTGGCCCCCGGCCCCTCCGGGAGGCTGTTACAGGAGGCCTTCCGTCAGGGATCCAGCTCGGGCGGATGGGCCGCCTTCTCGTCGGGCCTCATCGGCGTCATGGTCTCCGGGACCTTCGCCATGGCGGTCGTCGAGCGCGGGGCGAACCGGGCGTACGGCATGGTCCGCGACCGCAAGTTGTGGAAGAAGCTCGCCGTGGGGCTGGCCATGAACCTGTCGGCCGGCCTCATGCTGGGGCTGGCGTTCGTCGTGCTGGCCGCCGGCGGCGCCCTGGGCGAGGGGCTCTCCGCGGGAGCGGGCTGGAGCGACACGGCGGGCACGGTCTTCTCGGTCCTGCGGTGGCCCATCGGGATCCTGCTGGCGTTCGGGGCCCTGACGCTCGTCTACAAGGTCTCGCCGAACCGCCGCCAGCCCGGCGGCGGGTGGCTGCTCACCGGAGCCATCGTGGCCACCGCCCTGTGGTTCGCGCTGACGGCGCTGCTGGCCTGGTACTACAGCGTGAACGACAGCCTGGGGAACACGTACGGTCCCCTGGTCGGGGTGATCGCGCTGCTGACCTGGGCCTACGCGACCGGGCTCGCGGTGTTCTTCGGCATCTCGTTCGCCGCGCAATTCGAGGCGGTCCGGGCCGGCGTCCCTGGACCCAGGACGTATCGCCGCTTCAACGAGGCCGTGGTGGACCCTCGGCTCACCGAGGAGCTCTCCGCGCCGCCGGGCGCCGGGGTGGTCCCGCTCACCCCGGCCACCCCGGACCTCACGGAGCGCCGGACGGCCTGAGACCGGGCGGGGCGGAGCTCAGGAGGCGACGAGGAACAGGTGCCGGGAGAGCCCGCGGGCGTTCACCTGTTCGAACAGGGGGAGGAAGCACGGTCGGACCCCGATCAGCGTGAGGCGGCCTCTCCCCCGGAGCTCCGCCGCGAGGACCAGGAGCCTGGTCAGGCCCATCGTGTCGAGGCGCGTGACGCCGGTCATGTCGAGCGCGATGTCTCCGCCGATCTCGGCCAGGCGTTCGAAGGTGGGCCCGGCGATCACGGCATCGGTTCCCGCCAGGGGCCCGACCATCCGCAACCCCACCCCCACGGGGAACGGCAACGTCCTCAGCATCTCCCCGACCCCTCCTGGACTCCTGGAGCCTCCCCTACCGGGATCGGTCCCCGCGCCCGGAGTCTTGATCAGACCTTCGGCTCGTTCCCGGGTGGGTCGAAGACGCCGGTCGGCTCCAACGGGCCCTGGTCCGGACGGGGAACCTGCTCGGGGCGCTCCCGAGCCCGCTCGGCCCTCCGGTCCCGGACGAGCTGCACGATCACCGCCGTCCACAGCGCGATCGCTCCACCCACGAGGACCCCTCCCAACACATCGGACAGCCAGTGGGCCCCGAGGTACACCCGGCTGGCCGCCATCACCAGCGACACCGCGATCGCGCCGAGCTCCCACCGCAACCGCCCCGGCGCCGCCGGCGCGAGCACGAGGACCAGCGACACCACCGTCGCCGCCGTGGCCACCGCGTGGCCCGACGGATACGACGATCCGGTCGTGTGGATCCCATGGAGGAGCAGCGGGACCGAGGGCCGGGGCCGGTCGTAGAGGCCCTTCATCACGCTGGAGGCCACCTGGGATCCGATCCATGCACCGACGAGCGCGCCGAACAGCCACCACCGCCGGCGCATGGCCAGCCACAGGGCCGCCGCCACCCGGAGCGGGACCAGCACGATCCCGCTCCCCAGCAGGTTCAGGACCCGCCCGATCCCCGACAGGACGGAGTCCCGGTGGTCCACCAGGAACCGGGTCACGGCGTCGTCCACCGGCTGGACGGCGGACCGGGCGGCCGCCACCAGCACCGAGACCACGACGGCGCCGGCAGTGAGGCAGACAGCGATGGCCACCGCCAGCCGTTCGTTCCGCAGGAGCACGTGGGGAGGCGTCTCCGGGGACCCCGGCGTCGTGTCCGTCACCTGCCCAGGATTCCCCGGGGGGCCCCGGCGCAAGCGGACGGCCCGGCGTCAGCCCCCGGCCGAGGTCGACGGGACCGCCCGGGCGGCCGTGTCGGCCTGGTCGGCGGCGGCCGCGGCCGGGAGGTCCACGAGCACGTCGAGCCCTCCGTCCCCGGAGGCCGTCGCCGCGACCGAGCCCCCGTGCGCCTTGGCCACGGCGCGCACGATCGCCAGCCCCAGGCCCACCCCTCGCCCCGAGCGGATCCGGTCCGGGCCCAGGCGGCGGAACGGCTCGAACAGCGATTCCACGTCCCCGGCGGAGATGACCTCGCCGCTGTTGCGGACCCGGAGGACCACCCGTGGCCCCTCCGCCGAGATCGAGACCTCCACCCACCCGCCGGCCCGGTTGTACCGGACGGCGTTCTCCAGGAGGTTCTCGACGAGGCGTTCGAGAAGCACCTCGTCGCCGCGGAGCGTCGCGCGCTCCAGGGAGGCCGTCAGGCGGACGCCCCGCCGCGACCCCTCGCGCCGGGCCGCCTCCACCATCCGCTCCCCCACCTCGCCGAGGTCCACGACGTGATCCGTCATCGCGCTCTCGCTCCGGGCCAGGGTGAGCAGGCTCTCGATCAGGCGCTCGCTCCGGTCGCTGGCCTCCCGGACCACCTCGGCCATGGCCGCGTAGTCGTCCGGGGTGACCTCGGGGCTCGACAGCGTGACGTCGAGCTCGGCCTTGATGATCGACAGGGGCGTCCGCAGCTCGTGGGACGCGTTCGCCACGAACCGGCGCTGCCCGTCGAAGGCAGCGTCGAGGCGCTCCAGCATCTCGTCGAACGTGTCCGCGAGCTCCTTGAGCTCGTCCTTCGGTCCCTGGAGGTCGATCCGTTCGTGGAGGGTCTTCTCCGAGAGCCGGCGGGCCGTGGCCGTGATCTGCTGGAGGGGCCGGAGCACCCGGGCCGCTAGCACCCAGCCCAGACCCAGGGAGACCACCGCCATCGCGGCGAACGCCGTGGCCGACTGGACCACGAGGTTGTGGAGGGCCTCCCGGCGGAGGTCGGCCGCGGCCTCGTTCAGCAGATGCTCGAGGCGCCGGGTCGCCGACAGCGGGGGCGCCTGGAACGAGAACAGGGACCTCCCCAGCCGGAGCTCGATGCGCTGGCGGAGGACCGCCGGGCGGACCGTGATGCTCCGGCGGACCAGGAACCAGTTCACGATCAGCAGGACGGCGCCGAGCGCCAGGAACAGCCCCCCGTACAGCAGCGTCAGCCGGAGCCGGATCGTCGGCCGGAACACCCCGCGGAGCCTCACATCCGGTACCCCACGCCGATGACGGTCTCGATGAGGGGCGGCTCCCCCAGCTTCCGGCGCAGGTTCATCACGGTGACCCGGACCGTGTTCGTGAAGGGGTCGGTGTTCTCGTCCCATGCGTGTTCCAGCAGGGCTTCCGGGCTGACCACGGCGCCCTCCGCCTCCAGGAGCATCTGCAGGATCTCGAACTCCTTCCGGGCCAGCGGCACTACCCTCCCCGCCCGGGTGACCAGCCGGGCCGCGGGATCCAGGGTCACGTCGCTCATGGTGAGGACGGGGGGCCTGGCGGCGGCGGGTCGCCGGGCCACCGCCCGGATCCTCGCCACCAGCTCGGCGAACGCGAACGGCTTGGTCAGGTAGTCGTCGGCCCCGATGGACAGGCCCTGCACGCGGTCCCGGATCTCCCCCGAGGCTGTGAGCATGATGATCCCGGGAGGGCTGGGCACGCCCACCGCCGCCCGGCACACGTCGTCGCCGTGGATCATGGGGAGATCGCGGTCCAGGACCACGATGTCGTACGGCGTGACCTCGAGCCGCTCCAGGGCGCCCGGGCCGTCGGCGGCCACGTCGACCGCCATCCCCTCCCGCCGTAGCCCCCGGGCGATCGCGTTCGCCAGGAGGTCCTCGTCTTCGACCACCAGGACGCGCACGGCCCCCTCTTTCGGCTTCCCCCAACGAGCGCCCCCGACGGACCTTCGGCCCGGGAGCTTACGGAGACTTTATCCTCCGGACGCTTGGATTGGAGGGGGCGGCGCTGTCGGCCCGTTGAAATCCGACCACGAGGAGGGGCCCATGGTCGTCAGGTCGATCCGTCTGCTCGTCGCGCTCTCGATCGCACTGTCCCTGTTCTCCGCCTGCGGGGGCGGCGATAACAAGGAGACCGAAGGGGGCGGGACGCTCGCCTGCGACGGCGCTGCCCTGAACGCCGACGACATCAAGCTCCCCGCGGACTTCCCGATCCCCGGCGAGGCCGTGCTGACCGACTCCACCGCGGCCGGTCCCAGCCAGGTCGTGGAGGGCTACTACGAGGCAAATCTCGAGTCCGCCTACAACGAGTGGAAGGAAGCCCTCGACGGCGCCGGCTACACGGTCCTGTTCGACGAGATCGAGGACAAGGACTCGGAGATCTCCTACCAGTCCGCGGATGGGAGCTCCACGGGCCAGATCGCGCTTCGATCCGAGTGCCAGGACGCGGACAAGACGTTCGTCCACATCACGAACCGACCCGCGTAGTCCCCACTCGAGCACCGGCGGCCGGATCCCCGCGGGACCTGGCCGCCGGGTCTCCCCCCCGGTCACCTTCGTCGCTGGATGGCCCGCCGGAGCGAGCGCTGGGCCCGGGCCTCCTCCTCGAGCCCCAGTCGGGCCACCTCCTCGTTGCTGACGGGCCCGTGCGCGGGGTACAGGGCCCGTCGCTTGTGCTGCAGCCACAGGAACAGGTCGCCCTCGGGGGCGTTCGGGAACAGCTCGCGGATCCCGGAGCTCCGGATGGCCTCGATGACCGGCAGGTACAGCCAGTCGTACCAGTCGCCGGCGATCTCGGCGTCGTCCACGGCGGCTCCCCGCTCCCTCATCAGGAAGTACCCGTGCACCCTGACCTGTTCGAGCAGCTCGAGGTATCCGTGGGGGCGGCTCAGCTCGATGCGGGCCTCGGGACGGGCCCGGTCCAGGCCGCTCTCCTCCATGAACGTCCAAGTCAGCTCCGTGTGGATGATCCGGCCGATGTCGGCGTCCGGCGGGAGCGGGAACCTGGTCTCGAGGCGGGTGATCTCCGCGTCGATGAATTCCACGCCGGACTGGCGGGCCACCGCCACCCGGTGGTGCCCGTCCACCAGGAAGTAGGAGCCCGCCACCTCGTACACCACCACCGGAGGGAAGTCGCCCCCGGGGTATGCGGCCTCCACCCGCTCCCACCGGTCCTGCATCTCGGGCCGCAGCGGCAGGAAGTCCCGGTCGAAATCCCGGTTCCGGTCCACGGTCCCCACGATGCGGTCCACGGGGATCGGCTGGATCCCGACGTAGTGCTGGGCGAACTGCCGGAGGCGCCGGGTCACCTCCTCGAGCGGCAGCAGCTCCTCCTCGTCGTCGTCCCGCAGCGGCCGGGTCAGCCGCTGCTGCGCCCGCCTGCGCCTGGCGCGCGGGAACGTGGGCCGGTCGACCCCCGGGCCGAACCCACTCACCAGATGCCCCAGCGGATCGACGCGCTCGACGCCGTCCTCGCCGGATCCCTCGTCCCGGGGCATGATCCGGCCAGCGTACCCCCGTTCGGGGCGGTCATCCCCCGGACGGGGGAGGCACGGAGATCACCACGGCGGCCGACTGTCGGGCCGTCCCCGACTGGCCTAGGTTGTGGCACCGGCCGACCGGGGAGGCGTGCAGATGATGGGAAGGATGCGACGGATGTCTCGGGAGGACGCCACGGGCCGGCGCCCTCGGGGGGACGAGTCCGGGTTCACCCTCATTGAGTTGCTGGTCGTGATCGCGATCATCGCCGTCCTGATCGGCCTCCTGCTGCCGGCGGTCCAGAAGGTTCGTGAGGCCGCGGGGCGATCGAACCCGTGCGACAGCCCCAAGGAGGCCACCACGCTCCAGGGCAACCTCCACGTGGTGCTGAAGCAGAGCGGTGAGGACCCGGCCCTGTTCCACTACCGGCTCTCGCCCGGGGACATCGAGGGTGTGGCCCCCAGCGGCAACGAATGGCACCTGGCCGGCGGCGCCGCTGGCATGGGCAAGCTGGGCGAGCCGGTGACGATCCGGGGGTTCCACGTGGTCGGGACATCCCGGAACGACGCGGGCGTCGTTCTCCCCGTGACCATGGACGTCGTCCTGTCGATCGACCCCGACAGTCAGGAGGCCGGCGTGCAGATCGAGCGGCTCGTCGATCCCTGTCCGAGTCGGTAGCGGGCCACCCGGGCCCCGCGACGGGCGAGCGGAGGCGGTCGTCGCCGGAGGTCCGGCGCCGCGTCCGGCCACCCGCCTGGCCGGAGCGGTGGCCGGCGGGTGCCAGACTGGGCCCGTGACGAACGCCATCGCCGCGATCCGGGTCGAGCGGCTCACCAAGCGCTTCGGCGACCGAACGGCGTTCGAGGACCTCACGTTCGAGGTGGGGACCGGAGAGGTGTTCGGGTTCCTCGGGCCGAACGGCGCCGGCAAGACCACGACCGTGCGGGTGCTGGCCACCCTGCTCGCCCCCACCTCCGGCACCGCCGAGGTGGCGGGCCTGCCGGTCGCCCCCGGCAACGGGCCGGACATCCGCCGCAGGATCAGCGTCATGCCGGAGACCCCGGGGTTGTACCTCCGGCTCTCGGTGCGGGAGAACCTGGAGTTCTTCGCCGGCCTGTACGGCGTCGCCCCCGGCCGCGCCCCGGGCCGGATCGACGAGTGCCTGGCGGTGGTCGGCCTCCAGGACCGGGCCGGCGAGCTCGCGGGGTCGCTCTCCAAGGGACTCCGGCAGCGCGCCGCCCTGGCCCGGGCCCTGCTCCCCGACCCGGTCGTGCTGTTCCTGGACGAACCCACCACCGGCCTGGACCCGGCGGCGGCCGCCGACGTCCGTGAGGTGATCAGGACGCTCGGGCGGGGCGGCTCGACCGTCTTCCTCACGACCCACCGACTGGACGAGGCCGAGCGCCTGTGCGACCACGTCGCCATCCTCAACACGCGTCTCCGCTCGATGGGACGCCCGAGCGAGCTCCGCCGGCGGGCGTTCCGCTCGGCGCTGGAGATCCGCGTGTCCTCGCCGCTCGGGGATCCCGGGACCCTGTTCGGGGCCATCCCCGGGGTGCATGGCTGGAGGGACGGGGCTGGAGGCGGCGCCTACGTCCTGGACGTCGATGACGCCGGGGAGGTGGCTCCCCGGGTGGCACGCGCGGCCGTGGCCGCCGGCGCCGACCTCATCCGACTGGCCGAGGTCGAGCACTCGCTCGAGGACGCGTACCTGGAGATCGTCGGGGAGGCCGAGGAGCGATGAACCCGAGGGTGCGGGCCGTGTTCCGCAAGGAGCTCAGGGAGTACCGCCGGAACCGGCTCATCGTGTTCACCATGGCCGGGATGCCCTTGCTGTTCCTGGTGATCCTGGCGGGCGAGACCTTCGCGATCCCGGACAACGTCTCCCCCACCACCCTGCGGGGAGCGGTGGGGCAGGCGCTGCTGTTCCTGCAGCTGATCCCCGTGATCATCCCGACCACCGTCGCCGCCTACGCCGTGATCGGCGAGCGGGAGCAGGGGACCCTGGAGCCGGTGCTGACCACGCCGGTCACCGACCGCGAGCTGCTCGCCGGGAAGGCGGTGGCCGCGGTGCTCCCGGCGGTGGCCATCACCTGGGCGCTGTTCGCCGCGTACGTGGGCCTGGCGCAGGTCCTCGCGCCCCGGGCCGTCGTCGACAGGATCTGGACCCTCGAACAGGTGGTGGCGCAGCTCCTGCTGGCCCCGGCGCTCGCCGGCTTCGCGATCGTGGTCGGCTTCCTGGTCTCGCTCCGTTCCACCGACATCCGGGTGGCCCAGCAGCTCGCCGTCCTGGCGTCGCTGCCGGTGATCGCGCTGCTGTCCCTGGCGACGTTTCGGATCGTCGAACCGAGCGTGGCCCTGTACGCGGTCGCCGCGGCAGCCACGTTCGGGATGGACGCCGCGGGCTGGCGACTCGCGACCCGCCTGTTCAGCCGGGAGCGCCTCCTGACCCGGTACGGCGGCTCGTGATGCACGCCGAGTCAATGGAAGTTGACAACCACCACCGGGTCAACGTATGTTGACCGCATGAGCGAAGCGACTCAGCTCGCCGCCGCGGCGGGCAACCGGGATCCGAAGGTGGGCCTCCGCGCGGTGGCCGCGATGCGGCGGCTCCTGGAGCAGCTGGAAGCGCTCCAGGTCCAGAACGCGCGGGACATGGGCTGGACGTGGCAGGACATCGCCGAGGCGTTGCAGGTCACGAAGCAGGCCGTCCACAAGAAGCACGCGGGCCGTCGCGTCTTGGGCCGGAGGGGGTAGATCGATGTTCCAGCGGTTCACGCAGAGCGCCCGAGAGGCTGTGACCCGGGCCGAGGCCGAGGCCAGGTCCCTGCATCACGGCTTCATCGGCACCGAGCACCTGCTGCTCGGCGTCGCCGGCCAGGAGGGGGACATCGGCTCCCTGGTCCTCGGCCGATTCGGGCTGGACGCGCCGGCCGTCAGGGCGGAGATCGTTCGGATCCTCGGCCCGGGGCGCCGCTTCGACGATCGCGACGAGGACGCACTCCGCGCGATCGGCATCGAGCTGGACGACGTCCGGCGAGCGGCCGAGGACGCCTTCGGTCCCGGTGCCCTGGAACGCTCCGGCGTCCGCCCGGGGCGGGGCGGGTGCGCCCAGCCGTGGGGTCCCGGGCACATCCCGTTCACCCGGCGAGCCAAGAAGAGCCTCGAGCTGGCACTCCGCTGGGCCGTGACCATGCGACACGGCTCCATCGGCACCGAGCACCTGCTCCTGGGCATGGCGGCGGAGCGTGAGGGCCTGGCAGCCCAGATCCTCCGTTCCCACGGGATCGACCTCGCCGTGGTGCGCGCGGCCGTCGAGGACGACCTGTCCGGCGGGACCGCCGCCTCGTAGTCGTTCGCGGCGCCGAGGGATCGTCAGGGCCTGATGTTCTGGTTCAGGTGGAACAGGTTGTCGGGGTCGTACTTCCTCTTGATGTCGACCAGCCGGTCGTAGTTCCCCTTGTAGTTGGCCCTGATGCGACCCTGGTCGTCCTCAGCCATGAAGTTGATGTACCCGCCCTCCTCCGAGTGGGGCGCGGTCGCGTCGTAGTAGTCGCGCACCCACGCGATGTTCGCCTCGTTCCGGCTGGGGTCGGGCCACACGCCGGCGATCACCGTGGCGAAGTTCGCGTCGCGGTAGGCGAACGCGGTGGCGTCCGGCGCCACCCGGTGCGCCGCGCCGTTGATCGGGTAGATGTGCATCGTCGAGTTCACCGCGGGCACCTCGGGCCCGTGGACGCGGTGGGCGCCTATGGCCTCGTCGGTGAGCTCCTTCACGAAGCTGGCCTTCCAGTAGTGCTGGAGGCCGGGGGGCAGCAGCGCGTCGAACGCGCCGTTCAGCGCCGGGTAGGGCATCGGGCCGACGAACTCGGCGACGACCGGCGCCACGTCGTGGAACGGCTGGAGGGCTCGCTCGCCCTCTTCCAGGGGTCCCGCCCAGCAGGCCACGATCGCGACGAACGTGTCGCCGTGACGGTCCTCCGGGATGAACGGCAGCGGCGGCGCGATCTGGAACGCGGGGAATGCGCCCATCTGCTCGGGGGCGTCGGCGATGTACTCA
The DNA here is from genome assembly GCA_036394995.1 of Actinomycetota bacterium. Classification (GTDB taxonomy): domain Bacteria; phylum Actinomycetota; class UBA4738; order UBA4738; family JACQTL01; genus DASWED01. The sequence continues at coordinate 35,696 of DASWED010000072.1, forward strand.
CGGTAGAAGCGCAGGACGTTCTCGACCTCGCTGAGCTCGTAGAACATCGGGCCGCCGTAGATGTCCTTCACGGGGTGGAGGCGGAACTCCAGCGAGGTCACGACGCCGAAGTTCCCCCCGCCGCCGCGCAGCGCCCAGAACAGGTCCTCGTTCTCCCGCTCGCTGGCCACCAGGAACCGGCCGTCCGCCGTCACGACGTCCGCGGAGACCAGGTTGTCGATCGACAGGCCGAAGCCGCGGGTGAGATACCCGATGCCGCCGCCCAGCGTCAGGCCGGCCACGCCGGTCGTCGAGATGATCCCGCCGGTGGTGGCCAGCCCGAAGGGATAGGTGGCGGCGTTGAAATCGCCCCAGGTGGCCCCGCCCTCGGCCCTCGCCGTGGATGCCGCCGGGTCCACCCGGACGCCCCGCATCCCCGAGAGATCGATGACCAGGGCGCCGTCCCAGGTCCCGAAGCCCGGCACGCTGTGCCCGCCCCCGCGGACGGCCAGTTCGAGCCCGTTGTCGCGCGCGAAGTTCACCGCGGCCATGACGTCGCCGGCGTTGGCGGCCCGCAGGACCGCCGCCGGCCTCCGGTCAATCATGGCGTTGTAGACGCGCCGCGCCTGCTCGTACCCCTCGTCGTCGGGCAGGGTCACCTCCCCCCGGACCCCTTCGCGCAGCCGGTCGATCGCGAATGTCTGCACGTCTCCTCCTTCCGCCGGGCGAGCCCTCGCGTCGCCTCGAGCGGGAAGGTAGGAGCGCGGCGTGTGATGGGACGTGTGAGGACCGGGAGGCTTGGTCTTGTTCGAACCGGCCCGTGCGCTCAGGATTGTTGGCGTGCCGATCACCGCTCACCTGCTGGGCCCCCCGCACCTGGTTCGCGACGACGTCGTGTACCCGGCGCCACGGGGGAGGAAGGTGTGGGCCCTCCTGGCCTACCTCGCCCTCTCGGACCGGCCGCCCAGCCGGCAGCAGCTGATCGACCTGCTGTTCCCGGAGGCGGAGGATCCCGGCGGGGCCCTGCGATGGAACCTGTCGGAGTTGCGGCGCCTGCTCGGCGGCCCGGAGACGATCGGGAGCGGGAACACCGTCCGGCTCCGGCTGCCCGAGGGGTCGGTCATCGACGTGCACGTGCTGATGCGCGGGACGTCGTGGGAGGCGGTCGAGCTCCCCGGGCTGGGACGCGAGCTGCTGGAGGGCATGGACATCGAAGCGAGCGGGGGCTTCACCGCGTGGCTGCTCGGCGAGCGGCGGCGCCTGCAGGCCCTCGGTGAGGCCGTGCTCCGGGAGGCGGCGCTCCGGGCGCTCGCCTCGGGGAACCCCCGGACGGCCGTCGAGCTGGCCACGCGCCTCGTGGCGGCCGATCCCCTGGACGAGGGCGCCCATGTCCTCCTGATCCGGGCGTTCGCGGGGACGGGGGACGAGGTTGCGGTCGAGCGGCAGCTCTCGGCGTCGGTCGACCTGTTCCGCCGGGAGCTGGGCGTCGAGCCGGGGCCCGAGCTCCGGGAGGCCGCCCGAGTCGAGGCGGCCAGGCCCGCACCGGCGCCCGGCGGAGGCCGAGCCGCCGTGAAGGCCCTCCTGGAGTCCGGAGCGGCCGCGGTGAGCGCCGGCGCGATCAAGGCAGGGCTGGAGGGGCTGCGGGGGGCCGTCGCCGGCGCCCGCGAGTCTCGAGACGCCGCCCTCGAGACGGAGGCGCTGCTGGCGCTGGGATCCGCCCTGGTCCACGCGGCGAGGGGGAAGGACGAGGAGGGCGCGGCCGCGCTCCATCGGAGCATCGCCGTCGCGGAGACCACGGGGCAGCGAGCGCTCGCCGCCTCGGCGCATCGCGAGCTCGGGTACGTCGAGCTGCTCCGGGGCGACTACCTCCGGGCCCGGACCTGGCTCCGCACGGCGGAGGAGCTGGCGGACGGCAGTCCGGATGAGCTGGCCAGGATCCGGGCCGTCACCGGGACGTGCTTCGCGGACGTCGGCGCCCACGAGCAGGCGGCGGCGGCGTTCGAGGACTCAATCCGCCTGGCCGAATCGACCCGCCAGCCGAAGCAGCGGGCCTGGTCCATGGCGGTCCTGGGCCGAACGCACCTGCTGCGCAACGATCTCGACCGCGCGGAGGAGTCACTCGAACGGGCCCGGGACCTGACGAAGGGGGAACGGTGGACGGCGTTCCTGGCCTATCCGGAGGCCCTGACGGCGGAGGTATGGGTCCGCCGGGGCGACCTGGACCGTGCGGCGGAGGTGTTCGAGCACGCGTTCGCGCTCGGGTGCCAGGTGGACGACGCCTGCTGGGAGGCGTACGGGGTGCGCGGGTTCGGCCTCCTGCGGGCTGCGCGCGGCGACATCAACGGCACGGTCGAGGTGATGGAGGATGCGCTGACCCGCTGCGCCCGCCAGCGGGACACGCACCTGTGGCTGCGCGCGTACGTCCTGGACGCGCTGTGCGCGGTCGCGGTGGCGGCGCGCCATCCGACGGCCGCGCGATGGGTGACCGATCTGGCGTCCCTCGCGGGCCGGTCGGGGATGCGGGAGTTCTCCGTCCACGCGTACCTGTTCCGGCGCGACCTGGGAGACGCCTCGGCGATCGATGCGGCGCGCGTGCTCTCGGCCGGCATCGAGAACCCCCATCTCGAGGATCTGATCGACCCGAACGGACCTCCGCTCCTCGACGACCTGCTCGGCAAGGTCCCGGGGTGAGAAAGGGAGCCCCCTAGGGTTCGGGTCCGCCGCCCCGCTCGCTGTCGAGCATGGCCATCTGGCGTTCGTCGTAGCGATCGCCGGCCGCGGCCCCGGCGGGCGCCGCACGCTCGATCGCGGCGAGGTCGACCTCGGTGAGCGCCAGGTTGAGGGCTCCGACGGCCTCGGCCAGCCGGTCGCGCCGGGTCGTTCCCACGAGCGGCACGATGTCCTCGCCCCGCGAGAGGACCCAGGCGATGGCGATCTGGGCCACCGTCGCGCCCCGCTCGCCGGCCACCGAGCGGAGCGCCTCGACGAGCTGGAGGTTCCGGTCGATGTTCTCCGGGCGGAACCGCGGCATGCGGCCGCGGATGTCGCCGGGCGAGGTCGGACGCTCCCTGGACCATTCGCCCCCCAGCA
>DASWED010000073.1:0-35859 GCA_036394995.1 Actinomycetota bacterium
TGAGCCTGGGGAGCTTCATCCGGGGCTTTCACTACTGGGGCGCCATGGCCATGGTCGTCCTGATCGGGCTCCACCTGCTGCGCGTGTTCGTGTCCGGGTCGTTCAAGCGCCCCCGCGAGGCGAACTACGCCATCGGCGTCCTGCTTGCCGGCCTCACCGCGAGCCTGTTTTTCACCGGCACCGTCCTGAAGTGGGACCAGGAGTCGCTGGAGGCGCTGGAGCACAACATCGAGGTCGGGAAGCTGATCGGCAAGTTCGGATTCTGGTTCTCGCCATCGTTCGGGGGGGTGCCGCTGCTGACCCGGCTGTACGTGGTCCACATTGCCGTCCTGCCGGCCGTGTTCAGCCTGCTGGTGGCGGCCCACCTTCTGCTGGTGAAGCGGCACGGAATGGCGCCGTCGCCGTTCCGCAATGAACCGGGGCCCGAGCCGACGAAGCCGTTCACCACGCACCTCGGGGAGCTCGGGGCGCTGGCGCTCGTCCTGATCGGCATCCTCACGGTCCTCGCCGTGCTGCTCCCGCCCGCCCACGGGCACGCGCCGATCGAGGGCATCGAGGTGACGAAACCCCCCTGGCCGATGCTGTGGGTCTACCCGGTGGAGGACTGGATCGGAGTGGGCGGGATCCTGTGGGCCACGCTCGCCATCTTCTCCATCCTGCTGATCGTCCCGCTCGTCGACCGGTCCGCCGAACGGCGTCCGCGGAGACGGCTCCCCATGATGATCGTCGGCGCCGCGGTGGTCGTGACGATCATCGTGCTGATCATCTGGGCGGCGGTGCAGCCCGTCGCGTCCCACATCGGGATGGACTGACGCCGTGTCCCGCCGCACCCTCGTGATCTTCTACGGCGCCGTCGCGGCAGCGGTGCTGTTCCTGGGGACGGTCTGGAGCGGGATCCACGAGGGGAAGGCGCGCTCCGTCGGGGGAGCGGTGGTCATGGCGGTGGCCGCGCTCGGCCTGCTCGCCTCACTCCTCGTCGCCGGCCGGATCGTGTGGGTCATCGGGCGTGCCAGGCGGCTGGACGCCGCGCGGCGGAGGGACCGGGTTCTCCGGTAGCCCGACGAGACGCCGCCGCCGGCCCCAGCCCCCAGCCCCACGGACCCCGCCGGAGGATCGATCGGGCTTGCCCTCGGGGCTCAGCCGAGCGTCTCGGCGGCCCGCCGGACGACGGCGTCCATGAGCTCGGGCCACCGGGGGCGCTGCTGCCGGAAGCATCCGGCGGCCTCGTGGAGGAGCGCCCCGGCATGGCGGAGGCGGAAGCGGGGCCACCAGGAGGATGGGACCCTGGCGAAGTACGCGTCGACGAATGCCCGCCCGGCGTCCTCGATCCGCGAGGCCGACTCTGGGTGGAGGAGCGCCAGGCCGTGCAATCGAGCGGCCATGGATCCCGCGTCGAGCACGGGGTCCGTCCGGGTGACCGAGTCGAGGTCGAGGAACGTCACGGCCGCGTCGCCGGGCAGGACGTGCTCGGGCTTGAGGTCGCCGTGGGCCGTGAGCGGGTCCACCTCGAGCAGCCCATCGACCGCCCGGGCGGCGACGGCCGCGGCGGTCCGTCCCAGGTCCGGCCGGACCCAGGAGATCAGGCTCGCGGCCCGCTGGACATGGACGGCCAGGTCCGCATGCCCCCGGCGCGTGTCGGCGCTCGCCTCGCGCTGCAACGCCACGAGCGCGTCCGCCACCCGTTCCATCACGGGGCCGGGGTCGTCCGAGCCGGCGACCACGTCCGCCAGCGAGGCGCCGGGCGATTCCTCCTGCACCAGGGTGCGATGGTCGTCGAGGTAGCCGACCGGTCGGGGCACGGTGAACTTCCGGGCCGTCCCCCTCGAGCTCAGTGCAGCGAGGGTGGCTCCGGTGCGGAGGCCCTGTTCGTCCCGGTAGGCCTTGACGTACCAGGTGGTCCCGCCGGTACCGTCCCTCGCATCGAGGCGCCACCGCAGCGCGCAGGCCAGGCCGGCCCGGTACCGGACCGGCACCGCCGTCCAGGTCCCCGGCTCCCCGGCCGGCCCGCCAAGCCTCGAGACGAGCGGCTCCGGGTCCGTCAACGCCCCGAGCGAGGGCAGGCGCCGGTCGAACGGGAACACCTGGAGGACGAGCTTCGACTCGGGGTCGTCCTTCACGGTCGGGATGCCGCCGGTGGGAGTGGATGGCGAGCCGGTGCGGAGCTTCTTCAGGACCTCGCGCGCCCGCTCGGGCGGATACACGAGCGCTGTGACCCAGCGGTCTCGTGGCCCGGAGGCTTCCTCGAACCGAACGCTGTACTGGACCACGGCTCTGGCCCCCCGCCGGTACCGGACGCGGTCCGCCCTGCACCCAGTGATCGGGAGCGGGGCGAAGGCCCGGCTGAGCATGGGGAGCGCTGCGGCCGGATCGAGCGCCACGGCCAAGCCGGGCAGGGCCGGGTCGTCGGGAACCGGCGGCTCGACGGACCGCCGTTCGGCCCGGGCGGGGGCACCGGTCACGACGAGCCAGTCCCCTGCCGGGCCAGGCGACCGGCCCGGCGCCGATCGAGCTCGGCCGCCCACCACTCCCGGTACCTCTCGGCGAGCAGCGCGGCCTCGGGCGTCGGCGACCCCGTGGCCCGCTCGTACCCGAACAGCTCCAGCGCGTCGCCGGCGAGGGCTTCGAACACGGCCAGGTCCCGCAGCGGCATCTGCGTCCGCCAGTCCCGGAGGCCGGGCGTGGGAGGGAGCCAGGCCCGCTTCGCCGACCGACCGGCCCCGTCCCGCTGCCGCCCCACGTGATAGGCCAGCATCTCGGGGGCGAACAGAAGGCCCAGGAAGCTGCACACGGATTCGAGGACCGCGCCGGGCCGGGCCACCAGGTCCTCGTACCGGACCTCCCGGTAGGCGGACCCCCGGTCGCCGCCGTCCGTCCGGCCCGACGTGACCTGCCACCGCCACCACAGCGCGCACACGGCGACGGGATCCTCGGCCCACAGTGCGAACCGGCCCGGGCCCTTGTCCGGCCCCGCCCACTGAAGCGCGGACAGCGCGACGTCCCGTCCGTCCCTGACGATGTGCACGATCCTCGACGAGGGGAACAGCCGGCCCAGAAACGGCAGGCACCGAACGTAGTCCGGCGTCTTCTCGCCGGCCAGGGGCTTGCCTCGCGCGGCGGCGAACTCGCCGTACAGGGCACTCACGAACCCCGCGTACGTCGACGCGCCCGCGGCCGCCCTCCTGACGGCCTCATCGTCGAGGCCGAGGCGTCCGAACCGGTGGTACGTGCGTACGCGCTCCACCAGCTCCGCCGACAGCGGCACGTCGCCGCCGTCCGGGTCCACGGCCTTGGGGATGAAGTGCGTGTCGTTCGCCATCGCCAGCGACGGATGGTGGTCCAGCATGCGCTGCAGGAGCGTCGTCCCGGATCGCGGGCACCCGACCACGAACGCGAAGGGGAGCCGGGCTTCCGCTGTCCCGGACGCGGTCCTCACGCCCGGCGCTCCGCGTTCGCAACCCGGGTCGCCGCCTCGCCGGGGCCCCGACCGAACCGTTCGACGGCGGCCCACAGCGCTCTGGCATCCTCCGGACGGCGGTGGCGGGTCTCCGCCAGCGCCGCCAACCGGGCCAAGGCCAGCCGCCGCCAGGGCGTGAGGCCGGGCGGGTCGGAGCCGTACCCTTCCGCGAAGGCCTCCACCGCCGCGGCGACCACGTGGTCGGGCCTGCGGCCGAGGACGGAGTCCATGTCCAGGTGAGCCACGAAGTTCCCCACGTCGAGCGCTGGGGGCGCCATGGCGGAGTCGTCGAGGTCGATGAACCTCACCCCGTCGCCGACCCACACGATCTGGGCCGGATGGCAGTCCCGGTGGGCGGGAAGCGACGGGCCGAGGTCAGCCCGGGGGGCCCACCGTGCGATCGCCCGCTCGACGAGGGCCCGGCTCTCGGGCCCGGCGGTCCGGCGAAGCTGCGCGGTCTCCTCCCCCACATCCCACGTTCGGTCCAGCTCGACCCCGCTGTCGTGGAGGCGCCGGAGCGCTCGGCCGGCCGGGCCGGCCGCCGCCACGAGCGCGTCGTCGTCCAGCCGGTCCATCGGGGTTCCCGGGACGAACTCGACGAGCAGGAGGTGGCCCTTGCGGTGTCCCAGCGGGCGTGGGACGAACGGGGCCGCGGTGCTCTCGGCGAGTGCGGAGAGCCGGCGATGGCCTCCCCGGGCCCGTGATGTCGCGAACAGCTTCAGCACCGCGACCCCGTCAGGGGTGTCGACCAGCGTCGTGACCCGACGGCCGGGGAGGTGGCGGAGGACCCGGATCACATCGGCCTCCGGGCACAGGCGGTCCACCTCGCCGGCCCACGGGGCCAGCGCGGGGTCGGTGACGGCGGGGTGGTCAGCCGGCCAGCGCACGAGCGGAGGCTCCTTCCAGGAATCGGGTCAGGGAGCGGGCCCGCTGGTCCCAGGTGTGTTCGCGCAGGGCCAGCCGCCTGGTCTCCGAGGCCACCGCCGCCGAGGCAGCCGGATCCGCCAGCACGTCGCGGATGCCCGCGGCGAGTGCGGAGGGGTCGCCCGGCCGGACCAGGGTTCCCAGGCGCCCGCCCTCCAGCACGGTTCGGATCTGGCCGATGTCGCTGGCCACGACGGGAACGCCCGCGGCCATGTACTCGTACAGCTTGAGCGGCGAGAACGCGAACCCCGGCAGGGAGGGATAGGGGAGCAGGGCGACGTCGAGGGCGGCCAGGAACCCCGGGATCACCCGATGGGGGAGCTGCCCGACCCACAGGACGCGGTCGTCCACACCGGCGGTCCGGGCCTGCCGCTCAAGCCTCGCCCGGACCTCGCCGTCTCCGGCGATGGCCAGGGCGACTCCGGGGAGCTCGGCGAGCGCCTGGATGGCCGCCTCGAGCCCGTGCCAGGGCCGAAGGCTGCCGGCGAACCCGACCAGCGGGCGTTCAGCGGGCAGCCGGAGGAACCTCCGGGCTTCGTCGCGCCTCGGGAGCCGGGCGAAGAGCTCTCCCTCCACGCCGTTGGGAACCACTTCGGTAGGCCTCCCCGGCGCCTCCTCCGCGAGGGTCCTGGCCAGCTCCTCGCTCACCGTCACTCGGAGGTTCGCGCCGAGAAGAACGGACCGCTCCCTCCGCCGGGCCAGTCCGGCCAGGTGCAGACCGCGCCACCGGATCTCCTCCTCCGCCAGCAGGGCATTGACCTCGACGACGTGTCCGGCGCCGGTTCCCGCGGCGAGCCGCCTGCCGGCGGTGCCGAACAGCGACAGGCGTTCGTACACCACGTCGGGCGCGAAGCGTTCCAGCGGCCGCCTGGCCTCCCGCTCCATCCGACCCACGGTGGCGAGCTTACGGATCTCCCGGCGGATCCCCTTGGACCACCCGGGGTGTCGGACCAGGAGGACCTCCATCCCGGGGGGTGGCCCGCCATGGCCGCTCACCCCCACCAGCATCACGTCGTGGCCGATCCGGGCCAGTGCTGTGGCCATGGCCTGGAGGTGGAGCGACGCCCCCTTCGTGTCCGGGACCCTGATCCCGGTGTCGGAGCACACCACGGCGATCCTCACGCCGGCACCCCGCCGAACACTCCCTGCAGCAGCCGAGCGCTCAGCCGGGGATCGAAGCGCTCGGCCACGAGCTCCCGTCCCGCGAGCCCCAGCCGGCGGGCCAGGTCCCGGTCCCGCCGGAGCGACTCGATGGCGTCGGCCAGGGCATCGGGGTCGTCCGGGGGCACCAGCAGCCCGGTCACGCCGTGGCGCACCACCTCCTCGATCCCCGCCACCGTCGTGGACACGACCGGGAGGCCGCGGGCCAGGGCCTCGACGAGGGCCGTAGGCATCCCGTCGCGGTCCCCGTCCTCCGCCACCCGGCACGGCAGGACGACCATCGAGCAACGCGCGAACGCGGCCTCCACCCGGTCCCAGGCGAGCGGCCCCAGGAAGCGGACCGGGCGGGTCAGGCCGAGCTCCTCCGCCCGCCCGACCAGGTCGTCCCGCAGCGGCCCGCCGCCCACGATCTCGACCTCGAGGCCAGGGATCCTGTCTCGGAGGAGCGAGGTGGCCTCGACGAGGACGTCGACCCCCTTCTTCGGGACCAGCCTCGCCACGCACAGCACTGGGCCGTCCGGCCGGTCGGGCGACACCTCGGCCAGGTCGACCCCGTTCGGGACGAGGTGGATGGGCAACCCGGGTCCGAGCAATCCCCGCAGGTACCCGGCGTTGTGTCGAGACACCGTGACCACCGCGGCCGCGCCCCGGGCGCGGGCCGGGACCAGCGGAATGTTGTCGGCCTGGAAGATGTCCTTGGCGTGTGCCGTCACCGTCACCGGGATCCCGCTCAGGGCCGCCGCGTCCCTCGCGACCTCGGCAGCGGCGGTCAGGAAGTGGGCGTGGAGATGGCGGGCCCCCTCCCGGCGGGCCCGGGCCGCCACCAGGCCGGCCTGGAGGAACCGTCTCCAGGCACGCTCGCGCCGGGCCCTGGCGGCCAGGCGGATCCACGCCAGGGGGGCGCGGAGGGCCAGGCTCGCATGGGCCCGCGCGACCGGTCCGTCCCGGAGGCGCGGGCGACGGGGCAGGTATCGGACCTCCCCCTCGACCCTCGCCACGTCCGGATGCCTCGGGCCGTCCTCCGGGGGGAGGAGCGAATCGACGGCGACCCGCTCGCCCAGCTCCTCCAGCGACAGGATCTCCCGCAGGATGAACGTCTCCGAGAGCCGCGGGAAGCGCTTGAGCACGTAGAGGATCGACGCCCCCGGCTGCCCGCGGTCCCCACCTGAGCCAGGATCCCGGGGCGCGGCCGTGGCGACTGCCGGCGTCCCCCGAGTCACCGGACCCGCCTCCACCCGAAGGGCCCGGCCCGACCGGTGCCGTTCGGGGTCTGGTCGGGTTGCAGCGATGCCACGCGGGCGTACTCTCCCCCGGCGCGCAGGAGCGTCGCGTGGGATCCCGCCTCCACGACCCGGCCCTCCTTCAGGACCACCACCCGGTCCGCGCGCCTGATGGTCGAGAGGCGATGGGCGATCACCAGCGTGGTCCGGTCCCGCATGAGGTTCCGGAGGGCCTCCACCACCAGTGACTCAGACCCCACGTCGAGCGCGCTGGTCGGCTCGTCCAGGATGAGGATCGGGGCCCCTCGAACGATGGCCCGGGCGATGGCGATCCGCTGCCGCTGCCCCCCGGACAGGTTGACCCCCCGCTCCCCGAGCATGGTGGCGTGCCCGTCCGGAAGGCGGGACACGAACTCGTCGACCAGGGCCAGCGCGATGGCCCGTTCGATCTCCGGCTCCGGCGCTCCCGGCCGGCCGACGGCCACGTTGTCCCAGAGCGTGCCGCGGAACAGGACCGTGTCCTGGAGGACCAGGGCGATCTGGGCACGCAGCGAAGCCAGCGTGTAGTCGCGGACGTCGCGCCCGTCGATGCGGACCGTCCCTCGCTGGGGGTCGTAGAACCGGGGGATCAGGGAGGCGACCGTGCTCTTTCCGGCGCCGGTGTGTCCGACCAGGGCCACCGCCTCCCCGGGCTCGATGGACAGGTCGATGTCCCTCAACACGGGCTCCCGGCCGTAGGAGAACCACACACCGTCCAGGTGGATCGCCCCCCGGAACGCCGGCGCGGGCACGGCGTGCGGATCGTCCCGGACGTCGGGGGACTCGGCCATGATCCCCTGGACCCGTTCGGCCGAGACGATGCCCCGGCTCGTGATGTACCCGAGCTTGGCCAGGTTTCGGACGGGCTTGTACAGCGACGCCACGTAGGACATGAAGACCAGCAGCAGTCCCAGGCTGAGCTTCCCCGAGAGCACCCGGTTCGCCCCGAACCAGAAGACCGCGGCCACCGACAGGGCGGCGGCCACGTCCACCAGCGGGCTGAGGCGGGCCTGGTGCCGGACGGCCTCCAGGGTGGCGTCGAGGCTGGCCTGATTCAGGCTCCGGAACCGGGACTGGGACTGCTCCTCGAGGGAGAAGGCCTGCACCACGTGGATGGCGCCGAGGGTCTCCGTTGTCGCCGCGGCGACCTCGCCTCCCAGCCGTCTGGCCCGCCGGGTGGCCTGTTTCAGCCGGAGCGTGGAGCGGTACACGGCCAGCGCCAGGAACGGGAACGCCGCCAGCGACAGCGCCGCGAACACCGGGTCGACCGAGAACATCACGGCGACCATCCCGCCGATCAGCAGGATGTTGGGCAACAGGATGGCCAGCGTCTGGACCATCATGTCCTGGATCCGGTCGACGTCGCCGCTGACGCGCGAGGCGAGGTCCCCCACCTGGTGCTCTCCGTGGTACCGCAGGGACAGGGCCTGGAGGTGGGCGAACAGGGACTCCCGGATGTCGTTCCCCAAACGCTCACCGGTGCCCGCCATGAGCGTGGTCGACCAGTAGTCGAGGAGCGCGGAGAGCCCGACGATGAGGACGAGGGCGACGACCGCCGCGAGGAGGAGGGACCTCGGGGATCCCGCGAAGCGATCCAGCACCGGCAACCCGACCGACGCCCGGTGGCCGGGCGCCTTGAGCACGTTGTCCACCACGACCTTCAGCGGCCACGGCTGGGCGACGCTCAACGCCGTGGTAGCGATCTCGAGCACGGCGCCCAGCGCGAGGACGCGCCGGTACGGGCGGAGGTGGCCGCGGAACGCGACGAACACGCGGATCATCCAGGCCTCCCCGCGCTCGCCCGGCAGCCCCCCGGGGATGTCACGCCGCCCTCACGTCCTTCGCCAGGAGCCTGAGCCACCCCGCGGCGCGCTCGGCTCCCCGCAGGTCGATCCCCGACCTCGCCACCTCGGCGCGGTCGACCGTCCTCGGCCGGCCGAGCAGCGGCATCAGGTCGTCGACCCGGGTGTCCGGGTCCACGACGTCCGCCAGCCCCAGGCGGGCCAGGCGCTCGGCCCGGATGGCCTGCTCCCGGCGGGGGAACCGCCTGGGGACGAGGACGGAGCGGATGCCGGCGGCGATGGCCTCGATGGTGGAGTTGTACCCGGCCATCTGCAGGACCCGTCCCGCGCGCGCGAACAGGGCGCCGCATTCGGCCATCGCCTCATGGACCTTCAGCCGCCCGCTCAGGCCCCGGGCCGCCCGACGGATCGGCGCGGGGTCGGCGAACGGGCCCACCGCGACCTCCGCCCGCCAGTCCGGCCGGCGCCGGACGGCCTCGGCCGCGAGCCGGAAGACCGAGTCTCCGTCTCCGCCGCCGCCCGCGGCGGCGGCCAGGAGGCGAGGCTCCCGGCGTCGGGTCGGGGGCGGCTCCACCACCCACCCGCAGTACGTCGGGGCGGCGGGAAGGCCGTATTCGTCCCGGTGGTCGCAGAACCGGGACGCCCCGTAGACCAGCACCATGTCGTACAGGTCCGGGACCGCGGCCCAGTCGTCGCCCCCGATCTCCTCGGCCACGACGTCCGGGTCGTCGAGGATGTCGCGCAGCCCCAGGACGAGAGCCGACCCGCGGCGCACCGCGATCTCGAGGCCCTCGCCGAGCTCACCGGCCGTGCCGAGCGGGTGGCGATCGACCACCACCACGTCGGGTCGGATGCGGTCCACGGTCTCCGTGAAGGCGGACCGTCGTTCCGAGACCGTCTGCTCGAAGCTCCCCGCGAGGGGCCGGTAGCCGCTTCCCCCGTCCTTCACGAGGGGCGGGATCCGGATGACCCGGTCGCCCCACCGTTCGAGCCAGGCGGGCCGACTGGGGACCCCCGTCATCAGCCAGACCCCGGCATCGGGCTCCGCTCGGGACAGCGCCCGTGCGATCACGCTGTTGCGCCGGATGTGCCCGAGCCCGTACCCGTCGTGGGAGAAGAAGAGGTAGCGGCCCATGGCTCAACGGGGCTCGAAGCACCGACCGGGAGCGCGACCGGCGTGCCCCACGATGGCCCGCTGCGCCGGTGCATCAGCGGGCGACAACCATCTGACCGATGATTGCCTCCGCCATTCGGCCGACAGTGCTCGCACCCCGGCCGGACGGACGGGGGCTGTCTTTCGAGACGGGGGCCTGCTCATGGTTGCGCCGGTTCCTCGCTGACGTGTCCAGCGTGTGACGACGTCGTGAACGTATCGCGATCAACACTAACACCCCGCCAATCGACCCATATGCTGAGGTAAAGGTCCGGTATCGCCCCATCGGCGAGGGAGGGCCTCGGGGCCCCGTGTCCCGGGCACGTACGGTTCGACCTGCACTTCACGCCGACCGGCGCGTCCTGGCTCAAACTCGTCGAGCGGTGGTTCGCCGAGATCACGCGCCGGCAGATCAAACGCGCCGACTCAGGACACTAGGTGATCGTCAGGTCTCCGAGCCCGACCGTCGTGTCGCCCTCGTTGTCGTAGAGCACGTTGCCCGTCTTGCCGTACACGATGAAGTGGTAGTGGTCCGCGTGCGGCGGGTTGGTCCCGTGGTCCGTCACCACCATCGTGAACGTCTTGGCCTTCTTCCCGATCGTCCGGCAGCCCGGCACCGTGCCGTTGATCCGCACCGTGTCGTCGGACAGCCGGGTCACTCCGGTCGGCGTTCCGTAACACCGGATGTTCGACGAGAACCCGCCCGGCGGGTGCTGGCGGAGGTCGTAGTACGTCACGGTCCCGGACGGCGTCCCGGTGCCGCTCACGTCCAGCAGCACGTGGACGTCGCCCGTGCCGGCCTTGCCGTTGCCGCTGTAGTCGGTGTGGGCGTGGCCGGTGACGTCGGCGCCGCCGCCCCCGCCGCCGGGGGCGCTCACGCTGCCGGTGCTCGTGAACACCTGGAGCTCGGCCGCGCGGACGTTCGTCCCCTGGCTCGAGGCGTCGTCGCAGTCGGTGTCGTTGGTCGGGTCGTTGTCCTGCTCGCCCTGGTAGGCCGGCGCGCCGGTGCACTCGTTCTGCCGGACCACCAGGCGCACGTGCGTGGCCGAGGTGTCCGGCACGTCGAAGTCCCGGAGCGTCAGGTTCGGGGCGAGCGGCCTGGGGAGGCCGGCCGGGAAGGCGTCCGCCGGGCTTGTGTAGATCGTGGTGAACGAGCCGTTCGCCGAGCAGTTCGAGTTGGCCACGGACGCGGTGCAGGTCTGGATGGCGAACTGGCGGAGCGCGCTGAACCGGCTCTGCGAGCCGGTGTCGCCGGTGTTGGAGGCGTCCGCGGGGTGCAGGTAGGCGCTCACCTGGACGTGTCGGAGCACGTGCGCCCCGCCGGCCAGCTTCACCGTGACTTGGCTTCCCTGCACGTTCGGGGAGGCCCCGAGGCGGGACCAGTCGGTGGACTCCGTGTCGTCGATCAGCTTCTGCTGGTTCACGCCGTCGCCGGTCGCGGTGGCGCCCTTGTGCACCGACGCGAAGTTCGTCGGGAAGTTGATCCTCACGTCGCGGGGGCCCGCAGCGAGCGTCAGCTCGAACCGGAGCAGGCCGTACCCGTCGGCCTGGGCGATGAAGTGGTACGTGCCGGGAACGATCTGGGCGCTCGCGCCCAGGGGCGTCCCCGGATCCGTGTCCGCGACCGGCACCGCCCTGGCCTCGTAGTCGCCGACGTAGATCTTCGCCTTCACGGGCGTGTTGCCCTCGTCCCGGGCCACCGCGTCGAAGTTCAAGGTGGCGTTCGGCTCGACGGGAGAGGAGAAGCTGGGCTTGGCGTCGCTGTCGGCGTTGGTGTTCGACGACGCGCTCTGGCCCATGCCGCGGGACGCGAACGCGTGCCACAGCTCCTGCTGGTCGGCGCCGCCGAACCGCATGACGTCGGCCGCCAGGTAGGCGTCGCGCGCGTCGAGCATGCTCACCGCCGGCTGCATGAGGAGCCAGGCGTCGTACATGATCTGGATCCACCGGCGGTTCCCGGGGCACTGGTCGGCCGGAACGATGCCGTCGGCGCAACGCTTCTGGAGCGTCGAGTCGGACTCGGGGAACCCGAGGCCGTTGTACTTCGTGACGAACGCCTGGCGGATGGAGTAATTCGTGCCGTTCCAGATCTCCCCGTCGGCGTGGACCTCCGGCCCCACGATGTCGAAGCCGAGGTCGCTGTAGTTGAGCGGGTTCGAATCCAGTGCGTAGTCGCGGATCCCCACGTCCTTGTTCCCCGTGACGTACGGTCCCTCGGCCCACGGGTTCTCTCCGTTCATCGGGACGAGGCCGTACTCGTGCAGGTACTCGAGCGCGTTGAGGTCCGACCACGACTCGCCCATGGACCCGGCCTGGTAGCCGGAGAGGCCGGAGTCCGGGCCGCCCGCCATCCTGTTCGAGATCGCGTGCGTGTACTCGTGGCCGAACACGGTGGAGTCGAGGTCGCCGTCGACGCAGGGCGCGTAGAAGGCACCCGCGATCGGCTGGAACAGGTACTGGTTGGTGATGCCGGGGATGCCGTCGTTCAGCGTGATCTGGTTGGCGTTGTCCCGACCCTCGAACGTGGGAGACCCTCCGCTGACGGCCCCGGCCTGCACGTTGCCGATCTCAGGGTCCGCCTCACGGCCGGCCGGGTACCCGCCGGGCGCCGTGTTGCCGAAGTTGTCCTCCTGGAGGTTGAAGTTCGTCTCGGTGAACCCGAGGAAGTACGCGAAGTCGTGGAACCGGTTGTGGCCGGCGAACAGATTCGTCACCGCAGCGAGGATGTCGTTTCCACCGGCATGGAGGTTGGACGGGTCGCACTTGCTCGTGTACCACGCGTTCGTCCAATCCTCCATCGGGTTGTCCGACAGGCCATAGGTCCGGTCCGGGTCCACGGGCTTCTGCTCGGTGCCACCCGGGGTGAGCGGAGAGACCCAGGCCTCGGTGGTCTGCGCCGCGTTGCCGCTGGTGGTGAACGTGGGCTGGTTGGCGCGGAAGTCGTAGTCCCACGGCCCGCGGGCCGCCGTGTTCTTGAGGGGCGACGGAGGGACGTCGCACCCGGGCACCGGGGAGCCGTCCACCACGGTCTCCCAGCACCCGACCTTGCGCGTGTCGGTGCTCGCGTAGTTCAGCGGCGGGGCGTTCACGAAGTACTTCCACTTCGGCGGGTACGGGAACGACGCGGCGGCCGTGTCCTGGGTCGCGTAGAAGCCCGAGTAGTCGAATGGGGGAGAGGTCGCGTCGAACGGGCAGACCTTGGCGGCGTAGGTCCCCGGCGGCAGCACGGCCGGTGCGTAGTGCACGGCCTCCGGGCTGGTGGCGGTGTCGGACGATCCGACGACGGCGTTCCCGCCGGTCACGTACACCAGGTTCAGCACGATGTCGTCCGCCGGGAGGTTCGCGCTGGCCACGAGGTCGATCGACTTCGTTCCCGCGGGCGCGGTGAACTGGTGGAGGGGTCCGCAGGCGCCGTTCGCGCCTGTCGTCCCCTGGAAGAACCCGGTCTGGGGAGCCTCGAGGGCCAACTGCTGCACGGCGTTGCGACGGAACAGCACGGCGCCGGAGTCGGCGTCAACGATCACCGTGTACGCCATCACCACTGCGCCGGCGACGTTCTCCACAACGGTCTCGTAGGCCGGCCGGGCCCCCTGGCCGACCGTGGGGAACGACCGGAGCCGGGCCCGCTGGACCTGCGCCATCGATGGGACGGTGAAGACCGTCCAGCCGCCGGCCGAGCGGACGTCGTGGACGGCCGAGGCCGGGACGCCCGCGCCGACGTTCGATGCGGCACGAAGCCAAGCCTGCACCGGCGTGAGCCGAACCTGCCCGGTCAGGGACTCCGCCCCTGCCGAGGAGGACGAGGCGTAGGCGACCTTCCCGCCGGTGATGCCGACCGTGATCATCCCGTCCTGAACGGCGGGGAGGCCGCCGAAGCTCTGGCGGAAGATCACCGCGTGTCCCGGCGAGCGGATCATGCGCGTGTCGGCGAGCACGTCGAGCTCGGCCACGTCGCCCGGCCTCAGGCGGAACAGGCCGCTGTTCGTGGAGAGCCACGACCGAGCCGCGTCGACGGCGGACCCCGAAAGACCCGTGGCCAGGTAGCCGCCGTACCGGATCAGCGACTGCGGGGTGCCGAAGCGGTTCCACGTGACGTGTGCGTGGAGCGCGCGGACAGCCGAGCGCTGCTCGGCGGTGGGAGCGATCACCCCGGTGCGGGAGTCGAAGTCGGGCCGGGCGACCTTCGGGGCCTGGAGGGCCGCGACGGCGTGAGCCGGGCCCTGGGGGAGCGCCAGACCGAGCGCGACGGTGAGGAACGCGACCGCGGCGGCCAGGCGTACGCGGCCCCGAGGGAGGGCGAAACGAGGCGATGCGGGCATGTGGGGCCTCCTGGGGGATGCGGGTCTTCCGGGAACCTGCGTGTACCCGGCGCCATCGGGTACGAAACCCAATGGGCGGCTCGGGGAGGGAACGAGCGAGCGAGGGATCTTCTGCCGTCGCATCCAGCTACCGCAGGGACGCTCCTCCGACCAGGCGGCCGATCACCGCCCCGCCGACGTTGTCCAGGAACACTCCGCTGTGGACGCACCTCCCGTCGTAGCACTCGTTGACGTACACGCCGTAGGGGGTGCCGTCGGGGCCGATCTTCACGTCGAGGAAGTCGTACTCGGCCTGGCACCGGCCGGGGCCGCACGTGCCACGCAGCAGCGAGTGATCCGGATCGTTCACCGGGCGACACTCCGCAGGTGCGCGCTCAGGTCGCGAGAGGTGTCCTTGCCCTTCGCGAATCCGGGGACATCGAACCTGAAGTCGCGGCCGCCGCGCTGATGGATCTGGCGGGCCCATCGAGAGTCCTCCTCCGGGCGAGCCTTCTGCACCTCCGCGGCAGTGGCGGTTGGCGTCGAGAGGACGCCCGCTGGGCTCGTGCTCGCCAGCCACTGATCCCCGGCAGCCCCTCGGGTCACGTTCATTCGGTGAGCAGGTTCCCGCGGCGCCATTGAAGTCGGCGAAAAGCACCAGCCACCTGGAGCTCCTCTATCGCAGGAGAAAGAACGCCGCGACGGCGGCGAGCAGCACCACGCCCACCACGATCGGCGCGATGACCCACCCCAGCCCGAGCCGCCCGCGGTACGGCCCGAGCGTGCCGATCTTCGTGGTCGGCTTCAGGCCGGGAGGGCGGAACCGGATGCGCTTCGACACGGGCCCAGTATAGGAACGCCTCGGCGGCCGGAGGCCGCCGCTGGTGCTGCGGTAGAGTTCCGGGCCCATGGCGGAGAAGTTCCGGATCATCGTGGCGAAGCCCGGCCTCGACGGGCACGACCGGGGGGCCAAGGTCGTCGCGCGGGCCCTGCGCGACGCGGGGTTCGAGGTCATCTACACGGGCCTGCACCAGACCCCCGAGCAGATCGTCGCGGCCGCGATCCAGGAGGACGCCGACGCCGTCGGCCTGTCCTGCCACTCGGGCGCGCACATGACGCTGTTCCCCAGGGTGGTCCAGGGCCTCCACGAGCAAGGCGCCGAGGACGTGTTCGTGTTCGGCGGCGGCATCATCCCGCGGGACGACATCCCCAAGCTCGAGGCCGCGGGCATCGAGAAGATCTTCACGCCCGGCGCCCCGACCGGCGAGATCGTGGCCTGGCTGAACGAACGGCTGGCCCACGCGAAGGCGGGGTAGTTGGACCTCTACGAACACCAGGGCAAGGACATCTTCCGGGCGCACGGCATCGCGACGCCCGAGGGTCGCGTCGCCACCACACCCGAGGAGGCCCGCGCGGCGGCCGAGGAGTTCGGCGGCCGGGCCGTGGTGAAGGTCCAGGTCCAGATCGGCGGACGGGGCAAGGGCGGCGGGATCGTCCTGGCGAAGTCGCCCCAGGAGGCCGAGGAGGCCGCCCGGCGGATGCTGTCCGAGGGGTTCAAGGGCATGGTGGTGAACCAGGTCCTGGTGGAGCAGCTGGTGGACATCGCGAGCGAGTTCTACGCGGCCATCACGCTGGACCGGGGGGCCAAGCAGTACATGGCGATGGTGTCGTCCGAGGGCGGGATCGACATCGAGGAGGTGGCCCGGACCAAGCCGGAGGCCTTGCGCCGCAGCCACATCGATCCGCTGCTGGGGCTGCGTTCGTACCAGCAGACGTATCTGGTCGGCAGCCTCCCGGATGCCGCCCGGAAGGGCGCGGCCGGAGTGCTGGCGAAGCTGTGGGAGGTGGTGCAGGCGGCGGACGCCACGCTGGTGGAGGTGAACCCGCTGGTCCAGCTGGGCGACGGCTCGGTGGCCGCGCTCGACGCCAAGGTCACCGTGGACGACAACGCGCTGTTCCGCCAGCCGGAGGTGGAGGCGCTCCGGGGCTCGTTCCCGGTGGACCCCACGGAGAAGAAGGCGAAGGACCTCGGGCTCCAGTACGTGAAGCTCGAGGGGGAGGTGGGGATCATCGGCAACGGCGCGGGCCTGGTCATGTCCACGCTCGACGTGGTGTCGCAGGCCGGTGGGCGGGCCGCGAACTTCCTGGACGTGGGCGGGGGAGCGGGCGCCGACCTCATGGCCACCTCGCTGGAGGTCGTGCTGTCCGATCCCGACGTCCGGGCCGTCCTGGTGAACATCTTCGGAGGCATCACGCGGTGCGATCTGGTGGCCAGGGGCATCCTGGAGGCCCTGGAGCGCGTGGAGGCCCACGTGCCGATCGTCGTCCGGCTGGACGGGACGAACGCCGAGGAAGGCCGCCGGATCCTGGCCGACGCCGGGCACCCCAGGATCGTGCCGGTGGCCACCATGAACGAGGCCGCCCAACGGGCCGCCGACCTCGCGAAGGAAGCCGCGTAGCCATGGCCGTGCTGATCGCCGAGTCCACCAGGGTCGTGGTCCAGGGGCTCACCGGCGAGCAGGGGCGGTTCCATTCGCTACGGAACAGGGCAGCGGGCACGAACGTGGTGGCCGGGGTCACGCCCGGCAAGGGCGGTCAGGACGTCGAGGGCATCCCGGTGTTCGACACGGTGGTCGAGGCGGTCCAGGAGACCGGGGCGAACACCAGCGTGATCTACGTCCCCGCGCGGTTCGCCGCGGAGGCCGTCCTGGAGGCCGCGGACGGCGGCGTGGGGCTGGTGGTGGCGATCACCGAGGGCATCCCGGTGGCCGACATGGCCCGGGTCGCGGCGTACCTGGAGGGACACCCCGCCGTCCTCATCGGGCCGAACTGCCCGGGGCTCATCTCGCCGGGGCGCTCGAACGTGGGGATCATCCCCCACGAGATCGCGATCGCCGGCCGGGTGGCGCTGGTGTCCCGGAGCGGCACACTCACGTACCAGATCGTGAACGAGCTCACGC
This sequence comes from Actinomycetota bacterium, assembly GCA_036394995.1. Taxonomy (GTDB): domain Bacteria; phylum Actinomycetota; class UBA4738; order UBA4738; family JACQTL01; genus DASWED01. The sequence goes on from DASWED010000073.1 coordinate 17,012, forward strand.
TGCGGGGGATCGGGCAGTCCACGTGCATCGGGATCGGCGGCGACCCCGTGCACGGGATCGGGTTCATCGAGGCCCTGGAGCGGTTCGAGGCGGATCCGGACACCGACCTGGCCATCCTCATCGGCGAGATCGGAGGCGACGACGAGGAGCGGGCCGCCGCGTTCGTCGGCGAACACATGACGAAGCCGGTGGTGGCCTACGTGGCCGGGTTCACCGCCCCGCCTGGCAAGCGGATGGGCCACGCCGGCGCCATCATCACCGGCTCGTCCGGGACGGCCCAGGCCAAGGCCGAGGCGTTCGAGGCGGTGGGTGTGAAGGTGGGCCGAACCCCCACGGAGGTCGCCGAGCTGGTCGAGGCGGCCCTGGCGTGACCTCCGCCGGCCAGGGGGACGAGCCGCCCGGCCCCGAGCCGCCCGCCGAGCGCCCGCCCACGGAGTCTCCGGCCGCCGAGCCGCCCCCGAGGCCGCCCGCGGAGCCTCCGACCACGGAGGCGGGCCCGAGCACAACGCCGGAGGTTCCCCCGGCGGTGCGGCCCACCCAACCCCTTCCGGCGTCGACGCCGGCGCCGGCGGTCGCCGGCCGTTCCGTCGGGCAACGGGCGAAGCGGCCCCGCGAGAGCCGGCCCCTGGCGCTGGCCAACCTGGCCCTGGGGCGCTCGGAGGTGGCGTTCATCGCGATCCTCGCCATCGGGGAGGCAATGGCCTTCGCCCAGCATCTCTTCGGGCACCTGGCGCGGTCGCCGGTCACGGCGGCGCGGATCGGCGGGCTGTACGTGTTCGCGGCCCTCCGGGTGCCGATCCAGATCTCCGCCACCGGGTCCGGCGTGCGGGGGACGTTCCTCGACTTCTCGGTGGCCATGCTGACCATCACCGCCGTGGCGGTCGTCCTGCTGTTCCGGGGGGGCTCCTCGGCGGGGGACCGGGCCGGCGGGGGGGTGGTGCGCCGGGTCCTGTGGGGGGCGGTGGTGGGGCTCCCGTTCGGGCTGTTCTGCTGGCTGCTCTCGCTGCTGGTGCCGTTCCACTTCGCGATCCCGGTGATCGAGGGGGGCCAGGTCCTGGTGCAGGCCTCGAAGGGCTGGGCCCTGGGGCTGGGGCTCGCCGTCGGAGTGGGCTCCGGGGCGCTGGGGGGCGCGTGGTCGCGGGTCAGCAGCCTCCCGGCGAGCGCGACGCCCGCTCCGGGGGTGCCGCCCGTGCGGCCCGCCGTGAGGATCGCCGGCGGGGCCATGGCCGGGGCGGGGCGGATGTTCTTCGGAGCCCTCGGCCTCGCGTTCCTGGGTCTGCTGGTCCTGGCCGGGCTCAACCCCGATGCTACGCGCGGCTACCTCGACAGGAGCGTGGGGGGCGGCCGCACCGGGCTCGACCTCCTGGCCCACCACGTGCTGCTGCTGCCGAACCAGTCGCTCCTGGTGCTGGTCCCGGCGATGGGCGGGTGCGACCATGTGGAGGGAACGACCGAGCCCGGGTCGTTCCTGTGCTACTCGCGGTTCCCCGTCCACGGGGACGTGAACCTGACCGCTCCGCTCGTGACCGGATCCGGCGGCCGGCGCTCGAAGTCCGGGTTGGTCGTGTCGCCGTTCGCGGACGTTCGGTTCCGGGACGTCCCGGACTCGTTCTGGCTGTTCCTGCTGGTCCCCGGGGTGGCGGCCCTGGCCGGCGGGCTCCGGGCCGGGAAGCGGATCGCGAGGCGCCGCGACGCGACGATCGCCGGGGCCCTGGCGGGGGTGGGGTTCGCGCTGCTGGTCGCGGTGGCCTCCGTGATGGCGTCGCTCTCGCTCCGGTTCTTCGGGGGTGCGGCCCCGGCCCACGTGACGGTGGGGCCGGATCCGGTGGCGGGCGGAACGTGGGGACTGGTGTGGGGTGTCCTCGGCGGCGCGGTCGGTGCGGCGGTGACCTGGCGACGCCCACCCCCACTCAGGACGCCACCCCCGGCACAGCGGCCGGCCACCCCGGCGGAGCCGGCGTCTTCTCCACCGCCGCCGCTGGTGTCCCCGCCGCCCTCCGCGTCCCCAGGGCCCCCGGCATCGGGCCCCTGACTCCCGGGATCCGGTCAGAGTCCCGAGCCGGGCTCGCGGCCGAGGACGCCGAACAGCAGCACGGCGGCCACGATGCTCGACACGATGCCCGCCAGCAGCATGTACCGGGCCACCCGGGGATCGATATCCCGGTTCACCAGCCAGGCCACGAGCCCGCCGATCCACCCCACCAGGACCGGCGCCAGCCACCACAGCGGGTTCACGCTGGTCGGACGGGGGCGCCGGTTGGCCAACGGCGAGGCCGGGCGATCAGCGGGGCCGGCCGGCGCGAGGCCCGACGGACCGGGGCCCGGGGGACCCAGCCCCACCTGCACGGGATGCGGCTCGAGCGTCGAGTACCGGGCCCAGGCCACCTGCCATCCCTCGCCGGTCCTGGGGTAGCGCTCGACGGGGCCCTCGGGCCCCTGCCGGTCCCAGATCCCGTAGAAGTCGGTCCCGTACCCCAGGAGGTAGCGCTGCCCGGAGTGGGTGTACTGGAGGGCCTCGTCGGCCGCAGGGGCGCTCGAGGGACCCCCGGCCGGTGTGGGCCACGGGCCGCCGGTGGGAGCGGGCCCCGCGGAGCTCCCGGACGGCTCGTCGAGCATGCGGAGACACCACTTGCACTTGATGGCCTCGTCCCGGATCTCCGAACCGCAGAACGGGCAGAGCTTCACTGTTGAGGGTTCACCGACAGGACGATGATGTAGACGACGAGCCAGGCGATGCCGAGCACGATCCCGGCGATCGCCATCCCCCGGCCGGTCTCGGCGCCGCCCGAACGCCGGATCTGCCCCTGCGACACCGCGCCGAACACGATGGCCAGGATGGCCGGGACGAACGGGATCCACCCCAGGATGCCCATCACCAGCGCGGCGACGGCCAGGCCGTTCGTCCTCGTCGGCTGGTGGACGCCGTACCCGGCGCCGGGATGGCCCCACGCTCCCGGGCCCTGGGGCCCCCCTGCGTACTGCCCCCCGTACGGGGAGCCGTACGGGGCCGCGGCCTGCACCGGCTGGCTGTTGGGCTCGATCGAGGCGTACCGGGTCCAGGCCTGGGCCCACCCCTGGTCGGTCCGCGGGAATCGCTCCACGGCCTGGGCGGGGGCGCTGCGGTCCCAGATCCCGAAGTAGTCGGTTCCGAAGCCGAGGAGGTATCGCTGGCCGGTGTGGCTGAACTGGACGGGCCGGGCATCGCCCCCTCCTCCGGAGTACCCCGCCCCGGCGGGGGACGCTCCGGCCGGCTGGGTGCCCCACCCGGTCGGGCCCGGCGCCGGCGCGGCCACGGTCGGGGTGTACCCGCCCGCCCGCCCGGGCTGGGCCCCGGGCCCGGTGGTCAGGTCGCTCTGACAGTGTGGGCACCGCGTGGCGTCGTCGGGGATGTCCTCGGCGCAATACGGACACCGTCTCATGCCGTCCTCAAGGTGCGCATCGCGGTCCGAGCGTAGCCCGGCCCGTGCGGGCCCACAAACGAGAGCCCGGCCGGATCGGCCGGGCTCTCGACGTACGTTGCCGCCTTCGCGGCGGGGCTCTCGGCTAGGCCGTGAACCCTCCTCCACCGCCCGCTGGCGGAGGCGGCGGCCCCGCCGGCGGAGCTCCGCCGGCAACCTCAGGTTCCTGGTACCGCATCCAGGCCGCGTACGCGATGGCCAGGATCACGATCAATCCGATGAACGCCCCGATGTACACGTGGCTGAGGGCCAGGAAGAACTTCAGCAGCCCGAAGAACACGACCACGCCGGCGATGATCAGCGTGATCCGGTTCTTCGGCATGGGCAGGTTCATGCTGCCCAGGGCGCCCATGACGTTCGCGACCTCCCACGCCACCAGCGCGATGAGCCCGATGAACATCAGCACCCCCGCCCAGGAGGCGTCGCCGCCGAGCGCGCTTCTGCTTGCGCTCGCGCACACGGGCCCGAAGCACACTTTGGCGTGCTGCCACCACGAGATGAACGCGTTGATGATCCCAACTCCCCCGGCACCGATCAGGATCTTCGAGCTCGTGCTGTACTTCGACAGGTTGAAACTCGCCGGACGCTGTGCCGCCATTCGCACGCTCCTTTCGAGCCCTTGGCCGGGCCCTCCTCCCACCGGCCGTCCAGCCATCCTGGGCCCGGCCGAGGGTATTACACGCTCCCAGGTGTACCGAGTCAACTACACGGACCTCAGCGCGCCCGCCGCGAGCGCACCCGGCGACCCGTGAGAAGGCATCCGGCGAGGGCGACCGCCGCGGCCCCGATGGCTACCCACGGGCCCAGCCAGGGGTGCGTGGCGAACGGCGGGTTGACCAGGAACATCACCGCGCCCACCGCCACCAGCGTCCCGAGCGCGCCGATCACCGCCAGGACCAGGGTCCGCATGAGCGCGGGCCGCAGCCGGCCCGCCACCCACAGCGCCAGGCCCACCGTGGCGGCCACGGCGGACAGCAGGGCCCACGACGCGGGCGAGATCTCCCAGCTCCCGAAGGTTCCCCGCACGTGGCTGCTGGTCACGGCGTTCGTCCAGGGGAGGGCCGTGGCCACGAACGCGCCGGCCATGCCGAGCCCCGTCACCAGGAAGGCGCCGCCCCCCGGGTGCGGGGTCCGTCCCGGGACCGTCTCCGGAACATCCGGCCCGAGCACGGCGGCCAGGCACTCGGCGCCGACGAGCACCCCCCGGACCGGCACGGCGCAGGACAGGCACAGCAGGCGTCCGCAGCCGTCGCAGGATCCGACCGAGGCCCTCCCCGGATGCAGCGAGCACCGCCCCGCGGTCCGCTGGGTCTTCTCGCCGGTCGGCACGAGGGGACTGTACCGAGCCTCGGGCGGCGGCGAGGCCACGGCGCCGAGGGATCCGGTTGACACCCGGGCGCGGGCCCACCTAGCGTCGGCGCTCGTGGACTCCGTCCCCCCTCGGCCCGTTCCCACCTCGCCTCGGATCGCCGTCCTGGCGTCGGGGACCGGCACGAACCTCCAGGCCCTCCTGGACGACCCGTTCGCCGGCCGCCGCATCGCGCTCGTGGTGTCGGACCGAGCCGGCGCCGTGGCGCTGGAGCGGGCCCGATCCCGCGGCGTTCCGGCCGTGTTCCTGGACCCGGCGTCGTTCCCGGGCCGCGACGCGTACGGGACGGCCCTGCTGGCCCTCCTGCGCGAACACGCCATCGGCCTCGTCGTGATGGCGGGGTTCATGCGGATCCTCTCCGCCCCGGTGGTGAGGGAGTTCGAGGGTCGGATGCTGAACGTCCACCCGTCGCTCCTCCCGGCGTTCCCCGGCGCGCACGCGGTGGCCGAAGCGCTGGCGTGGGGGGCGAGGGTCACCGGGGTCACCGTCCACCTCGTGGACGAGGAGGTGGACCACGGGCCCATCGTGTTCCAGGAGGCCGTGGAGGTCCTGCCCGGCGACGACTGGGACGCGCTGGAGGCGCGCGTCCACGAGGTGGAGCACCGCCTCCTGCCCCGTGCCGTCCGGGCCCTGGCGGAGGGACGCATCAGGGTGGAGGGTCGCCGCGTGGAGGTGCTCGCGGACGAACCGGCCGGGGGGGCCATCCGGTGAGCGACCGGATCGCGCCGGTGCGGCGGGCGCTGGTCAGCGTGTCGGACAAGGCCGGGGTGCTCTCGCTGGCCGAGGGGCTGGCCGGGATGGGGGTCCAGATCGTGTCGACCGGCTCCACCGCCGAGGTCATCCGTTCGTCGGGCGTGCCGGTGACCCCGGTGGCGGACGTCACGGGGTTCCCCGAGATGCTGGAGGGACGGGTGAAGACCCTTCACCCGGCCATCCACGCCGGGATCCTGGCCGACCGGCGGAGCCCCGCGCACGTGGAGGAGCTGGAGCGGGCGGGCATCGTGCCGTTCGACCTGGTGGTGGTGAACCTGTACCCGTTCCGGGAGGCGGTGGCCCGGGGGCTGCCGGAGGACGACGTCGTGGAGCAGATCGACATCGGGGGGCCCACCCTGGTCCGGGCCGCGGCGAAGAACTTCGAGTCCGTGGGCGTGGTGGTGTCGCCGGAGCGCTACGACGAGGTGCTGGATGAGATCCGCCGCTCCGGGGGGCTGTCCCGGCCCTCCCGGCTGGCCCTGGCCGCCGAGGCCTTCGACCACGTGGCGGGCTACGACGTGGCCATCGCGGAGTGGTTCCGGCGGAGGTCGGCGGACGAGGACGCGCTGCCGGAACGGCTGTTCGTGGCGCTGGCCAAGGTGGGGGACCTCCGATACGGGGAGAACCCGCACCAGCGCGCCGCGCTGTACGCGGCCTCAGGGGGGCCGGGTCCCCTGTCCGGGGCACAGGTCCTGCAGGGCAAGGAGATGTCGTTCAACAACTGGCTCGACGCCGAGTCGGCGCTGGCGCTGGTCCGGGCGCTTCCGGAGCCGGCCGCGGTGATCGTGAAGCACAACAACCCCTGCGGCACGGCGGTGGGCGACTCGCAGGAGGACGCGTACCGCAAGGCCCTGGCCGGCGACCCCGTCTCCGCGTTCGGCGGGGTGGTGGCGTTCAACGCCACGGTCGAAGGCGCAACCGCGAAGGCCATGGCCCAGGTGTTCACCGAGGCCGTGGTGGCGCCCGGGTTCGACGAGGAGGCTTCCGCGCTGTTCTCGCAGAAGGCGAACCTCAGGGTGGTCCGGGTGGGGGAGGGCGCGGCGGATGGTTTCGAGATCCGGGCCATCCCCGGCGGCGCGCTGGTCCAGGACCCCGACGCGGTGACCGAGCGCCGCGAGGAGATGACCTCCGCCGGCGACCGGCCGCCCACCGAGGAGGAGTGGCGGGACCTGCTGTTCGCGTGGACGGTGGCGGCGCGGGTGAAGTCGAACGCGATCGTGTTCGCGCGCGACCGGGCCACCGTGGGCGTCGGCGCCGGGCAGATGTCGCGGGTGGACTCGGTGGACATCGCCTCGCGGAAGGCCGGCGAACGGGCGCGGGGAGCCGTGATGGCGAGCGACGCGTTCTTCCCGTTCCGCGACGGCGTCGACCGCGCGGCGGAGGCCGGCATCACCGCCGTGATCCAGCCCGGCGGCTCGGTTCGCGACGAGGAGGTCCTCGCCGCCTGCCGGGAGCACGGCATGGCCGTCGTCCTCACCGGCCGCCGCCACTTCCGCCACTGAGGACGCGGTCCGGACGTGGGAACGCAGCCGGTCGGGGAACCGGTCGGGCTGCCGGAGGAACCCGCCGGGGGACTGCCCTCCGCGAGGCTCCTGCGGTCGAACCGGACGTTCCGGTGGTTCTTCGCCGGCCGGGTCGTGTCGCACCTGGGGGACGGGGCCACCGCCACGGCCGTGGTGCTGTTCGTCCAGCGCAGTCGGGGGACCGGGGTGGCGGTGGGGACGGTGCTGCTGGCGGCGGGGCTGCCTCGGCTGCTCGGCCCGCTGGCCGGGGCGCTGGTCGACCGGGTCGACCAGCGGCGGCTGATGATCGGGTGCGACGCCGTGCAGGTGGTGCTGTTCGCCATTGTGGCGGCCGTCCTCCCCGCGTACTCCCTGCTGGTGGCGTTCGTCGCCACGACGGCGCTGGTCGATACGGTGTTCGCCCCCGCCGGGAGGAGCGCCCTCCCGGCGTTCGTCGCCGACCCCGACCTCCCCACCGCGAACGCCTGGACCGGGATGGCCCTCAACCTCCAGGTGGTGGTGGGCCCGGTGATCGGGGCCGCGATGTTCGCCGCGGCGGGCCTGCGGGGAGCCCTGCTGGTCGACGCGGGGTCGTTCGTGGTCTCGATCCTGTTCCTCCGAACGCTGCCGCCGCTGCCGCCCGCGCCTCCGGAGGGCGACGAACGCCGGCCCGGCCTGGCCGGGAGCACGTGGGCCGGCGTCCGGGAGGGGATGCGGAATCCCGTGGCGCGGGCGGTCGGGCTGACCCTGTTCCTGGGGGTCTCGCTGGCCGCCATGACCAACGTGGCCCTGGTGTTCCTGGCCCGGGACCTGGGGACGGGCGACCTCGGCTACGGGCTGCTCTCCGCCGGGTTCGGCGTGGGCATGCTCCTGGCCTCGGTGGTGTTGGTCCGGCTGGCCGCCCGGGTCGCGCCGGGCCGGCTCATGGCCCTGGGGTGGGTGGCGAACGGAGCGGGGTCGGTGGCGGTCGGGGCGTCCGGGCTGTTCGCCCTGACCCTGCCGGCGCAGGCCGTGGCCGGCTCCGGCAACGGCATCACGAACGTCGCGGACACGACGCTGATCCACCGGCACGTCCCCCGGGGGCTCCAGGGGCGGGTGTTCGGGCTGGTGGGGACCGCGGCCTTCCTCGGGGTGAGCGTGGCCAGCGTGGCCGGGGGCCTGCTCCTCGACGCGACCTCGGCCCGGACGGTGTTCCTGGTGGCGGGCGGGGGCTCGGTCGCGGTGGCCGCCCTGGCCTGGTTCCTCCTCCCGAAGCACGCGCGGTCGTCGTCCAGAGCGAGCGCCCCGTAGGATGCCCGGCGATGACGGCGCGGATCATCGACGGGAAGGCCGTGGCCGGGGAGATCCGGCTGGAGGTGGCCGCGCGAGTGCGGGCGCTGGCCGAGCGTGGCGCCACGGCGGGGCTGGCCGCGGTCCTGGTGGGCGACGATCCCGCCTCCCGCGTCTACGTGAGCGCCAAGCAGCGGGACTGCGCGGAGGTCGGGATCGCGTCGGTGCGGGTGGAGCTGCCGGCCGAGACGCAGCAGGCGACGCTGCTCGACGAGATCGGCCGGCTGAACGCCGACCCCGCCGTCAGCGGGATCATCGTCCAGCTCCCGGTGCCGGCGCACATCGACGAGCTGGCCGTGCAGACGGCGATCGACCCGGCCAAGGACGTGGACGGGCTGCATCCGGCCAACGTGGGGCTGATGGTCCGGGGGGTGCCCGCGTTCCTGGCGGCCACGCCGTACGGGATCGTGGAGCTGCTGGTCCGGTCGGGGATCTCCACCGTCGGCGTCGAGGTGGTGATCGTGGGCCGGGGCGGGCTGGTGGGGATGCCGCTGTCGATCATGCTGGCCCAGAAGTCCCCGCGGGGGAACGCCACCGTGACGCTGTGCCACACCGGCACGGTCGACCTCGCGGCGCACACCCGGAGGGCCGACATCCTGATCGTGGCGGCCGGTCGCATGGACACGGTCACCGCCGGCATGGTGAAGCCCGGCGCCACCGTGATCGACGTGGGGACCAACCGGGGCCCGGACGGGAAGCTCGCAGGCGACGTGGCGTTCGCCGAGGTGGCCGAGGTGGCCGGCGCCATCACGCCGGTGCCGGGCGGGGTCGGGCCGATGACCAGGGCCATGCTCCTGGTGAACACGGTGGCGGCGGCCGAACGCGAGGCCGAACGCGAGGCCGAACGCGCGGCGGCAGGCCGACCGACGGGCGCCCCAGCGGGCTCGCCGGAGTGATCCGCTCGGAGAGCCGCCTGGAGCGGGTGCTCCACCGTGGGACCTTCGCCGTCACCGCCGAGGTGGTCCCTCCACGCTCCGCCGATCCGCGTGCGGTCACCGGACAGGCCCGGGCCCTGGTGGGCTACGCGGACGCGGTGAACGTCACCGACAACCCGACCGGTTCGGTTCACATGACGCCGGTGGCCGGCGCGGCGATGGTCTCGGCCGCGGGTCTGGAGCCGGTGCTCCAGCTCACGTGCCGCGACCGGAACCGCCTCGGGCTGACCAGCGACCTCCTGGGCGGATGGGCGCTGGGAGCCCGCAACGTCCTGTGCCTGTCCGGGGATCCCACCTCACTCGGCGACCATCCCGAGGCGAAGGGGGTATTCGACCTGGACGTGATCGAGCTGATCCGCCTGGTTGCGCTCCTGCGCGACGAGGGCCGCTCGCTCGCCGGGCAGGAGCTCCACCCGGCACCGCGCTACTGCATCGGGGTCGCCGAGCTGCCCCTGACCCCGGGCCACGATCCCACCCGGCTCGAACGCAAGGCCGATGCCGGGGCCGACTTCGTGCAGACCCAGATCGTCTACGACGTGGACGCGTTCGGGGAGTGGGCCGAGACGGTCCGGCCGCGGGGGATCTTCGATCGGGTGTTCGTCCTGGCCGGGGTGGCGCCGCCCAGGAGCCCGCGAGGCGCCCGCTTCATGCGCGAGCACCTCCCCGGCGTCGTGGTCCCCGACGCGGTGATCGAGCGGCTGGAGGCGGCCGGGCCCGAGGACGCCGCGGCGGAGGGGGTCCGCCTGACCGTGGAGATCGTGGAGCGCCTGCGGAAGGTCGAGGGCGTGGCCGGCGTCCACGTGATGGGCCTGGGCAAGGAGGACTCGGTGCGACGCGTCATCGACGGCGCCGGACTCCTGCCCCGTCCCACGGTCGTCTGACCGGAACCGCCGCTTGAGACCCGGCCGGCGGATGGCTAATGTGCACCCAGCCCATGCAGCAGCCGCCGCAGTTCCCGCCGCCACCCCAGCAGGGGGGCTGGAACCAGCCCCCGTACGGCCAGCAGCCCCCCTACGGCCAGCAGCCGTACGGCCAGCAGCCCTACGGCCAGCAGCCGTACGGGCCCGGGGGCCCGCCGGGGCGGCCCGGGAGCGTGACGGCGGCCTCCGTGCTCCTGATCCTGCTCGCCGTGATCCCGATCCTCATCGCCGTCGCGTTCTTCGTGGGGGCCAGCATCATCTCGGGGAACAAGGGCCAGCTGGAGGACTCCCGGCTCATCCACCTGGGCGACGTCGCCGAAGGAGTGGCGATCGTCCTCGGCGTGATCTCGCTGGGCTTCGGGCTGGTGAAGCTCATCGCCGGCATCCAGGTCCTCAAGCCGAAGAACGGCTGGAGGGTCACCGGGATCGTGTTCGCCTCGCTCGGAGCCGCGTTCTGGGTCATCGCCCTGCTTGGGTCCCTGAATCCGAACGACACGAACGGCGTCCGTGACACGGGGACGAACGTGGGCGGCGTGATCCTCTCGCTGGCCCTGCTGACCCTGAACGTCGTCGTGATCGTCCTGCTCGGCCGGGCCGGCGAATACTTCCACGGCAGGGCGTACCAGCCGCTGCCGCAGCAGGCGTACCAGCAGCCGTACCAGCAGCCGGGCCCGTTCTCGACCTGAAGTCCCGTCCGGCGCCGAACGGGACCGTCAGTCCCAGACGCCGCGTTCGATGCGCTTCAGGCGGCGGTCCCGGGCCAGCTGGGAGGCGTCCACGATGCGCTCCAGTGTCTCGGGCTCGTTGAGGGCGCCGGCCAGGACCCCGGCCAGGTCGCGCTGGGACATGATCCCCACGAGCGACCCCCGGTCCACCACGGGAAGGTGGCGGATCCACTTCTCGGTCATGATCGCGGCGGCTTCCCGGAGCGACATGCCGGGGTGCGCCGTCACGACCTCCTTGGTCATCACGTCCGACACGCGGGTGTCCAGGGGGACCCCCGTGGCCACGGCCTTCAGGATGTCGCGCTCCGTGATGATCCCGAGCAGCTCGTCGCCGTCGGTGACCACCAGGGAGCCGGTCTGTTGCTGCCACATCTTGCGGGCGGCCTCCGCCAGCGTGTCGTCGGCCCGGTCGGTGACCGCGGCGGGCGTCATGACCTCGGACACCTTCACGACGCGACCACCTGCTCCCCGTCGCGCTCCTCGATCGGGACGTAGGTCCGGTCGAGCGGCCCGATGTACTCGGACTCGGGGCGGATCAGGCGGTTGTCGGCGTACTGCTCGCGGACGTGGGCGGTCCACCCGGCCATCCGGGCCAGCGCGAAGATCGGGGTCATGAGGTCGGTGGGGATGCCGAGGGAGTGGTACACGCTGGCGGCGTAGAAGTCCACGTTCGGGTACAGGCCCCGCTCCTCCATGACGACCTTCTCCACCACCGCGGAGATCTCGTACCACTTCGTCTCGCCGCTGCGTTCGCCGAGCTCCCGGGCCAGGCGCCGGAGGTGCGTGGCGCGGGGGTCCTCGGTCTTGTACACGCGGTGGCCGAACCCCATGATCTTCTGCTTGCGGCCCAGGGCGTCCTTCACCCACTGCTCGGCCCGGTCCACCTCGGCGATCTCCTCGAGCATCCGGAAGGCCTCCTCGTTGGCCCCGCCGTGCAGGGGGCCCTTGAGGGCGGCGATGGCGCCGGTGATGGCCGAATGCATGTCCGCCAGCGTGGAGGCGATGACGCGCGCCGTGAACGTGGAGGCGTTCATGGTGTGGTCCGCGTACAGCACGAGCGTGGTGTCGAGGGCCCGCGCCGCCTCCTGGTCCGGCTCCTCGCCGAGGAGCATGTTCAGGAAGTTCGCGGCGTGGGGGAGCTTCGGGTTCGGCGGGATCGGTTCCTGATCCGTGCGGATCCGGTGGTACGTGGCGATCAGCGTTGGGGCCTTCGCGATGAGCCGGATGGCCTTGCGCTTGTTGGCCTCCGGGGACTCGTCCCACCCATCGGGGTCGTAGGCCGATGCCGCGGAGATCGACGTCCGGAGCATCGACATCGGCGAGGTCTGGGCGGCCAGCGTCGGCATGAGGTCCGACAGGAACCCGCTGATCTCGCGGTCGCCGACGAGTTCCTCGTTGAGGTCGTCCAGCTCGGTCTGGGTGGGGAGGCGGAGGTCGTGGAGGAGGTACACGACCTCCTCGAACGTGGCGTTCCGGGCGAGGTCGTGGATGTCGTATCCGACGTAAAAGAGCCGGCCCAGCTTGCCGTCGATGTCCGACAGATTGGTCTGGGCCGCGACGACCTCTTCCAGTCCACCCTTGCCGGGCACTCGCACCTCCTGGGGGCGGTCCCGCCGTCCCCTCGCAGTATACCCACCGGTAGGTTCGCGGCTTCCGGGACCGCCCGGCCCCCGGCGGGGTCCGCCGCCCGGGTGACAGAATGGCGGCTCATCCGCGATCCGCCTGAGCGAAGGAGCCGATGGCGATGGCACACCGCGTGACGTTCATCCCCGGGGACGGGGTGGGCCCCGAGCTCTCGGAGGCCACCCGGAGGGTCCTCGAGGGGACCGGGGTCGAGTTCGAATGGGACGTCCAGGAGGCAGGGGCGGACGTCGTGGACACGTACGGCACGCCGCTTCCGGAACACGTGCTGGAATCCATCCGGGCGAGCGGCGTGGCCATCAAGGGGCCCATCACCACGCCGGTGGGCACCGGGTTCCGGAGCGTGAACGTGGCCCTGCGCAAGGAGCTCGACCTGTACGCGTGCCTGCGGCCGTGCAAGTGGTACAAGGGCGTCCGGACCCGCTACCAGGACGTCGACATCGTGATCGTCCGGGAGAACCACGAGGACCTGTACGCCGGCATCGAGTTCGAACAGGGGACCGACGAGGCCCACCGGCTCATCGAGTTCATCGCCACCGAGACCGGCAAGCGCATCCGCGAGGACTCCGGCATCTCGATCAAGCCGATCAGCATCACCGGCACGAAGCGGGTCGTGAGCTACGCGTTCGACTACGCCAAGCGGTACGGCCGGCGGAAGGTCACGGTCGTGCACAAGGCGAACATCATGAAGTTCACCGACGGGCTGTTCCTCGAGGTGGCCCGGGAGGTGGCCAAGGAGCACCCCGAGATCGAGTTCGAGGACCGCATCGTCGACAACCTGTCGATGCAGCTCGTGGGGCGGCCGGAGGAGTACGACGTGCTGGTCCTGCCGAACCTGTACGGCGACATCGTGAGCGATCTGTGCGCCGGCCTGGTGGGCGGCCTCGGGGTCGCGCCGGGAGCGAACATCGGCGACTCGGCGGCGGTGTTCGAGGCCACCCACGGGAGCGCCCCGAAGTACAAGGGCCAGAACAAGGTGAACCCGATGGCGATGATGCTCTCGGGCGTCCTCATGCTCCGGCACCTGAAGGAGGACGACGCCGCGAACCGCATGGAAGCCGCCATCGCGGCGGTCATCGAGGAGGGGCGGAGCGTCACGTACGACATGAAGCCCAGCCGCGACGACCCAACGGCCGTCGGCACGTCCCAGGTGGCCGACGCCGTCCTGGACAAGCTGGGGGGGTGAGGGTCCCGATGCGGGCGTTCCTCACCGGGGGGACGGGGTTCATCGGGGGCCGGGTGGCCCGGCGGCTCCGGGACCGTGGCGACGAGGTGGTGGCGCTGGTCCGTTCACCGGAGAGGGCCGCGGACCTCGGCCGGATCGGCTGCGAGCTGGTCGAGGGCGGGCTGGCCGACGGCGCCGCGCTGGCCAAGGGCCTGCACGGCGCGGACGCGTGCTTCCACGTCGCCGGCGACTACCGCGTGGGCGTCACCAAGGCGGAGTGCCAGACGATGTGGGAGACGAACGTCGAGGGAACGAGGCACGTCCTCCAGGCCGCGCACGACGCCGGCGTGGCGAGGACCGTGTACGTGTCCACTGTCGGCACGTTCGGCAACACGGGCGGCGTAATCGTGGACGAGACCTTCCGGCGGGACGAGTCGAAGGGCTACCTCTCGTGCTACGACGAGACCAAGTACAAGGCCCACCTGGTGGCGGAGGAGTTCGCCGCCGGGGGCGACCCCGTGGTGATCGCGATGCCGGGGGGCGTGTACGGCCCCGGCGACCACTCGGCGCTCGCCACGCTCATCGAGATGGCCCGCAAGGGGCGGCTGAAGTGGACGCCGTTCGCCGACATGGGCATCACGGCGGCGCATGTGGACGATATCGTCGAGGGGATCGTCCTGGCCCACGACCGGGGACGCGTGGGCGAGTCGTACGTCCTGGCGGGGCCGGCCGTCCGGCAGATCGAGATCGCCGGCGCGGCGGCGCGCCTGTCCGGCAAGAAGCCACCGCGGGGGAACCTGCCCACGGCGGTGGTCAAGATGGCCATCCCGTTCGGGCCCCTGGTGGGCCGGGCCATGGGGCTCGAGCCGAACATCCGGGAGATGATCCGGTCCGCGGACGGCGTCACGTACTGGGCCTCCGCGGACAAGGCCCAGCGCGAGCTGCGCTTCACCGCCCGTTCCCTGGAGGAGGGCCTCCGCCAGACGCTCTCCGCCGGGGAGCCGGCCGCGTGAGAGCCCTCCGGCTGGACTTCGCCTCGGACCCCCCCCTGTCCCTGACCGACGTCGAGCCCCCGAAGCTCCCGCCCGGGGGCGACTGGGTCCGCCTCCGGCCTCGCCTGTCCGGCATCTGCGGGAGCGACGTGAGCCTGCTGCGGTTCTCGTCGAGCATGTTCCTGGCTCCGCTGATGGATCTCCCGGCCACCCTGGGCCACGAGATCGTGGCCGACGACGAGGACGGCCGCCGGGTGACGGTGGACGTGGTCCTGGGATGCGAGGCCCTGGGCCGCGAGGACCGGTGCCCGCCGTGCGCCGCGTTCCAGCCCCAGGGATGCCGGCGGTTCGGCGAGGACGCCGGGGGTGTGATCGGCTACGCGGACACCACCGGCGGAGGGTGGTCCGAGGACATGGTGGCGCCGTGGACGAACGTGTTCGAGGTGCCCGCGGAGCTCACCGACACGCAGGCGGCCCTGCTGGAGCCGGCCGCCGTCTCGCTGCACGCCGCGCTGCTGGCTCCGGTCCGGCCGCCGGTGCTGGTGGTCGGCGCCGGGGTGGTGGGGCTGACCGCGGTCGCGGCGCTCCGGGCCCTCGATCCAGGGCTGGAGATCGTGGCCCTGGCCAAGCATGCGCACCAGGCCGTGGCCGCGGAGGAGGCCGGAGCGACGGCCGTCCGGATCCGGGCGGACGGCTCCCACGCCGAGGAGCTCGCCGCGGGCTCCGGGGCCCGCCTGGCCGGGCCCTCGGTGGACCAGCCGACGGTGGCGGGTGGGTTCGCCACCGTGTTCGAATGCGTCGGCGCGACGCCGGCGGTGGACCTGGCGTTCCGGTTCACGCAGGAGCGGGGGACCACGGTTCTCGTGGGCGGCTCGGCGTACGCGGAGGGGCTGGATCTGGCGCCGACGTGGGCCAAGGAGCTGCGGATCCTGGGCTCGTACTGCTACGGCTACGAGGAGGTGGAGGGGGAGCGGATCAGGACGTTCGACCTCCTGCACCGGCTGGTGGCCGAGGGCCGGCTCCGGCTGGGAGAGTGGGTGACGCACCGGTTCGCCCTTGAGGACTACGCTGCGGCGCTGGGCGCGGCGCTGGGCAAGGGGAGTGGTGCGCTGAAGGTGGCGTTCGAGCCGGCGCGCGAGCCCGGCGCGGACGAGGGGAACCGCGTCGATCTCGACCAGAACGGAGCGTGAACGTGGAACGGGGCAACAACCTGACCAGGGACGAGGCCCGCCGGAGGGCCGCACTCGTGACCGACGTCGAGGAACGGGTCCTCCTGGACCTCGGCGGCGACGACGCCGACTACCGGATGGAGGCGTCGATCCGCTTCTCCTGCCCGGAGCCGGGCGCCTCGACGTTCCTCGACCTCATCGCGTCGAGCGTGGAGTCGGTGGAGGTGAACGGGGTGGAGGTCGGTCCGGGCGCCGCCCGGGACAGCCGCGTGGAGCTCCGGGACCTGGCCGAGCAGAACGAGGTCCGGGTGGTGGCGATGGTCCCGTACGCGAACACCGGCCAGGGGCTCCACCGGTTCCGGGATCCCGTGGACGACCGGGTGTACTGCTACACGGACTTCGAGCCGTTCGACGCCCACCGCTCGTTCGCCTGCTTCGACCAGCCCGACATCAAGGCGGTGTTCCACTTCGCGGTCACGGTCCCGGAGGACTGGCACGTGTCGTCGAACATGGCTCCCGACGGTGACGCCGAGGCGGAGGAGGGCCGCCGGCGGCGGTGGGCGTTCGCGCCCACGCCGCTGATGTCCGCCTACATCACCGCGATCG
This sequence comes from Actinomycetota bacterium, assembly GCA_036394995.1. Taxonomy (GTDB): domain Bacteria; phylum Actinomycetota; class UBA4738; order UBA4738; family JACQTL01; genus DASWED01. The sequence goes on from DASWED010000073.1 coordinate 33,576, forward strand.
TCGCCGGTCCGTGGCACGTGGTGACGGACCGCGACGGCGACATCGACCTCGGCCTGCTGTGCCGTCAGTCGCTGGCGAAGTACCTCGAACCCGACACCGACGAGCTATTCGAGGCCACGAAGCAGGGGTTCGACTTCTACGCGCGGGCCTTCCGGCTGCCGTACCCGTTCGGCAAGTACGACCAGGTGTTCGTGCCGGAGTTCAACTCGGGCGCCATGGAGAACATCGGCTGCATCACGTACAACGAGGCCTACCTGTTCCGTTCGAAGGTCACCGACGCCTCCCGGGAGCGCCGCGCGGAGACGTTGCTCCACGAGATGGCACACATGTGGTTCGGCGACCTCGTGACCATGCGGTGGTGGGACGACCTGTGGCTGAACGAGTCGTTCGCCACGTTCATGTCGGTGCTGTGCATGTCGCAGGCCACCAGGTGGCGCGGCGCGTGGACCACGTTCGCGAACAGCGAGAAGACATGGGCTTACTACCAGGACCAGCTGCCGTCCACGCACCCCATCGTGGCCGACATGCCGGACACCGAGTCCATCCACACGAACTTCGACGGGATCACGTACGCGAAGGGGGCCTCGGTGCTCCGCCAGCTGGTCGCGTGGGTGGGGGAGGAGGAGTTCCTGGAGGGCCTCGCCGGGTACTTCCGGCGGCACCAGTACGGGAACACGGACCTATCGGACTTCCTTGCCGCCCTGGAGGAGGCCTCCGGACGTGACCTCCACGCGTGGGCCAAGGAGTGGCTCCAGACCACCGGGGTGAACGTCCTGCGGGCGTCGTTCGAGGAGGAGGACGGGCACCTCACGTCGTTCCGCATCACCCAGGAGGCCCCGGCGGAGCACCCGGTGCTCCGGCCCCACCGCGTGGCCGTAGGGCTGTACGTCGACGACGGGCACGGGGAGCTGGTCCGGCGGACCCGGGTGGAGCTCGACATCGCCGGCCCGGCCACGGACGTGCCGGACCTGGTCGGCGACGGGGTCCCCGACCTCGTGCTGGTGAACGACGACGACCTCACGTACGCGAGGATCCGCCTGGATCGGCGTTCGCTGGCCACGGTCACGGAGCGCCTGGGCGACCTCCGGGACCCCCTGGCGCGGGCGCTGTGCTGGGGCGCGGCGTGGGACATGGTGCGCGACGCCGAGATGCCCACGCGGGACTTCCTGACGCTCGTCCTGCGGGGGCTCGGAGCGGAGAGCGACATCGGCGTGATCCAGCGGATCCTGGGGCAGCTGGGCTCGGCCATCGAGAGCTACGCCGACCCCGCGAGCCGCGACGCCTCACGGGAACAACTGGCGGTGGCGGCGCTTTCCGCGCTGGAGCAGGCCGAGCCCGGGAGCGACTTCCAGCTGGCGTGGGCCCGGGCGTTCGCGTCGGCAGCCGAGTCGGACGAGCATGCGGCGATCCTGGCGGGGCTCCTGGACGGCTCGATGTCCTACGACGGACTGGCCATCGACACCGAGCTCCGGTGGCACCTGGTGCTGTCGCTGACGCGGGCGGGGAGGGTCGGCCGGGACGTGATCGACGCGGAGCTGGAGCGCGATCCCACCGACTACGGCGACCGGTATGCGGCGCAGGCCCTGGCCTCACGGCCCACCCCGGAGGCCAAGGCGGAGGCGTGGGAGACCATCACGACGGACCGGACCCTCACCGCGGCCATGTTCGGGGCGTGGATGGGTGGGTTCCAGCGGCCCGGCCAGGAGGAGGTGCTCCGGCCGTTCGTCGAACGGTACTTCGAGCAGCTCGGGCCGATGTGGGATGAGCGGACGCTGGAGATCGCCGTGGCGTTCGCTCGCCGCATGTACCCCGGGCACCTCATCGAACAGGCCACGGTCGAGGCCACCGACCGCCACCTGGAGCGGGGCCGGGTCCCCCGACCCATCGCCAGGACCCTGGTGGAGGGCCGGGACCAGGTGCAGCGGGCCCTTCGCGCGCAGGAGTGCGACCGGGGAGCGACGGCATGAAGGTGACGATCGTGGGGAGCGGGTTCGTGGGAGCCACCACGGCCATGCGCGTCGTGCAGAAGGGCCTGGCGGACGACGTGGTGCTGATCGACATCATCGAGGGCCTCCCTCAGGGCATCGCGCTCGACATGAAGGAGTCCGCGCCCGTCGAGGGGTTCGAACCGGTGATCACGGGGACGAACGACTACGCGGACACCGCCGGCTCGGACGTGGTCGTGATCACGGCGGGCCTGCCCCGCCAGCCCGGGATGAGCCGGATGGACCTCCTGGGGAAGAACGCCGGGATCGTGCGGGGGGTCGTGGAGCAGGTCCGGGAC
>DASWED010000074.1:0-1740 GCA_036394995.1 Actinomycetota bacterium
AGAACAGGCCGGGTGAAGCAAGGGCGCGAGTACGATGACAACCTCGCGAGGCGGTCGCTATCCCGCGGCCCGTCGGTGCTCGAGTTCCTCGCCCACTGCGAGCGCGTATCGCTCCACCGTCGAGATCCGCGGGTCGGATTCGCCACTCTCGAGGCGAGCCAGTGCGGACTGGGATGTACCCATTCGAGCGGCGACGGTGGTTTGACTCAGTCCAAGCTCCCGTCGGCGCTCAGCCAGAGATCGTAGGAGCCGGCGCGCCCGGAGGGCAGCGTCCACCAGCTCCGGAAAGTTTCACAGGCCGCCTTCCCGCAGCCGTCCGGTAATCCCTCCAGCGTCTGCGATGCCCACCCACGGCGGAACCGTATCGACCGCCACCGACACGGGGAACTCGCTGCCGCTCTTGGTATCAGCTTGCGGCGGGTTCGCGGGCTTGCCGAACGGCTCGGGCGATGCGTTTCGCGTCGAGGGTGATCTCTCGGAGGTTGCCACTGATCGGGTTGGTGTAGCCGATGAAGTGCAGGCCGGGGGCGTTCGGGTGGGTTTCCGCTCCGTGGACCGCCGGGCGGCCGCTCGGAGCGACCAGGCCGAGGTGTCCCACCAGGGGCTCCAGACCGCGCTTGAAGCCGGTCGCCCAGATCACCGCGTCGGGGCGGATCCGGCGGCCGCCGGCCAGCACCACGTCGGGGCCGTCGAGGCGTTCCACGGCCGGGAACACCTGGACTCGCCGCTTCTTCAGCAGCCCGATCAGGCCCACGTCGAGGATCGGGATCGAGTCCTTGTTCACCCTGGTGTACAGGCCTTCCCGGGGGTTCGGCATGCCGTAACGGGTCAGGTCGCCCACCGTCAGGCGCTGCATGATCTTCGCGATCCGGTCGACCAGGCGGACCGGCAGCCGGCGGATCAGCACGCCCACCACCTGGGACGGGAGGCCTCCCAGGTCGCGGCGGAGGATGTTCGGCGGCGTCCGGACCGAGATCGCCACCTTCGAGGCGCCGCCCTCCACCAGGTCCACCGCGATCTCCGCGCCGGAGTTCCCGGTCCCGACGATCAGGACGTCCTTGCCGCGGTAAGGCTCCGCGTTCCGGTAGTGGGCCGAATGCACCTGCTCGCCGGTGAACGTCTCCCCGCCGGGCAGGTCCGGCATGAACGGGTCGTGGTTGAACCCTGTCGCCACCACCACGAGGTCCGCCTCGAGCTCGCCGCTGTTCGTTCGCAGGCGCCAGGCGTCGCCGTTCGCTCGCGCCAGCTCCTGGACCTCGCATCCCGTCCGAACGGTGAGCCCGTGGTGCTTGGCGTAGCGCTCGAGATACCGGACGACCCCGTCTCGGGAGACCCACCGGCCTTCGCGCCGGTCGATGGGGAGCTTCGGCAGGCCGGAGAGCCATCGCACGGTGTGGAGGTGGAGCCGGTCGTAGTGCTTCCGCCAGCTCGCACCGACCGACTCACGTTCGAGAACAACCGTCTCGATGCCCTCCTGCTGGAGCATCGCGCCGGCGGCGAGCCCCGCCGGGCCCGCGCCGACGACCACTGCCTCGTGGCGCTCCATAGCCCGGGTTCTTACCCCATGCCGTCTTGGGCGTGCACGGAGGCGGGCCCGGCACCGAAGCGCCGGGCCCGCCGTTGCTGGTTCGCTTGCGCGAACTACTGCGAGACCGCTTGGAGCAGTCCGATGAGGTGGCCTTCGGGGTCGGTGAACAGGCCGATGACGACGCCCTCCGTCATCTCCTCGGGGCCCATCGT
>DASWED010000075.1:0-8838 GCA_036394995.1 Actinomycetota bacterium
CGTGCTCCTGGAGGGGGCGTCGGTGGCCGACGTCGTGGTGGATCCCGGCGTCCCCAATCTCCGCGTCATCCCCAGCGGCCGAGCCACGGACCAGCCCACCGAGCTGCTGGGCGGTCCCCGCATGCACGACACGGTCGAGTCATGCAAGCAGGCAGCGGACTTCGTCATCATCGACAGCCCCCCAGTGGTGGCCGTGGCGGATCCCTCGGTGCTGGCCATGAACTCCGACGGGATCATCGTCGTGATGACCCAGGAAACCGGGCGCCGGACCCTGACGCAGGCCCGCACGCAGCTTCAGAGGGTGGGTGCCCGGATCCTCGGTGTGGTGGTCAACCGGGTGGAGTCGACCCGCCGAGGCTACTACTACTACGACTACTACTACCCCTACTACAGCCAGTCACGGTCCGACGAGAGCGGGCGGCGTCCCCAGCCGAAGGGCGCCTCGCAGGGCCGGGGGGCCCAGCATTCCGGGTTCCAGCAGCCGAGCTAGCCCGGTCGGCGTCCGGTGGTCCACCGAGCGGAGCTTCCTCTCCGCACGCGGCGGGCCGCCTCCAGCGCCCACAGGCCGCAGCCGAACAGGGCACCGGCCGGGAAGAGCGCCTTGGCGAGCGCCACCAGCAGCGGCCTGAGGAATCGCTCGTCGTTGACGTGGACCTGGCCCCGGTGGTGGACGACGTCCAGGACGTGCTGGAGGGTGAACACGAGCCATATTGCGGCGCCCGCGATGAGCACGGCCCCGAGGATTCGAAGGATCACTCGCTTCATCCAGCGGCCCTCGCCGAAGGGCCGGACAGCCCCTCCGGCAGGCGATCATCCCACGGACCGACGGCGTTCCCGGCGGCCCGGACCGCCCCGTCCGATATCCTCTGGCCTGCATGGCGCCCGATGTCTCCGTCGTGATCCCCACCAAGAACCGCCCCGCGCTGATCGGCCGGGCGGTGGCCAGCGCGCTCGCCCAGGAGGGCCCGAGCGTGGAGGTCGTGGTGGTGGACGACGGCTCGGACCCCGACGCCGCCCGGGCCATCGAGGACGCCTGCCGGGCCGATGCCCGGGTGGTCCACGTCCGGAACGCCGAATCCATCGGGAACCCCGCGTCGCGCAACCGGGGGTTCGACGAGGCCACCGGCCACCTCTGGTGCACGCTGGACGACGACGACGAGTTCCTCCCGGGAAGGCTCCGGGCCCAGGTGGAGGTCCTGGACCGCGCCGGCGCCGACGACGTGGTCGTGGTGGCCGGGGTCGAGCTGATCTGGTCGGGCCGCGAGCCGCTGGTGCAGCTTCCCCGGATCGGCCCCGAGCCCGTCCGCCTGGACACGAACCCGGATCCCCTGGCCCGCCTGAGCCCCCGGCTGTTCCTGAACACCTACCTGGTGCCGGCGGAGCTCATGCGGAAGGTGGAGGGATACGACCCCGTGCTCCGGTGGGGCGAGCACACCGACCTGTTCCTCCGGCTCCAGAAGGTGGCCCGGTTCGCCGGGGTGCCGGTGGTGGGGACCCGGGTCCACCGCGACGCGGCGCCCGGGCTGGCCCGCCAGGCCTGGGACCGCAAGGTGATCGGGGTGTCCCGGATCCTGGAGAAGCACGCCGACGTGTTCGAACGGGCCCCGAAGCTCCGGGCGGTGTGGCTGGACGGCCTGGGCATGGCGTACCTCAGGACGGGACGCAGGGCCGAGGCCCGGAGGACGTTCCGAAGCGCGCTCTCGGCGAACCCGCGCAGGGGGCGGATCCTCCGGCACCTGGTGGCCGCCACCACCCACACCGAGGCCGTCCTGTGCCGGGGCCGGGGCGAACGGGTGCCGGCATGACGGGGGCGATCCGGTGAATCCCGGCGGGGTGCTGGTGATCGGCATCGACGGCGGGACGTGGGACGTGTTCCGCCCCCTGGCCGAGCGGGGGGTCATGCCGAACATGCACCGGGTCCTCGCCGAGGGCGCCCACGGTGAGCTCACGTCGGTGGTCCCGTGGTACACGGTCCCGGGCTGGACCAGCTTGATGACGGGCGCGAATCCCGGCCGCCACGGCCTCCTGCACTGGGTCCGCAGCGACCCCTCCGACTACTGGGAGAGCCGCCGGGCCGGCCGGAGGTTCACGGCGAGCACCGACCTGGGCATCCCGACGTTCTGGGACGTGGCCGGCGCCGCCGGGAAGCGCGTGGCGGTGGTGAACATGCCCATGACGTTCCCCGCGTGGTCCGTGAACGGGGTCATGGTCACGGGGCTGCTCACCCCGGCCGGCGACGTGGCCGGCCAGTCGTACCCGGATGGCGCCCTCGCCGCCTACCCCGAGTACCGCGTCGACCTCCGCCACGCCAAGGACCGGGAGGCCGAGGGGAAGCTCCCACCGCTGGCGACGCTCCTGCGGGAGATGGCCGAGGTCACCGAGAGCCGGCGGCGGTTGATGTCGGACCTCACCGCGGGCGACCGGGACCTCATGGTCGCCGTGTTCGTGGGCATGGACCGGGTGTCCCACCGGGCCTGGCCCCAGCAGGAGCGGATCCTCACGGAGCCGGAGGCCTCGTGGGGCGACGTGGAACGGCTCCTCGCCGAGTACTACCGCTCGCTGGACTCGGTCATCGGGACCCTCATCGAATCCGCGGGGCCCGAGGCCACCACCCTGTTCGTCTCGGACCACGGGTTCGGACGGGGACCCGACCGGAAGTTCCGGGCCAACGCCTGGCTCCGCGACACCGGCTACCTCTCGTTGCGCGGCGGCCGGATGCAGCAGGCCGCGTACCGCAGCCGGATGAAGAAGGCGGCTCGCAGGGCCATCCGGGCGTGGCGCGGGCGGGCCAAGCGCCCCGCCGAGCACGTCGGGGTGAACATGTCAGCGACGAAGGCCTACGCGGTGCACTTCTCGTGGTGTCCGGTCTTCGGCATCGCCGTGAACGAACGGGGGGCGAAGCGCGAGGGGTCGGTGGAGCCGGCCGACGTCCCCGCCGTGCTGGACAAGCTCACGGAGGACCTCCTGGCCCTCCGGGACCCCGACGCGACCGGACCGGTGGTGGTGCGGGTCATGCGTCGGGAGGAGGTCGCCGACGGCCCGGAGATGGCCCGCCTCCCCCACCTGTTCGTCGAGCTGGCCCCGCGCTACTTCCCCGACGACGGCCTCCGCCGCCGGGACGTGTTCGAGCCCATGGAGACCTCGAGCGGCCGCCACACCCAGGGCGGCCTCCTCGGTGCGTTCGGCCCGCGGGCCCGCCGGGAGTTCTCCGGTTCGGCCAGGATCGAGGACGTCGCCCCCACCGTTCTGGCGCTCCTCGGCCTGGAGGCAACGCCGGACATGGACGGCAAGGTCCTCACGGACCTGGTCCGGACCGAGGACGCCCTGGAGGCCGCCCCCCGGGCCGCACCCCCCACCGCGACCGCCGTCAGGCTCTCCGACGACGAACAGGCCGCCATCGAACAGCACCTCCGCGACCTCGGGTACGAGGAGTAGATATCAGATGAATCTGATAACGTGAGGGTCGATGAGGGTTCGGGCGACGGACGCGAGCCGAGGCTTCTCTGCACTCCTCACACGAGTGGCCGCGGGCGAGACCGTGGAGATCGACCGCCACGGGCAGGTGGTGGCCGTCGTCAGCCCGCCTCTTCGCGCCATGGTCCGTGGGTCCGCGCTCCTCGAACTGGTCGAGCGCCTCCCCCACCCTGATGACCGGTTCGGCGAGGACGTGGGGAAGCTCCGCGAGGTGACGACAGCGCCCCGGGAGCCGTGGCCGTCCTGATCGACACCTCCGTCCTCGTGGCCATCGAGCGAGGACGGCTCCGGCTCCAGGATCTCATCGATCCGGACCAGGAGTACGCGATCTCCACGGTGACGGTGGGAGAGCTGCTCCACGGTGTCGAACGTGCGGTCGGCCCGCGGGCCCAGGCACGGTCGGCGTATGTCGAGGCCCTGGTGGGCGTAATCACCGCGTTGCCGGTGGACGTCCCCGTCGCCAGAGCGTACGCACGGGCGTCGGCCGCCCTGGCCCAGGCCGGAACTCCGGTCGATGCGAACGACCTGTGGATCGCGGCCACGGCCATCGCGCACGGATTGGACGTCCTCGCCCTCGACGGAGACTTCAAGCGCATCCCGGGGGTTGCCCTTGTGCGGTCGACATAGGCACAAGGGCGGGTGGCCGGGCCTTCAGGGCAGCCGTGCGGTCTCGCAGCTCCAGACGAAATCGGCGCCGCTCGTGTGGCCCTGGTCGGTGTTGTCGACCACGCAGGTGTCGTTGCCGTCGCCGCCGTCGATCCGGTCGTTCCCCCGGATCCCGTCCCACGCCACGATCCAGTCGGAGGCGTCGCCGGCCGAGATCATGTCGCTGCCCGAGCCCCTCCCGTAGTCGTAGATCTTGTCGGGCCCCTGGGTGCCCTCGATGTGGTCGTTGCCCCCGCCCCCGTAGATCACGTCGCCGTCGGTCCCCACGCCTCCCAGGACGAAGTCGTTGCCCGGACCGGCATGGACCACGTCGTGGCCCTGACCGGCGAAGATGCGGTCGGCGCCACCGAAGCCCGTGATCCGGTCGTTGCCCCTCCCGCCGCACAGGAGGTCGGGCTCGGCCGTGCCCTTGATGACCGCCCCCCGCTTCGGCTTCTTGTTCGAGCACCGGGGCTGCCAGTCGGCACCCGACGTCGTGTACTCGGGGGACGAGATGCGGGTGGACTCCTTGATGCCGACCTCGGGCGCGGGCGAGGCCCTCACGCGCCACACCCCATCCTCCCGAACGAAGATCACCGATCCCGGCGACTCCTTCCAGCTCGGGCGGTGCGTGCTGTCGGGGGTCCACGCCGGCTGCGAATCCTGGATGGCGGGTGGCTCCTTCGTGATCGCCTGTGGATCGGGGCTCCGCGTGTTCGGGTTGGCGACCCAGAGGTTCCCGTCTCGGACGTACACGAGCTTGTCCCCCAGCGGTGACCAGTTGGGCTGCCTGCCGTCGGTCAGGAACACGGGCGGAGTCCGCCGGTCGTACGCGGCCAGCCAGATGCCCTGGACGGAGGGGTTCTGGGGGTCGGGCGCCACGTAGGCGATGGTCGTGCTGTCCGGCGACCACGCGGGCTGGGAGCCCTCGATGGGCACGTCCACCGGGCCGCCCACGTTCGCCCGGCAACACGTCAGCGCCTCCTGGACGAGTCCCGACAGGCTGGAGGTCCAGATCCGGGTGGGCCCGTCGCGCACCGTGTAGTCGAACGCGATCTTCCCGCCCGAAGGGGAGAAGGCCGGGTGCTCGGCGTCGCCGTCGAGCTTCGCGGTGAGGTTGATCGGCTTCGGGAGGCCACCGCCGGGGGGGTACCGGTCGATCACGAAGAGGTCGCCCGGTCCCCCGTTCCTCGGCCGGCCCACGTACACCACGTGCGGCCCGCCCTCCGGCGAGAAGGCGGGGTCGACATCGTTGCGGCCGTCGTTCGGGGTCCGCTCCGAGAGTCCGCTCCCGTCCGCGTTGACGAACCAGATCGAGCTCTTCGACGACGAGGCCGAGTGCCCCGCGAACGCGATCACTCCACGTTCGCCGAGCCAGGCGGCGTGCGCCGGCTGGGGCGCCACGAGCGACAGGGCGACGTTGGCGGAGACCGCGAGGACGGCGAGCCGGCCCCATCGCCGCGCCACCCCTGGAGGCCTCCTGCGGGCGATCCCATCCGCCACGACGTCCGGGAACGTCGTGCGATCCCGGGTCATGCAACAGACGTGCCCGCCGCGCTCGGGCCCAGTCGCGAAATGGTCCACTCAACGGGGAAATCACCCGGTGGACCGTCGGTCGGACGGCCGACGCCCCTGGCTAATCGTTGCCGGGGGTGGAGGGGGCGACCGGCTTGATCGTGACCTTCTCGATGTAGATGGCCTGGGTGGGAGGGCCGTCGGCGTTGCTGTCGCCGGCGTCGAAGCCCTGCACCTGGATCCCCTGGATCTTCTGGGCCACGTCGAGCCCCTCGGTGATCCGGCCGAACACCGTGTAGACGTTGTTGCTGTCGAGATTGTGGCCGTGGGGGCCGGTGATGACGAAGAACTGGCTCCCGCCGGAGTCCGGCGCTCCGGTGTTCGCCATGGCCAGCGTGCCGGGCGGGTAGGTCTCGTCCCCCTTGAGCTCGTCCGGGATGTTGTAGCCGGGCCCGCCGCCCCCGCTCCCCGTGGGGTCGCCCCCCTGGATCACGTCGAGCTCGTCGGCGATCCGGTGGAAGTACGTCCCGTCGAAGTAGTGCTGCTTCGCCAGGAACACGAAGCTGTTGACGGTCTGCGGCGCGGTCCGCGGGAGCAGCTCGACCTTGAAGGTCCCGCACGAGGTCTGGATGCTCGCGATGTACGTCACCGACCGGTCGAGGTCGAAGGGTGGGGGCCCGTCGAACTGCGGCTTGGAGTCATCGGCCGTGGCCGGGGCCTTCGCCCCGCACGCGACCTCCCCGGGTGCGGGCTGGGGCTTCACGGTGCCCGTCTGCTTCCCGGTCCCCGGTGAGATCGAGGGTGCGGGAGGCGAGGGTGACGGGCTCACGGCCGGGGTCGGCGACCTGTGGGCCCGTGGCTTCTTGTGCTCCTTGCCTCCGGTGAACGCCAGGAAGGCCACGACGCCGCCGGCCAGGAACACGGCCGCGGCCACCGCGCCGGCCAGGATGCGCTGGCGGCGGCGGCGGCGTCGCTCGGCGGCCCGGCGGGCGGCGAGCTTGGCCAGCTGGCGCTCGCGGGTCTTGCGCTTGGACACGGCGGGACAGGTTACCGGACGCCGTCCGATTCCGACCGCTCCGGCGGGCCGACGGGGCCGGTCGGAGGCCTACCGGTCCGGTTCGAGGATCTCGATGGCCAGGCCGTCGAGGATGTCGGTCTCCGAGACGACGGCCTCGTCGAACCCGAACCGGCGCATGGCCCGGACCAGGATGGACGCGCCCGCGACGATGACGTCGGCCCGCCCGGGCGCCATGACCGGCAGGGCCGCACGCTCCTCGGTGGTCATCGAGGCCAGCCGTTCGACGGCTCGCTCCGCCTCGTCCGCCGAGATCACGGTGCGGTGGATGCGGTCGGGGTCGTATGCGTCCAGGCCCAAGGCCACCGCCTGCACCGTGGTGGCCGTCCCCGCCACCGCCAGAAGCGTCCGGGCCTCACGGGCCGGGACGGCCTCGTCCACCTCGTCGAGGAGGCCGTCGATCTCGCGGGCGATGCGCTCGAGGTCCTCCTCGCTCGGCGGATCGTCCGGGCCGACCCGTTCGGTCAGCCGGACGCTCCCCATCTGGGTGGAGATCGTGGCCTCGGGCTTCTCTGATCCCGCCACGAACTCCGTGGAACCGCCGCCGATGTCCATGACCAGGAACGGGGGCGGCCGATCGAGGCCCCGGACGGCGCCGAGGAAGGTCAGCGCGGCCTCCTGCTCGCCGGTGAGGACCACGACCTCGCCGCCGGTCGCGGCCCGGACGGCCTCCAGGACGTCGTCGCGGTTCGAGGCGTCCCGCATGGCGCTGGTGGCCCCCACGCGCACGCGGGAGGCGCCGAGGGCGGCTGCCCGGCGGCCGTACCAGCCCAGGACCTCGACGTTGCGCTCCAGCGCCTCGTCGGCGATCCGGCCGCTCTCGTCGACGCCCTGGCCCAGGCGGGTGATCACCATGTCGCGTGCGATCTCCACCGGCTCGCCGTCCGGCCCCGGCTGCGTCACCAGCAGCCTCGCGGAGTTCGTCCCGAGGTCCACCACCCCCACCCGGTTCCGGCGGGGTTCCGTCGGATGGATCGGCTCCACCTCCCGGGCCACCTCGCGGCCCACGGGGTCCTCACCCCCGGCCAGGTGGTGGGCGTAGTGCGCGTGCAGGCACTTCACGCCCACCCGCGTCCCTCCCACCCCGGCCCACTCGCGGGCCGCGGGCTCGGATCGGCCCCGCTCGCGCGCGTACGAGGCGTGGGCCCGCTCCACGGCCTCCCGCCACTCCGGGTCGGTGTCCCAGCGCTCGTTCATCCGGCCGATGGCCCCGGTGGCCTCCAGCCGGGAGACGGCCTTCACCGCGTCGGGGCAGGTCAGCCAGAACAGCGTGGGGAACGGCCGGCCGTCGCCGCCGAGGGGTTGGTTCCGGATGACCAGCGGGTGCGTCGAGCCGCCGTCCCGCTCCGCGCACCGCGCCACCACCTCGAACCGCGTGGTGGGCTCCCGGCCGAGCTGGCCGGCGACGGCCTCTCGGTCGGAAGCCCGGATGACGACCACGCCGCGGCCGTTACCGGCGCTTGTGATCCATAGAGCGCCGGTACTCGACCTGGCGCTCGTCGCTCGAGCGGAGGAACCGCTTCAGCTTCTGTTCGAACTCGGGATCGGACCCCCGCCGGCGCTCGATGCGCGGCTGCGGGTCCTGCAGGGCCTTGATCGAGAGGTCGATCTTGCCGTCGTCCTTGATCGTGATGACCTTTGCCGAGACGACATCGCTCTCGCGGAGGTGGTCTCGCACGTCCTTCACGTAGTTCCGGTCGATCTCGGAGATGTGGACCAGACCGATCCGTCCGCCTTCCAACTGGAGGAACGCCCCGTACGGGGTGATTCGCTGCACGGTCCCCTCCACGACCGCGCCGACCTCTAGCTCTGTGATCTCAGGGCCCCTTTCTGCTATCCCGGCCGTCACGGGCGTCTGGTACGCCCACGTCCGGTGGCGGGGGGCAAGTCTCCCACCGCCTCGAAAACGCCGTCAATAAGGAGTTTCCCAGGATCACGGGCCGGCAGCCGGATTCCATCGGGAACCCAGGCCGGAGTCGCCCCGGGTCCCCTAGCAGGGGTGGGCGCCGCCCTTGCCGTGCTCCGGGACGACGACGAACGGAATCTCGCCGGGCTTCACCATGCCGAGGCACACCCGAGCCAGGTGCTCGAGGTAGTTGGGGTCGTGGAGCCGCCGGATTTCGGTGTCG
>DASWED010000076.1:0-20519 GCA_036394995.1 Actinomycetota bacterium
TACACCTCGGCGCGCCGCGTGAACACGTAGGTGGGCCAGGCGGACAGGAGCCTGGCGACCGCCCCGCCCCGGGCCGATCTCGTCGACCACACACCCGTGAAGGCGAACCCGGCCGACTCCAGCTCGCGGCGGACCGCCCGAGGGCGGGCCTGATGGACGGGCATGCCGTCGTAGTCCACGAAGTACCCGTTCCGGAACGGCCGGTTCCGGCGGAGGTATTCCCACCGCCGGCGCGCCCCCGTCACCGACCCCAGTCCCCGGGGCGACAGCGCCATGCCGGCGGGGTTGTGGCGGGACAGCGCGAACACGCCCCCGGGAACCAGCACCCGGGCCACCTCCTCCAGACAGGCCCGGCGTTCCCGATCGGTCGCCAGGAAGTCGATCCCGTTGTACGCGACGATCACGGCGTCGAGTGACGCGTCACGGACGGGGAGTCGGCGCGCGTCGCCGACCGAGACCAGCAGCCGGCCGGCACCGTTCACAGGAGCAGGTGGGACCTCGCGAAGCCCCACCGGGTTGAGGTCCATGGCGAGCACGTCCATCTCCCCACCCAGCAGATGGGGGACCAGCCGGCCCGTCCCGCACCCCAGGTCGAGCACCCGCATCCCGGGCCTCAGGAATCGCCCGAACACGAGTTCCTCCGCCCGGAACACGTCCATGGTGCGGGCCCGGTACCCGTGCACGACGTCCTCGGTGGTTCGCAGCGCCGTTCCCGTCGCGGCCATGCCTCCATGGTCGAGGGATCGCGACCGCCCGCCATCGGCCGATCGGCCGAACCTGGTCCGGCGAACGGCCGAACATTTCACCTTCCCAGCCACTCCACCGGCGGCCCGTGAGCGGCGCTCCGGGCCAGCAGGCGTTCCTCGCCGCCCGGCCAGACCGTCAGGCGGACCTCCGGCTTCCCCAGGCGGCTCCACCCCCGGGCCGCGGGATCACCGGTGTCCGGGTGCTCCATCCGCAGCCACGCCACCGGCGACTCGCGCGTCGCCCGAAAGCCCGTCTCCTCCAGCAACGACGCCAGCCGAAGCCGCTCGTCGGGCGTGAAGTACAGCGTCACCACGGAGTGGAACACCACCAGCGCCGTCCCCGGCGCCGCAGCCGCCAGGCGCGACGGCAGCCAGTCGAACGCGTCGGCCGCCTCCACCGACGCCGGGACCTCCCGGGCGATCTCCAGCGCCCCCCGGAGCCGGGCGAACCGTTCGACCTGGTCCGCCCACACGAACGACATCAGCGTCAGCCGGCCCTCCCCGGTCCCCGGATCCACCGGTGACAGGTCGCACCCGGCCCGCTCCGCGACCGGGACCGACACGGGCGCCCCGCCCTCCAACGGCCCCCCGCCCCCCGAGAACACGTCCACGAACCGGACCGGCGACCCCGGATCCCCCCACGCCGCACCGCCCGACTCGTACCGGTACCGGTCCCACCGCAGGTTCAGTCCCGCGGCCGCACCGATCTCCGCCAGTCGCAGCGACAGCCCCGGGAACGAACGCGCCACCGTCAGGAAACCGCCGAGCAGCGCCCCCGACCTCCCCACCTCGTTCGTCTGGACGGGTCGGTCCATCAGGCCGCGCACCCGCTCCGCCTCCCGAGAGAGCAGCGATCGGAACGCCGCCCACACCCCCTCGATGTCCGGCTCACGGACGACTGATCCGGATGCCACCGTCGCCGACGGGTAGAACGGGGCGAGCTCCGGCGCCTCCCCGGTCAGCACCAGCCGGTGCACCGCCCCCATCAGCACCAGCGGCGCCGAGTCCGCCGGCATCTCCGCCTGTCCCTCGAACACCGACCACACCGGCCCGCCGGTCTCCGCGTCGGCCGCCGCCCGCTCCAGCAGCTCGGCGTACAGCGGCGACCCCAGCGCCCGGCAGAATCCCGCCTGGACCCGGCACCGTTCGGCCAGCGCCTCCCGCCGGCCGGCCTCGCCAAGCGCTCCCCGCTTCACCATCCCCTTGCCAAACCTCACCGTTCCTTAGGAACTGCCGAACCGAGCCCGTCGAACGCCCCCACAGGACCCCGGACGGAAGGCGCCATGGGAGCACACACCCGCCAGAGCGCACGAGCAACCATCCCGCCGAACCCGGCCCCCCGCCGGGAGCCGGACACGTTCCCAGGCGCCGTCGCCGCGAGCTGGGCCGCGCAGCCGTGGTCGGCCCGGCTCCTGCGCACGTTCCTGGGGGTCACGTTCGTGTACGCCGGGTGGCAGAAGCTCTCCGATCCCGGGTTCCTTCACCGTGGCAGCCTGACGTACGTCGGGTCCCAGCTGCAGGGGTTCGCGAACGGGAGCCCGATCGGCGCCCTCCTCCGGGGGCTTTCCCACGCGGCTGTCCCGGTGGGCATCGCCGTGGCGCTGGGGGAGATCGCCATCGGCCTCGGCACGCTGCTCGGGGTGGCCCCCGTGGCAGCCGCGCTGGCCGGCTGCACGGTGAACGCGGTGCTGCTGCTCTCGGCCACCTGGCACGTCCACCCCTACTTCCTGGGCTCCGATTCGATCTACGCGGTGGCCTGGCTCGTCTACGCCGCGACTCTCCTCGAGACCGGGCGCCGGACCGCCCGCCCGCCGCTGCCGAGGGCCCGGCGCGGGCAGGTGGCGCCATTCGACCGGACCCGCCGCGACCTCATCCGCGGCGCCGTGGTGGGAACCGCCATGCTGTTCCTCGGCGGGGTGGCCGCCGCTGCCTCCCACCTGGCCCCCGCGCCCTCGAAGCGGGCGGCACCCCTCCAGCCGAGCCACCGCCCGCACACGCCCACGAAGCCGATCACGAAGCACACCACCAGGCCCAAGCACCCGACCCAGCAGCCCTCCACCGGGCCGGCCGGCAGCCCGCCGCCGCCGACCCACGCCGGACGGACCATCGCCCGCATCCAGGACCTGCCCATCGGCGGGGCCGCCGCCTTCTGGGGCCCGGGCGGCGAGCCCGGCGTGGTGCTCCGCCTGGACCGCCGCGACGTGGTCGCGTACAGCCGGATCTGCACTCACGCCGGCTGCGAGGTGGGCTACGACCCGGCCGCCCGGCTCCTCGTGTGCCCGTGTCACGGTGCCGAGTTCGACCCCTCGGACGGCGCCCGGCCCGTCTCCGGTCCGGCGCCCACGCCGCTCGAGCGGTTTCGCGTGCTGGTGGACCGCGCCACCGGCGACGTGGTCCTTCCCGCCCAGTGATGCGACCGGCACCGGACCACCCCGCGCGCCACCACCACCGCGTGATTGAGCAAGCATCCACGCGCACCTACACTGACCGGCGAAGCCCGCCGCGCTCGAGCCGACACGTGGATCACGACACCGAGCCACACGACGAACAGGCCCCGCACGTCACCGGCGTGTCCGTGCTGGTCACGGACCTGGCCAGCAGGACCCTGGCCATCAAGGAGGGCGAGACCTTCTTCTACTCCGATACCGAGGGCAACCTCGACGACCGGAAGGACTACGGGCTCGGCCTGTACCACCGCGACACCCGGTTCCTGTCGCACTTCATGCTGAAGCTCTCCGGCCGGGCGCCGGTCCTGCTGTCCTCGTCCAGCGAACGGGCCTACATGGCCCACGTGGACCTCACGAACCCCGACCTGTGGGACGAGGACGACCAGCTCATCGCCCCCCAGCAGACCCTGAACGTCCGCCGGATAAGGGCCATCAACGGGCGGCTGTTCGAACGGATCCGGGTGAAGAACTACAACTCCCAGCCGGTGAGCGTGGACGTCGAGCTCTCGCTGGGGGCCGACTTCGCCGACATCTTCGAGGTCCGGGGCCTGGCCCGCGAGGTCAAGGGCAACCACGAGCCCCCCCGGACGGACACGAAGACCGCCTCCTTCGCCTACCACGGCACCGACGGCATCCGGCGCGAGACCCGGATCGAGTTCGCCAACGAGCCCGACGCCATGGAGGTCGTCGGTGACCTCATCAAGGTGGTGTTCCGGCTCAGCCTCGGCCCGTACCAGACCCGCATGCTGGCCATGACCGTCGAGCCCCTGATCCAGGACGAACGCCACTCCGCGAGGATCGAGTTCGACACCGCGGTCCACGAGCTCCGCCGTTCCTACGAGGAGTGGGAGCACGAGTGCACCCGGGTGTCCACCGACAACGAGCTGTTCAACCAGCTGATGGACCAGGGCCTCCGCGACCTCCGCGCGCTGTACACGCCCACGGAGGGCGGCGGGGTGATCGCGGCCGGCATCCCCTGGTACGTCACCACGTTCGGCCGCGACGGCCTGATCGCCGCGCACCAGATGCTGATGGTGAACCCGCGACTGGCCCGGGAGGCCCTCCGGGAGATGGCCGCGTGGCAGGCCACCGAACGCGACGACTGGCGCGACGCCGAACCCGGCAAGATCCTCCACGAGGTCCGCCACGGTGAGCTGGCCCGGGCCGGCGTCATCCCGCACACGCCGTACTACGGCTCGGTGGACTCCACGCCGTGGTTCCTCATCGTGTACGCCCAGTACTTCCGGTGGACCGGCGACCTGGACCTGGCCAAGGAGCTGCTGCCGGCCGCCGAGGCGGCGCTGGAGTGGATCGACCGGGACGGCGACCTCGACGGCGACGGGTTCGTCGAGTACGACGCCCGCTCGCCGGCCGGCATCCGGAACCAGGGGTGGAAGGACTCCGGCGACTCGATCGTCCACGCCGACGGGACCCTGGCCGCGCCGCCCATCGCCCTGGCCGAGGTCCAGGGCTACGTCTACATGGCGAAGCTCCGCACTGCTGACGTGTTCGAAGCCCTGGGGCAGCCCGACCGGGCCGACGCCCTGCGAACCGAGGCCTCCGAGCTCCGGGTCCGGTTCAACCGGGCCTTCTGGCTGGAGGACGAACGGTACTTCGCGGCGGCCCTCGACGCCGACAAGCGCCCGGTGGCGACCGTGATGTCGAACCCCGGCCACGGGCTGTACTGCGACATCGTGGACGCCGAGCGGGCCCATGACCTGGCCCGGCGGCTCCTGGCCCCCGACATGTTCTCCGGATGGGGCATCCGGACCATGAGCAAGTCGGCGGCCGCCTACAACCCCATGAGCTACCACAACGGCTCGGTGTGGCCCCACGACAACGCGCTGATCGCGGCGGGCCTGAAGCGGTACGGCTACGTCCGGGCCACGAACCGGGTGGCCACCGCGTTGTTCGACGCCGCCATCCACGCCGACTACATGCGCCTGCCCGAGCTCTTCTGCGGGTTCACCCGCCGCTCGCCGAACCGGCCGGTGTCCTACCCGATCGCGTGCTCGCCCCAGGCCTGGGCCGCGGGCTCGCCGTTCCTGATCCTCCAGGCCATGCTGGGCATCTCGGCCCGGGCCCACGAGAACCTCCTGACGGTGAACAAGCCCCAGCTCCCCGTGTGGCTGTCCACGGTCGAGCTCCGGAACCTCCGCGTCGGCGACAGCCGCATCACCCTGCTGTTCCGCCGCGACGGCGAGATCACCGGCTTCTCCCTGTTGGACCGCGAGGGCGACCTCCGCGTGGTCATGGAGGAGTAGGCCCTCCGCGAATCGGTCGAACGTGACCCTTGCGTCCGGTGTCTCCCGGGTGGAACAATCCGCCGGTCATCCCCCTCCCCGGGGCCCGGGACCCCCTGTGTGGGGGAGGGGTCCAGCCGGACCAGGGGAGCCAAGGGGGTTCTTGTGAGCTATTCACCGGTGCGCCGTGTCGTTCGGACGGCTGCAGCTTTCTTCCTGCTCGTATCGATCGCCCTCGTGGCCATCCCGGCGAATCAGGCGAACGCCGTCGCAACAGGGGTGTCGATCAGCACCGTCTACGGTGGCGGCGGTGCCTCCACCGGCTCGCCCACGTACAAGAATGACTACATCGAACTGTTCAACCTCGGTGCTTCTTCCGTGAACTTGAATGGGCTGTCGGTGCAGTATGCGGCCGCCGCCGGAACCACCTGGCAGGTAACTGCCCTGCCGGCGTTCAGCCTGGCTGCGGGCCAATACTTCCTTGTCCAGGAAGGCACTGCTGGGTCGGTCGGGGCCACACTCCCGCCGGCCGACGCAACCGGGTCGATCAACATGAGTGCGACCGCGGGCAAGGTGGGCCTCGTGAGCGGCACCAGTGCCATGACGGGGGCGTGTGGTTCCGGACCTATCATTGACTTCGTCGGGTACGGCTCGACGGCCAGTTGCTCCGAGACATCGCCGACGGTAACGCTCGACAACGCGCACGCCGCCCAGCGAACCAATTCATGCACGGACACGGACAACAACAGCTCGGACTTCTCGAGCGTTCCGAACGCGACGGCCCGGAACACCGGCACGCTGCCTCTCACTCCGTGCGGCGGTGACGCAGCCCCCTCGGTTTCGTCAACCGTGCCGACCAACGGCGCCACGAACGTGGCGATCACCTCGAACATCACTGTGACGTTCTCCGAGCCCGTGAACGTGGCAGGATCCTGGTTCACGATCTCGGGCGCCACGAGCGGTCCGCACACGGCCGCGGTCACGGGCGGGCCGACCACGTTCACGCTTGACCCGGACAGCGACTTCGTCAACTCCGAGCTGGTGAGCGTCAACATCGCCGCGGCGAACGTCACCGACCAGGACGCCACCGACCCGCCGGACAACATGGCGGCCGACTACCCGTTCAGCTTCACGACGATCTCGTCGGACACCGCTCCGACGGTGACCAGCACCACGCCCACGAACGGGGCCGGGCAGGTCCCGGTGAACAGCAACATCGACGTGACCTTCTCCGAGCCCGTGAACGTGACGGCCTCGGCGTTCACGGTCTCGGGCAACGTGAGCGGCGCGAACGCCGTCAACGTCACGGGCGGGCCGACGACGTTCACGCTCGATCCCGGATCCGACTTCGTGAACCTCGAGACCGTGACGGTCACCGTGGTCGCGAACCAGATCACCGACCAGGACGCGAACGACCCGCCGGACAACATGGCGGCGAACTACGTCTTCGCGTTCGGGACCCCCACGCGCATCCACGACATCCAGGGCGCTGCCCATCTCGGGCCCCTGGCCGGCCGCCTGCTCACCGGCGTCCCGGGCATCGTGACGGCCAAGCGCTCGAACGGCTTCTACTACCAGGACACGGCGGCGAACTACGACGCGGACGACGCCACGTCCGAGGCCGTGTTCGTGTTCACCTCGTTGGCCCCTGCGGTCTCGGTGGGAGACGACGTGAGCGTCAGCGGGACGCCCACCGAGTTCCGGGCGGGCGGCGCGAGCAGTGCCAGCCTGACCATCACCGAGATCTCGAACCCGGGACGGATCGTCGTCGTCAACTCCTCGGGCAACGCGCTGCCCGCCCCGACGGTGGTCGGTGCCGGCGGCCGAGTCCCGCCGAACGGCCTCATCGAGGACGACGCGACGGGCGACGTGGAAACCAGCGGGACGTTCGACCCCGCCTCGGACGGCATCGACTTCTGGGAGAGCCTGGAGGACATGCGCGTCCAGCTGAACGACGCCCACGTGGTGGGCCCGACCAGCGACTTCGGCTCCAACCGGGAGGTCCCGGTGGTCGGTGACAACGGGGCGGGGGCGACGATCCTCACCGCTCGCGGCGGGATCCTGCTCCGGCAGACCGACAACAACTCCGAGCGCATCATCCTCAACGACGTCATCGTCGGGGGCCCGACGCTCGCCACCACTGTGGACGTCGGCGACTCGTATCCCGGGGCCACGGTCGGGGTCATCGACTACAACTTCAACAACTTCAAGCTGGAGATCACGTCGATCCCCGCGCTGCAGTCCAATGACCTGACCCAGGAGGTCACCTCGGCTCCGGGGTCGGGTCAGCTCTCGGTGGGGAGCTTCAACGTCGAGAACCTGGACCCGAATGACGGGGCACAGAAGTTCAGCGAGCTCGCCAACGAGCTCGTCAACAACATGCTGTCGCCCGACATCGTGGCGCTGGAGGAGCTCCAGGACAACAACGGGGCCACCAACGACTCCGTGGTGGACGCCAGCACGACGATCAACATGCTGATCGCCGCGATCCAGGCCGCCGGCGGCCCGACGTACGATTTCCGCCAGATCAACCCGGTCGACGACCAGGACGGCGGCGAGCCGGGGGGGAACATCCGCGTGGCGTTCCTGTTCCGGACCGACCGCGGTGTGTCGTTCGTCGATCGCCCGGGCGGCACCTCCACCGCCGCCGACGCGGTGGTGGCCGCGCCGGGCGGTCCGCAGCTGCTGTACAGCCCGGGCCGGATCGCCCCGACGGACTCGGCCTGGAACAGCAGCCGCAAGCCGCTGGCCGGCGAGTTCATGTACGGCGGCACGAAGCTGTTCGTGATCGCCAACCACTTCAACTCCAAGGGCGGCGACCAGGCGCTGTGGGGGCACTTCCAGCCGCCCGTGCTGTCGTCGGAGGCCCAGCGGATCAACCAGGCCACGCTGGTGCACGACTTCACGCAGTCGATCCTCAGTCTGGACCCGAACGCGAACGTGATCGTGCTGGGCGACCTGAACGACTTCACCTGGTCGAACCCGCTGTCGGCGCTCACGAGCGGGGGGGTGCTGCAGGATCTGGTGCTGACGCTGCCCGAGGCCGAGCGGTACAGCTACGTGTTCCAGGGCAACACCCAGGAGCTGGACCACCTGCTGGCCTCGCCGCACCTCGCGTCCCAGCTGGATCTGTACGACGCGATCCACGTCAACGCCGAGTTCGCCCCGCAGGTCTCGGACCACGATCCGCTGGTGGCGCTGTTCGGAGTCGAGGCCCCGATCACCTGCCAGAGCGGCTACGGGACGCCGGGGAACGACACCATCATCGGGACCCCGGGACCCGACCACATCTGCTCGGGGGCCGGCAACGACACCGTCACCGGGATTGGCGGGAGGGACATCATCGAGGGAGGTTCCGGCGACGACACGCTGAACGGTGGATCCGGCGATGACCACGTCATCGGGATGAGCGGCGCCGACGATCTCATCGGTGGCTCGGGCGTCGACGACCTCGACGGCGGTCATGGCGACGACCACCTGGACACCGTGGACGGCGTGAACGGGAACGACACCGGCGATGGCGGCAAGGGCCTCGACAGCTGCACGGGCGACCCGGGAGACGTGTTCACGCACTGCCCGTAAGCGGCCAGGGGAGGGCGGCGGCGACCAGCGGGCCTGCGTGCTCGCCGGCCGCCGCCGTTGCCGTTCCGTTGGGGTTCCGGCGCCGGCTGCCGTCGCTCCCGTGAAGTCGCGCCGCGAGTCCGGGGAGCGAGCTCGCTCGAAGGTAGTCGGGCGACTTGACAATCGAACACATGTTCGCTATCATGGTGTTGGCCTCCTCCCCCGGGCCGGACGAAGGTTGGTGGATCGATGGGGAATGCCCGCAACACCCGCAAGCTCATCGAGGGAATGGACGCCTGGCACGTCCGGGCCTGTCACGCCGAGCGCCGGATGCTCCGCCACATCGCCGCGGTGGATGACTCCGAGGCGTGGAAGGAATGCGGGGACGAGGCCTGCGGCGCCGAATGCTCCGGGGCCAAGGACATGGCCCACTACCTCGGGATCCGCTACGGGTTCTCCCGATGGAAGGCCGAACGGCTGATCACCGCCGCCCACGCGCTGGAGTCGCTGCCCCACCTCGCGGAGGCCCTGTCCTCGGGCCGGCTGGGGGTGGACAAGGTCATGGAGCTCGCCCGGTTCACCACGCCCGGGGAGGAGCGCGCCCTGGTGGACTGGGCCCAGAACGTCCCTGGGGGAAGGATCCGGGAGGAGGGTGATCTCCGGGCGAAGCGCTCCAAGGGGGACGCCGCCGACATCGTCCGGGAGCGGTCGGTGAGGTGGCGGTACCACGACGAGGGGAGGCGCTTCGCTCTCTCCGCCGACTACCCCGCGGCCGAGGGCGCGGTGCTGGCCCGGGCCATCGACCTGGCGAGGGCCGACCTCCCGGAGCTCCCCGAAGACGACCCCGCCATCACCTGCCCGGAGACGGTGGATGAGAGTAGGGGGAACGGCCTGCTCGCTCTGGCCTCGGACCGCCTGGCGGAGGAGACGGACTCCGAGCGGGCCACGATCGTGATCCACGTCCGGGCCGATCCCGTGGCCAGGGGCGAGGGATCGAGGATCGAGGACGGAGGGATCGCCGGGCCCGAGACCGTGGACCGCCTGCTGTGCCACGCCCGGGTCCAGGCCGTGCTGGAGGACGAAGGGGGGAGCGCCGTGCGGATGACCACCATGGCCCACGACCCCACCCCCGCCATGATGCGTCAGCTCAGGTACCGCGACGTGGGGTGCCGGTTCCCGGGGTGCGGGTCGAAGCGGTACTCGATCGCCCACCACATCGCGTGGTGGGGCGTCGGAGGCCGTACCGAGCTCGGGAACCTGGTCCTCGTGTGCAGGTGGCACCACGACCTGGTCCACGACTTCGGATGGAGCCTGACCCGCCGGGCGGATGGGGACGTCCGGTGGTACCGGCCCGACGGGCGGAGGTTCCGGGCGGGGCCGGCGCCGCCACCCCGGGACGGGCCCGATCGGCAACTCGCGGTGGCCTGATCTCCGTCCTGCCACGCGCCGCTATCGCGTGCAGCCTCCCGTGCCGACCTCGGCGGTGCTTCGCGTGCCCTCGCGGACGTCGTCGGAGATCTCGGTCGTGGTGATCGCGTAGCCGATGCCGCGGTCGGTGGTGGAGGCGGCGAAGACCAGGCCCGCGACCCGGCCGTTCACCAGGATGAAGGGGCCGCCGGAGTTGCCGGGGCGGACCACGGCCTGGAGCTCGTAGATGTCGCGGACGACCGAGCCGTTGCCGTAGATGTCGCGGCCCACGGCGTGGAGGACTCGGCGGTTCGCGGCGGCCACCCCGGCCAGGGCCCCGCCGCCCGGATAGCCCACCACCGCTCCGCGGGCGCCGCGGCCGATCTCCTGATCGACCAGCGGGAGCGGGGGTGGCGTGCTCGAGATGTGGAGGATGGCCACGTCGAGCCGGGAGTCGAACAGGACCGGGACGGCCGGTCGGGAGCCGCCGTTCTGGACCTGCACCTGCGGCGACCGCACCCCCGCGACCACGTGCGCGTTCGTGATCACGTAGCCGGGCGCCACCACGAAGCCCGACCCCTCCTGGATCCGGCCGCAGGCCTGGCCCACCACCTTCAGGGTCGAGTCCGCCGCATCCCGGAATGCCCGGTTGGCCTGGGCGTTCGTGGGGCCCTTCACCGGACCGCCGGGAGCCGGCGGGAGGCCGGCGAACACCTCGGGGAAGCCGAAGTCGTTGAGGAACCGGCGGACCTGGCCCAGGAGCGACGGCGGCTCGGGGAGCGCGGTGTCGAGGCTCCGGATGATGGCCGAGCGGCGGATCTCCCGTGAGAGCGGCGGCCACGGCCCGCTGGTCAGGTTCAGCCCGACGAACCACACCGCGAGGAGCAGCGCGACCACCGCGAACACGGAACCGCCGGCCGCATCCACCGAAGCCATCCGGGACCGCCGCGCGGCCACCCACACCTTCGCGCCCACCATCCATCCCAGCACGTCGCCGATCGCGGCGAACGCCAGGAACCCCACCAGCGCCACCACGGCCTGGGTCGTCGGATCGGTGAACAGCGTCGCCAGTTGCGGGGCCACGATGGCCCCCACCAGGAGCCCCAGCAGCATCCCTCCGAAGGTCAGCACCTGGAGCACGGCGCCACGCCGGTAGCCGCTGAACGCGGCCAGGGCGATGAGCAGGATGAGCACGACGTCGAGGACATCCACCGGCCCTCGTATGCTCCCACGCCCGCGAACGCCCCAAACCGCACCCGCGGCCTGTGCCAGTGTGTTCACGTGAGCGACCGGGATGCTGCGCCCACCGAGGACGCCGTGGGGTTCCGGCGGATCCTCCGGTACTTCCTGGGGCTGGGGACGTGGGGGTTCGGCGGGCCGATCGCCACCGTCGGGTATATGCAGCGGGACCTGGTGGAGCGCAGGGGTTGGCTCGACGAGCGGGAGTTCCTGAACGGGGTGGCGCTGGGGCAGACCATGCCGGGGCCGCTCGCTGCGCAGGTCGTGATGTGGGTGGGCTACCTGCGGGCGGGGGCCCTGGGCGCGCTGGCCACCGCGGGAGCATTCGTGCTGCCGTCGTTTCTGGTGGTGCTCGGTGTCGCGGCGCTGTACGTCCACTCCGCCGGGCTGTCGTGGGTTCGGTCGCTGTTCCTGGGGGTGGCGCCGGGGGTGATGGGGATCATCGCGGTCGCCGCCGTGAAGCTGGCCCGGCTGACGAACCGCCGGGACTGGCGGCTGTGGGCCATCTCGGCGATCACGCTGGGGGTCACCGCGATCACGGGCGCCGAGATCGCCTGGCTGTTCCTCGGCGCCGGGCTCCTGATCATGCTGTGGGACGCCCCGCCCCGCCTACGACGGCCCCGCCGGGCGGCCACGGCCCTCGCCCCGCTGGCCTGGCTCGGCCACGGACGCGGCGCGCCGCTCCTGGCCCGCCTGCGCGGCGGCCTCCTCGCGCTGGGCACGGGCGGGCTCACGGGCGGGGCCGCCGCCGGGACGTTCGTCGCGCTGGCCCTGTTCTTTTTGTACGCGGGCGCGTTCATCTTCGGCAGCGGCCTGGCCGTGGTGCCGTTCCTCCACGAGGGGGTGGTGGCGCAGCACCACTGGCTCACCGAGCGGCAGTTCCTCGACGCCGTGGCCATCGGACTCATCACCCCGGGTCCGGTGGTCATCACCGCGACCTTCATCGGGTACCTGGTGGGCGGCATGGCCGGGGCCGGGATCGCCACCGCGGCCATCTTCCTGCCGATCTACCTGGGGGTGGTGGTGCCCGGGCGGTGGTTCGTCCGTCACCGCGACAACCCCCGCCTCCAGGGGTTCGTCAAGGGCGCCACGGCGGCGGCGGCCGGGGCCATCGGCGGCGCCACGATCGTCCTCACGAAGGGGGCGCTCCTCGACGTGGACCTCCTGGGGCCGCGGATCGCGGTGTGGGGGCACCACGAGCTCGTGGTCGCGGCGGCGGCGATCGCGCTGCTGGCACTGGTGGCCGTGGCCCGGTTCAGGATCACAGAACCCCTGGTGGTGCTCGCCGCCGGGGTGGGCGGGCTCCTCCTGGCCCGCTGACCGCCCAGGCCGCCGGCCATGACCGTTCGTGGCCCGGCCGACGCCAGTTCACGCATTGCTGCAGGTCGCCGCGGTAGACTCGACGTTGACGTGGTCACCATCGCCCACATCTCGGACCCCCACGTCGGCTCGCCCTTCTTCGTGCCGAACCTGATGAACCGCGTCATCGTCGAGCTGAACGAGCTGGAGCCCGACGCGGTGATCTGCAGCGGCGACCTCACGAACGAGGGCTACCGGCAGGAGTACAAGAACTGTGCCGCGTACTTCTCGCGGGTCAGGCCGCCGATCTACGTCGTGCCCGGCAACCACGACTCCCGCAACGTCGGGTACCTCCACTTCGAGGAGCTCATCGGGCCCCGGCACTGGATCCGCGACATCGGCGGCGTGCGGGTCGTGGCCGTGGACTCCAGTGAGCCCGACCTCAACGAGGGCCAGATCGGCCGGGAGCGCTACGACTGGATCCGGGAGGGGTTCAACGTCCCGGCCGAGCTCAAGGTGTTCGTCCTGCACCACCACCTGATGCCGGTCCCGGGGACGGGGCGCGAGCGCAGCGTGGTGAACGATGCCGGCGACCTCCTGGAGCTGCTCATCACCTGCGGGGTGAACGTGGTGCTCTCGGGGCACAAGCACGTCCCCTACGTGTGGCGCCTGGAGAACATGTACATCGCGAACGCCGGCACGGTCGCCTCGCTCCGGCTGCGCGGATACACGAAGCCGTGCTACAACGTGCTGGAGTTCACGGGCGACGAGGTGAGGATCTCGCGCCGGTTCCCGTTCGGCGGCCAGACCACCATCGCTCACTTCTCGCTCTCGACCGGAGTGCAGTACTACCGGGAGCTCGAGGTCCTGGTGGCGGAGCGGGTCGGCTCCCAGCAGGACTCCCGGAGCTAGCCCGAGCGAAGAGGTTCGACGCCGAGCGGGCGGGACGTCCCCCCCGGCGATACGGCACGACAAGGGGTCCGTTCCTTCTGACTGATGGGGTGCTGACGTGAAGGTCCTGGTGCTGGTGGACGGCGAGCACTACCCTCCGGTCACGCGATGGGGCATCCTCGCGGCCCGGAGCATGGGCCACGAGCCCGTCGCCGCGCTGTTCGTGGGCGGGACCGAGAAGATCGCCGCGACCGGCCTCCCTGACCTCGGCATCCCCACGGTCGTGCCGGACGGCGGGCGCCGGGAGGCACTCGGCGCCGCCATCGACGAGCTCCGCCCGGACGCCGTGCTGGACCTCTCGGACGAGCCCGTCCTGGGATACCGGGAGCGCATGGAGCTCGCCGCGGTCACGCTGGCCCGGGGATTGCCCTATCTGGGGAGCGACTTCCGGCTGGATCCGCCGATCTGGGCGGCGCCGCTCCCCGTCCCCACGGTGGCCGTGATCGGGACCGGGAAGCGAACCGGCAAGACCGCGATCGCCGGCGAGACGGCCCGGGTCGCCGCCGCGGCCGGCATGAATCCCGTGGTGGTGGCGATGGGCCGGGGCGGTCCTCCCGAGCCCCAGGTGGCGGAGGCGGGAACGGTGACCGTGGACTCGCTGCTGGAGCTGGTCCGCATGGGGCAGCACGCCGCGTCGGACTACCTGGAGGACGCCCTGTTCACCGGGGTGCCCACCGTGGGGGCCCGCCGGGTGGGCGGGGGGCTCGCCGGCATGCCGTTCGCCACGAACGTCCGGGAGGCCGCGGAGGTGGCGGTGCGCGACCTGGGCGCCGGGCTGGTCATCCTGGAGGGGAGCGGCTCGAGCGTGCCGCCGGTCCCGTGGGACGCGGGAATACTCGTGGCCCCCGCGAGCGTTCCACATGAGTACCTGGGCGGATATCTCGGCCCCTTCCGGATATTGCTATCCGACCTCGTCGTCATTACAATGAGTGACGGCTCACACGAGCCGGAGAACCTCTTCGCTCTCGAATCCCACGTCCGGCGGCTCCGCGAGGATGCACGGTTCGTCGTCACGGACTTCCAACCGGCGCCGCTCGGAGATGTTCGGGATACGGGCGTATACCTCACCACCACCGCACCACCGGAGGTCGCAGCGAGGCAGGTGGAACACCTCGAGCGAACCTTCGGCTGCCGGGTGGTGGGGCACAGCAGCCGCCTCGCCGACCGCAGAGGGCTGGCGGAGGACATGGACGGAGCACGGGACTACGAGATCCTGGTGACGGAGCTGAAGGCGGCCGCGGTGGACGTGGCGTGCGAGCGGGCCCTGGCCCGCGGCGCGCGAGTCGTGTTCGCCGACAACCGACCGGTGACCACCGGTGGAGACGGCCCCCTTCCCGACCTGCTGCGGACCACGCTGGACCTGGCGGTGGAGCGCCACCGGCAGCGATGACACGATGATCGGCCCCGCACGTGCCCGAACGACCCGCGAATCCGGATGAGCAGATGACCAGAACCCGAAAGCCATCGTCGGTGATCATCTCCGACCGCGACCCCGGCCTCCCCTACTCGAAGGGCCTCATGGCCTCGAGGGTGATGGCGAGCGGCCTGTCCGCGTACCGCGCCTACCAGGTGGCCGAGCGGATCGAACAGGTCCTGCTGGACCGCCGGAGTCCCACGGTGACCTCCCAGGAGCTGTCCGACGTGACCGTGCAGGTGCTGGAGGAGCTGGCGGGCGACCGGTACGCCAAGAACTACGTCCGGTGGCAGCAGGTGGAGCGCCTGGACATCCCGCTGGTGATCCTCATCGGCGGCGCCACGGGAGTGGGCAAGTCGACCATCGCCACCCAGCTCGCGGCGCGCCTGGGGATCGTCCGGGTGGTGGCCACCGACGCCATCCGCGAGGTCATGCGGGCCATGTTCTCGAATGAGCTCATGCCCACCCTCCACACCTCGTCGTTCGACGCCGGCACGGCGCTGCGGGAGTCGCCCCTGGCGGGGATGGACCGGGTCATCGCGGGGTTCCGCGAGCAGACCGAGGCCGTGGTGGTGGGGCTGAACGCGTTCCTGGCCCGGGCAGCGGTGGAGGGCACCAGCATCATCATCGAGGGAGCCCACGTGGTGCCGGGGTTCGTGGACCTGGACCGGTGGCAGGACCGGCTCCTGGGCGTTCCCGTGGTGATCACGGTGGATGACGAGGACGTCCACCGGGTCCATTTCTCGGCCCGCTCCGCCGACTACCCGAGCCGCCAGTCCGACCGCTATTCGAAGGGAATGACGAACATCAGAAGAGTCCAGAAATTCATCCGGAGCCAGGCCCTGGCTCACGGCGTGCCGGTGATCCCGAACTACTCCCTCGACCAGACCATCGCCGCGGTGGTGGACCTGATCGTGGAGCGCGCCACCGAGCGTGTCGGGACCGCCTCCGGCGACGCCGCTGCGGCGGCCGGGCCTCCCGGGTCCCCGGGGGCCGAGCCGGCCACCGTGGCCATGATCGAGGGGAGGGCGAGATGAGGCTGTTTCTCGACACCGCGAGCATCGAGGAGATCCGCGAGATCAACCGGTGGGGCGTCCTGCGGGGCGTGACCACCAACCCCACGCTGGTGGGCAAGGAGCACGGGGATCCCGACCAGGTCTGGAAGGAGATCCTGTCGGAGGTCCAGGGCGACGTCTCCCTGGAGACCACCGAGCCCGAGGCCGGGCCCATGTACGACCAGGGCCTGGTGCTGGCCG
This sequence comes from Actinomycetota bacterium, assembly GCA_036394995.1. Lineage (GTDB taxonomy): Bacteria > Actinomycetota > UBA4738 > UBA4738 > JACQTL01 > DASWED01. Next base: position 16,564 of record DASWED010000076.1, read on the forward strand.
CCATGGGCGACAACGCCGTGGTCAAGGTGCCCATGACCCCGGCGGGGCTCGAGGCCGGCAAGCGCCTCACCGACGAGGGGATCCGCGTCAACGTGACGCTGGTGTTCTCCCCGGCCCAGGCCATCCTGGCCGCGGAGATCGGGGCGTACATCGTGTCGCCGTTCCTGGGCCGGATCGACGACGCCGCCGCCGACGGGATGCACGCGCTCCGGCAGATCTGCGAGATCTACGAGGTCCAGGGGTACGAGACCGAGGTCCTGGCGGCCTCGCTCCGCCACCCCATGCACATCGTGGACGCCGCGCTGGCGGGCGCGGACATTGCCACGATGCCGTTCGACGTGTTCACCAAGCTGGTGAAGCACCCGCTGACGGACAAGGGCCTGGCCCAGTTCGACGCGGATTGGAAGAAGTTGCACAACGAGCTGCGAACGAGCGGCTCGGACGGAACGAAGGAAGGAGCCTGAGTTGGACTCCCACACGCTGGAGAAGTCCGTCCTCGAGGGTAAGCAGGTCGCGGAGCTCCAGGCGATCGCGGAGACCCTCGGGATGAGTGTCCGGCGGAACATGCGCAAGGCCGAGCTGATCGACGCGATCGTCGAACAATCAGGAAACGGCGGCAGAGCGCGTTCCGCCAGCGAGGCCGGCGATGTGCCGGCCGGCCGGACCGCCGACGGCGAGCCCGCCGCCGGCGAGGTCCTGGCCGACGAACCGGGAGGTCCCGGGATCGAGTCCGAATCTCCGGCATCCGGCAACGGCCGGGCCGGGGCCGGTGCGGCCGAAGCCGCGGTGGCCGAGTCGGAAGCGGACGAGGACGAGGACGACGACGAAGAAGATGACGACGGCGACGCGGCCGAGGGCGGTCAGGCGTCGAGCGGGACCGCGACCCGCGACCGTCCGTCCGGGGGCGAGGGCCGGCGGACCGACGTCGGCGACCGCGGGCCGGACAGCCGGGGCGACCGCGGTCCCCGCGGCGAGGCCGGGACCCGCCAGCGCCAGGGCGGCGAACGCCAGGGCGGCGACCGTCAGGGCGGAGATCGCCGTCCGGAGGGTCGCGACGGCGGGCAGCGCCAGGGCGGACAGAGCCAGGGCGGCCAGGGCCCGGGCGGCCAGGGCGGCGACGGCGGCCCCCGCAACCGCCGGCCCTCCCGCGAGGAGCGGCGCCGGATGCGCGAGGAGCGGCGCGTCCGGGAGATGCAGGAGCGCGAACAGGAGCTGGCCGAGGCGCCGGTGCGCACCGGACTGCTCGACGTGCTCCCGGACGGGTACGGATTCCTCCGGACCTCGGGGTACCTGCCGGGCCAGGAGGACGTGTACGTCTCGCTCTCGCAGGTCCGGCGGTTCGCCCTGCGCAAGGGCGACACGGTGGAGGGCGCCATCCGCCAGCCCAAGGACAGCGAGAAGTACTACGCGCTGCTCCGGATCGACTCGGTGAACGGGATGGATCCCGAGGCGGCCAAGGAGCGGCGCACGTTCGACAAGCTGACGCCGCTGTTCCCCGACGAGCGCATCCGGCTCGAGAACGGCGCCGGCGCCGTGTCCGAGCGGATCATCGACCTGGTCGCGCCGATCGGGAAGGGCCAGCGGGGCATGGTGGTCTCGCCGCCGAAGGCCGGGAAGACCACGGTGCTGAAGCAGATCGCGAACGGCTTCATCAACTCCGACCCCGACCTGCACATGATCATCCTGCTGGTGGACGAGCGGCCGGAGGAGGTCACGGACTGGCAGCGAACGGTGGCGGCGGCGGAGGTCGTGTACTCGACGTTCGACAAGCCACCGGACCAGCACATCCAGGTCACGGAGCTGGTCCTGGAGCGGGCCAAGCGCCTGGCCGAGATGGGCAAGGACGTGGCGATCATCCTCGACTCGATCACCCGGCTGGCCCGGGCCTACAACCTGGCCGCGCCCGCGTCGGGCAAGATCCTGTCGGGCGGCATCGACTCCACCGCGCTGTACCCGCCGCGCCGGTTCTTCGGCGCGGCCCGGAACCTCGAGGAGGGCGGCTCGGTCACGATCATCGCCAGCGCGCTGGTCGAGACCGGCTCGCGGATGGACGACGGGATCTTCGAGGAGTTCAAGGGCACCGGGAACTGGGAGATCCGCCTGGACCGGCAGCTGTCGGAGAAGCGCATCTTCCCGGCCATCAACGTCGAGGCCTCCGGCACGCGCAAGGAGGAGCTGCTCATGACCACCGAGGAGCTCGCCCTGGTGTGGCGCCTCCGCCGGGTGCTCCACGCGCTCGAGTCGGCGGCGGCTCTGGAGCTGCTCATCGACAAGGTCCGCGCGACCAAGTCGAACGAGCAGTTCCTCAAGGAGATCGCCAAGGCCCCCTCGGGCTGACGAGGGAGGAATAGATGGCAGTTTGGGGCGATGACCCCGTCATGGCCGAGCTCAGGCAGGCCATCGACGACGGCTGGGTGCCCTCGAAGCTCCGGGAGGAGCGGGAGGGCACCACGTCCTTCGACGTGATCACCGCCACGAAGGACGGCGAGGAGCGCGAGTTCCGCTCCGACCACCTGGCCTTCCACCGCTACGTGGAGGGCCTGATGGAGGACTTCGGCCTGTCCTACTCCTGAAGCACGGCCGGGCCGAACCGGCCACCATCGCCTGCTCGGGTTTCCTCTCGAACAAGTCGGTGTCGATCTCGAGGGACCTTTCCGGCGGCATCAAGGTGAACGGCACCTTCGTGTCGGGCGGTCCGACCGTCACGAACACAGACACGATCAAGGTGACGGGCGGCTCGCTGAGCAAGGAGCACGTCGTCATCGACCAGCGAAATGGTCCGTTCCGACGTCCTCAGGTTCGACGGAGAGGGCGGGAGCGACTCCATCGCCGGCTTCGGCGCCATCGCAGGCGACACCGCCGGGCCGGTGGAGCTGGTGGGCGGGGACGGGTCCGACGTCCTGTTCGGCGGCTTGACCGCCGACCGCCTCGACGGAGGGCCGGGGAACGACACCCTCCAGGGCGCCCGCGGCGGGGACCAGCTGATCGGAGGATCGGGACGGACCTCGTGGCCTACTCGTCTTCCGCGGCGCCGGTCACGATCAACCTCGCGACGAACGGGGCGTCCGGCGGTGACGCCTCCGGCGACACCATCTCCGGGTTCGAGGGCGTGACCGGGTCTCCATCCACCGACGTGCTGCTGGGCACGGCGGGGGACAATCTGATCATCGGAGGGGGCGGTGGAGACATCATGGTCGGCGGCGAAGGCAACGATTCCCTGAACTACGCGGCGAGCCCGGCCGGCGTGACCATCGATCTCGCCGCCCAGACGGCCTCCGGCGGCGACGCCACCGGGGACACGATCGCCGGGTTCGCCAGTGTCTTCGGAACGGCGGGCCGGGACCACCTCCTCGGGTCGAGCGGGCGGAACACCTTCCGCCCCGGAGGGAGGGCCGACGTGGTGGACGGGCGAGCCGGGATCGACACCGTCGACTACTCCACGTCCTCCGCAGCCGTGCTGGTGGACCTCGGCGCCGGCTCCGCCTCCGGCGGGGATGCCTCGGGGGACACCCTCACCGCACTCGAGAACGTCACCGGATCGGTGTTCGGCGACTCGCTCACGGGCGACGTCGGCGACAACGCCCTGAAGGGCAAGGCGGGGAACGACGCCCTGGACGGTGGTCTCGGCATCGACGCCCTCGACGGGGGCGACGGAACGGACACCTGCACGAACGGCGAGACGGTCACGAACTGCGAGGGCTGAGACCACCCCCGACCCGCGCCGGCGGTGGGGAATAGGCCTTCGTTGGGTACCATGGAGACTCCGGACGGCGGCCCGCACGGCGGGACCGTCCGCGTCACGAAAGGAAACCGACGATGAAGCAGGGCATCCACCCCGAGTACAAGCTGGCCACCGTGCACTGCTCGTGCGGGAACACGTTCCAGACGCGTTCCACCTCGGACGAGCTGCGCGTGGAGATCTGCTCGAACTGCCACCCGTTCTACACGGGCAAGCA
>DASWED010000077.1:0-28128 GCA_036394995.1 Actinomycetota bacterium
GCCATGCGGTCGCCGGAGATGTCGACACTGTTCGCCTTCTTGAACTCCGCGACCAGCCAGTCGATGACCCGCTGGTCCCAGTCGTCGCCGCCGAGGTCGAACACCAGGACCGTCTCGTCCTTGCCCTGCTTGTCCAGGCCGTACGCCAGCGCCGCCGCGGTCGGCTCGTTGATGATCCGCAGGACCTCGAGCCCCGCGATGGCGCCGGCCTCCTTGGTGGCCTGGCGCTGGGAGTCGTCGAAGTACGCCGGGACGGTGACCACGACCTGGGTCACCTTGTCGCCGATGAAGGACTCGGCGTCACGCTTCAGCTTGCCGAGGATCTGGGCCGAGATCTCCTGCGGCGTCCACTTCTTGCCGTCGACCTCCACGCTCCAGTCCTTCTCTCCCATGTGGCGCTTGATCGAACGGACCGTCCGGTCCGGGTTGGTGATGGCCTGTCGCTTGGCCACCTCGCCCACCAGAATCTCCCCGTTCTTCGAGTAGCCGACCACGGACGGGGTCGTCCGCGACCCCTCCGAGTTGGGGACGACCGTCGGCTCCCCACCCTCCAGCACCGCAACCACGGAGTTCGTGGTGCCGAGGTCGATTCCCACTGCTCTCGCCATGAATTCGCTCCTCCTGTGACAGCAAACTTGACAACGTCGATAGTAAGAACCTCCACACCATCACGTCAATTCCCGCCCCGGCAAGATCCATGTCGCGGTCCAGGTGCAAGCCGGGGCCAATGGCCATGGACGCCGGACGGGCATCTTCTGGGCCCTCCGGTGGCGCCCGGAGCCACCCGGCACGCCGCCCGCCCGGGGGTCGGCCCACGTGTAAGGCAACCTACCGGCGGGTAGGATGCGGCTCTCAGCAGGACGAACCTAGACTCGGACACCCACTCCAAGGAGCGAGCCTGTGGTCGGGACGATCGTGCTCGTCGTGGTCATCCTCGCCGCGATCGGGATCTTCCTGCGGCGGTCCCTGATGCTGTACCGGCTGGTCCGGCTGGGACAGCCGGTGAACCGGTTCGACGACCTGCCGAAGCGGGTCGGGCTGGAGGCGACCGTCGTCCTGGGCCAGCGCAAGCTGCTCCAGCGGACCCTCCCCGGCCTGATGCACGCGTTCATCTTCTGGGGGTTCCTGGTCCTGCTGACCACGATCCTCGAGGCGATCGGCCAGATCGTGGACCGCTCGTTCTCGCTCCCGCTGATCGGGGACACGGCCGCCCTCAACGTGATCCAGGACCTGTTCGCCGGCCTGGTGCTGGTGGGCCTGGGGATCGCCGTGTACATCCGCAAGATCCAGCGGCCCGACCGGTTCAAGGGCTCGCACCTCCGGGAGGCCGACTACATCCTGATCTGGATCGCGCTGATCATCCTCACGCTGTTCGGGATCAAGTCCACGGCGATCGCGCTCGCCGGGGGTGGGGGCGGCAACAACGACTGGTACTTCATCTCGAACGCGCTCTCGGGCATCTGGGGCGGCGTGTCGAACGGCACACTGGACACCCTGAACTACTCGTTCCTGTGGGCGCACATCCTGCTGGTGTTCTCGTTCCTCGTGTACATCCCGTACTCGAAGCACCTCCACATCGTGACCTCCGCGATCAATGTGTTCTTCTCGAACACGAAGCCGCGGGGGACGCTCCGCCCCATCAAGATCGACATGGAGGCCCTCGAGACCTCCGACGAGATGCCGGTCCTCGGCGCGGCCACCATGGAGGACCTCACGTGGAAGGAGATCGCCGACCTCTACACGTGCACCGAGTGCGGCCGGTGCCAGAACGTGTGCCCGGCGTGGAACACGGGCAAGCCGCTCTCGCCGAAGCTGCTGATCATGAACCTCCGGGACCACGTGTTCGAGCAGGGCCCGAGGATCCTGGAGGCCAAGGCGAAGGGCGAGGAGTACGAGAAGGTCCCCCTGAACCCCGGCGTGGTCGACGACGAGGTGGTGTGGTCCTGCGTGACGTGCGGCGCGTGCATGGAGGAGTGCCCGGTGAACATCGAGCACATCGACCACATCGTGGATATGCGCCGGAACCTGGTCATGGCCGAGTCGCGGTTCCCCGCCGAGGCCGGCCTGCTCCTGCGGAACCTGGAGAACGCGAGCAACCCGTGGGGGATGCAGCAGAGCGCTCGCGGCGACTGGGCCGGCGGCCTCGACTTCGAGGTCCCGCGGGTGAACGGCACCGCGCCCGAGTACCTGTACTGGGTCGGATGCGCGGGATCGTTCGACGAACGGGCCCGGAAGATCGCGCAGTCGGTGGCCCGGGTGCTCCACAGGGCCGGGGTCCAGTTCGCCATCCTGGGACCGGAGGAGCTGTGCACCGGCGACCCCGCCCGGCGGGCCGGCAACGAGTACCTGTTCCAGATGCTCGCCGAGCAGAACGTCGAGACCATGAACTCGAAGGGCGTCACGAAGGTCGTCGTGAACTGCCCGCACTGCTTCAACACGCTCCGCAACGAGTATCCCGAGTACGGCGGGACCTACGAGGTCATCCACCACACACAGCTGTTCGCGAAGCTCATCGATGAGGGCAAGCTGCAGCCGACCGAGGAGGTCCAGACGCTCCTGACGTACCACGACCCCTGCTACCTGGGGCGGCACAACGACGAATACGACGCGCCGCGCACGGTCCTGGAGTCGGTGCCCGGCCTGAAGACCGTCGAGATGCACCGTCACAAGCAACGGGCGTTCTGCTGCGGGGCCGGCGGTTCGCGGATGTGGATGGAGGAGCACCTCGGCAAGCGCATCAACAACGAACGGACCGAGGAGGCCATCTCCACCGGCGCCGAGACCCTCGGCGTGGCCTGCCCCTACTGCCTGATCATGCTCGACGACGGCGCCAAGGCCAAGGGCGGCGAGATGGCCGTCCTCGACGTGGCACAGATCCTCGACCGCGCCACCGGCTCCCAGCGGCGGGCGGCGGGCGGCGGCCCCGATCCGACCCCTCCGGCAGGACCCGCGACCACGAACGGCGAGGCGCCCGCCGACGGCGAGCAGCCCGCCGCGGCCACCGGCTCCTCGTAAGCCGTTCCGGGGCCGTTCCCGCCCCTTCGTCCGGGGTGCTCAAGGGTGTCCCCGAATCGACCGATGCACTGTCCTAGGTCCAACGGACAAAATTCGTGGTAGTGACCGTGATCGGGCTGGGGTGGGATGGGAACAACGTTGAGCACGGACGCACGTTCGACCCGAGGGAACGGGTGGGGGATGATGCTTGAAGACACCCCGGAGAGTGGGAGAGAATTGCCCGCTACGCCCGGTTCACCGCTCCGGCCGCAAGGCGACCCCGCGGGATCCGACGTGGCGGGTTCGCCAGGGGCAGGAGACGCGGTGCGTGCAGCGCGTCACGAGAACCCGCACGTGTGGAACCCGGAGACGGGAGCGTGGATCAGGTGAATGAATCGCCCGCCATGCGGGCCGGACCGTCGGTCATCGACGAATGCCGCCGCGTGGCCGAACGCCTGAGCCTGGACGCCGTCGGTGTCGTCTCGGGCGGCATCGGCGAACGCCAGGTGACGTGGTGGGCGGCCCCCGGAGGGCCCCCCCTGCCGGCCCGCCTGGAGGACGTCCTGGACGGCCGGGAGGCCGGCTGGCTCCTGGTTCCCGTCGCGCCCGACGCCACCGTGTTCGCCCGGGCCACGAAGGAGACTCCGCCGCAGGCCGAGTCCGTGCTCCGCGCGGTGGCTCCTTCGCTCGCCATCGACTCGCCCGGGACCGCCCTCCGCCTGGCGTCGCCGGACGACGTGTCCCCGGACCGGGACCCGGCCTTCGGGCTCGAGGTCACCCTCCCGGAGCAGCCGGCGCTCTTCGAGGGAGCCGGCGTCGCCGGGATCCTGGGCGGACTCGCCCGCGACACCGGCTTCGAGACCGCCACCCTGTTCGCGCCCCGATCCCCGGGGTGGGAGCTTGTCAGCCGGGCCGGCCCCACGCGCTCGTGGCACGCGGTCCTCGACCCCTCCACGGTCGGCCCGACCGGCGATGGGATCCGCTACGCCGACGCCCACGACGTCCCCGGCGTCGGACCGCGGCTCGCAGCGCTGGGGTGCGCCAGCGTCGCCGTGGTCCCGGTGGACGGCGGCAGCAGGATCGTCCTCGACTCCGCCAGCACACACGCCGGCGACGACTGGCTGGTCCGGGCGCTCCCCCACCTGGCCATGATCGGGGCCATCGGAGCGGAGCCCCAGGCCGCCACCGCGGAGCGGGTCGGGCGCGAGCTGGCCATGGTCGAACGGTGCGCGGACGCGGCCCGCAGGATCCTGGAGGACGCCGAGACGACGGCCAACGACCTGCTCCGCGAGCTCCGCCAGGCCCTCGAGGCCGATGAGATCTTCCACCTGGTCGAACGCGCCGGCGAGGTGCAGGTGGTGAGCGAGTCCGGTTCGGGCTGGCCCCGCCGGATCCCCCGGGAGATCCGCGACACCCTGCGCTCGCTCCCCGTGTACGGCCCCATCGACGAGGCCACGGCCCGTCAGCTCGGCGCGGTCCTCGGAGCCGTGAGCCCGTACCTCACCGCGGCCTTCAGCCGGGAGTCCAGGCCCCAGGAGGCCCTGGTGGCCGGGTGGCACCATGGCCCCGGGCTGTCGCACGCGGCGATGCGCGCGGTGGCCCAGCTGGCCGGAGGCGCCCGGGCAGTCATCGAGTCCCGCCAGAGCGCGGTCGACACGATGATGACCCGGGAGCGGACCCGGTGGGCCGACGAGCTGCACGACGGCCTGACCCAGGCCGTCACCACCGCGGTCCTGGAGCTCGAGGCGATGGAGCGGATGATCCGGGAGGATCCCCGTTCGGCCATCGAGGCCCTCGCCCAGTCGAAATCCGAGATCCGAAAATCCCTCTCGGAGCTGCGTGCGCTCCTGTTCGACCTGCAACGAGATTCCATCGGGGACTCAAGGACGGAGGAACCTCTCACGAAGTATGTGAACGACGTGGTGAAGCGATGGAGACTTCCGGCCCGGGTCACGGTGACGGGAGACCTGCGAGAGGTCCCCAAGCCGTTGCTCGGCGCGGCCTACGTCGTGATACGTGAGGGGCTGGCCAACGCGGCCAAGCACGCAGGCGGCAGTACGGTGACCGTCTGGGTGAACGCGGTTCCTGACGAGGTCACGGTCGAGGTTGCCGACACCGGGCGGGGATTCGCCGCCGCTGCCACGCCGGAGGACGGCCCCGGTACCCATTTCGGGCTCGGGATGATGCACAGGCGCGTGGCCGAGGTCGGCGGGACGCTCGACGTCCAGTCGTCACCGGGCAAGGGCACGAAGGTCGTGGCGCGCCTGCCGGTGCGAGGGAGCAAACGATGAAAGTCCTGATCGTGGACGACCACACGTTGGTCCGTCACGGCATCGCCCTGTTGGTGCGCGAGTGCTTCGTCGACGCCGAGGTCCGCGAGGCCGGCACCGCAGACGAGGCCGTCGACATGCTGAAGGAGGATCCGGTGGACGTCGCCCTGGTCGACGTCCGCATGCCGGAGCGCGACGGGCTGGAGCTGCTCCGCGAGATCAAGGGAACGTGGCCGAAGGTCCCCGTGATCATGCTGACCACGTTCGACCATTCCACCTACGTGAAGCAGGCCCTGGCCGACGGCGCCGACGGCTACATGCTGAAGGACGCGAGCCCCGAGGACCTCGACCAGGCCATCCGCGTGGCGATCTCCGGCGGCGGCAACGTGCTGTCGGCCCGGGCCATCCGCAGCCTGTTCGAAGGGAACATGGGCTCGGAGCCCGATCGGGACCAGATCCGGCCGGAGAGTCTGACCCAGCGCGAGACCGACATCCTGGCCCTGCTGGCCGAGGGACGGAGCAACCGCGAGATCGCGCGGTCGCTGTTCCTGTCCGAGAAGACCGTGAAGGCCCACCTGGCCGCCGTGTTCCGCAAGCTGGGCGTGGCGAACCGGACCCAGGCCGCGATGGCCGCGGTGGGCATGGGCATGGGCCCCGGCCGCAAGCCGGCGAACGACGACGAGCCCATGGCCGGCGGCGCGAACGGCCGCTGGCGCAACTGATCTGCTTCGAATTCACGACACCCGAGGAGCGGCCCCGATGAGCGACAAGCCACCGACCAAGAGAGGGATCCTCTCCAGCCTGATGGGCCTGTTCGGCGAGGAGGGCGAGGAGGGATCCGAGGAACGCGGCGCGAACGAGGCGCCGGGCTCGGCCGTGTCCGCGGACGCCCCGGAGCAGCAGGGAGGGGCCGAGGTCCAGGGCAACGGCAGCAGCAACGGCGCCGGCGAGCGCGAGGACGACGAGGACCAGACGGCCGGGCCCATCGCCGGGCCTGCCGCCGGGACCGCCGTGGTCCGCGAGTCCTACGAACCCGGTTGGTACGCGGTCTCCGCGGCCCGGTGGCACCAGCCCTCCGCCCCACCCCCCACATTCGAGGAGCCCACGGCGCCGGTCGAGACCGGAACGCCCGCGTGGGAGATGTCCCCGGAGGAGTCCGCCCCCGTGGACGCGCGGGTGTCCGAGCCGGAGTCCCGGTCGGTCGATGCGGCCGAGGCCGCCGCCGCGTCGTTCACGATGACACCGGAGGAGATCGCCGAGGCACCGTCGGAGGAGCCCCAGGCCGACCAGCCTGCGGCGGAGACCGCGCTCGCGGCGTCGTCGGTGGATGAGACGTTCGAGGCGCCGTTCGAGGCGCCCGAGGCTCCCGACACGGAGCAGCAGAGCGAAGGCGAACCGGGCGAGGAGACGTTGGCGGGCCCGGAGCCGGAGCCCGAATGGGCCGAGCCCGAGGCCGCAGCTGCGGCCGAGTGGACCGCACCCGACACCGAGCCTGAGCCCGAGGGGTTCGAGCCCGCCGAGCCCGAGGTGTTCGAGGCCGCGGAGCCCGAGCCCGAGGCCGAGCCGGAGCCCGAGGCCGAGCTCGAGGTGTTCGAGCCCGAGGCGTTCGAGGCAGCGGAGCCGGAGCCCGAGGTGTTCGATGCCGCCGAGCCCGAGTCCGAGCCGGAGCTCGAGGTGTTCGAGGCGGCCGAGGCCGCGCACGAGGAGGCGGGGGCCGTCGAGCCCGCCACCGAGGCCGGCGAATCGCCGGAGGAGACCGGGTGGGAGGACGGAGCCTCGATCGAGGCCGCCGTGGACGAGTCCATGTCAGCCGATACAGTGGAGGTTCCGATGCCGCTCCCCGATCCGGATGTCGCGGCCGCGCCGGTCGCACCGGCGTTCGCCGCCGAGCCCCCCGGCCTCGCCTCCCGCGTGGCCGCAGAGCGCCGGCGGGCGCTCGAGGAGATGATGGCCCGCGGCATCGCCGACGTCGACGTCGCCGGGGTGTCGCGTCTGCTCCAGGACCCCGAGCGAGGCATTCGCCTCCTGGCCCTGGAGGCCCTCCGTTCCCGGCCCGACGCCGTCGAGCCCGACGCGGTGAGCCGGGCCCTCCGCGACCCCTCGGACGAGGTCCGGGCCGCCGCCGTCCGCCTGGCCGCCTCGACGCAGCACCACGCGGTGCCGGAGGTCTTCCCGTTGGTCGCTGAGCGCCAGTGGCCGGCCGCGCAGCAGGCCGCGCTGGAGGTCCTCCCCCGGTCCATCGCACTCAACGGCATCGCCGACGACGACCTCGATTCGATGCTGGGGTCCATCGCGCGGATGGAGTCGCACCCCAACGCCGCCGAGCGCAGCGGGTTCGCCGCGCTGGCGGGCGCCGTGGGCCGAGACCGGCTGGTGGCAACCATGGAATCCATCGGCCAGCGCAGGCTGGGCGCCGCCCGACTGCTGCTGGAGGAGGGCTCCACGGAGTCGCTTCGGGCCCTCTCCACCTACGCCAACGACCCGGACCCCGAGGTCGGACGGCTCGCCCGCGCGGCCGGGGACCTGCTCGGGCCCGAGGCCGAGGAGCCCGTCGTGGCCCCGGAGGAGCCCGAGGAGCAGGACGACGAGACGTCGCATGACGAGACGGGTTCGGTCGAGATCACCCTGGGAGCGCAGGGCCAGATGATCGCCGGCCTCGCCCGGGCCCTGGGAGACCCCGACGAAGCCGTCCGGGTCCGCGCCACCGAGGCCCTCCGGGCCATGGACCGGCCGACCCTGCTGGACTGGACCTCCACGGCGATGTCCTCGGGCGACCCGGAGCTCGTGGCCCAGGGAGCCCACGTGGCCGGAGCGGCGGGGCTCTCCGAGGCCGCGCCGGACCTGCTGATGCGGGGAGTCTCCAGCACGCCGGAGGCCCGCGGCCCGTTCGTTCGCGCGCTGGCGTCGTTCGGCATGGAGCCCGAGACGCTGGTGCAGCTGGCCCGCGGGGCCGAGGGGCAGAACCGTCCCGAGGCCATCCGCATGCTGTGGCACGTTGCCGGGCGCTCCCTGCTTCCGGCCCTGCACCCGCTGCTCGAGGACTCCTCGGCCGCGGTGCGGGTGGCCGCGCTCGAGGTGTTCGGCGAGTCCGGCGACACGCAGACCATCGAGGTGGCCCAGCGGGTGCTGGAGCGCGACTCCTCCCCCGTCGTGCGGGCCACGGCGATCTCCGTCATCGGCCGGGCCGGGCTGGATCAGCGGGTCACCTCGCTGGCCCAGGCCATGAGCGATCCCGACCCCGACGTCCGGGCGACGGCCGTCGAGGTGCTGCCGGCCGGCATGGGCCGTCAGGCCGCCGACCTGCTGCTGGAGGCCTTGACCGACCAGGACGAACGGGTGTGGCAGGCCGCCATCCGGCACCTGGCCTCGGTCCCCGATCGCGACCGGTCGCTGGTGTGGACGGCCATCGAGCGGTGCCCGGCCACCCGCCGGGAGCACCTGGTGTCCACACTGGAGCGTTCCAGCGCGGAGCGCCTGGCCCTGCTCGCCATCGACCACCTGGCCTCGCCTGACGCCGCCGAGCGGACCCTGGCCATCGCCCTGGCGGGCCGCGCCGGGACGCCCGAGTGCGTCCGCGGCATCATCACCGCGCTGCAGGACCCGGCGCCGACGGTTCGCCGGGTCGCCGCGGCGGCCCTGCTCTCCCTGCGCAACGCGGAGTCCATCCCCGGCCTGGCCCGGGCCCTGTCCGACCCCGACGTCGAGGTCCGGGTGGAGGCCGTTCGGGCCCTGTCGGTCATCGACGACGACAACGTCCTGGACCCGCTGATCACGGCGCTGAAGGATCCGGAGATGCGGGTCCGCGACGTGGCCGGGGAGGCCCTGGTTCGGTGGCGGTCGCCGGCCGTGGCCCGCCGGCTGGCCATCGCCCTGACGAATCCGTCGCTCCGCCGGCCTGCCGGCGAGGTCCTGGCCCGCATGGGCACGTCGGCGGTCGATCCGCTGGTGGACATCCTCATGGAGGACGATCCCGAGCTGGCCGGAACGGTCGGGCAGCTCCTGGAGAGCCTGGTTGGACCGGAGCTGTTCCTCAGCAGGCTGGGGTCCATGGAGCCGCACGAGCGGCTGCGGGCCGTGGAGGCTCTGGGCGCGATCCGGGGCGACCGGGGAGTGGACGGGCTCATCCGGGCCCTGACCGACCCGGTGGAGTCGATCCGGATCCGGGCGGTCACGCTCCTCGGCGAGATCGGCGACGACCGCGCCTTCGAGGCAGTCAAGCGGGCGTTCCTGGGCGATCCGGTCCTCGAGGTGGTGTCGGCGTCCGAGGAGGCCCTGCGCCGCCTCCAGTCCGGCGAGCGCCCCGATCCCGGCAGCTGAGGCTCGGGCAACCGGCCTAAGCCCCCCCGTCCCTCCACCGGGGGACAAGACCATACGTTCGGTCGATGCGAACCCCCCCTGAGGGGCCTAGGCTCCGTCCATGCCACCGTGGGGGAACGGCACCGGGGGTACGCCCGTGCCCACACGGGCGAGATCCAGGCGTCCGACGGTCCTTCTGACCACGGAGGGGACATTTCCGCACGTGCCGGGCGGGGTCGGCACCTGGTGCGAGTCATTGATCCGGGGGCTCCCGGAGGTGGAGTTCGTGGTGTGGGCCCTCTCGCCGAACCCGTTCCTCGCCCACGGGCGCTCCTTTCCCGCGAACATGGTCCGGCTCATCGACCTGCCCATGTGGACCACCGACGATCCGGGGCGTGTCCGGCGGGCCGGTCCCGACGCCGTCCTACGGGATCGCGAGCCCATGCCGCGCTCCATCCGCGACGCCACGGCCGGGGCGCACAGGCCTTCGTCGCGGGACCTTGAACGGGAGTTCGTCCCATTGCTCCAGGCCTTCCTGTCCGCCACCTCCGCCACCGAGTTCGATGCGGTCCGGTTCGCCGCGCTCCTGGTGGAGATGCGGGATCACTTCCGGCGGTGGGACCATCGCCGGACGTGGAGGTCCCGCGCGGCGTGGGAGGTGTTCCGCGGGCACATGCTGTCGCGGGACTCCCGCCCTCCCGCCGACGTGATCGATGCGGAAGCGGACCATGCCCTGGCCGAGGGCCGAGCCGCACGAGCAGCGGTCCCGGGTGACGAACCCACCATCGGCGAGGCCGTGGAGGCGCTGCGGTGGCTGGTCCGGGCCCTGGCTCCCCTGACCGTCGAGGTCCCCCCGGAGGTCGACCTCGTGCACAGCTCGGCGGCGGGACTGTGTGCGGTCCCCGGGATCCTGGCGAAGACCGAGCGGGGCACCCCGCTGTTCCTCACCGAACACGCCCTGTACGTGCGGGAGCACTTCCTGGCCATGCACACGTCCCGCGCGCCCTTCCACCTGAAGCGGTTCACCGCCGACGTCGTCGGGGCGGTGGCCCGGACCGCGTACCACCTGGCGGACCGCATCGCTCCGGTGTGCCGGTTCAACGCCCGGTGGGAGCTGGCCTACGGCGCCCCGCGCTCACGCATCGGTGTGATCCATCCGGGTGTGGACGAGTATCTGTTCGCGCCGAACGGCGTTCCGCGCTCCCGTCGCCCGACCGTCGTCCAGGTATCCCCGATCGATCCGCTGAAGGACCAGGTGACGCTGCTCCGGGTGGCGGACCTGGTCCGGCGCGAGATCCCCGACGTCCTGTTCCTGCACTTCGGCGACGTGGCGGACCGTGACTACTGGGCGCAGGTCCGGCGCATGCACCGGGACCGGATGCTGGAGGACACCGTCCGGTTCATGGGCCCGGCCGGCGACGTCCCCGAGGTCCTGAACCAGGCCGACGTGGCGCTGGTCACCTCGTCGTCGGAGGCCTTCCCGCTCTCGGTGCTGGAAGCGCTGATGTGCGGCGTGCCGGTGGTGACGACGGCCGTCGGCGGGATCGAGGAAGCACTGAACGGGGCCGGCTTCACGGCGCCACCCCGAGACCCCGACGCCCTGGCCAACGCGGTGGCGGCCATCCTGGGCGTGGCGCCGGATCAGCGGGCACGGATGGCGACCGCCGCCCGCCACCACGCGATGTCGCGCTTCCGCCTGTCGACGTTCCTGGACGCCCACCGCGACTGGTACGAGGCCCTGACCGGGATCTCGCTCCGTCCGGTGGAGACCCCGGAGGAGGTCATGAGATCGTTCGAGGAGGTTCCCGACGCCGTCCCGGCCGATGTCCAGGTCCCCGACGGCATCGCCGTGATGGTGCCGGAGCCGGAGCCCCCGGAGGAGCCCGAGCCGGTGGAGGCCGAGCCGGAGGAGCCCGTGGAGGAGGCCGAGCCGAAGCCGATCGAGGCCGAGGATGAGCCCGAGCCGGAGTTCGAGATCCCCGAAGGGCCCCCGCCCGCCGCGGAGGAATGGGCGGCGACGGCGTGGAGGGGCTCGGAGGAATCCGCCGCCCGGGGCCAGCACCCGAGGGAGCCCGAGGAGCCGGCTGAACCGACTCGGATTCTCCACTCCGTGCCCCCGCCGGAGACATCCGCCGAGCCTGAGCGCGAACCGGTGATGCCCGAACGGGTCCCGGAGCCCGAGTCCGAGCCCGAGCCTCGGGAGTTGGAGCCGGCGATGGCCGGGGCCGTCGCCGGTGCTTCCGCCGGCCCGTTCGGCGCCGCGGACCTGGAGGCCGGCCTGTCCCATCCGGACCCGTTCATGCGCGCGAACGCGGTGAGCCGCGTGCGCGACCCCTGGGCGGCCGAGGCCCTGGCTCGAGCTCTGTCCGACGAGCACGCGCAGGTCCGTCGGGAGGCGGTCCGGGCTCTGGGTCGGGTGAACGGGCCCCGGGCGGGCGGCTTCCTGGCCGATGCGGTGGCCCACGATCCGTCTGCGGAGGTTCGAGAGGAAGCGGTCGCCGCTCTCGCGGCGCTGCTGTCCAGACCCACATCAGCGGAGCGAGACGAATGACCGAAGCCCTCGGGGAGCTCGTCGGGGACGTCACGAACCGGGCGGGCCGCCTGGAGGGCCCCGCCGAGGCCGCCGCGGTCCTCGAGTCGATCGGCGTCGACGACGACCGGGCCCGGGGGATGGGCCGGGACGGCGTGTTGCGGCTGGCCATCGACATCGCCGAGTACCAGCGCGGGGCGCCGGAGGCCGTGGAGCGATGGAGCGCCGTCGAGACCGGGCTCCGGGAGGAGCGGGCCCGCCCGCACTCGCGCCGGGCCCTCGGCGGGTCGAGGATCCGCATGGTGCTCCGGGGGCTGGCGTCCGCTGCACCGTTGACGGCTCCACTCGGTGCGGCGCTGCTCCTGACGGGCTCCCTGTGGACCGGCCCCGGGACCGACATCCCGCGGGCAACGGCGATCGCGCTGGGCATCGTCGCTTCGTTCGTGGCCACGTCCGCATTCGCCTACGTCGCCTCAGGGCGCATCCGGGCCGATCTGGGACGTCGAGCTCCGCTCCTGGCGCTGCGATCGGGGCTCCGCCTGGCGGCGGTCGGCGTCGTCGGATCGGCCGTGGCGGGCCTGGCGCTGTGGGGGATCCTGGAGTGGAAACCGCTGGTCGCTCCGGACCAGATCGGCACCGCGCTGCAGTACTTCGCACTGCTGGCGGCCCTGTGGCTCCCGGCCGCGATGCTCTCCGGACGGGGACGGGACGTCTGGTTCGTCCTCGCCGTCGCGTCGGGGGTGGCGGCGGGCGCGCTGGTCCGCGGGCCGGGACACGCGTCGTTGGTGGCCGCCCATCGCTCCGGGATCCTGGTGGCGGCGGGGGCGTCGATCGCCGCCGCCGTGGCCCTGCTGTTCCGGGACGAGATTCGCGAGATGCCCCGGCGGTCGGGGCCGTGGTCTTCCGATCGCCTGCCGCTCGGCGACGTCGCGCGGCGGCTGGTTCCATTCGCGCTGTACGGCCTGGCCCTGGCCGGATTCCTGTTCGCCGACCGCCTGGCCGCGTGGTACAGCCAGCGGCCGTTCCACGAATGGATCCTGGGGTTCCAGCCCGACTACGAGGCCGGGTGGGACTGGGCCCTGGCGGCAGTCCTGCCGGGGATCGTGGTGGTGAGGTCCTCCGCGGAGCGGTTCGGCGGTCTGCTGCGGTCGCTGTCCTACCGGTACCCGGTGTCGGCGGAGCGGGAGCTGTCCGCCGAGCTCCGGGCGTCCTACCGGCGGTCGGTGTCCCGGCTGGCGGTCGCCTGCGTCGTTGGGGCCGTCCTCACGTTCCTGGCCATGGTGTGGCTCATCGTGTCGCTGCCGTCGGTGGATCGGGTGGTGACGAAGCACTCCGCGTACGTGTTCGCCATGGCCGGGCCCGCGCTGTTCCTCGTGCTGTGGTCGCTGTTGAACGTGGCCGTGCTGTTCGATCTGGCCCGCCTCCGGGCGGCCGTGTGGGGAGCGTGGCTCGCCGTGGTGGCGGACCTGGCCGTGGCGCTCCCCCTCACGGCGCACGTCCGGGCCTGGTGGGCGGTGTTCGGGCTGGTGGCGGGGGCCGTCGTGCTGTGGCTCGTGACCACGGTGGCGGTGCGCCGGATCATCCACCGGCCGGAATTCGCCCTGGCGAGGGCCTGACCCCGGGATCGATCCCGTAAGGTTGCCGCATGCGGATCTCCGTCGTCGGGACCGGCCACGTCGGCCTGACCACCGCCGCATGCATGGCCCACGTGGGGCACGAGGTGCTCGGCGTCGACGACGACGCCGAGAAGGTCGCCTCCATCGCTCGGGGCGACGTTCCCTTCCACGAACCGGGTCTCACAGAGCTGGTCCGGGAGGGCCTCGACAACGGCCGGCTGAGGGTCTCCGCCACCGCGAGCGACGCTGCCCGCCACGGCGACATCGTGTTCGTGTGCGTGGGCACCCCCACCAAGGAATCCGGTGAGGCGAACCTGGTCCAGGTGGAGCGGGTGGCCCGCGTGCTCGCGCGGAGCCTGGACGGGTACACGGTTGTGGCCGAGAAGTCGACGGTGCCCGTGGAGACCGGCCAGTGGATCCAGCGCACGATCGGCAGGGAGGCGTCGCCGGACGCCGAGTTCGACGTGGCCTCGAATCCTGAGTTCCTGCAGGAGGGCCGCGCCGTGCAGGACACGCTGGAACCGGACCGCGTGGTGGTGGGCTCGGACTCGGGACGCGCCGTCGATCGCCTGCGGGAGGCCTACCGGCCCATCGTGGAGCGGACGGGGTGCCCGTTCGTGGTCACGGACCTGGCGACGGCGGAGCTCATCAAGCACGCGTCGAACGCGTTCCTGGCCACGAAGATCTCGTTCATCAACGCGGTGGCCGAGGTGTGCGAGCGAACGGGCGCCGACGTCGAGGCCGTCGCTGCCGCGATGGGCCTGGACCACCGGATCGGGCCGGCGTTCCTGCGGGCGGGACTGGGCTTCGGCGGCGAGTGCTTCCCCAAGGATCTCCGGGCGTTCCAGTACAAGGCGGAGCAGCTCGGGGTGGACTTCGCGCTGCTCGGGGAGGTCGACCGGATCAACCGGGCCCGCATCGACGCGCTGGTGGAGAAGATCCGTGCGGTCCTATGGCACCTCGAGGACAAGCGGGTGGCGTTGTGGGGCCTGGCCTTCAAGCCCGACACCGACGACCTCCGTCACTCCCCCGCCCTCGAGGTGGCCCGCCGCCTGGTGGAGGGCGGCGCGCACGTCGTCGCGTACGACCCGGTGGCCATGCCCGCGGCGAAGACGCTGCTGGGCGACATCGAGTTCGCCGCCGACCCCCACGAGGCCGCCCGGGGCGCCGACTGCCTGGCCATCTGCACCGAATGGGACGTGTTCGCCTCCGCGGACCTCGACCGGCTCCGCGAGGAGATGGCCCACCCCGTCATCGTCGACGGCCGCAACGTGTTCGACCCCGCGACCATGGCCGCGGCGGGATTCACCTACGCCAGCATGGGCCGCCCCACAACGTTCCCGGCCGGATAGGCCGTCCGGTCTCGCGGCCGCTCCGTTCCAGCCCGTCGATGACCTCAGGTCGTGGACGTGGCGGCCCAGCGGTCCAGTGTGTGCCGGGCCGCCCCCGAATCGATCGATTGGGCGGCCGTCGCCACGCCCTCGCGGAGGTCGGATGCCTGCCCCGCGGTCCACAGGGCGGCGCCGGCGTTGAGCAGGACCACGTCACGCGGGGGGCCGGCCTCGCCCCCCAGGACGGCGCGGGCGATGGCCACGTTGTGCTCGACGTCGCCGCCCTTCAGGTCGTCCGGGGAGGCTCGTTCCAGGCCCGCGTCCTCCGGGGCGATCTCATCCTCCTCGACCCGCCCTTCGTGGATCCGGAACACGCGCGAGGGCCCGGTGGTGGTGAGCTCGTCGAGTCCGTCGTCGCCCCGGAACACCAGGGCGTCGGTCCCCCGGCGGGCCAGGACCTCGGCCACCAGCGGCAGCATGCGGGCGTCGCTCACGCCGACGATCTGGGCGTAGGGACGGGCCGGGTTCGTCAGCGGGCCGAGGAAGTTGAACGCGGTGGGGACCCGGAGCTCGCGGCGGACCACCGCTGCGTGGGCCATGGCCGGGTGGAAGACCGGGGCGAACATGAACCCGATCGAGGCCTCCTCCAGACACCGCCGGACGCCGGCGGGGTCGAGGTCGATGCGCACGCCGAGGGCCTCGAGGAGGTCGGCCGACCCGCATCTCGACGACGCCGCCCGGTTCCCGTGCTTGGCCACCGGGACCCCCGCGCCGGCGCACACCATGGCCCCGAGCGTGGAGACGTTCAGCGTGCCGGCGCGGTCGCCGCCGGTGCCGCACGTGTCGATGACGGGAGCGGGCGCGTCCACGGCCTGGGCCAGCTCGAGCATGGTGGCCGCGAGCCCCTCCAGCTCCTCCGCGGTCTCGCCCTTGGTGCGAAGGGCCATGAGGAACCCGCCCATCTGAGCCTGCGTGGCCTGGCCCTGCATGATGGCCCGCATGGCCGCGGCGGTCTCCTCCGCCGACAACGACTCGTGCGCCGCCAGCCTGGTCAGGAGGTTCGGCCAGAACGTGGGCGATGGCTCCACGCCCGGCGCGGGCCGGGCGGCGGCAGCCCCGGGAGCGGGCTGCGCGGGAGCGGACGGCTGATCGGCACCGGACGCCATGGGAAGCGAAACGTAGCAGGTCGGCACCGGCGCGGACGGCAGGATGGGCCCGAAGACGCCTTGCTACAATTCGCCCACGGCGGCCCTCGGACCGCTCGCGCGGATGTGGTTCAATGGCAGAACGCAAGCTTCCCAAGCTTGAGACGGGGGTTCGATTCCCCTCATCCGCTCCGGTCAGCTAGCCCCTTCCGCTTCCCGATGATGTTCGGCTGCTCCATCCCCAGGAACAACGGCGCTGTGGGGCACAGGTCCGCCAGGGGGCAGACCTCGCAGCGGGGGCGCCCCGGCTTGCACACCTCGCGACCCAGGCGGATGAGCCCGACGTGCATCGAGACGCGCAGCCGGGGCGGGACGAGCGCCTTCAGGATGCGGTGCGCGGCGGCGGCATCCGTTCGGGGCGGGATCCACCCGAGGCGGCCGGCCGCGCGGTGGACGTGCGTGTCCACCGGGATGGCCGGACGAACCAGAGCGAACGCCAGCACGCAGGCGGCCGTCTTCGGGCCGACGCCCGGCAACGACGTGAGGTAGGCCTCGACCTCCTCGTCGGTGGCATCCCGCATCCAGGCCAGGTCCAGCGAGCCGTCGCGGTCACGGATCTCCCGGAGGATCGCCAGGATCCGCGGCGCCTTGATGTTCGCCAGGCCGCCGGGCCGGATGGCCTCCGCCACGTCGGCGACCCGGGCGTCCGCCAGCTCCTCCCACGTGGGGAACCGCCGCCGGAGGGCCTGGAAGGCCCGATCCCGGTTCACGTCGCTGGTGTTCTGCGACAGGACCGTCAGGACGAGCTCCTCGACCGGATCGCGTCGCGTCGGAGGATCGAGCGGCCCGAACCGCCGGGCCAGCCGCCGATGGGCCTCCCGGATCGTCGCGGGGTCGACGTCCGGAGCGGGCGTTGCGGACGGGGCTCGTGAACGACGGGCCGGGCTCACCCCCGGTAGAGGTTGTTGAACCGGATGAGGTCGTCCCGGAACGCCAGCTTGATCGTGCCGGTGGGCCCGTTCCGGTGCTTCGCCACGATCAGCTCGGCCTCCCCCTTTGCCCAGTGCCCGTCCTCGTCCTTCTCCCGATGGATGAACATCACGACGTCGGAGTCCTGTTCTAGCGCGCCCGAGTTATGGCTGAATATCCCATTTGCAACCCACGTGGATGGGCCTGGAACCGTCAGATCGAAAACCTCTACCTCCCCCGCCGGAGCTACCTCCACAACCCGGTCCCAGAAGACATCGCTTGCCGCGGCAAGTCGAAGATTCCTGTCATCGAAGATGTCTCCATACTCCGCCACCATCCTGCGTGAGGGGGAGGACCTGAAATTAGTGCCCCCCTGGGTGGTTCCCCGAATACCGGCGAGTCCCGACAGCGTGATCCCTCTTGCAGTCATCAAGTTCTGAACCCGATCAAGAACCCCTCGCGGTAGCGTGTCGACATTCGTGTTTGTCGCACGACCCTCGAGGGTGGTAGCGAGCAATGCTGCCGGTGCTCGCCGCGGACCGAATCCTCCGACCTCGTCGAGGAAGCGCAGGAGGTTCCCCCCGCCCGAGACCCTCACCGAGTACCAGAGCGATTCTCTCTGCCGAACCTCGTGGATGCGGGCCACGATCCCAAGGCGGGACAGGAGGGTCGCCACATGGTCAGCCAGGCCTCGGCTGGCCGTGGTGAAGTGCACGCCCGGCGATCCGCGCTGGCCAGCCCGGCGAACGGTGATCGACCCATCGGTCGACCATAGATGCCGGAGAAGCAGCGCAATCTGACGATTCGGCAGACGGAATGCCGCTTGCGGCAAACGCTTCTCGTGGGAGCGCTGGCCGAAGATGCCGAGCTCCCGAAGCCACAGGTTCACACCCGCCGGGTGCCACCGGTTCCCGTTGCCGCTCATGACGAGTTGGTGCCAGGCCCCGCGTCCCGCGTATCGCTTGACCCTCACTCCGAACTGTTGTGTGGCTGCCTTCGTCACCGCGAAGCTGTTCTCCTCGGAGGCCGTGGTGTACCGCAGCGGCTGATGTGTTAGATAGCTCCCATCTCCCACCAGGTGGCCGAGGAGCACAACCCGATCGTCCGGCCACGCCTCCGTGTTGGCCGGCTCGGGCAGACGTCGAGGGATACCCACCCTGTCGCCCTGCTTCAGGTCCTCCACCCGCATCCACCGGTCGAACCCGCACAGCCGGTGCCGGGCGGTCGCGCGGATCCTGCGACCCGAGGCCAGCTGCACCTCGAACACGGGGCGGGTCCCCACACTCCAGACCAGGTCGCTTCGTGCGGTGCACAGTCGTCCGTCCCTCGCGATCGAGACCACTTCCGGCTTCGTTCCGACGAGGTCTCGGATCGACACGTGGCGCCCGTCGGCGAGGGCGACGGTGGTGTCGCCCGTGACGCATTCCCTCAGGTTCGAGAGCTGGGGCTTGGCGCCCTCGCGGCGTTCGGGATCGCGGTTGAGCTGGGAGAGAGCAACCACCGGGATGTTGAGCTCCTTCGCCAGGAGCTTCAGGGAGCGGCTGATCTCGGCGATCTCCTGCTGGCGGTTGTCCACGCGGCGGTGGGGGCTCATCAGCTGGAGGTAGTCCACGACGATGAGCGCCAGGCCGTCGCGCGAACGCATCCGGCGGGCCTTGGCCCGGATGTCCAGGATCGTGACGTCCCCGGCGTCGACGATCCACATGGGGGCGTCGTGCAGCGTGTCGGCGGCGTCGGCGAACGCGCTGAAATCCGCGGCGCCGATCTTGCCGGCGCGAACCTTCGACATGGGGACCCCGGCCTCGCTGCACAGCAGGCGCATCCCGAGCTCCCATCGCGACATCTCGAGCGAGAACAGCGCCACCGGCTGCCGTTCGGCGACGGCCACGTTCCGGGCGATGTTCACGGCGAGGGCCGACTTCCCGGCGCCCGGGCGCGCGGCGATGATGATGAAGTTGCCGGCCTGGAGGCCCGACAGCAGCTCATCCACGTCACGGAACCCCGTGGGGAGCCCGGCCAGGGACGACTCGCGCGACTGGATGTGCTCGATGTCGTCGATGGCCGCGGAGATGACCGGCTGGAGCGCGACCATCTCGTCGCGCTGTTCGTGGCGGGAGGCCGCGTAGATCTTCCCCTCGGCCTGTTCGGCGGCGATCCGGGGGTTCTCCGGGATGCCGAATGCCAGGTCCATGACGTCCGCGGCGGCCGAAATCAGCCTGCGGAGCAGGGCGTGGTCGGCCACGATCCTCGCGTAGTACTGGGCGCTCGCGGGAGACGGGACCTGTTCGACCAGCTCCTGGATCCGGAGCGCTCCCCCGACCTCCGGGAGGTGGCCCCCCCGCTTGAGCTCCTCCACCGTGGTGATGGCGTCGACGGGCTCGCCGCGCGCGTACATCTGCAGGATGGCCTCGTAGATCGTGCCGTTGGCCCGACGGTAGAACTCGTCGGGCTTGAGAACCTCGATGACGTCCGCGATCGCTTCGGCCGAGATCATCATGGCCCCCAGCACCGAGTCCTCGGCCTCGAGGTTGTGCGGGGGGACCCGCTCCGGGCGGGCCCGTCTCACGTCGTCCGCGATCTTCGCCATGTCATCCTCTCCCGGGAACCACGCGACCCTAGGTCCCCGCCGGCGGGGCGGGAAGGGGAAAGACCCCGGGATTTCCCGGGGGAAAAGTCGCCCAGCAGGTGGGGGCGCCGCGGCGAGTCCGAATAGTTGTCATACCTCGATCCACCTGGGGATTCCGCCTGTGGAGAACCATGGGGACAACTGTAGAAAGCCCCACTGACACGAACCGACGTGCCCACCGCGGCCGGGTCCGGCCACGGCGGTTCCTTGACGGGGTGGGGACGCGCCGGTGGAATGGCCCCATGGCGAGCACCCGGCGACCGAGCGCGGGCCCGAGCTCGACACCGGGCGCCCCCGTGGTGGTGGCCCCGCCCGGAGAGCCGGGGCCCGGCGACCCGGCGCACGGCGACCCGGCGCACGGCGACCCCGGCGAACGCGGCGAGCCGGCCCACCGCGGCTCGGTCCCCGGCGAATCCGGCGTACGGGCCGGGCGGGATCCCGTCGAGTGGCTCCTGGGGACGTCCCGGGGCAACGGGATCGCGGCATTCGTCCTGTACCTCGTGGCCTCGGTGTTCATCTTCGGGATCCCGATCCTGGCCCATCCCACCGGCACGTTCGTCGGATGGGGGGCCGACCCGCCGTCGTTCGTGTGGTACCTGGGGTGGTGGCCCCACGCCATCTGGCACGGGCTCGACCCGGTGGTGACCCACCACGTGTGGGCACCGGTCGGGGTGAACCTGACCCACGCGACCGCGATCCCGGGGCCCTCGCTGGCCCTGGCCCCCGTCACGATCCTGTTCGGGCCGGTGGTCTCGTACAACGTGATGGCGCTCCTCACGCCGGTGCTCGCGGCGTGGACGGCGTACCTGCTGTGCCGGGCCGTGACCGGCCAGTTCTGGGCGTCGCTCGTGGGCGGGTACCTGTTCGGGTTCTCCGTCTACGTCACCGGACAGATGCTGGGGCATCCGAACCTGGCCCTGGTGTTCCTGCTGCCGGTGCTGGCCCTGCTGGCTCTCCGGCTGGTGCGGGGCGAGCGGTCGCTCCGTCGAACGGTGCTGTGGATGGCGGCCGCGCTGGTCGGGCAGTTCCTGACCTCCTACGAGGTGTTCCTGTCGCTCACGATGTTCGTCGCCATCGCGTTGCTCCTAGCCCTGGCGATGCTGCCGTCCCACCGGAGGCCCCTGCGCGACGTGGCCGTGGCGGTCGGTGCGTCCTACGCGCTGACCGCCGTGGTGGTGTCGCCCCTGCTGTGGTCGTTCCTCATGGCGAAGGAATCCCCCCCGACGTACGCCTTCTGGTCGACGATCTTCGCCACCGACCTGGTCAATTTCCTCGTGCCCACCAGCCTCACCGCCGCCGGCGGAGGGAACTTCTTCGACGTCACCGGGAAGTTCACCGGCGACATCTCCGAGCAGGCCGCCTACTTCGGGCTGCCCGTTCTGCTCATGGTCGCCGCGTTCACGATCGCGTGCTGGCGCCACCGGTGGGCGAAGTGGATGCTCGCGTTCACGGGTGTGGCATGCGTGCTGTCCCTGGGAACCCACCTGCACATCGCGGGAACCGAGACCATCCCGATGCCATGGAAGGCGCTGGTGTCGCTGCCCCTGCTGAAGTACGCGCTCCCCGGCCGGTTCATGGTCTACGCGTGGCTGCCGGTCGCGGTGATGGCGGCCATGTGGCTGGCGCTCCGGCCGTCGGGGCTGGGGCGGTGGATGCTGGCCGCCCTCGCCGTGGTCATGCTGTACCCGAACACCCACGGCCCGTTCTGGCACACGTCGTTCTCCGAGCCGGCCTTCTTCGCCGACGGGAGCGTCAGCCGCGAGATCCCGCACGACGCCACCGTGCTGGTGATCCCGTTCGCCCGGAACGGCGACAGCATGCTGTGGCAGGCGGACTCCGGGTTCTGGTTCCGGATGCCCACCGGGTACGTGGGGACGCGCAAGCCGCTCGCGTTCGGCAACTGGCCCATCGAGGACGTGCTGTACTCCGGACAGCCGGGGGCCGATTCCGCAGAGCAGCTGAAGCAGTATCTGGGGGCGAACCACGTCTCGGCCGTGGTCGTGGTGAAGGGGACGCCGGGAGCCTGGGCCCGGCTGTTCGCGCCCCTGGGGCAACCGCGCTCGGTGCAGGACGTGGACATCTACACGGTCCCCGGGTCGATCCTGCGAGGCTACGCCGACAGCCCCCGTCCCCCGGGCTGAGGAGAGGATGGAACGATGCCGATCTCGGAGGTCGTTCCCGGGGTCCAGCGGATGTGGTTCCCGGGCATCGACAACAACGCGTTCCTCATCGCGGGCGATCCCGCCTCGGACGAACCCACGCTGGTCGACGTCGGTCCGCCTGGCGGGCTCGCCCAGATCGCTTCGGCGGTTCGCCGGACCGGGCTGGCCCCGCGGGGCGTCGGTCACGTCGCGGTGACCCATCACCACACCGATCACACCGGGAGCCTGGCGCGGGTCGCGGCGGCCACGGGCGCGACCGTGTACGCGGGCGCGGCCGACTCGGGCATCGTGCGGGAAGGCGCAGAACGGCCCAGGGGGAGCGCGCACGGGCCACTCGGACGACTCATGCTGGCCCTGCCCCGTGGGTCCAGCCTGGCCGATCCGGCCGCCGTCCATGTCGAGGTCGCCGACGGGCAGGAGATCCCTGCGGCCGGAGGCCTGCGGTGCCTCCACACACCGGGCCACACCGGCGGTCACGTGTCGTACCTGCTTCCCGGCCGGGCCGGCGGGGTCCTGTTCGTGGGGGACGCGGCGGCGAACATGCTCCACTGGCTGGACCTGGCCCCCCTCAACGAGGATCTGGCCGCTGCACGGGCCAGCTTCGCCAGGCTCGCCGAGCTCGAGTACGAGGTGGCGTGCTTCGGCCACGGGTCGCCGATCCGGCATCGGGCCGCCGCGAGGTTCCGGCGGCGCGTGGAACGTGTCGCGGGCGGCTCCCCGCCCGCCTAGTGGTGTGTCGCGGATTTGGTGATCCGGTCGAGGGTGGCTTGTCCGCGGGCGACTTCCCGGATGCGCCCACCGCAGCGGTTCCCTCCGCGGCGAACCGGCTAGCCACCGACGGACAGACTTCGGCGTGGACGCGCACCGGCGAGCGATCTCGGCGTTCGAAACACCGTCCGTGGCCCACAACAACGCCTCGGCCTGGCGCACCTCCCGAGCCGGCGCGGTGTGGGAACGAGCAAGCCCCTCCAGCTCAACCCGCTGCCCACCCGTCATCTCCAAAGCCCCAGCCACAGCCACCATCCCCTCAGCGCCGTTCGACGATCATGTGCAGCCCACCCCTGGGCTGCAGCGTGGCCCCCGGGGCCGGCGCCACTCGATGCGACGGGTCGAGACGGAGCCGCCACCGGCTGCCGATGGTGGCCATCAGCAGGACCGCTTCGAACGGGGCGAACTCGTCCCCCAGGCACATCTTGGGTCCCCCGCCGAAGGGGAAGTAGGCGAACGGGTGCCACCCGGCCCGCCGTTCGGGGAGGAAGCGGTCCGGGTCGAACCTCCGCGGCTCCGGATGGCACCGGGCGTCCCGGTGGATGACGAAGGCGCTCGTGATTGCGGTGGATCCGGCCGGGATCGCGAAGCCCCCGATGTCGACGTCCTCCATCGCCCTGCGGGCCAGCATCCACGCCGGCGGGAACAGCCGCATGCCCTCGTCCACGACCCTCCGGCACAGCGGCAGGCGGGGCAGGTCGTCGAACGTGGGCTCGCGGCCCCCGAGGGCCGAATCGATCTCCTCCAGCACCGTGGCCTCGACGTCGGGGTGCCGGGCGAGCAGGTACCAGGCCCAGGACAGCGCAGTGCCCGCGGTCTTGTGTCCCCGGAAGATCGAGAGGGCCTCGTCGCGGGCCTGCCGGTCGCGCATGGTGCCCCCCCTCGGGTAGCGGGCCCGGACCAGCGAGGCCAGGAGGCTGGCGTGGTGCCCGGGCGACAGCCTGCGCTCCCGCACCTCGCGGAGGATCAGTCGGTCGAGGCGCCGACGGGCCCGATCGAACCGCCGGTTCGCCGGGAGCGGGAGCCGGTCCGTCCCCGGCAGGAACGGGAGCGGAGCGTGCTCCAGCGCGTCCACCGTGTCGGCCAGTGCGAGGGCGAGCTCCCGGCCGTCCGCCTGCTCGACCAGGACGCCAAACAGGGACTCGATCATGATCTCGGTCGTCGTCCGGGCCAGCAGCGAGAACACATCGACGCTTTCCCCCTCCACCCACGGGCTCTGCATGCGGAGCCCACCGTCCGTGACGGCGCGTGCGTACGGGTCGAGCGCCGATCCGTGGAGCACGGGGAACAGGAGCGCGTGCTGCCGCGAGTGGAAGTCGCCTTCGCTCCCGAGGACCCCTTCGCCGAGGAGCCGCCGGGTGAACCGCCGCTCCGCCCGCCCCTTCTGGAACAGGTGGTCCTGATCCACCAGGAGGGCCTGGGCGTGCTCGGGGCCGTTGAGCAGGAAGGCCCTGACCGGCCCGGCCTCGATGCGGACCACGTCGCCATGTTCACGGGCCAGCGCCTGGAAGTATCCAGGAAGGAACGCGGCCGCGCGGGACGCCCCCCGAACGAGGTCCCTCCCCCGCGGCCCCGGTGCCACCCGAGGCTCGCCCATCGAGACCGACCGTACCGGCGCGGCCTCGCCCGGGCAAGCCAGGCCGAGGTAGCGGGTCAGGCCTCCGGTTCGACCTGGATCGACAGGGTGGCGTTGACCTCGGGATACATGCGCACCGAGACCTCGTGGGTCCCCAGGCTCCGGATGGGCTCGTCGAGATGGATGTCCCGGCGGTCGATGGCCTGGCCGGTCTGCTTGGCGATCTCCTCGGCCAGGTCGGCCGTAGTGATGCTGCCGAACAGCCGCCCCTCCTCGCCGGCCCTGGCCGTCACCTTGATGGGGATCGCCGACAGGCGGTCGGCCAGGGCCTGGGCCTCGCCACGGGCCTTGTTCACGCGGGCGCCGTGGGCCCGGCGAAGGCTCTCCACGTGGCGCACCGCCCCCTTGCTGGCGGGGATGGCCATCCCCCTGGGAACCAGGAAATTGCGCGCATAGCCGTCGGCCACGGTCACCACGTCGCCCGGCACGCCGAGCTTCTCCACTTCCTTCTGCAGGATGATCTTCATCGCTCGATCAGGCCTCCTACCGCGTGCCGTAGGGCAGGAGCGCCATCTCCCGCGCGTTCTTCACGGCCGACGCGACGTCCCGTTGGTGCTGGGAGCAGTTCCCCGTCACCCGGCGGGCGCGAATCTTCCCCCGCTCCGAGACGAACTTCCGGAGCAGGTTCGTGTCCTTGTAGTCGACGTGCGTGACCTGATCCTTGCAGAACTGGCAGAACTTGCGCTTGCCGCGCTTCGCCCAGCCCTTCTCCTCTTTTGCGTCCTTGCGCGGACGCTTCTTCGTGCTCGTCTTACCCGGCATCCAGTGGCGTCTCCTCGTCCATGCCGGCGCCGACGGAGACGCGGTCCTGTGAACCCGCGGACCACTCCCCGCCGCCGGACCGGCCCTGCTTCTCCACCTTCGCGGTGGCCCATCGCAGACTCGGCCCGATCTCGTCGGCCTCGATCTCGATCACGGTTCGCTTCTCGCCATCCTGTGTCTCCCAGGACCGCTGCTGCAGGCGGCCCACCACGATCACGTTGGCCCCGCGCGTGAGCGACTCGGCCACGTTCTCCCCCAGCGAACGCCAGGCGTTCACGGTGAAGTAGGACGTGTCGCCGTCCTTCCACTCCCCCGCCTGGTCCTTGTACCGCCGGTTCACCGCCACGCGGAACTTGGCCACGGCCGCGCCGTTCGGCGTGTACCGGAGCTCGGGATCGTCGGTCAGGTTCCCGACGATCGTCACCTGTCCCATCGCCATCGTCACCACCACCCTCTCGCCAACTCGTTCGCCCCCCGGCGATGGCATACCGGGAAGGAGGGGAAGAACCTACCGGACCTCATGCGACCCGCTGGACCACCTTGAACCGGATCACCTCGTCTGCGAGGTGGAGGACCCGGTCCAGCTCCGTGAGCGCGGCGGGCTCTGCCTCGAGCTCCGCGACCAGGTAGTAGCCCTCGGCCTGGTGGGCGATCTCGTACGCCAGGCGCCGACGGCCCCAGCGATCGAGCTTGCCGACCTGGCCCTTGCCGTCGGCGAGCGTCGTGTTGATCCGCTCCACGACCCGAGTCACGACGGACTCGTCGCTCTCCGCGGGCAGGATCAACATGAGTTCGTACTTGCGCACAGCCACCTCCTGTGGACTGGAACGGCCCCCGAACCAACGGGAGCAGGAGTCGTGGACCCCCCAAGTGTACCTGTCGACGCATCGCCTTCATCGGGAACCGACGCTAGCACGGGGGGGTGACACGAACCGCCGCGCGCCGCCGACCGGGCGGTTCAGTGATCCGAGCCGCGCCCGGAGCTCGCGTTCGACCCCTCCTCCGGCCGCCTCGCGATGAACCGCCGGTAGACGAACCGGCCGCCGAAGAACAGCACCGCAAGCCCGAGCAGGCCCCACCCGAACCGGGACAGGATCCTGTCGATGGAGTCGAGCTGCGAGTTCAGGAAGTAGCCGAGCAGCGAGACGCCCACCGCCCACAGCGTCACCGAGGGGACGTCGAAGGCGAGGAACCTCGCGTAGGGCATCCGCGACATCCCCGCCACGAACGGCAGGAACGTCCCGGCGACGGACACGTACCGCCCGATGAACACGGTCCTCCCACCCCGGCGGCGGAAGTACTCCTCGGCCACGTCCAGGCGGTCGGCCAGGCGGTTGGCGAACGGGATCCGCTTCAGCACCCGGGCTCCGTACCTCCGGCCGAGCCAGTATCCCGTCGACTCCCCCGCCAGCCCGGCCCCGACGCCCACCATGATCACCCACACGAGGTGGAGGTCCCCCTGCGCGGCGAACACCCCGCCGAGGGCCAGGACCACGTCCCCCGGGATGATCAGCCCAAGGAACGCGGACCGGTCGGCGAACACGCCCGCCGCGACGATCCAGTATCCGGCCACAGCGAACGCCGGCCCGAACCAATCGACGATCTGCTCGATGATCCCGATCACAACCCGCTGCTCCCTCGTGAGGTGCCTCGATTCTGGCAGCGGACGGACGGATCCCCATCGGGGCATGGGTCCGGGCGCCCGGGGGGTACACTTGAGCCGCAAGCACACGCCGTGCACTCACGAGAGGAGGCGCGAGCCATGAGCATCACCGTCCGGGACCTCCGGGCATTCAAGGCGGAAGGGCGTCGGTTCGCCATGCTCACCGCCTACGACTACCCCACCGCACAGATCCTCGACGAAGCGGGGATCCCCGTGCTGCTGGTGGGCGACTCCCTGGCCCAGACCGTGCTGGGCTACGAGACCACGCTCCCCGTGACCATGGAGGAGATGCTCCACCACACGCGGGCCGTGGCCCGCGGGGCGAAGAACGCACTCATCGTCGGGGACATGCCGTTCATGTCGTATCAGGTGTCCACCGAGGAGGGCGTGCACAACGCGGGCCGGTTCCTGAAGGAGGGCGGCGCCCACGCCGTGAAGATCGAGGGATGGATACCGGAGCTGTCCGAGGCGCTGTCGGCCCGGGGCATCCCGGTCATGGCCCACCTCGGGCTGACCCCGCAGTCCGTCCACGCCATGGGCGGGTACCGGGTCCAGGGGCGCACCGAGGAGGACGCCCACCGGCTGTTCCAGCAGGCCCTGGGCATGGAGAAGGCGGGGGCGTTCTCGCTTGTCCTGGAGGGGATCCCGTCCGACCTCGGCGCGCAGATCACCGAGTCGCTGCGGATCCCGACGATCGGCATCGGCGCCGGACCGAGCTGCGACGGCCAGGTCCTCGTCCTCACCGACCTCCTGGGGCTGAACAGCGGCAAGTACCCCAAGTTCGCCAAGCCCTACGCGAACCTCCGCGAGGACATCACGAAGGCCGTGCAGACCTTCGCCGCCGACGTGGAGGCCGGCTCGTTCCCCGACGAGGAGCATTCGTACACGTAGACCATCCTGTCCCCTCGTGCTCAGGACGCCGGCCCCGTTCGTGGCGTGGCTGCCTCCCTGCACAGGTCGGGAAGGAAGGCGGATGCCCGCTCCTACGACGCGATGATCGCCGCAGTCGCGCTGGCCAACGGGCTGCCGCTGTACACGTGCAACCCCGGGGACTTCGAGGGCATCGACGGGCTGACGGTCGTGCCGGTGACCCACTCGGATGCCATCTGATCCAACACGTCCCAGTCATACGAGCGGGGGCCCGGTTCCCATCCCGCTCGCGGTGACCGGCGGTCAGTGGGATAGTTGCAGGCGAACCGTCACCGTGGCCCGCGAGCACCAAGGAGACGTCATGCGTGAGTACAAGCTGTTCATCGGCGGGGAGTTCGTGGACGCCGCCTCCGGGGAGACCATCGACACGCCGAACCCCTCCACCGGGGAGCCGGCCGGCCGGGTGGCCGTGGCCGGCGCCGAGGACGTG
>DASWED010000078.1:0-9983 GCA_036394995.1 Actinomycetota bacterium
CCTCGTGGACCTCGCCGATCTTGTAGGCCTTGCCGGTGTAGTAGAGGATGCGCTCGGTCGTGGTGGTCTTGCCCGCGTCGATGTGGGCCATGATCCCGATGTTCCGGGTCCGGCCCAGCGGGTACTCGCGGATGACCAGGCTGCCCTTGCCGGGCGGCTGCTGGCGCTCCTTCGTGACCTGCGCTACCTCTGCCACTTCCGTTTCCAACCTCTCCGCGGGGACCGCCATCTCAACAGCCCCTCTCACAAGCGCCGGGCCCCCCGTGGAGCCCGGCCTCGAAGCTTTCGTCGACGCTCACCATCGGTAGTGGGCGAACGCCCTATTCGCGTCCGCCATCTTGTGCAGGTCCTCCCGGCGCTTCACCGAGGACCCCTGCCCGTTCGCCGCGTCCATGATCTCGCCCACCAGGCGCTCGGCCATGGTGTGCTCGCGGCGCTGGCGGGTGAAGTTCACCAGCCATCGCAGCGCGAGCGTGGTGCCCCGGGCCGGCCGTACCTCCACCGGGACCTGGTACGTGGCGCCGCCCACGCGCCGGGAGCGGACCTCGAGCAGCGGACGGGCGTTCTCCACGGCCTTCTTCAGCGTGATGACCGGGTCGTTGGCCGTGCGCTCGCTGATCTGCTCCAGGGCCTTGTACACGATCTGCTCGGCGGTGCTCTTCTTGCCGTGCAGCAGGATCTTGTTGATGAGCTGGGTCACCAGGGGGTTCTGGTACACCGGATCCGGCTCGACCTCACGCTTGACCGCTGGTCCCTTCCGTGGCATGGCCCAGCCCCCTACGCGTTCTTCTTCGCGCCGTACTTCGACCGGGCCTTGCGGCGGTCCCGGACTCCGGCGGTGTCGAGCGCGGCGCGGATGATCTTGTACCGGACGCCCGGGAGGTCCTTCACCCGGCCCCCCCGCACGAGCACGATCGAGTGCTCCTGGAGGTTGTGGCCGATCCCGGGGATGTAGGCGGTGACCTCGATGCCCGTGGTCAGGCGGACCCGGGCCACCTTCCGGAGGGCCGAGTTCGGCTTCTTCGGCGTGGTGGTGTAGACGCGCGTGCAGACGCCGCGCCGCTGCGGAGACCGGCGGAGAGCGGGGCTCTTCGTCTTGCTCCGAGGGCGCTCGCGCCCGTTCCTGACCAGCTGTTGAATCGTGGGCATGGCTCTCTCGTCACGCGCTCTCGTCGTTCTCCGCTGAGGGGGGGCCGCAAAAAGCCGGACCTGTCAAGAAGGTCCGGCCCAGGGTGCTGCCCGGATGCCGCGATCCCTTCTCGGGTCCCCCCTTGGATTCTGGGATTCCTGCCGATTGCGGCACGAAACCGAACACTGCCGCGACCGATGAGAATACTAGCCACGCACGGCCACCGTCAATTCGACGACGGCCCGCCGGAGGCCTCCAAGGACCCCCGGCACCGCATTCTACCAGCGGAAATGGAAGGGCCCGGGCTCCCGGCCCGTGCCCTTCCGGTGGTCGTCCGCCGATCCGGTCTACGTATGGACCGTCAGCGGCTGTGTGGCCGTGGTCGTGCCCGGCGTCTGGTCCGACGTCATCTTGGTCACGAGCGTGTAGCTCCCGACCTTCTCCCCGGTGACGTCGTAGGTGATCGTGACCATGCCGCCCGGCGTGGGACCGGAGGTGTTCACCCGGTACCCCGTGTTCGGTCCGGTCGGTGAGACGTTGATGCCGCTCGTCCCGTCCCGGTTCTCCGCCCCCGCATTCAGGGGCGTCGGGTCCGGCGTCGTGGTCCCGTACACCCACGTGTTGTCCTCGCCCGGGTTGGCATCGCTGTTGAGGCCGATCCAGAGCTCGAACGTCTCGAGGTTGCTCGTGCCGAACACCGGGACGCTGTTGAAGTCGACGACGATCCAGGTGTCCGAGCCGTCGGTGAGGGTCGCGATCCGGATGGCTCCCCCGGCGCCCGGGTTCAGGTCGGTCCAGTACGGCGCCAGGACGTTGTTCGGCCTGGCCGCGTTCGGCATCGTCTGCGGGACGAAGTCGACGTCGGCACTGGCGCCGCCACCCACCACGACGTACCCGTCGGAGACGATCCCGAGCCGCGTGTAGCTCTCCTGCCCGTAGTTGAATCCGGGCACGTTGAAGTTCGTGATCGTCTCGTCGCCCTGCCCCGTGAGCGGCGTGACGCCGAACGCCGACAGCGGGACGTAGCCGCCCGCCGGCCCGGAGTCGGGGGTGATCGAGGTGATCTGCGGCGCGACCGAGGGCGAGAGCTGCCCGTCCCACGTGTAGCCGCCGGCGCTCGTCGAGGTGAACCCGCCGCTCGACGACCCGTTGTGCACCTCGCCGAAGTTCGAGTGCGACAGCTTCGCCCGGTGCCCGAAGTTCTCGGCGACGGTCGTGTTCGCCGCGGCCGAGGACAGGTTCTGGGCGACCGTGGTGCAGGCCGTGGTCGCGTTCAGCAGGATCGAGTCCGGCGTGCAGGAGAACGTGAGCGTGACGTCGCCCTGCTTCTTGAAGAACGCCACCGGGATGTACACGGGGTTCCCGGAGTCCGGGATGAGCGTGACGGACCCGAAGTACTGCGTGTCCGGGGCCAGGCTCGTGCCGTTGATGTTGATCTTCAGGTTCTTGGCCCGGTGGGCCGCCAGCGAGAACGACGCCGGAACCACCTTGATGGTGGCACCCGGAGGCGCCGTGGTGGTGCTGGTGAACGTCCGGGGTGCGCCCGACACGTTCTTCGCCCGGCGGACCGTCGAGATGGTCCCCGGCATGGTCGGGGCGTCTACCGAGGGCAGGTTGGCGTCGATCCGCGCGAGCGGGGTCCCCGCGAGGGCGGCGTAGTCCGCCGCCGACTCGTCGAACGTCAAGGTGGGATGGACCGCCCGATCCGCCCGGATGGATCCGGCGCCCATGTTGAACGGGTCGGCCGGCGTGACGCCGTCCGGCTTCAGCACGCTCTGGACGGCCGAGGTCATCATGGCCGACTTCACCTGACCCGGCGTCCACGCCGGGTGGGTGGCGAACACCAGGGCCGCCACGCCGGTGGCGTGCGGGGCCGACATCGAGGTCCCCGCGATGGCCTGGTAGTTCTCCCCGGGAGGCCCGGAGGCGACCGCCGACGGGGCGGGAGCTGCCGAGTTCCCGGCCAGGATCTCGATGCCGGGGGCCGTGATGTCCGGCTTGATCCAGTCACCGAGCGGCCCGCGCGAGGAGAACGTCGTCATGATGTCGGGCGTCGTCGCGGTGGCCGTGCCCGTGCTCCAGGAAGCCTGGATGCCGGTGTGCCCGGACAGGAACGCGAGGAGCGCGTCGGTATCGTGGGGGATCTGCGGGGTGGTCCCGCCGTCGAGCATGACCGTCGGGACCCAGAAGTTGTCCGTGAACAGGTCCTGGTGGGCCGGGTTGTACAGGATCATCCCGGCGCCACCGCCCTGCAGGACGTTGAAGCTGGACGCGGCGCGCCCGGCGGGGTTGCCGCGTGCGCACACGACGACTTGCCCGGCAACCGAGCCCGCCGCGAACGCCGTGTCGCACGACACGCCGCCCGTGTAGCCGCCCACGTCCGTCGCCTTGACCACGTTCGTGGCGCTCGCGATGCCCTGGGTGATGGACGACCCCGTCAGGTCCAGGGTGTCGCCGCCCGAGGCGGACAGGTGCAGCGTCGTGAGGTACAGCCGGGAGGGGTACGAGGCCCCCACGGTGTTCTCCCACGGGCCGCCGTGGTCGGAGGTGGCCGCGCCCGGACCGGAGTTGCCGGCGGAGGCGTTGGCCAGGCCGCCCGCCGCGTAGAAGTCGCGGAAGGCCAGCTCGATCGCGTCGGAGAACGGGTTCTTCCCGCCGGATATCGAGTAGTTGATGACGTTGACGCCGTCGGTGATGGCCTGGTTCACGGCCGCCACGCTGTCGGAGGTGAAGCAGCCCAGCTCCAGGCAGACCCGGTACGCGATCACGTGCGCGCCGGGGGCCAGGCCCGAGGTCGGGCCTCGGTCGATGCCGAAGATCGGGGCGTGGTCCACGTAGTCGCCGGCCGCCGTGGTGGCGGTATGGGTGCCGTGCCCCTCGGAGTCCCGGACCGAGCACGCGCTGTTGTCGGCCTTGCAGTACTCGCCGGGCGCTGCCCCGATGACGGCCAGGTACGTGGCCGTGAAGTCGTAGGCCCCCACGAGCTTGTTGTTGCAGGTGAAGTCGGGCCCGAAGTCCGGGTCCACCCCGTCGCCGAAGTCGCACGTGTAGGGACCGCCCGCGGGGGGCGCGAGCCCGTTGTCCACGAGCATCGGGTTCTCCGGCCATATGCCCGTGTCGATGACGCCCACCGTCACGTTCGACGCCGCCGTCGGCAGACCGCCCAGGGAGGGCCACACGGCCTCTGCGCCGATGAACTGGTAGGGCTCCTGGACCACGTCGGTGTGGTTCAGCGAGTCACGTTGGACCGCCACCACGCCGGGGATGTTCAGGAGCTTCGAGATCCGGTCCGCGGGGAGCCGCACAGCGAGGCCGCCGTAGGCCACCCGGTACGTCTGCGTGACCCTGGCCTTCGGGATCCGCGCGATGGCGGCCCGGGCCCTGTCCTCCATGCGGGCGATGTAGCGGGTGTACGAGTTGACGGCCGCCCGGTTGGCCTTCAGGGAGCGGTGCGTGACGCCCGGGCTGGTGGCCGCGTAGCCGGGGAGGTATCCCCGGTAGGACCCCAGCGCGTCGTAGTCCAGCTTGACCAGCACGGAGGTGATCTTCGACCCGCTGAGGTGGAGCACCCGCCGGTCGGACTTCGCGATCCTCCCGGAGTCTGACTTGGCCCCGTGGAACGTGTTGAGACGGG
This sequence comes from Actinomycetota bacterium, assembly GCA_036394995.1. Lineage (GTDB taxonomy): Bacteria > Actinomycetota > UBA4738 > UBA4738 > JACQTL01 > DASWED01. The sequence goes on from DASWED010000078.1 coordinate 4,764, forward strand.
TTACCCCGCCCACGGACCTGAACTTCGAACTCGCGGCCTGGGCCCCGATTGCGGACACCCCGATCGCCGAGATGACCGCGCACGCCAGCGCGGCCGACAACACTCGTCGCATTCCTTCCCTCCCCTTGACTTCGTGGTGCGTGCGGAACAGCGACCGCATACTCGCAGGAAGTTCCTTCCCCATGCAAGCGGGCAAAGGGAGTTCCGGGGCGACATCATCCCCAACTGCCCGGGGCATGCGGGATGGGACCGGTCATGACGAGAGGGGGGCCTCGCGGCCCCCCTCTCGGTCCTCCCGTTGCGTCGGCGCTGCGGACTAGTGCAGCGCGACCGATGCGTAGTACCCGTCCTCCTCCGGGACCGGGTTCGCCGAACCGACCACACCGCGCGTGTCCGACCACGCGATGCGGACGGTGGTGCCGTCGACCTCGGTCCACATGTAGTCGCCGAGGAAGCCCTGCTGCACGGCGTTGTTCGCCGGCGTCAGGTTCGGCATGGACGAGGTGGTGATGCGGCGGTACGACCACGTGCCGCCGTTGTTGTTCGACTGGGCCAGCGTGATGTCGTTGCAGCCATCGGCCTCGCAGCTTCCGTACACGTCGCTGCGGTCGTAGTAGGCCACGACGAGCGTGCCGTCCTCGGCCACGTCGCCCCAGGGCTGCCACTGCGCAGCCGGGTCGCTGGGAGCCCGCCGGCCGCCGCCGACGCGGGTCACCGTCGGTGGGTGGTGCCACGAGGCGCCGCCGTCGTCCGACCAGGCGGCCAGGACGTCCTCGTTGTGGTTGTCACAGGGCTCGGTGTTGTAGCTCAAGCTCCCGAGGGTCGCCTGTGCGCACGGACCGCCGTGGCGGAAGTCCGACCAGTACACGGCCAGCTTGCCGGTGTTGTCGTCGATACCGATGGACGGGAAGTCGTTCATCCGGTACCCGTTGGGGTACAGGCACTGCCGTCCGAAGGGGCACCCCACCGAGTTCATGGTGGGGTTCGATGGGAAGTTGAGCGGCTCCGTGGCCTGGTCGATGCCGACCCGCACCGGGTCGCCCCAGGTCACGCCGCCGTCGGTGGACTTCACCATGAGCTGCTGGCACTTGCCGGGCAGCCCCAGAGCCCCCTTGAGGGAGACGTTGCAGTTGTTGAACGCCACGTAGACCGTGCCGTCCGGCCCCACGATGGGTGCCGACCCCTGGTCGAAGTCGCAGTCACCCGCGGCCCGGGCCGGGTCGAACAGGTCACCGAACTTGCAGATGTCCGAGTTGGTCCCGCTGATGATCTGGGGATCCGTCCAGGTGACGCCCTGGTCCGTCGAGTGCGACTCGTAGATGTCGCTCGAGCAGTAGTCGCCCCCCGAGTCCCCGCAGTGGAAGTCGAAGATCGTCCACGTCAGGTACACGTTGTTGAAGAACGGGCTGGAGGCGTTGGTGTCCGCCGTCATGAGCTGCTTGTCGTCGGACAGGTTCTCCTCGCCGCAGTTCGTGTGGACCGTCACCGGGTTCGCCGACAGCTCGTTGCCGTTCGGGTTGTGCAGGAACGACGCCTTGTGGTCGGCGTTCGACTTCCAGACGGCGATCGCGGTGGTGGCCGAGTTGAGGTTGAAGCCCACCGCCGAGTAGTAGAAGTTCCCGTCGCCGTCGAACGTCCCGGCCGGGTCGCTGAAGGCGTCGAATCCGGCCCCGGCGCAGTTGAGGTACCGGGTGCCCGGTGGCGCGTAGCCCCAGTGCAGACCGCCGTCGATTGAATAGTCGGCGCCGGTCTGGTTGAACCCGTGCTGCGACTCGTTCTGCCCGAAGTACAGGTTGTCGGAGTCGGTCGGGTTCTGCATGACCTGCACCTCGGCCTGCCGCCGGTTCGAACAGTCCTGGTTCGCCCGGACGTTGTCCGGGACGCCGCCGAAGCCGGCGAACGTATTTGAACACCCATTGGTGTCGGGAGCGATTGCCGGGACGCTGGCGGCCCGGACTCCCTTGGTCACGGCCATGGCCTCACGGTACGAGGCCTCCACGCCACCGGACACCTTCTGGGGCAGACCCATCGGGTTCCCCTTGAGTGTCGCGGCCAGGGCCCGGTTGGTCTGGTGGCCGGTCTTGGTCACACCGGTGCCACCCTGGGCCACGAAGGCCATGACGACCACGGACACGGATACCGCGAGCAAGATCCTGTTGCGCATACCTCACCCCCTGCTAGCGAAGCGATCGAAGGAACGAACGAAAGTGACGATCGAGAGCGAGATGCCCTACCCCGGCGGCCCCTCCTTCCCCTACCCGACGGACATCGGGAGCCTCCCACCCGCGAGGCCCCCGGCGCAACAGGACGTTTCGGAACAAACTCGGACTTTCATCACCCGGATGACGGGAATCGGACGGCCGATTCGACGGACGTCCCTCTGTTAGGTTCGGCCGCGTGGCCAGCGAATCGGACCCGGACCGCCTGGTGGAGGCGGCCGTCGAGGCCGCGCTGGCCGGGGCGGAGGTGGTGGCGGCAGGCGCCCGGGGAGGACGTCCGGACGTCGAGATGAAGGGCGTGAGCGGCGACTACGTCACCTCGGTGGACCGGCAGAGCGAGGCCGCGATCGAAGCCGTCCTGAGGACCGACACGGGGATCGCGGTGGTCGGGGAGGAGGAGGGTGGGTCCGCCGGCAACCGGTACTGGGTGGTGGATCCCCTGGACGGCACCACGAACTTCATCCACGGGTTCCACGTGCTCGGGGTGTCGGTGGCGCTGGTGGAGGAGGGCCGCCCGGTGGTGGGTGTGGTCCACGCCCCGTTCCTCGGCGACGTGTTCGTCGGCGCGCGGGGCCTTGGCGCGGAAGTCCGGCGGGCGGACGGCCGGTCCGAACCGCTGCGGATCTCCGGGCGCGACCCGGACCGGGCCGTGGTGGCCACCGGGTTCCCGTTCCGGCGCAAGGACGTGCTGAAGCGGTATCTGGCCATGTTCGGCGCCGCGCTGGAGGGCTTCGAGGACCTCCGTCGCCCCGGCGCCGCGTCGCTCGACCTGGCCTGGACCGCCGAGGGTGTGTTCGACGGGTTCTTCGAGCTGGGCCTCTCGGCGTGGGACGTGGCCGCGGGGGGCCTGCTGGTGGAGGAGGCGGGTGGCCGGGTCACCGACTGGTCGGGCGGCCCGGACTACCTCGGGGGCAACGTCCTGGCGGGCCCGCCAGCCGTCCACGCCGAGCTGGTCCGCCTGGCCCGGGAGACCGCGGCTACTGCGTGAACTTGAAGCTCTGGTCGCTCACGCCGACCCCGAACCCGTTGTCGATCTCGACCGGCCCCGACTGGCCCGGCGTGTACTGCGCGGTGCTCGGATCGATCGTCGAGGACGGCACCTTGAGCTTGAGCTGGGACTCGGTCGGGCTGCCGGTGATGGACGCGAAGAAACCGTCGATCGTGATCGTGAAGCTCTGGCTGAACACGATCAGGTTGGTCCCCTTCACCGTGATGATGGTCCCGGGCGGACCCTGGAGCGGGCTGACGCTGGTGATGACCGGCGACGACCCTCCGAACCCGGTGTGGAGCACGACCAGCCCCTGCTTCCCGCCCTTGCCGTCCACCCGGATCCAGTAGGTGGCGTTCGCCGCGGTCTGGATGGTGACCCGGCTGTAGGTCCTCCCGGCCTTGGCGTCGTCGTTCGCCCCCTTCAGCGTGAGCGACCCCACGGCCTGGCCCGTGTACACCCCCAGCACGGTGTCGAACGCGGTGCCCTGGGTGTCGACGGTGAGCGTGGACGCCGTGGGGACCTTCACCCGGTACCAGATGGAATGCGACCGGACCCCCAGCGTGGCCTTCTCCCCCGTCTCCACGCCGGCCAGCCGGGTGCTCCCCACGTAGGCCCCCGGGCCGGGGTCCAGGACCTCCGCGGCGGCGAACCGGTCGTTCGACGGCGCAAGATTCCGGACCAGGAAGTCGTTGTTCGCGGTGTTCCAGTGGGTCTTGAGGTAGGACCCCGCGGGCGGGGCGGTGTGGAAGTAGTCGTCGTGGCCGCAGTCCAGCAGGGCCTCGTGGGTGGACGGGCACGTGAACTTCAGATGGGTGCTCCCCGCGTCCACATAGCACATGGCGTCCCACTCGTCGGTGCAGTGGCCGTTCGAGGTCTTGTGGGGGGCGTTGCTCTGCACGGCGCCCATGGTGTGGGTGAGCTCGTGGCCCTCCACGGGGTTCCCCCGGGTGGTCTCCAGGCCCCAGCAGCCGTTGTCGACGCGGGCCACCATCCCCACCGAGAACGGGTTGGCGGTGGTCTGGTTGTTCTGGTTACTCGCCCCCGGCGTGGTGTCCGGGATGAGCTGGCCGATCCCGCAGATCACGTTCACGTCCAGCCACACCAGGTACTTGCGGTGCACCGAGTGGAATCCCTTGTCGTGGATGGCCTTGATCGTGGCGTTGAAGTCGGCCCCGGCCGCGCTCGACGGGATGGCCACGGCCGGCACGGTGACCTGGCACTGCGAGTTCGTGACGAACGGGACCTGGATGCTGCCGGCGGTCTCCGCCGCGCTCGCGTTGTACATCGCGCTGATCTGCCCGGCCCACGTCCGGATCAGCGGCGCGACCGCGTTCACCCGGTTCGTGTGGCCCTCGACGTACGCGTAGATGGCCTGGACCCGGTCCTGCGAAGCTCCGCTTCCGACGCAGGGCGTGCTCCGGACCCCTTGTGGGGTGGGCGCGGTCCTCAACCGGAGCTCGGCCAGGGTCTGGGGGGTCCGGACGTCCACCCCCGCCGGGGCGGCGTCGGGACCGTGGGTGCAACCGACCAGGTGGCCGTTCGACCGCATCTCGAACCGGACTCCCGCGCACGGCCCGTCGGGCGAGGAGAACCGGACACCCCCGTACACGAGCCCCCGGGCGGCATCCTCCACCACGACCTCGGGCCGGTGGCGCGGCCCGGCCGGGGACGGGCCGCGGGCTCCCGCGTCGGTCACGGCCACCGCCGACAGGATGACCGTCAGCGCGGCCACGAACACGGACACCCCCGCCCGCCCCCCCTTGCTCATCCCGGGAGAAGCCTACTCCTCGGAGGAGGGCAACAGTCCACCCAGGGCCCGCTCGGCCTCCTCGCGGGTCATCCGGCCCACCGGCGCCCCGGCCTCCTCGTAGCCGTACTCGGCCTCGCCGCGCTCCTCGGCCTGCTCCCGCTGGCGGGCCAGCCAGTACTCGGGGATGGCCTCCGGCTTGATCTTCACCAGGAGGTTCCGGTACCGGCTCATGCCCGTCCCGGCGGGGATGAGCTTGCCGA
>DASWED010000079.1:0-18422 GCA_036394995.1 Actinomycetota bacterium
CGACGAGGATCCGACCTCGATCCGGGTGGTCACGTCCGACGCCCGCCTGGCCGAACGCGTCAGGGACCTCGGCGCACGGGTGACATCGTCAGGCTCCTTCCTCCGCCGCCTGGGTGAGCGCTGAACCCTGCGGACGGGGCGCACAGCCCCATGTACATCGAGGGCGCGTATTGGGCCTGGATCCCGCCCGCCCGCTCGAGCGCACGAGCGACCGGCACGCGGGCCCGCTCCAGCAACAGCTGCCGTGCCAGGAGAGCCCGGTTCAGCTCCCGCTGGCTCAGCGTCCGAGCGCCGGCCTTCGGCATCCGGTTCAGCGTCGTTGGCCCCCCCGGGGAACGTGGGGGGCGTCGGTGGCGTCTGTTCGGGCGGAAGGGTCCGATCCTTGCAGTCCCGGCACGCGAGGAACAGACTCCGGCAGGGCTGGGTGGCCGGTGCGAGCCGGCCGGGCGCGATCACGGGGGAGGATTCCATGCGGGGCAGAGCGTTCGCGGGATTGGTGGCCGGCGTCCTGATGATGGCGGGGCCGGCCGGTGGGAGGGCCATCGCGGGCCAGGGCACGGTCGGGATCCGGGCCACGCCGCTGCCGCGGCCGGCGCCGGTTCCCTCCCTTCCACCGCGCGTCCTGGCGGCGGCGATGTCCGCCCCCGGAACCGTGGTTCGCCGGGAGGCGGGGCTGGTGGTCGAACGCGTCACCGCGGCAGGCCCCGGCGGGCCCGGGACCCTGTATCGCGTTCGCGTGGCTGGGGAGTTCCCCCCGCGGGCCCTCCGGTACGTGGTGTTCGCCGGTACCGAACCGGTCGGATACGGCATCCCCGTTCCCAGCACCCAAGCCGTGCGAACGGTGACGCCGAGCAATGCCGTCCTGGAGCGAAGCGTCACGGCCCGGCCGGAGAGCAAGGCTCCGCCAGCGAGCGACGCGTCCGCACCATCCGGAGCCCCGTCACCGTCCGCGCAGTCACGGGTGGCGTTTGGCCGGCTGGCCCAGGGTCCGTTCGAGGTGGCGCGGGCCGAGTACCACTTCGGCAACCGGGTGTACCTGCCACCCGGCCTCCGCGGGAAGGTCGAGGTCACGGCCGACGTGCACTACCCGAAGGGCCTGAACGGCGGTCCGTTCCCGCTCGTCCTGTTCCTCCACGGGAACCACGTGACCTGCTCCATGGGCACGAGGGTCGACTACCGGTGGCCGTGCCGGCCGGGGTGGACGCCCATTCCCAACTATCGGGGCTACGACTACATCGCGCGTCGCCTGGCCGGATTCGGCTACGTCGTGGTCTCGGTGAGCGCGAACGGTGTGAACGTCCTCGGGAACTTCGTGGACGACACTGGCATGCGCCAGCGGGGCCTGCTCCTGGAGCACCACGTGGACCTGTGGCGCCGTTGGAACAACGTGGGCGGAGCGCCGTTCGGGACCCGGTTCGTCGGCAAGATCGACCTCGGCCGGATCGGGGTCATGGGCCACTCCCGGGGCGGGGAGGGTGCGGTGTACCACGTCATCGTGGATCGGGCCCGCCGGCACCCGTACGGGATCGACGCCGTGCTGGCCCTGGCCCCGGTGGACTTCACCCGTCGAACCGTGAACCGCGTGCCGCTCGCGGTGATGCTCCCGTACTGCGACGGCGACGTGTCGGACCTGCAGGGAGTGCATTTCTTCGACGACGCCAGGTACCGGGTGCCGGGCGACCCCACGCCGAAGCACACCGTCACCGTGTTCGGCGCGAACCACGACTTCTTCAACACGGTGTGGACGCCGGGGGGCGGATACCCGGGCGGGTACGACGACGGCACCCGGCGGTGCCCCGGCCGGCTGAGCTCCGGCGAGGAGCGGCACGTGGGGTCGGCGTACGTCGTGGACTTCTTCCGGCGCTACGTAGGCGGCGAGCTATCGCTGGATCCGGTGTGGACCGGCGTCGAGGCGCCCGCGGGCGCGGCGCCGGCGCGCACCCTGGTGAGCTACCTGGCCCCCGACACCGCGGACCGCCGTCGGGACCTGGACCGGTTCACCGGACCGAACGGACTGGGCCGGGACCGCCTCGGCGGCGACGTGACCAGCCACGGGTTGTCGGTGTACGGATGGTGCGCCGACACCTTCCAGTCGCCCTGCGTTCCGGGCTCCGAGGGGTACCGGGACGTCCACCTCCCCGGGATGGGGCAGGGCGTGATCGGATGGGAGAAGCCGGTGGGGGTGGTGCGGTTCGACCTTCCCGAGGGCACCGGGGACGTGTCCGGGTTCGACGCGCTGCAGCTCCGCACCGCCTTCAACACGGGATACCCGACCGGGTTCGGCGTCGGCGTCCAGGACCTGGCCGTTGCGCTCGTCGACGGGGCGGGGAACGAGGCGGCGGTGACGGCGTCCGCCGTGGGCGACGATGCGCTGAAGCGGCCGACCCTGCACTTCATCCTCAACCAGGTCCGGTTCCCGCTGACGTCGTTCGCCGGCGTCGACCTCACCGACGTGCGCCGGGTGGAGCTGCGGTTCGACCAGACGCAGGACGGCGTCATCGACATCGCCGACCTGGCGTTCACCCGCGGCGCGGCCTGAGCGACCCCCGGCGCGGCCTGCGCGACCCGGGGCCGGGACCTCAGGCCCCGGTCGTTCGGCGGGGCTCGCCCAGGCGGGCCAGGAACTTCTGGCGCTTGTCCTCGACGACCGCGAGCTTCCGGTGGGTGTCGGCCAGGGCGGCCTGGAGCCGGGTCACGTCCTTGGCGGCCTGGCGGGCCTCGGTCCGCTCGCCCGGCCACACCACCGCGTCCCGTTCGGCGTCGTCGGCCAGGTGGCGGTGCATCTGGAGCTCGCCCTCGGCCAGCTCCGCCTCCCGCCGGAGCCGCTGGAGCTCGTCGTTCAGCCGGAACAGCCGCCGCTCGGTTCGCCGGGTGCCCACGTCACCCATTGTGGCCGGTTTCGAACCGGGCGCCGGGGCCGGGCCGGGCCGCCGGGCGGTCACGCGCTGAGCCGGAACCGGGAGACCGCGTCGTCGTCGAACTCGACGACCCACAGCTCGTCTCCCGCGAACACGATGTCCCTGGGCCCGAACCCACCTCGTTCCGGCCGGTCGCCGTGTTCGACGGCCCCTCGCAGCCATCGGCCGGTGATACGCCGTGGCCCCCGCGGCGGGATCGGCCCGGGCCCCGGCTTGCGCCCCGGGCCCGGAGACGGCAGGCTCCCCGCGTGGGCCAGCCGGTGGTTCGGGTGAACGGCGGGGTGAAGGAGGCCGTCTCGCTGTTCCTGGTGCAGCACCGCGGCGTGCTGTCGATCATCGATACCGGGATCGCCGGTTCGGCGAAGCGCATCCTGGACGCGCTGGAGAAGGCCGGGCGGAAGCCCGAGGACGTGCGGCAGATCGTGCTCACCCACTGCCACGGCGACCACGCCGGGGACGCGAAGGCCCTGAAGGAGGCCACCGGAGCGATGGTGGTGGCCGGGGCCGAGGACGTGGCCGTCATCGAGGGGACCGGCGAGTACCCCCGGCCGGTGGACCGCGTCATGAGGACCGTGTACGAGAGCCTCACGCGGTACCCGCGGCTGCCGGTGGACCGCGCCGTGTCCGAGCCCGAGCATCTCGATGGAGGCCTGGTCGCGCTCCCGGCCCCCGGCCACACCGCCGGGCACATCGCGGTGCACGCCCCCGACCTGGACACGATCTTCGTGGGCGACCTCGTTTGGCACCTCGGGCCGCTCCGGCCCTCGTGGCGGCGGGTGACCCAGGACCCGGAGCGGAATCGGGAGTCCATCCACCGGATCGCGGCACTGGCCGCGTCGAAGATCGTTCCCGGCCACGGCTCCCCGGTCACCGGGGAGCGTCTCTCCGCGCTGGCGGCGAAGCTTCGCTAGCATCTGGGATGGCGCCCGCCCATCCGGAGGCCGACCCGCTGCGAATCCCTTCAGCCGTCCCGGGCTTCCGTTGGGGATGCACTCCGCCGTACCATCTGTGAGGGAGGGGAACGACATGAGCGCACAGCCAGCCGTCGACATCGCCGACATCCGGGACGACCCGCGGGAGGTCGATATCCTGGCCGACCGGCTGAACCCGGCCTTCACCCGCGCCGCCGTGCTGGCCCGGTTCGACGAGATCTTCCGCTCCGGAACGGCCCCCAGCCCCCTGCCCCAGGGATTCCAGCCCGGTCGCCTCCTCGCCACGTCGATCCAGCCATCGCTGGACGGGGCCATCCGGCGCATCGCGAAGCTGTGGATGCCCTGGAAGGGCAAGGTGTTCGACCCCGACACCATGACCGGGGTGAACCGGTTCCAGCCGAACGTCCGCCTGCCCATGAAAGCCGTGTGGCCGGGCTACACGCCGGAGACGCAGACCGTGCGATCAGTGGAGGCGTTCCCGTTCCGGAACCGGGTGGCGCCGGGGAAGGCCGACCCCGACATCGAGGTCTTCAAGATCGACTACGACTTCGAGGCCAACCCGAGCTTCCTGATCCGCCGCATCCTCGACGAGCTGGTCCAGATCGCGCCGGGCCGCTACCTGGGCAAGATCCTGTTCCGGGTGGGCGACCGCTTCCACCCCATCGGCTTCTTCTCGCTCCGCTCCTCCTCGGAGTAACGGGCCCTCGACGGCCGGGCCCTCGTACGCTGTTCGTCGTGGGAACCGACGGGCACGTGCCGATCCGGCGGTTGATCCTGTGGGACGTGGACGGCACGCTGCTGTCCGCGGGGCCCACGGGGCGGGATGCGTTCTTCGCGGCGGCGGGCGCCGTGCTCGGGCGCGAGGTCCCCGACAGCGGCGTGCAGATGAGCGGGAAGACCGATCCCCTGATCGCCCTGGAGATCCTGGAGCGAGAGGGCCTCGGGAGCGCAACGGCAGGGGAGCTCCTCCCCGACGTCCTGGCCGCGCTGGCGGAGCACGTCGCGGCGGGAAGCGACCGGATCGCCATGCAAGGGCGGGTGCACCCCGGCGTCCTGGAGCTGCTGGAACGCCTCCACGCCCGGGCCGAGGTGGTCCAGTCCGTGCTCACCGGGAACCTCGCGGTGAACACCCGGGTGAAGGTGTCGGCGTTCGGCCTGGAGCGGTTCCTGGACCTCGACGTGGGCGCGTTCGGCAGCGACCATCAGGAACGGGACCTGCTGGTCCCGGTCGCCGTGGACCGGGTGCGCGAGCGGTACGGCTCGACGCCGGCGGCGACGTGGGTGATCGGCGACACGGCCCGCGACCTGGCCTGTGCACGGGCCGGTGGGGCACGGTGCCTGCTGGTGGCCACCGGCCGAATCCCGTTCGACGACCTCCACGACATCGGCGCCGACGCCGTGCTCCCCGATCTGTCGTACACGGATGCCGTGCTCGACATCCTGCTCGGTGAACCCGGGAAGGCGTGGGCGGTCGCCGCGGTTGGGAACGTTATGGACGAGGAGGCGAGCGGATGACGGAGGCGACGAAGCCGGCGGCCGGGGCCGGCACGGTGACCATCGGCGGCGACCTGACGGTGAACAGGATGGGGTTCGGGGCCATGCGGCTCACCGGACCGGGGATCTGGGGAGAGCCGGCCGACCGGGACGAGTGCATCCGGGTCCTCCGCCGGGCGGTGGAGCTCGGGGTGAACTTCATCGACACCGCCGACTCCTACGGCCCGGGCGTGAGCGAGGAGATCATCGCCGAGGTCCTCCACCCGTACCCCGACGACCTGGTGATCGCGACGAAGGCCGGGCTGGTCCGGTCCGGCCCCGGGAAGTGGCACGCTCGCGGGACGCCGAGCCACATCCGCAAGGCCTGCGAGGGGTCGCTGCAGCGCCTCCGGGTGGACCGCATCGACCTGTACCAATTCCACCGGCCCGACCGGAAGGTCCCGTTCGAGGAGTCGCTGGGGACGTTCAAGGAGCTCCAGGCCGAGGGGAAGGTCCGCCACATCGGCCTGTCGAACGTGACCGTGGCGGAGCTCGAACAGGCCCGTGGGCTGGTCGACGTGGTCTCGGTCCAGAACCGCTACAACGTGAGCGACCGCGGCCCCGAGGACGTCCTGCAGCGATGCGAGGCCGACGGCCTGGCGTTCCTCCCGTGGTACCCGTTCGCCGCCGGCGACCTGGCCAAGCCCGGCTCCCGGCTGGTCCAGGCCGCGGAGCGCCTGGGGGCCACTCCCGGCCAGGTCGCGCTGGCCTGGCTCCTCCAGCGATCGCCGGTCATGCTCCCCATCCCCGGCACGTCGAAGGTGGCCCACCTCGAGGAGAACGTGGCCGCCGCCCAGCTCCACCTCGCCGACGACGACCTGGAAGCACTGGACCGCCTCGCCGCCTGAGGACAGGCCGAACCGCCGGCGAACATTCGACTGTTGAGCACACGCCCGCTCCGGCGGTACGCTCTCGCGCGAAGTCCTCGGCCAGGGGAGAGACGGGTGGGGAGGAGCACCACGGCGCCGGTCAAGGCGCCGGCCACGACGGCGCCGCCCACCGCGGCGCCGTCGCGCTTCGGGTGGATCTACGGGGCCCGGGCGGACCTGTTCGTGGCCCTGTGCTGGGTGCCGCTGTTCCTCGGGGCGCACTGGCTGACCGGCCGGCAGGGGAACGGCCACCTGCTGAACGTGCTGTTCAACGGGGCGTTCGTGCTGTCACTGCTCCACCAGCCGCTCACGCTGGCGCTGGTGTACGGGGACAAGCGCCAGTTCGAGCTGCGCCGGAGGCTGTTCACGTGGAGCCCCCTGGTGGCCGTGGGGCTGATCACGATCGCCGTGCTGCTCGACCTGTGGGTCATCGTGCCGATCGCGGCGATCTGGAACACCGTGCACACGCTCCAGCAGCGCTACGGGCTGTCTCGGATCTACGGGCGGAAGGCCGGGTTCGGCTCGGCCCGGCTGGACCGCGGTGTGCTGTTCTCGTGGATGGTCGCGGCGCTGGTGATCGTGGGGAGCACGCCGAAGGTCCTCGACCAGCTGGCCCGGGTGATGCTCGACTCCACGAACGCGAACGCCATCAGGGACCTCGCCGGCGTCCGTCCGTACGCGCTGTGGCTCCTCGGCCCCGCCCTCGCGATCGCCGCGGTGTTCACGGTCCTGGTGGTGCGCCAGGAGCGGGACAACCTGGCGCAGGCGAACCGGGCGAAGTGGGTGTACCAGGTCTCGTCGCTGCTCCTGATCGCCTCGATCGCCTACGACCCGCTGGCCGGCTTCATCGCGTACGTGGCCGCGCACGCCATCGAGTACTTCGTCGTCGTGTACAAGACCATGCAGAGCCGGTACGCGAAGACCCGCGACACCACCACGCTCCTCGGCAAGCTCACGTACACGACGTGGGGCCGGGTGGTGTTCCTGGCGGCCTTCCTCGGCCTGATCTACGAGATGGACCAGGGAATGGGCACCCACCTCCCCGACCACGCGTACTCGATCACGGTCTACTCGCTCGGCATCCTGCATTTCTGGTACGACAGCTTCATCTGGAAGCTCCGCAAGCCCGTCGTCTCCAAGGCCTTCGGCCTCACGCAGCCGGCTGCGACCTGACCGGTTCGGCCGCAGGCTCCCCGGATAGACTGCTCTCGGCGGCCCGAACGGAGGGGAACCGGGTGGGGTTCCAACGGGAACGGCTGGGTCCCCGGCTGGTGGATGCGGCCCGGTCCGGGGAGCGGAACCGCGACGCGCACATGTTCCTCGGCGGGACGGGCGCCGTCGGGGGGACGGCCGTCCTGCAGATGCTCTCGATGTACGAGGAGATGTTCGCCATCTCCCCGCCCGATCCCGACGACGTGCCGGTGCTGGTGGCCACCGGGACCACAGCCGACGAGATCCAGGCCTTCACCCGGCGGCTGTTCCGGTTCGTCGAGTCCCGCCACGGGAGCGATCAGCTGCCCGAACGGGTCCGGAAGGGGTTCCTCACCTCGAGCGGCGTGTTCGTGGCGCTGGAGCGGTTCGAGGTCTCGGCGGTGCCGGGGCTCCGGGCCATCGCCCAGACGCCACAGGAGGACCGTCGCCGGGTGACCGGGGAGTTCCTGGAGTCGATCGGGACCGGCCTCGCCGCCGACGCCGACGCCGTGTTCGAGGCGCTGGCCAAGGCGGTGTCGTCGGCCCGGCCGTTCAGCGAGTTCCTCCGGCGCTACGCATCGGAGCACCTCGACGGCCGCCCCCGGTTCCGTTCGGTGGTGATGGGGATCCCCGTGCCGAGCCTCGTCGCGTACCACCAGGACGAGCTGGGGCTCGCCGTGCAGCACGTCGAGGGGTTCGGCGACGAACGGCTGGAACGGCTCAAGGAGCGGTTCGTGGAGGCCATCCGCGACGACCTCCTGGAGGTGAAGGGCGACCTCGCAGACGAGGTCCTCATCGCGCACACCACCGGGGTCGGCGGCATGTACGACCAGGACCCCGAACGGCCATCCGCACGCCCGGAGATCCGAACGGGGTTCTCCCACGCGGCGCAGGACACCCGGGTGGGGGAGAAGGTCAGGTTCGCCGGCGAGCTCACGGACCTGTACTCCCGGGCCGGCCTCAAGGTCCTGATCACGGCCGCGGCCATCGGGATCGACGAGGTTCGGGTCCGCGACGAGATCCCGCTGCACCGGGGCGTCCGCCGCCTCCTGTTCGATGCGGAGGCCGAGGTGTTCCCGGGATCGCGGGAGTCCCAGCCGGCGGAGTCGCGGGCCAGCCGGGCCGCCGGGCGCCCGGTGCCGGCCCGGCAGATCCTGCGGGTGTACCGCCCGCTCACGGTGGCGTGGGACTCCCCCGAGCCGGGGCCGGCCACGTTCGAACGGGGCGATCCGGTGATCCCGTCCTACGCCATCCGCAGCGGCGAGAACGGGTTCTTCAGCGTGGCGAACGCCGACGCGCTGTACCGAGTGATGCGGGTGGCCAGTGCCAGCGAGCTGGGCCTGATGCTGGCCACGGTGGCACTCCTCGGCGACGACCGGCTCCGGCCGTGGTTCCCCGGGAACGTCTGCTACTACGACGAGACCGACAACAGCCGGCAGGTCCTGGACTTCCTGGCCCAGCCGGCGCTCCGGGCGACCCAGATGTCGGGCCTGGAACCCATGGCCCTGCAGGACCTGGGTTCGGCCAAGCACCAGGGTGAGCTCCACACGCTGGCCCTGCTGATCCTGCTGCACCGCCTGCGAACGCTCGACGTGGACGCCGTCGACCCGTACGTGGACCTCGACCGGTTCGACGCCCGGGCGTTCTTCGTGGAGCGCTCCCGGGAGCTGACGTTCGAGGACGTGGCCGCGTGGGACGTGGCCTCGCTGACCGCGGGGCTCGCCACGCTGGTCTCCGCCGACGAACCCGAGGACCTCATGCGGCTGACCCCGCCGCGCAAGCACGCCCTGTTCCCGAAGCGGCAGCGGGCGCTCCTGGAGGTGCTGGGAGAGGTCCTGCGTGCCGTGTGGCAGGTGACGTCGCTGGGCTCGGCCCTCGTCTACGAACGCGACGGCCGGACGTGGCTCCGGACGGGGTACTACGTGGCGCCGCTCGACCTCCTGGTCACCGACGCGGCGTCGGTGGACCGCCATCTTCGCTCACGGCAGGAATCGGCGGTGCCGGGGACCTCGTTCGACGACCTCCGCGACTACCACGTGGCGGTCGGGGGGTTCGTCGACCTCCGTCCGCAGGCCGTGGTGTGCACGGCCCGAAGCGATACGGAGGACCTCGCCGGAGAGATCGCGCGGTTCGACGACGAGGACGCGCTCCGCGAGCACCTGTTCACCCTGGAGCCGTACTCGTTCTTCGCCACGTCCGGCCTGGTGGCGCTGCTGTACCGGCTGCGCTCGATGTGGTCGGACGTCCGGGAGGCCATGATCGAACTGGGGACGCTACACGAGTACCGCTGGCACATGCCCCGGGACGCCGCCGGGCACCTGGTGCTGGTCCCCGGGGTGGTGGAGGCGCTTCGGATGGCCTCGGAGGGTCTGGAGAAGACCACCGGCACCGAGCGCCTCTCCGGCCAGTGGGGCTACGAACGGAAGGCGCCGCCCGACCGCCGCGGCACCATCCCCGGCGTGGCGCAATCCTGAGGGCACGTAGACTCCCCATCCATGCTGGCCGAAGGAGACATCGCTCCGGACTTCACGCTCCCGGACCAGGACGGAAACCCAGTTTCGCTGGCGGACTTCCGCGGGACCTGGCTCGTGTTCTGGTGGTTCCCCAAGGCGTTCACCGCCGGGTGAACGCTGGAGGGCCAGGGGTTCCGTGACCGAGCCCCCGAGTTCGAACAGGCCGGCGCCGTGCTTCTCGGCGCGTCGTTCGACACCCCCGAGGACAACAGGGAGTTCGCCCGCCAGAACGGGATGCCGTTCCGCCTGCTCTCCGACGTCGACCGCGTGGCCGGTGTCGCCTACGAGACCCGACGCCACCCGGAGGAGCAGAGCCCCGAGTACGCGAAGCGCCGGACCTATCTCATCGACCCCGACGGCGTGATCCGCAAGGCCTACCGCGTGACCGACATCCCGGCGCACCCCGCCGAGGTCCTGGAGCACCTGAAGTCCCTTCAGGCCGGAGGGTGAATCCCGGGCCGGATCAGCACCCCGCTGGCTGGCCCGGCATGGGTGGAGGTTCGGCGCCGTCGTTCGCCGTCGCCGCCGGGGAGGGCGCCGTGGGCTCGGACGCCTAGGTCACCGGGGCGGCCGCTCGTTCGGTGAAGCCGCGGGTGTGGGTGCCGGCGGCAGGGTCCAGGGATTCGCTAGTCGACGTAGCCCTCGACGGTGTCGGCGTCGCGGACCCGGGCCTCGTCGGGGTCCAGACCGGCGTTGCGGCGGGCCCGGCGCTGGTGCAGGAGGTCCCAGCACATGTCGAGCTGGACCTCCAGGAACTTCATTCGATCGTGCTCGCCGGGGGACAGGCCCGGCTCCTTCGAGGCCCGTTCGAACAGCTGATGTTCCTCGTGCGCCAGCTCGTTGATGCGGTCGATGACGTCCTTGTCGTCCACCTACGGCCTCCTCGACGGTGCGTGTTCCGACTCATCATGACGAATCCCGCCCGGGTCCGGCGGCCTGACCGAGGCGAGCGCCCGGCTCAGGATGTCGTGCAGGGCCCGCCGGTCCTCCGGTGACAGCGCCGCCATCCTTCCCGGCGCCTCGCTCATGCGTTCGCGGAACCGATCCCGGACCTGTCGCCCCTCCTCCGTGAGGGCCAGCGCCTTCACCCGCCGGTCCCGGGGCGACGCCTTCCGTTCCACCAGGCCCCGCGATTCCAGCCGGTCCACCAATCCCGTGACCGTTGAGGCGTCGCAGTGCAGGGCCACGGCAAGCTCGCCCATGGGGACGGGTGTGTCGGGATCCAGCTGCTGCAGGGCCCCGGCCTGGGGCGGGGACAGGTCGAACACACGCGCGGTGGACAGGAAGTGCTCGCGCATCATCCATGACAGCCGGAACACGAGCTCCCAGGTGTCGTCGGCGGACGGGGTCGGCCCCCTCGATGAGCTGCCCATGCCTCGGGGATTCTACCAAGACGCTTTGTGCCTCGGAAGGTTGACATCCCAAAGTATCCGTCGGTACCCTGCCCGTCCGATGAGTCAGGGACGTGAGGGACGTCTGAAGGACACAGGATCGAGCGAAAGGTGCGGGTGATGTCCCAGACCGAAGCAGCCATCCGCGTCGAGGGGCTTCGGAAGTCCTTCGGCGACGTCGTGGCCCTCGACGGCATCGACCTCGTCGTCCCCGCGGGGTCGGTCCTGGGTCTGCTCGGACCGAACGGCGCGGGGAAGACCACGGCCGTCCGCATCCTCACCACGCTGCTCCAGCCCGACGGGGGTCGGGCCACCGTGGCCGGCTACGACGTCGTGCGCCACGCCGAACAGCTCCGGGCCTCGATCGGCCTGGCCGGGCAGTTCGCCGCCGTGGACGAGACCCTCACCGGCCGGGAGAACCTGGAGCTGGTGGGACGGCTGTACCACCTGCCGAAGGACGTCATCCGAAAGCGGGCCGACGACCTCCTGGAGCGGTTCGAGTTGGCCCACGCCGCGGACCGGATGGTGAAGACGTACTCCGGCGGCATGCGCCGGCGCCTGGACCTCGGTGCCGCGCTGGTCGCCGAGCCCCCCGTACTGTTCCTGGACGAGCCCACCACCGGGCTCGACCCCCGGGGCCGCCAGGGCCTGTGGGAGGTGATCAGGGAGCTCGTCAGCGGGGGAACCACCCTGCTCTTGACGACCCAGTACCTGGAGGAGGCCGATCGCCTGGCCGACACGATCGCCGTGATCGACACGGGCCGGATCATCGCCGAGGGGACCTCAGCCCAGCTGAAGGCGAAGGTCGGTGGCGAGCTGCTGGAGTTCCGGGTGGACGACCTCTCCCGGATGGAGGACCTGGCCCGAGTCCTGGTGAGCGTGTGTAAGACCGAGCCGCAGTACGAGACGGACTCCGGCCGGGTGACCCTGCAGGTCGGGACCGACAACGGCGACGGCTCGGCCGTGCTCAAGAAGCTGGTCCGGGCGCTGGACCAGGAGCAGATCCACGTCTCCGAGCTCGCGCTGCGCCGCCCCACCCTCGACGACGTGTTCATGACGCTCACCGGGCACGCCGCGGAGGAGGCCACCCTCGAGGACGAGGGCGAGGAAGCGGCGATGGCGGCCTCCGCCGGCAAGGGAGACCGCCGCAGGGGAAGGAGGTCACGATGAGCGCAGCCGCCACCACGGCACCGGCCCGCCCCCGGGCCCGGAGCGAGCGGGCATACGTCGTCTCCGACGCGCTGGCGATGACGTGGCGGAACCTGCTGAAGTACCAGCGGGTCCCCACCCTGCTGATGTTCTCGACGATCCAGCCGGTGATGTTCGTGCTGCTGTTCGCCTACGTGTTCGGCGGCGCCATCCCGATCCCCGGGATCGAATACAAGGACTACCTGATGCCCGGGATCTTCGTGCAGACGGTGATCTTCGGCTCCACCCAGACCGGCGTGGGATTGGCCGAGGACCTCTCCCGCGGCATGATCGATCGGTTCCGCTCCCTGCCCATGGCGCGCTCGGCGGTGCTGGCGGGGCGGACCACCGGCGACACCGTCCGGAACCTGTTCGTGGTCCTGCTGATGACCGGCGTCGGGTACCTCATCGGGTTCCGATTCCACAACGGCCTCCTCTCCGCGTTGGGGGCGATCCTGCTGGCCGTGGTGTTCGGCTCCGCGTTCTCCTGGATCTCCGCGAACACCGGCCTGGCCGTCCGCGACGTGGAGTCCGCCCAGGCGGCGAGCTTCGTGTGGATCTTCCCGCTGGTGTTCGCGAGCTCGGCGTTCGTGCCGGTGCAGTCCATGCCCGGCTGGCTCCAGGCGTGGGCCAAGGTGAACCCGGTCTCGATCACGGTGGACGCGGTGCGGTTCCTGACCCTGGGGCCGGACCTGGCCAAGGTGGCGAATCTCCCCGGGACCATGGGAACGCACGTCTGGCAGTCCCTGGCCTGGATCGCCGGCATCCTGCTGGTGTTCGCACCGCTGGCAGTTCGCCGGTACCGAAAGATCACCTAGGTCGGGGGGGCTCCTCCCCCCGAGCTCCCCCGAGACCCGATGGATGGGCTCCCGTGGTTGCTTGTCATCTCGCGTCCGGTGTCGCAGGATGTGTGCCACGGGAGAAAGGAGGTGGTCCAGCTGCCAGATAGCGATGCGACCCTCGAGGTGACTGGCTGCTGAGCCGTCGCCCGCGGGCCGAGGTGGACCACCTCGCCCGTCGCCGGGCGCGACCCGGCGGAATCCAACCAGCTCACCGACCTCGCGACCTCGGACATGGTCGCACCGGGCGGCGATCCTGACCGGCGTACCGCCGGAACGTACCGCCGAAGCACCTCGCGGGGCGAGAGAAGCGGCAACGAACCGGGGCCGGGTCTTCCGAACGGGGACCCGGCCCCGTTCACGTTCCCGCGCGGACTGGGCTCCTCAGCGGGCTGCCAGCCACGCCTCGAACCGGTCCCTGAGGCCCTCGCCGCCGCGGGGCGGCGGCTTCGGGTCCAGCCAGGACGCCCGCTTCTTGTCGCTCTCCAGCAGGACCCACTCGTAGGCGTACGTCCTGGGGCCGGCCCAGAAGGGCTCGCCCAGCCACTGTTCGTGCTGGAGGGAGGCCACGGCCGCGTAGCCGTACCGGGGGCGGCCCGACCAGAAGCCCTCCACGTCGTGCAGGTCCGACCCGGACGTGCGGGCCCGGACCTCGGGCACGCTCGAGTACTCGCCCACCCATCCCAGGCGGATCCTGGCCCGGGCCACGAACAGGCCGCCCTCCAGCTGGACCCACACTCCGTCGTCGGGGGCGGAGCCCTCCTTGTGGGCGGGCCCGGGCCGGTCCCGGGTCTCCACCGCGAACCCGAGGGCAGGGCGGTCGGCGTCGCCCGTCAGGTGTTCGAGGGCCCGGATGACGATGTGGTCCACCGGACAGGAATATCACCACCGCCGCGGTTTCCGCGTGCGTCGCAGGAAGCTCCTTACCGTGCCGAAGCCGTGTGCGCCAGCCTCGTGGCCATGACCAGGAACAGCTCGGCGGTCATCAGCTCGTCGTCGAACGCGTGGTGGGCCCGTTCGACGGGGATGCCGAACCTCACGGCGGTGGCCTCGAGGCTCCCGACCCGCGAGCGCGGATCCGCACCGCGACCCCCTGCCGAGGCCGTCGTCGAGACCGAGTCCGGCCCCGCGTCCGGGCCGAGGTGAACGAGGGTCTTGGACAGCTCACGGACGTCGATGGTCCGGGCGAGCCATCGCCGCCTGGTCCCTCCGAACGTCCGGGACAGGAACGAGGTCTCGACCCCGGCCGCCCACGTCAGCAGGAACCGCCCGGCGAGCGCGCCGGCGAGCTCCCCCCGGAGCTCCGTGAGGGAGGGCGATGCCGCCAGGCGGCCGGGCAGAAGGCCGTGGACCCTGATCGAGGCCGGAGACGGTTCCATCTCCGGGGCGACCATTCCCGTGGCCCGCGGGGCGGTCAGCCCGAGGGCAGGGCGGACTCGGCGGCCTCACGGATCCGCCGGGCCGCCGCCGGCGGGTCGGGCTGGAGGAAGATCGCGCTCCCCGCCACCAGCACGTTGGCCCCCGCCCGGGCGGCGAGGACCGCCGTCTCGGGGTTGATCCCCCCGTCGATCTGGATGTCCAGCCGGAGTCCGTTCCGGTCCGCGGCCGCCTGGGCCGCCTGCACCTTCGGCAGGACCTCGGGGATGAAGGCCTGCCCGCCGAACCCGGGGTGCACGCTCATCACCAGCAGCAGGTCCACGAGCTCCAGGTACGGCTCCACCGCGGCGAAGGGGGTGGGCGGGTTCATGGTCAGGGCGGGCTGCAGCCCGAGCTCGCGCATCCGGGCGATCAGGGGCCGGGGGTCGCCCAGCTCCACGTGCACGGTCACCCCGTCGGCCCCTGCCTCGGCCAGGGGCTCCAGCAGCGACCCGGGGTCCGTCACCATGAGATGGCAGTCCAGGAACAGGTCGGTGTGCTGCCGGAGGGAGCGCACCACGGGCGGGCCGATGGTGAGGTTCGGGACGTAGTGGTTGTCCATCACGTCCACGTGGAGGAGGTCCGACTCGGCCCGGACCCCCGCCACGTCGTCGGCGAGGCGTGCGAAGTCCGCCGACAGGATCGATGGGGCGATCTTCACTCCCACGCCGTCATCTCACCACGAGGGGGACGGCGTGGGCCAGGCGGTGTCGAGCGCCGGCCGATCAGGCGGAGGACTTGCCGAGGATCCGCATGACCTTGGTGCCGCACACCGGGCAGATGCCCTGCGCGGCCTTCCGGCCGTTCTTCAGTTCGACCTCCTCGCCCTCGAACTCGCGCTTCGCGCGGCACTTCACGCAGTAGGCCTCGTATGTTGCCATGCTGCTTGCCTCCCTTCCCCAGGGGCGTCTTCGAGGCTCGGCACGCGGCCTCTCAGGCACGAATTGTTCCCGTTCCAGGGGGGGATGCAAGCACCGCGGCCCAAACCCCGGGAAGATATCCACTGATTCATCCCGAATTGGGGAGACCGGCGGCCGCGCGGCCGGTGCTCGGGGAGCTCTGCCCCGCAGGTTCCCTCGAGCTCCCTGCGCTCCTGGGGATCGCTTCGAAAGCTCCGATGAGGTTTGCTCGGAGATCGCGGAGGGCCTCGTGGCGGGACACCAAGCGCTCGTAGGCGATCCCGGCACGATACGCGAGGGGGTGGAAGAACAGGTAGGCGGGCTTCGGCTCGAACAGCTCCAGCCGGGCGACCCGGAACCCGGCGCGCCGGGCCAGCCGGGCCAGCTCGAACCGGTCGTTGGCCCGGTAGTGAACCCGGTGCACGTCCTCGGGCTCGAGGCCGCGCTTGCGGTTGAACCACAGGTGGAAGCGATGAGGTGAGATCCGCGCGACCACGGCCACGTAGTGGAAGCGGTTCGGCGTGTGGAACACGAGGTGCCCGCCCGGCCGCAGGACCCGCCGGAGCTCGACAAGCACGAGGAGGGGCCGGTCGAGGTGCTCGAACACATACTTGGCCAGCACGAGGTCGAACGCGGCGTCGCGGAACGGGAGGCACTCGATGTCCGCCACCGCGGCCGCATGGAGCAGCGTGTTCTCGCGGACCGAGTCGTCCAGGTCGACGCCCACGACGAGCGCAGCCAGCCGGGCGTAGTCGTGCGTGAACGCTCGCCCCCGGCCGGCCCCGGCGTCGAGGACCCGGCTCTCGGGCCGAAGGTACCGGCGGACGGTGCGGTCGAACCGGGCGTGCTCGTCCTCGCGGCCTCGGTAGAACCTGGCGTCGAGCTCTTCGATCGTGGTCATGGGCGGCCAGCCGCAGGATAGGCCCTCCGCCGGCGCGTCGCTCCCGACGGCGTACCGGGTGGAACGGCCGCGACATGGGCACGTCCGGAGGGCGCCCTCGTTCGTAGACCATCCGGAGGGCGGGTTGCCGGCCCGCCGCGATCGGCCACGAACGGAGGAGGGTCAGGCCATGCTCGCGAGGTTCCGAACGGTCGTGCTCGGCGCTGCGGTGGTCGCGGCGGTGGTGGGCCCGGCTGTGCCCGCCC
The DNA here is from genome assembly GCA_036394995.1 of Actinomycetota bacterium. Lineage (GTDB taxonomy): Bacteria > Actinomycetota > UBA4738 > UBA4738 > JACQTL01 > DASWED01. The sequence goes on from DASWED010000079.1 coordinate 16,836, forward strand.
AGGCCAGCACCAGGATCAAGGGCACGTGCACCGGAGTCCCGGTCGTGTACGCGTGGTCGCCGAAGGCCCCCAGCGTGGCCAAGGGGACCAAGGTCATCTGGAAGGCCGTCTCGTGCAGCCACACCGTGACCTCCTATTCATCGAACTGGTCGAAGAACGTCACGCTGCAGGTGGGGCAGACCACCAGCCGGGTGTTCAACACCAAGGGCGTCTACAGGTTCCGGTGCAAGTTCCACTCCACGCTCACCAGCGGGAAGTGCTCGGGGATGTGCGGCCGGGTCACCGTGGGGTGACGCTCGCCCGGGCACCGTCAGCGGGAGAACGCGTACACGTTCCCGTTCGAGGAGCAGACGTACACTCGCCCGTCCAGCACCACGGGTGAGGCCACGAGCGCCCCGTCCGCCCGATCCTTGCTGGTCCACAGGCGGTCCCCGGTGTCGGAATCGAACGCCAGCACGTGGCCCGCGTCCGACGAGGTCACGTACACACGCCGTTGGAGGCACTCCCCGCCGGGGATGCCGGGGACGCGTCGGAGTTCGCCGGAGCGGGGCCGTCCGAGGCGGCGGCGTGCGTACACGCCGTCGCGGCCGTGACCAGCAGGGCGAGGACGAACCGGTGCGTGCTCCCACCCAGACTCAGAACGGGCACCCCCCCAGGAAGCTCGGTCCGCGATCCTACGGACCGTGTGCGGGCCGGTCAAGGCGGACCTTGGTCCTGAGCCGGAGGTCGGAGGGCTTTCAGGTTGCCGGTTGGGGCCCGTCCGTTTGTCAATTCCGTGGTCCGACGCTATAACATCGGTTAGCACTCGGGGGTTCCGAGTGCTAGCAGTCGTCAGCCGAGGCTGAGAGCCGACCAGAGGAAGAGGAGGAAGGGATGGCCGCCAAGCTCATCACCTTCGAGGAGGAAGCGCGCCGGGCGCTCGAGCGGGGCATGGACCAGCTGGCCAATGCCGTGAGGATCACGCTCGGGCCGAAGGGCCGCAACGTCGTCCTCGAGAAGAAGTGGGGCGCCCCCACGATCACGAACGACGGCGTATCGATCGCCAAGGAGATCGAGCTCGAGGACCCCATGGAGAGGGTCGGGGCCGAGCTGGTCAAGGAGGTCGCCAAGAAGACCGACGACGTGGCCGGTGACGGCACCACCACCGCCACGGTGCTGGCCCAGGCCATGGTCAAGGAGGGCCTCCGCAACGTGGCCGCCGGCGCCAACCCGATGTCGCTGAAGCGGGGGATCGAGCGGGCCGTCGAGCTGTCCGTCGAGGCCATCAAGAACCAGGCCAAGGACATCGAGACGCCCGACCAGATCGCGCACGTCGCGTCGATCTCGGCCGGCGACCCGGAGATCGGCTCGCAGATCGCCGAGGCCATGGACAAGGTGGGCAAGGACGGCGTGATCACCGTCGAGGAGTCGAACACGTTCGGCATGGAGCTCGACCTGGTCGAGGGGATGCGGTTCGACAAGGGCTACATCTCGCCGTACTTCGTGACCGACCCCGAGCGGATGGAGGCGGTCCTGGAGGAGCCCTACATCCTGCTGGTGAACTCGAAGATCAGCGCGGTGAAGGACCTCCTGCCGGTCCTGGAGAAG
>DASWED010000080.1:0-2360 GCA_036394995.1 Actinomycetota bacterium
GGTGGGCGGCGGTATCTCTCGTGTGACCGGCAGGCCCCTGTGGTGGTCCGGAGTGCGCATGCTGCTCGTCGGTGGGGTGGCCGCCGGGATCACCTACGGCGTGGGCAAGGCGCTCCACGTCGGCGGCGCCGTCGGGTAGCCCGACCGGCGCGTCAGCCGGCGGCGGCTCTGTCGGCGAGGACGACGATGCGCTCGGAACGGACTCGGGCGGCGGGGAAGTCGGCGTCGGCCATGAGCTGGTGGAGGCGTTCGCGCTTGGGCTCGCCGGAGACGAGGAACAGGGACAGCTTCGCGGCATCGAGGACGGGGAAGGTCAGCGTGAGGCGGGGGTGGGGCGGGGGCATGCCCGGTTCGGGAACGTAGGTGACGAAGCGGTCGCGGACGTCGAGGGCGGGCTTGCCGGGGAACAGCGAGGCGGTGTGGCCGTCGTCGCCGATGCCCATGAACATCAGGTCGAACGACGGCACGCCCTCGCCGAACACCGAGCGGAGGTCGGCCTCGTACAGGTCGGGATCGCAGTCGTACATGGCGTGGACCCGGGTGGTCACCTTCGACAGGAGCGCCTCGTTGGCCATCCCGAAGTTCGAGTCGGGGTGATCGGGGGGCACGCACCGCTCGTCGCCGAAGAACACCTCGACCTCGGCCCACGGGTAGTCCTGTCCGGCCAGCTGCTCGTAGACGGGCTTCGGCGTGGAGCCTCCGGACAGCGCGATGGTCCGGGGACGTTCCTCCAGGAAGAGCCGAACGGCCGCGTCCACCAGCCCGTCGAGGTCGTCGAACACCCTGAGCTCGCGTTCGGTCACCCTTCCCCTTCCTCCTCGCCGGCCAGCCACTCGAGCGTGTCCCGGAGCTGCCGGTACCGCCGGTCGCCGAGCCCGCGCCGGATCCTTCCCTCCACGGCCTGCAGGGCCCTGCGCGTCTCGGCGACATAGGTCCGGCCGCGCGCGGTGAGCCGGACGATCTTGGCCCTGGCGTCCTCGGGGTCGGGGACCCGGCGAACGTAGCCCCGCCCCTCCATGTCGTCCACCAGGAGCATCATGCCCTGCTTCGTCATCCGGGCCCGCTGAGCCAGCTCGGTGAGCCGCGTGCCGGCTCGGCGGTCGATCGAGAGCGCCACCGCCGCATGGCCGGCCCGGGCCTCCGGGTACCCGCGCTCGGCCATGTTCGCCACGAGCTCCACCGCCACTCCCCGGTGCGCCTCCAGCAGCAGCCGCGTGAGATCCGGTTCCTGCACGGCGCCAGCGTGCCACGAGTTCGACAGTTCGTCAATCAGATTGACGAACCCTGGCTATGCGAGTGAGACCAGGTCGAGGTAGTCCTCGGACCAGTGGTCGAGGGTGCCGTCGGGCATGAACAGCGCCCGGTCGGGCTCGAGGGCCTCCACGAACTCGGGGTCGTGGCTGACGATGACCATGGAGCCGGGCCATTCGGCCAGCGACCGGGCCACGGCCTCGCGGGACGGCGGGTCGAGGTTGTTCGTCGGCTCGTCGAGGAGCAGCAGGTTGTGCCGCCCCGCCACCAGCTGGGCCAGGGCCAGCTTGGTCTTCTCCCCGCCGGACAGGGTCCCCGCGTCCTGGAAGGCCCGTTCGCCGGTCAGGCCGAACATGCCGAGGAGGGCTCGAAGCTGCTGGTCGCCGGCGGTGGACATGTCGCGCATGTGCGTGATCACGTCCCGGCCCGGCGTGAGGCCCTCGTGCTCCTGGGCGTAGTAGCCCAGCGAGACACCGTGCCCCAGGCGGACCTCGCCGGCGTTCGGCTCCGTCTCCCCGGCCAGGATCCGGAGCATGGACGTCTTCCCGGCGCCGTTCAGCCCGATCACCATGAGTCGCTCCCCGCGGCCGAGGTCGAAGCCGACGTCGGAGAACACCAGCGGCCCGCCGTATCCCTTGGCCAGCCCCTCCACCACCAGCGAGACCCGGCCGGAGTGCGGCGGCTCGGGGAACCGGACCCGGTACTTGTGCTCGCGCTTCGGCCCGGCGACCTGACCGGCCCGGAGGCGCGCGACCCGCGTGTCCAGGGTCTGGGCCTTGCGGGCGCGCTTCTCGGTGGAGTGGCGCATCGAGTCGGCCAGGGAGCGGAGCCGTTCGATCTCGGCGGCCTGGCGGGTGGCCACTCTGGCCCTGCGCTCCTCGTCGCGCTTGCGGGCCTCGCGGTACTGCGAGTACGTGCCGCGGTACTCGACCAGCTCTCCCTCGTCGAGGTGCATGACCCGGGTGATCGACTGGTCGAGCAGCACGAGGTCGTGGCTCACCACCAACAGGGCGCCCCGGTACGACACCAGGAACTTCATGAGCCAGTTCTTGGCGTCGACGTCGAGGTGGTTCGTGGGCTCGTCGAGCAGCAGGAGGTCGCTCCCCGCG
>DASWED010000081.1:0-2271 GCA_036394995.1 Actinomycetota bacterium
AAGGCCCGAACCTTGAAGGGCGGATCCGCGATGTCAGACCCCCTTCCTACGATGCTCGGGTGGTCCCGGGAAGGACGAGACGATGAGCGAGATCGGGATCGGGCTGACCGCCCTCGGCGTCGGCCTGGCCGTGGGGTTCACGCTGGCGCTGCGACAGCGGGTGGCCTCGCGCGAACGGGACCGGGCGGCCGGCGTGGTGGCGTCGGGCGCGTTCGAGGCCCGGATGGAGGCCCAGGCCGCTGAGATCCGGCGCCTGGCCGACGGATCCAGGGCCCGGGACGCGGGGGAGGAGCGCCTGCACGCCGAGGTGCGGGCGGCCCGGCACGCGCTGGAGGCGCTCCGGATCAGGGACGAGGAGCGCCGGGGCCGGGAGGCCGAGCACACCGAGGTGGTCCGGCGGCTGTCCACGGTCCTGGCCGGGGGCGCCGCGAAGGGCCGGGCCGGCGAGAACGTCCTGCGCGACCACCTGGCGGGGCTCCCGCCGGGGATGCTGACCAGCGACTTCCGGGTCAACGGGAAGGTCGTGGAGTACGGGCTGCTGCTGCCCGACGGTAGGCGGCTGCCGGTGGACTCCAAGTGGACCGCCGTGCGCGAGCTGGAGGCGTTGGAGGCGGCCACGGAACCGGCCCAGCGGGACCTGGTCGCGCGGGAGGTCGAACGCGTCGTGGCCGGCCGGGCCCGCGAGGTGGCGCAGTACCTGGATCCCGCGGTCACGGCGCCGGTGGCCGTGGCCGCGATCCCCGACGCGGCGTACGCCGTGCTCCGGCGCGCCCACGCCGACGCGTTCGCCCGGGGCGTGGTGATCGTGCCCTACTCCGCTGCCCTGCCGGTCCTGCTGTTCCTGTACAGCCTGGTGGCCCGGTTCGGCTCGGCCGGCGACCTCGAGGCCTGTCTGACCGAGGTGTGCGGGGTCCTCGAGGTGGTGGAGAGCGTGCTTGAGAACAAGGTGAGCCGGGCCTCCACCATGCTCTCGAACGGCGCGGACGAGATCCGCAGCGCGCTGGGCAAGGCCCGGGGCTCCGTTGCCCGCGCCCGAGCCTCCACCGTGGAGCCCGTAGCGCTGTCTTTCCCCGACCGGGAGGGAGGTGGCGTCCCCGGCCTGCTCCGGGCGATCGACTAATCCGTCGCGGGGTTCCCGTACTGGAGGGTCTCCGGTCGCTCCAGCATGATGGCGTGGGCGGGCTCGGCGGCAACGGGGCGATGCAGGACGCCCCGGGGGACGACGAACAGGTCGCCGGGCTCCAGCGTGACGGGGTCCCGCTCGTCCATCTGGATGCGGAACGAACCGCGCCAGCACAGGAACATCTCGTCCTCGTCGTGCGCGTGCCACGGGAACTCGCCATGGAGCCGGGCCATGCGGAGGATCGCGTCGTTGACCGCGACCACGTCCTGCGGCTTCCATGGCTCGAGGAGCTTGTCGGCCAGGCGGTCGAGCGAGATCGGTCCGGTGGTGCCGTCCATGGCGCGCAGGATCGCACGCGCCGGGCGGCCCCGCTCGCGGCGCGTGGTCCGGCGCGGCGGGGTTACTGGCGGTCCGGGGCCGGTAGCTGCGCTACCCTCCGCGCGTGGGATTCGAGGAGGCGCTCGCCGCGCATGGGTTCAGTCTGGCTGAGGACCGGCCCGGCCGCGGCGCTCGCCTGTACCGGACCCGCCCGAATCCGTACCTCACGTACACTGTGCACGCGTACGAGGACGGGACGGCGCTGTTCAGCTGGGAGTTCGCGATCGTCGACTACCTGGCGACCCGGGGGGTCGCCCTGGGGTCCAGCGAGGCCCTGAACACGTTCATGTTCCCGGCCGCCGACGACACCGGTCCGCAGGATCCAGCGTGGCTCACCGCCGCGCTCGACCGGGCCGACGCAACCCTCCGCTCGCTGGACTTCGGCGATCCCGAACCCTGACTCGGCCTGCCCGACGCGAGCCGGACCTCAGATGGACCCACGCCGCATGGCCTCGGGCCGGTGTGGTTGTCGCCGGGGGCTCCCGGCGGTACAACCCTGGCACCGTGAGCAGGACCATCGCCGTCGCCAACCAGAAGGGTGGGGTCGCCAAGACCACCACCGTGGCCGCGCTGGCATCGGCCCTGGCCGAGCGGGGCCGGAAGGTCCTGGCCGTGGACCTCGACCCCCAGGCCTGCCTGACGTTCAGCCTGGGCCTCGAGCCCGACGACGTGAGCCCCACGATCCACGACGTCCTGCTGGGCCGGGTGGGGGCGGGCGCCGCGATCGTCGAGGTCCCCGACGACGCGTTCGACCTGCTGCCGGCGAACAT
>DASWED010000082.1:0-18171 GCA_036394995.1 Actinomycetota bacterium
CCGATGCGGACGATCCCGCGCTCGTCGAGGTCCTTCAGGATCTCCTCGGAGACGTTCGGGATGTCACGGGTGATCTCCTCCGCGCCGAGCTTGGTGTCGCGGGCGTCGACCTCGTGCTCCTCGATGTGGATCGAGGTGAGCACGTCGTCCTTCACCAGGCGCTCCGAGATCACGATGGCGTCCTCGTAGTTGTGGCCCTCCCACGGCATGAACGCCACCAGGAGGTTCTTGCCGAGGGCCAGCTCGCCCTGGTCGGTGGAGGGGCCGTCGGCGATCAGCTGGCCCTTGGCCACCTTGTCCCCGGCGGCCACGATGGGCCGCTGGTTGATGCAGGTGCCCTGGTTCGACCGGCGGAACTTGAGCAGGCGGTAGATCTTGAGGTTGCCGCTGCGCCCCCGAACGGTGATGTCGTCGGACGAGACCTCCTCCACCACCCCGGCCTCCTCGGCGATCACCACGTCGCCGGCGTCGACGGCCGCGCGGAACTCCACGCCGGTCCCCACCAGCGGCGCCTCCGACCGGACGAGCGGCACCGCCTGGCGCTGCATGTTCGCGCCCATCAGGGCCCGGTTGGCGTCGTCGTGCTCCAGGAACGGGATGAGGGCGGCCCCGACGCTCACCAGCTGCTTCGGCGAGACGTCCATGTAGTCGACCTCGTCCGGGGCGACGTAGTCCACCTCGCCGCCCTTGCGCCGGACCAGGATCCGGTCCTCGGAGAACTTCCCGGTCTTGGGGTCGTGCGGCGTGTTGGCCTGGGCGATGACGTGGAGGTCCTCCTCGTCCGCCGACAGGTAGTCGATCTGCTCGGCGAGCCGGCCCTTGACCACCTTGCGGTAGGGGGTCTCCACGAACCCGAACTGGTTGATCCGGCCGTACGACGACAGCGACCCGATCAGGCCGATGTTCGGCCCCTCGGGGGTCTCGATCGGGCACATCCGCCCGTAGTGGGACGGGTGCACGTCACGGACCTCGAACCCGGCCCGCTCGCGGGACAGCCCGCCCGGGCCCAGCGCCGACAGGCGGCGCTTGTGGGTCAGGCCGGCCAGGGAGTTCGTCTGGTCCATGAACTGCGAGAGCTGGGACGTGCCGAAGAACTCCTTGATGGAGGCCACCAGGGGCCGGATGTTGATCAGGGTCTGCGGCGTGATGGCCTCGACGTCCTGGGTCGTCATGCGCTCGCGGACCACCCGCTCCATGCGGGACAGCCCGATCCGGATCTGGTTCTGGATGAGCTCGCCCACGCTCCGCAGGCGGCGGTTCCCGAAGTGGTCGATGTCGTCGGGCTCGAAACCCTCCTCACCGGCGTGGAGCTTCACCAGGTACCGGACGGACTTCAGGATGTCCTCGAACGTGAGGATGGTCTTCTCCTTGGGGGCGCCCGAGCTGGCCTCCCCGGACTGCAGGGTGGCGAACACGCGGTAGCGGTCCTGCTCGTGGCCCTTCTTGTCCGGGTTGTCGTTCGCCTTCAGCTCGTTGAACCGCGCCTTCAGCTGGGCCTGCAGCCCGGCCGGGCCGTCGCCGAGCTTCTTCGACACCTTGTACCGGCCCACCCGGGCCAGGTCGTAGCGCTTGTGGTTGAAGAACAGGTTCACCAGCAGGGTCCGGGCCGATTCCGCGGTGGGCGGCTCGCCCGGTCGCAGGCGCCGGTAGATGTCCATGAGGGCGTCTTCCTGCGTGGCGATGTGGTCCTTCTCGAGAGTGTTCTGGATGGACTGGGCGTTGTCGAAGATCGACAGGATCTCGTCCTCGGTCCACCCCAGGGCCTTCAGCAGGACCGTGACGTACTGACGGCGCTTGCGGTCGATGCGGACGCCGACGGTGTCGCGCTTGTCCACGTCGAACTCCAGCCAGGCCCCCCGGGAGGGGATGACCTTGGCCAGGTACACGTCCTTGTCCGAGGTCTTGTCGATCGACCGGTCGAAGTACACGCCCGGCGACCGGACCAGCTGGGACACCACGACGCGCTCGGTCCCGTTGATGATGAAGGTGCCACCTGAGGTCATCATGGGGAAGTCCCCCATGAACACCTCCTGCTCCTTGATCTCTCCGGTGACCGTGTTCACGAACGACGCCTCCACGAACAGCGGCGCGGAGTACGTCACGTCCTTGTCCTTGCACTCCTCCTCGGAGTTCTTGACCTCCTTGAACTGGTGATTGCCGAAGAACAGCTGGAACTGCTCGGTGAAGTCCTCGATCGGCGAGATCTCGTCGAGGACCTCCTTGAGACCGGTCTTCAGCAGCCAGTCGAAGGACCCACGCTGGATCCCCACGAGATCGGGGAGCGGAAGGACCTCCTCCAGCTTGGCGAAGGTGACACGCTCGCGTCCAGGCACCAGGGCGTCAGGCAAGAATGATCCCCTCCTCAGGGACAGGCGTCATGCATGAATCGAAGACATGCGGGAGACGGCACGGCAAACGAGCAGTATAGGAAGGAGAGGGCGCACAGTCAACCCGGGCAGGCTCATACGACCGCCTCACCCCGGGCGACAGGCCCGAAGCGTAGCACCTCGGCAGGGCCCTGACCAGCCCCGTTCGGGCAGAACAGGCGAGCGGGACGGGGCCTGTGCGAGCGCGGCGATCAGGCCGGCGGGACGAGATCGGGCACCGCCGGGTGGCCCGAGCCCGACATCGCGGCGCCCCCTTCGGTCAGCGAGCTCATGGTGGCGCTCGCCACCTCGCCCCCCGAGCCGTCGACCGACTCCACGGCAGGCGTGGCCGTCTCCAGGATCTCGGCCACCGCATCGGCCAGGCGGGTGGCCTGTTCGACCGTGTAGATGCGGATGCCCCGGCGGAACAGCACGTTGAAGAACTCCTCGACGATGGCCCGCTGGTCACCGAGGAGGCTGGCCTCCGAGACCTCGAGGGCGGCGGCCAGGCGGCCCAGGGTCTCGATGGACGGGAGGACGTGCCCGTTCTCGTAGCGGGACAGCCGGGCCTTCGGGATGCCGCTGCGCCCCTCCAGGGCGGACTGGGACAGGCCGGCGTGGATCCGCGCCGTCCTCAGGCGGAGCCCGAAACCCTGCGGTTCCCCCTCCATGGGTCCCTTGTACGGTACCGAACCCCCGATTGGCAACCCCGTCGGGATAGCATCGGCCCCCGTGGACACTCCGAATCGGCGTGTGGTGGTGACGGGAGGGGCCGGATTCATCGGCTCGCACCTGTGCGAGCGGTTCCTCGCCGACGGGGCCGCCGTGGTCTGCGTGGACAACCTGCTGACCGGGCGGCGCTCGAATGTGGAGCACCTCGCCGGCGACCGGTTCGAGTTCGTGGACGAGAACATCAGCGACGGGGTCCGGGTGCAGGGGCCGGTGGACGCGGTCCTGCACTTCGCGTCGCCGGCCTCGCCCGTGGACTACCTCCAGCTCCCCATCCAGACCCTGAAGGTGGGGGCCCTCGGAACCCACAACGCCCTGGGCCTGGCCAAGGCCAAGGGGTCACGGTTCCTCCTGGCCTCGACCTCCGAGGTGTACGGCGACCCGCTGGTCCATCCCCAGCCCGAGTCCTACTGGGGGAACGTGAACCCGATCGGGCTCCGCGGCGTGTACGACGAGGCCAAGCGGTTCGGCGAGGCCATGACCATGGCGTACCACCGGGTCCACGGCATCCCCACCCGGATCGTTCGCATCTTCAACACGATCGGCGAGCGGATGCGCCCCGACGACGGCCGGGCCGTCCCCACGTTCATCGCCCAGGCCCTGGCCGGCCGGCCGCTCACGGTGCACGGCGACGGGTCGCAGACCCGCTCGGTGGGGTACGTGGGGGACCTGGTCGAGGGGATCGTGCGGCTGCTCGACAGCGAGGTGGTGGACCCGGTGAACCTGGGGAACCCGGAGGAGGTCACCGTGGTCGATCTGGCCCGCGCGGTGTGCCGGGCGGTCGGGGTGGAGCCGGAGATCGAGTTCGTCGACCGGCCGGTGGACGACCCCACCCAGCGCAAGCCCGACATCACGAGGGCCCGCGAGGTGCTGGGATGGGAGCCCCGCGTGGGCCTGGACGAGGCCCTGGCCCGGACCGTGGCCTGGTTCCGGGACACCGAGCGCTGAGTCGGGGGACGACGAAGGGGCCGGACCCGTTCGGCCCGGCCCCTCGCGTGGCGGTGGTGGTCCGTTCGCCTACTTGATGTCGACGCTGGCGCCGGCCGCCTCGAGCTTCTCCTTGGCGGCGTCGGCCTGCTCCTTGGGAACCCGCTCCAGCACCGGCTTGGGTGCGCTGTCCACGAGGTCCTTGGCCTCCTTCAGGCCGAGGCTCGTGAGCGCGCGGACCTCCTTGATCACCTGGATCTTCTTGTCGCCGGCGCCGACGAGGACGACGTCGAACTCCGTCTGCTCCTCCTCCTCCTCGGCGACCGCCGCCGGGCCTCCGCCCACGGCCATCGGGGCGGCCACCGCGGCCGTGACCTCGAAGGTCTCCTCGAACTTCTTGATGAACTCCGAGAGCTCCAGCAGGGTCATGCCCTTGAAGTGCTCGAGCAGATCGTCGGAGTTGAGCTTCGTCGCTGCCACCGCCTACTCCTTTCCTTCGTCTCCGGGCGCCTCGGCGGCCGGCTCCTCGTCCGTCGTGGTTTCTTCCTCGCTCGTCTCCTCCGGCGTCTCCGCCTCGGGCGCGGCCTCCTCGGGCGCGGCCTCCGCCTCGGGTGCTGCCTCCTCGGGCGCGGCGTCCGCCTCGGTCGCGGCCTCCTCGGTCGCGGCCTCGGCCGGGAGCTTCTCCCGGTAGGCCTCCAGCACCGACACGAACCGCGACTGCAGGGCCTGGAACATGTACGCGGCCCTCGACATCTCCGCCTTCATGACCCCCGCCAGCTTGGCCAGCAGGACCTCCCGGGGCTCGATCGTGGCCAGGTTCTGGGCGTCGGCCGAGGTCATGACCCGGCCCTCCATGAACCCGCCCCTGATCTCGAGCGTCCGGAACCGCCGGATGGCGTCGACCAGCGACTTCGCGGCCGCGATGGGGTCGCCGTCGACGAACGCGACGGCCGTCGGGCCCTGCAGGAGCTCCTCGAGCCCCTCGACGCCGGCCTCGCCCGCCGCCCGCTTCAGCAGTGTGTTCTTGGCCACGGTGAACCGGGCCCCGGACTCCCGCAGGGAGCGGCGGAGCTCGGTGACGTCCGACACCGTGAGCCCCCGGTAATCCGCGATGAACAGGGCCTGGGAGCGCCGGATCCGCTCCGTCAGCTCCGAGACCTTCTGAACCTTCTCCGTCTTCGGCATCCGCTCTCCTCGCGCACGAACAACGCCCCCGCCGACAGCCCGGGCGGAGGCGACGCGTTGCGGAAGCCTCGATTCGCCTCGGCAGGTACCCCGGAGGGATTACGCGCCACGCGCCCCTGCTGTCTGCGGCGAGTCAAGGGTACCGGCGGGAGCCGCCGCTGTCATGGCCCGGCCCCCCGGGGGGCCGCCTACAGGTAGTTGGCCTTGCGGGCCTGAGCCTCGAGGTCCTCGCGGAAGTCCGGGTGGGCCACGGCGATGAGGGCCCGGGCCCGTTCGGCGATGCTCCGGCCGTACAGCTCGGCCACGCCGTGCTCGGTGACCACGGTCCGGGCGTGGGCCCTGGTGGTGACAACCCCGGCCCCCTCCCGGAGGCCCGGCACGATGCGGGAGGCGGTCCCGCCGGCCGCCGTCGAGGGCAGGGCGATGATGGCCCGGCCCTCCGGCGCCAGCGCCGCCCCCCGGATGAAGTCCATCTGGCCCCCGACGCCGCTGTACAGCCGGTAGCCGATGGAGTCCGCGCAGACCTGCCCCGTGAGGTCGACCTCGATGGCGGAGTTGATGGCGGTCATCCGGCGGAACTGGCGGATGCGGTGGGTGTCGTTCGTGTAGTCGGCGGGCCGCATCTCGACCATGGGGTTGTCGTGGACGAAGTCGTACAGCCGCCTGGTCCCCATCATGAACGTGGACACCAGCTTGCCCCGGTTGAACTCCTTGCGGGCCCCGGTGACCGCTCCCGCCTCGACCAGGTCCACGACCACGTCGGTGAACATCTCGCTGTGGATCCCCAGGTCCCGCTTGTCACGCAGGAACAGGGCGGTGGCCGCCGGGATGGCCCCGATCCCCATCTGCAGACACGCGCCGTCCTGGACCAGGGAGGCGACGTGCTCCCCGATCTTCCGCTCCACGGCGCCGATCGGCGGAGGCGTGTGCTCGTACGGCGCGACGTCGACCTCCACCCCGAAGTCGATCTGATCCACGTGGATGAACGAGTCGCCCAGGGTCCTGGGCATGGCGGCGTTGATCTGTGCCACGACCGTCGTGGCCGAGCGCACGGCCGCAAGCGTGGCCTCCACCGAGGTCCCCAGGGAGCAGAACCCGTGGGCGTCGGGCGGCGAGACGTTGATCAGCGCGGCGTCGAGCGGCATGGCTCCGCTCATGAACAGGTCCACGGTGTCATGCAGGAACACCGGCACGTACTCCGCCCGGCCCTCGTTCACCGCGGCTCGCGCGTTCGGCCCGATGAACAACGCGATGTGGCGGAAATGCCCATCCATCTCGGGAGCGAGGTGGGGGCCCGGCCCCTCGACGTGGAGGTGGACCACTCGGACGTCCTCCAGCTCGGGGGCCCGGGCCACCAGCGCGTCGAGGAGCACCGAGGGGACCGCTGCAGCGGCGTGCAGGTACACCTGATGGCGCGAGTGGACGACCGAGACGGCTTCCTCCGGGCCCATCGACCTCATGCGCGAAGTGTAGGCGCGCGAGGCGCGGCCGCAGGGAGCCCGGCCTCCACGGGCCGCCTCGTTTCCGCTAGCCGGTGACCGAGTCCAGCTCGCGGAGGTGGCCGGGATCGATGCGGAGCCCGGGGCCCATCGTGGTGGACAGCGTCAGGCTCTTCACGTACTTGCCCTTCGCGGCGGCCGGCTTGGCCCGGAGGATCTCCTCGATCACCGTGAGGTAGTTCTCCCTCAGGGCCTGTTCGTCGAACGAACGCTTGCCGATCACGAGGTGCAGGTTGCCCTGGCGGTCGGTCCGGTACTCGAGCTTGCCGCCCTTGATGTCGGCCACGGCCTTCGCGATGTCGTTCGTCACGGTCCCCGCCTTGGGGTTCGGCATGAGGCCCCGTGGGCCGAGGACGCGACCGGCCTTCCCCACCGCCGACATGAGGTCCGGCGTGGCCACCGCGGCGTCGAAGTCGATGTTGCCCTTGATGACCTCGTCGACGAGCTCCTCGCCGCCGACCACGTCGGCGCCGGCCTCCCGGGCCTCCCGGGCCTTGTCCCCCACCGCGAACACCCCGACCCGGACGGACTTCCCGGTCCCGTGGGGGAGCGACACGGTGCCCCGGACGATCTGGTCGGCCTTCCGGGGGTCCACCCCGAGGTTGAACGCGACCTCGACGGTCTCGTCGAACTTCGCCTCCGGCATCTGCTTCAGGAGCGCGAGGGCCTCGCCGGGCGTGTATGTCCTGGTCCGGTCGATGGCCTCGGAGGCCTGCGTGTACCGCTTGCCCCGCTTCACGACCGGACCTCGATGCCCATGCTCCGGGCGGTGCCGGCCAGGATGCTGATGGCGGCGTCCACGTCGTTCGCGTTGAGGTCCACCATCTTCCGCTCGGCGATCTGGCGGAGCTGGTCCCGCGACACGGTCCCGACCTTCTTGCGATTCGGCTCGCCGGAGCCGGACTCCACCCCCGCGGCCTGCTTGATGAGCTCCGCGGCCGGGGGCTGCTTCGTGATGAACGAGAACGTGCGGTCCTCGTAGATGGTCAGCTCGACCGGGATGACCTGGCCCGCGTACTGCTGCGTGGCCTCGTTGTACTGCCGGCAGAAGTCCATGATGTTGACCCCGTGCTGGCCGAGGGCCGTGCCCACCGGCGGGGCGGGGGTGGCCTGGCCCGCCTTGATCTGCAGCTTGACCAGGGCCGTGACCTTCTTGCGGCTGCGTCGTGCAGCGCCTCCCATGTTCGTCTCCTCCTGCGGTTCCGGCGGCCCGGGACAGGCCTCCCGCTCTCGTGGTGGTCTTGGCTAGACCTTGGCCACCTGGTCGAACCCCAGCTCGACCGGGGTCTCCCGGTCGAAGATGTTCACCAGGACCTTCAGCTTGCTCTGGTCCACGTTGATCTCGGAGATGGTGCCGTTGAAGTCGGCGAACGGGCCGGAGATGATCCGGACGGTGTCGCCCTCCTCGAACTCCAGGCGGAACTGCGGCTTGGCCTCGGTCTCCTGCTTCACCGCGAGGATCTTCTCGACCTCGCGCTTCGACAGCGGCGTCGGCTTCGTGCCCGTCCCGCTCGACACGAACCCGGTCACACCCGGCGTGTTCCGGACCACGTACCAGGAGTCGTTGTCGTAGAACATCTTCACCAGCAGATATCCGGGGAACACCTTGCGCTGCACGATCTGCCGCTTCCCGCCCTTGATCTCCAGCACGTCCTCCATCGGGATGTGGACGTTGAAGATCTTGTCCTCCATCTGCATGGAGTGGATCCGGGACAGCAGGTTGGCCTTCACCTTGTTCTCGTAGCCGGCGTAGGTGTGGACCACGTACCAGTCGCCGGGGCCCCCGAACGGGTCGCCGGCCCGGTCGGCCCCCTCCGCGCGGGCGGCGGCCGGTGCGCGCCGAGGCCGCCGCGCGGCCGCCTCGGTCTCCGGTTCGGCTTCCACGGTCTCCGGCTCGGCCTCCTCGGTGGCCGGATGCTCGGCGGCCGGCTCCTCCGCGTCGGGCTCGCCGGCCAGGACCTCGGCGATGGAGTCGTCCTCGACGGGCTCGTCGGCCTGACGGTCGGCGGGCGGGGCCTCGAGCTGCGGCTCGTCCACCGGCTCGTCCTCCCCGTCGCTCGGCGCCACGTAGGCCTCGTCGCCCTCGGGCGGCGCCGGGATGGCGTCCGGGTCCTCGTCGTCGACCGTCGGGACCCCGTCCACGTCGGCGGTCTCCAGGGCGATGGTTCCCTCGTCGAGCCCCGGCTCCGTCACGTCGCCGATGCCGGCTCCGGCCGGGGCGGAGACGTCGTCGCCGGTGGGCGCGTCGTAGCTGGACTCGCCGCTCGTCCCCTCCCCCGACTCGGGCTCGGCGCCCTCGGCGGACGCCTCCCCTGCGGGCTCGGCGCCCTCCTGGGGCGAGTCGTCGAAGGGCACGGGCGAGTCCGCCGCCTCGGGTGACTCGTCCGAAGCGTCGTCGGCCGTGCCGAACTGGTCGTGTGCCTGATCCATGGGATTCGCGGTTTCCTTCGTGAAGTGGCTCAGCCGCCTGCGAAGATCTTGAGCACGGCCTTCGAGAAGCCGTAGTCGAGCCCGAACACGAACGAGGTCAGCACCACCACCGACACCAGGACCACAACGAAGTAGGCGCCGAGCTCCTTGCGGGTCGGCCAGTTCACCTTCTTGAGCTCCTGCCGGACCTCCTTGAGGAACTGACGCGGCGGGACTCGCTTCTTGCGCTCCTGCTGCGTCGGAGGTCGCCGGGGCGCGGCCGTGCCGGGGGCGCGCTGCTTCGCCGCCTCCTGTCTGGCCATCAGCCGCTTGGTCTGCCTGTTCATGTCACTCCCTTGCAGGGGCGGAGGGACTCGAACCCCCAACCACCGGTTTTGGAGACCGGGACTCTACCAATTGAGCTACGCCCCTTCGCCGTGGTGCGGTGGTCCGGTCCCGAAAGGAGGGAGCCCGAACCAGTATAGGGTGCGTCCCACGCACCGGCAAAGCAGCCGTACCTGTTCCCACCACCCGTCAAATTCCCTGCTCAGGTTGCGTGTATGCGTGCCCGGCGTCCCCTAGACTCGCGCACGAACGCGCCTCGCCGGCCCCGGAGAGCGACGCGAAGATGAGTGGAATCGCAGACCCCGGCGGTCGAGGCACGCCCGGCGCCTCCCGGCGACGGCTGTTCGGCTCCCGCACCGGATCCCCCTCCACGCTCGACCCGGCCCTGGCCGGCGAGATCGAGGGCGTTCACCGCAGCATGATGACGCGCTTCGAACGGGGCCTGGCAGAGCTCGAGGAGAGCGCCCGGTCCCGGATGGCCGCCGTGGCCGAGGAGGCGTGGCAGGGCACCGAGGCCGAGCTCCGCGAGCTCCGGGAACGGATCCTCCGGGAGCTGTCCCGGGACCAGGCCATCCGGGGGTTGATCGCCCACGCCGACGAGCGCTACCAGTCCCTCGACGTGCGCGTCGAACGGATGGAGCGCAACCTGTCCGGCGTCGAGTCCGCCGCGCGCGCGCTCACCGGCGCCCTCGGCGAGGCGGCGTCGGGCGAGAACGGCCCGGAGCTGCTGACCCTGGTCACCCTCGACCAGCGGCTGGGCGGCATGGAGACCACGCTGCAGTCCATCGACGGCCGTATCGACAGCAGGGTCGGCGACGCGATGCAGACCACCCTCGAGAGCATCGACCGGACCTCCCGGGAGCTGCACGAGCGCCTGGAGGACGGGATCCTGACCGTTCGGACCGCCGTGACCGAGCTTCAGGCTGGCGTGCCGGTGGGAGCCGGGGGGGAGGCGGCCCCGGCGTACGACGTCGACCTGGGGCCCGTGGCCGAACGGCTCCACGCGGTCCAGGAGTACCTGGGCCAGGTGGTCGAATACCTGTCGGCCCGGGACCGGGCCATCGTGGAGTGGGTCCAGACCGCCACCGCGCACACCGACGGGCTGGTCCGCGAGGAGTCCGAGCGGGTCATGGAGGCGCTGGGCGGGCGCCTCGACCGGACATCCCAGGCCATCGAGACCCTCGGCGCGCGCATGGACGTGGAAGCCCGGGAGACCGAGGAGCGGCTCCGGGAGGCCGTGGCCGTGCAGCTCCAGGGGGTTCACGACCGCCTCCGGCACCATGCCCAGGTCCTGGGCGAGGCCCTGGCCGCCGTGGAGGCCCGGACCCTGGCCGGCCTGGAGGAACAGGACGCCACGATGCAGGACCAGGCGGAGCGCCTGGAGGCCGTCCGGGCCCAGGTGGAGGCGGCCCGGGCCGCCGCCGTGGAGGCCACCGGCCGGGTGTCCGACGCGCTCCACGAGCGCCTGGCCGACATCGTGGACCAGATGCGGGCCGAGTCCGAGGACATGCGCGTTCGGCTGGTGGAGCGGGCCCAGCAGGCGGGCGCCGACGCCACCCGCGACATCGACGAGCGCCTGGCCCGCATGGCCGAGCTGACCCAGGCCGCCCTGGGGTGGACCGTGGACGAGATCGAGCAGCGCGTCCAGCGGGAGATCCTCCGATCGGTGGAGGTCGGGATGGCCGACTTCATCGCGGCCATGGACCGGCGGTTCGTCCAGCTCCACGAGTCCCTCGACGAGCGGGTCACGTTCCTGTCCCGGAGCGTGGACGGCCACATCGACCTGGTGCAGCGGCGGATGGACGAGCAGCTCGAACGGACGGACCGGGCCATGCGGGCCGGCCTCGGCGCGCTCGAGGAGTCCATCATCGAACGGTCCACGCAGGCCGTTGAGGGTCTGGTCGACACGAAGCTCGTGCCGGCCACGGGCGAGGTCCAGCGGGCGGTGGAGTCGGCCCGGCGGGGCCTGGAGGAGCACGTCACCAGGGCCACGTCGTTCGCCGTGGAGACCGCGAAGCGGTCCCTGGAGGAGACCCTGATCCAGGCCACCACGTCCGCGGTGGAGTCGGCCCGGCGGGGCCTCGAGGAGTCGCTGACCCGGGCCGTGTCCGAACGCATCACCGCCCTGGCCCAGCTGATCCGCTCCGACAACACGGCGCTGGCGGGCCGGCTGGTGGTCGTCGAGGAGCAGGCCGCGGCGAAGGAGGCCATCCGGGCCATCAAGGAGCTCGCCGCCGCCCTCCCCCAGGAGATCAGCGAGGCCATGGACGAGCGCCTCGCGGTGCTGGGCGAGCACATCCGCCGGGAGAACCGGACCACGGTGGAGTCGGTGGCGAAGGCCGCGACGGCCCTGGCCGACCGCCTGGACCGCACCGCGATCATCATCGGGGAGCGGTTCGACCGCGACGTGGAGGTCGTGGTGGACCAGATCGGCACCACCATGCAGACGCTCGCCACCGGCCTCCAGCGCTCCACCGGCCGCAACCGCCCGGCCTGACCGCGCGGGGGTCAGGCGGTCCCGGTCAGCTTCGCGGACCCCCAGATCGCGCTTGCCGCGCACGTGCCGGGGAGCGTGACGACCAGCTTCAGCTGGCCGACGTCGGTGAGGTCGAGCGTCAGCGGCAGACCAGGGCCCGCCCGAACGGTGATCTCGGGCTGGCCGACACCGTCGGTGAACTCGTCGAACGTGACGTGGTCGCAGGGCGCGTTCTCGCCCTTCTCCATGCCGAGCTGTGCGGTCAGCGACACGTATCCGCCGTTGAGGTCGTACGTCTCGGTCATCGTCCGGGCGTCGAAGGCCCCGAACCGGTATTCCAGGCTGTTCGGATAGTCGGCGCCGCCGATCGATGCGTCGAGGGAGACGCGCTGGGCATCGCCCTCCTGATCCACCGGCGTCAGCGGGCCGAGGAAGGCATCCGGCGCCGGGCTCGGCTCGGGCGTCCCGGCTGCGCTCGGCGTGGGCCCGGTCCCCAGGACGGCGGCGTTTCCCCAGATGGCCTTCCCCTCGCACGACCCCTTGTGTTCCACCTCGAGTGTCAGCTTCTGGACCCCCGCTACGGAAAGCGGCACCTGGATCCCCTTTCCGCCCTCCGCCCGCGCCGTGACCGGGGCCTCGGTGGTCCCGTCGAGCGACTCCGAGAACGTCACGGACTGGCAGTCGAGGTCCAATTCGGTGTCGAGGTCGATCCCCACCGTGGCCACGAACTGGGAGTACCGCTTGCCCAGGTCGTAGCTCGCCCGCATCGGAGCGCTCGAGAAGCGATCGAGTTGGAACCAGACGCTGTTGCTGAACGAGAAGCCGCTGATCCTGGCGAATCCCTTCTCGAGATGGTCCGGACCGCCGGGAGGAGGGAGTCCCGTTCCCGACAGGAACGTGGACGTCTCGAGGCTCGGCGGGGGCGCGGTCGTCGGCGGCGTGGTCGTGGCTGGAGTGGTCCGGCCGGTGGTGAGCGCCGGCTTGGGCGAGCGACGCCCCTCGTGCTTCCCTCCCCCGTTCGCCAGCACGACCACGGCGACCGCCGTGGCCACGACCGCCAGGGCGACGACCACCGCGACGGCCGCGCGGCCGCGGCGACGCGTGCCGGTGGGCCGGGGCGGAGGCGGTGACGGGGGCGGTGAGGGCGCACCCGATGCGGGCGCGCGGGGCGCGGTCGAGACCGGAGTGGGCGGGGGAGGTGTTGGTGGTGCCGCCTGAGGAGCTGCCGGGGCGCGCTGCCGCTTCTCCGTGCGCCAGCGCTCCAGCCGGTCGGCGAAATGGCCGGTGTCGAAGGCCCACCTCTGGTCGGACAGCTCCATCGCGTTGATGTGGGCGAGGTCCCGGAGGGTCTCGGGCAGATCCGCGGCCGACGGCATGCGGGCGCCGCCCACCAGCACGGGGACCACGCGGACGCCCCGGGCCAACGCTGTCTCCAGCTCCATCCGGACGAAGTCCGCCGGGTCGTCCAGGCGACGCCGGCCGGCCCGGTCGATCACGGTCGCCCAGGTCGGCCCGATCAGCGCGATCACGACATCGCACGAGTCGATCGCCTGCTGCACGACGCGGACGAAGTCGGCGCCCGGCTCGATGGCGTCGATGTCCATGAACAGCCGGCCGGCCCCGAGCCGCGCGGAGAGCGTCTGATAGAGCCAGCCGGCATGGCCGGCCGCATCCTCCCGCCGGTAGCAGATGAAGATCCGGAACTCGCCTGCGTCGGACACGTGCCCGTCCCCCCGAGTGCATTGTTCAGAGGCGGCGAGGGAAAGGCAAGGCGCTCTCGGGCCCACGGCGACGGCCGGCGCCGGAGGTATGCGAGCGGAGCCGGAGGGATTACAGAGGGCTGGGGCCGATGGTTCGTCTGGCCGCCGACCACCACACGAGGGCGATCGCGGTGGCACCGGCGGCGGCGCCGCCCAGCCCGGCCAGGGCGTAGCGGAGGCCGGTGGAGTGGCGGCGGACCGCCGCGCCCACTCGGACCGACGCCGCCTTGAGGTCGGCGGCCGAACGGACCTTCCCCCGCACGGCTTCCGCCCGTGCCAGGTGCAGGGACCGTTCGAGGTATCCGTCGGGGACCGGGACCTCGACGTCCCGGACGGCCTCCAGCGAGCTCAGCAGCGCGCGGTAGGCGGCGAGGTCGGCCCGGCATCCCGCGCACGACGCCAGGTGGAGCTCCACCGGGCCCGCCGGGCGAAGTCCCGGTTCCGCGTACTCGGGCAGGATCTCGCGGACGTCCTCACACCGGACCCGCCTGCTCGTCCGGCTCATCGAGGGCCTCCTTGAGGCGCTTGCGGGCCCGGTGCAGCCGGACCTTCACCGCGCCCTCCTCGATCCCGATCTCCTCGCCGATCTCCCGGCAGGACAGCCCGTACACGTCCTTCAGCAGGACCACGACGCGCTGGCCCTCCGGCAGGCCTGCCATGGCCCGGGACAGCGAGTCCCGGTCGGCGGTGCGCGAGGCCGCGACATCCGGCACCGGCACGTCCGGGGGCTCCTCGGCGAGCACCTCGCCGAACCGGCCCCGGCGCTTCAGCATCGTGAGCGCGCAGTTCGTGACGATCCGGTGCATCCATGTCTCGAACCGGGCCTCCTCCCGGAATCCGGCCAGCCCCCGAAACATCCGGAGGTAGGCCTCCTGGGCCACGTCCTCGGCCTCCGTCCGGTCGTTCGTCAGGCGGTAGGCCAGGCTGTAGACCCGCCGGTGGGTCAGCTCGACGAGCTCCTCGAACGCGCCCCGGTCACCTCGACGGCACGCCGCCAGGAGCTCCGCGCTCACCACCCGACATCATCCTTCGACCGCGCTACCGCCCGGTAGGTTACGCGCCGGTAGGTGAAGGACAGAACGGCGAGGGGCGGGCCCGGAGCCCGCCCCTCGTTGGGATGCGGCATGTGCGAGCCGGCGCTACGCCAGCTGCACCTCGGCGGTGGAGTTCTTGATCGGATACTCGGTCACCCCGTCCCGTTCCAGGCGGACCCAGACGTCGAGCTTCGCGGTGCGGGCATCCGGATCGAGCTCGCTGATCCTGCCTCCGGCCTCGATGGTCTCGTCCATGTACACCACGGCCCGGAACTGCACGTCCACGCTCTTCAGCGCGGCCGGATCGCCCACCCATCCGGTGAGGGTGGAGGTCAGGTGGGCCATGGTGAACATCCCGTGGGCGATGATCCCCGGGAACCCCACCATCTGGGCGAACGAGTCGTCCTGGTGCAGCGGGTTCTGGTCGCCGGAGGCGTCGGCGTAGGCCTTCACGTCCTCTCGCTTCACCACCTTCGACCGGACCGGGATCTCGTCCCCCACCTTCACGTCGTCGAAATCGACCTGCGCGGTCATCTGTCAGGGACCTCCGGTTCCGCGGGAGATCAGCGTGGACCGCGCGGTGAGCACCAGCTCGCCGTTCGCGTCGTGGACCTCCGATTCGATGGTCAGGAACTCGTTCGACCTCCTGGTCTCGATCGAGGTGAGGCGCGGCGTGGCGCTGATCACGTCGCCCACCACCAGGGGCCGCTCGTAGGCGTAGGACTGCACGCCGTGGACCACCCGCGAGTAGTCCAGGCCCAGCTCCTTGTCCAGCACGACCTGGCTGCTGGTCATCATCTGGATCACCGTGATGAACGTGGGCGGGGCGACCTGGTCGGCGTACCCGGCCGCCTTCGCGGCCTCGGGGTCGCGGAACACCGGCGTGTCGTCGCCGATCGCGTCGAGGAACTGGTTCACGCGGTCGCGCTCCACGGCGAACTCGATCTCGTCGTAGGTCTTCCCGATGAGCTGCGTGTTCAGCGGCATCTCGGCCTCACGCTCCCAGCATGGCGCCGGACACCGGGATGATCACGCCGGAGACGTAGTCGGACTCCTCGCTCGCGAGGAACGTGTGGACCTTCGCGACGTCATCGGGCTGCCCGTAGTAGCCGAGCGCGATGATCATCAGCGCCATCTGCCGGCTCGGCTCGGGGACCCCCATGTCGGACCCCTCGCCCTTGGATGCGGTGAGGCGGGTCTCGATGAACCCGGGCGCCACCGCGTTCACATTGATGTGGAACGGGCCGAGCTCGCGGGCCAGGGTCCGGGTCAGGCCGATGATCGCGCCCTTGGCCGCCGTGTAGTTGGCCTGGCCGGCATTGCCGACCAGCGCCGCCGTGGACGTGGTGAACGTGATCTTGCGGTGGTGGGCGGGCTTGCCCTGGGTGCTCATCTCCTGTTTGGCCTGCTCGCGCATGTGCTGCACGACGGCCTGGCTGGAGTGGAACGCCGTCTTGAGGTTCACGTCGAGGACGAAGTCCCACGTGGCATCGTCGAGGTTGTGGAAGGTCTTGTCGCGGGTGATCCCGGCGTTGTTCACCAGGATGTCCACCGAGCCGAACTCCTCCACGGCCGCGGCCACCATGGCCTGGGCCTGGTCGCGCTCCACGGTGTTGTGCGTGGAGACCTGGACCTGCCCCCCGGCGTCCTTGATGGCCTGGGCGGCCTCGTTCGCCGGATCGGGGTCGACGTCGTTCACCACGACCGCCGCGCCCTCCCGGGCGAGCATCTCGGCGGTGGCCCGTCCGATCCCCCGGCCGGAGCCGGTGACGATGGCCACCTTCCCTTCCAGTCGGCCCACGTGCGTCCTCCTCGCGTTCGATGTGGTCGAACGGGCCGGCGGCGGTTCGAGCGGCGTCCGTCGGCCCGGGGCGCGGGTCGCATCCACGGTACCGAACGCACTGCGAGCGGAGCAACTTGCGGGGCTTTCCGGCGATGGCGCCCGGGCGGGCCCTACGATGTGGCGCGATGGCGGGGCGGGACGAGATCACCGTGCTGATCGTGGACGGCCACCGCATGTTCGCCGACGCCCTGCAGCTGGCCCTGGACCTGGAGGACGGCGTCCGGGTGGTGGGGTCGGTGGCTCACGGGGACGCCGTGGACGCCGTCGCGGAGCATGGTCCCACGGTGGCCCTCGTGGATCTCGGCGTCCGGGGACACGACGCGGTCGAGATCATCCGGGAGATGCGGGGAGGGGCCCCCGACACCGCGATCCTGGCGCTCGTCACCGAGCAGAGCGACGTGCTGATCGCCCAGGCCGTGGAGGCCGGCGCGGCCGGGCACCTGTCGAAGTTCGACCCGGTGGAGCGCCTGGGCGAGATGGTCCGCAGGGCCGCGGCCGGGAGCGACCTCCTCGGCCCCCGGGAGCGTCGGCGCCTGCTGGGGCGGCTCCGTCACCGGCGGGCCGAGCAGGCCACCGCCCAGCAGCGGGCCGACCGGCTGACCCCCCGGGAGCTCGAGATCCTCCAGCGGATGGCGGACGGGATGTCGCCGGCCGCTGTGGCAACGCTCCTCGGGATGCGGCCGGCCACCCTCCGGACGCACGTGCAGAACATCATCACGAAGCTCGGCGTGCACTCGAAGACCGAGGCCCTGGCGTTCGCCATCCGCCACGGCAAGGTCACCGCGCGGTCGTGACGGCCGCGGTGGCCGGACGGCCGCTCGGGGACGCTAGCGGGTCTCGCGGTGCAGCGTGTGCCGGCGGCACCATCGGCAGTACTTCTTCATCTCCAGGCGTTCCCGGTCGTTCTGGCGATTCTTCTCGGTGACGTAGTTCCGTCGCTTGCAGTCGGTGCACGCCAGCGTGATCGTGGGCCTGTTGTCGGTCTTGGGCATGTTCGCTCCTGAGCGCTACTTGAGAATGTTCGTGACCCGTCCGGCGCCGACGGTGCGGCCGCCCTCGCGGATGGCGAAGCGCAGGCCCTCCTCCATGGCGATCGGCTTCTCCATGCGGATGGTCATCTCGGTGTTGTCGCCGGGCATGATCATCTCCACGCCCTCCTCGAGCTCGATCACGCCGGTCACGTCCGTCGTCCGGAAGTAGAACTGGGGCTTGTAGCCCTTGAAGAAGGGCGTGTGGCGGCCTCCCTCCTCCTTCGACAGCACGTAGACCTGGGCGGTGAAGTCCGTGTGGGGGGTGATCGAGCCGGGCTTGGCCAGCACCTGGCCCCGTTCGACCTCGTCCTTGTCGACGCCCCGCAGGAGCACGCCCACGTTGTCCCCGGCCTGGATCTCGTCGAGGAGCTTGCGGAACATCTCCAGGTCGGTGGCGATGGTCTTCCGCGACTCGCGGAGGCCGATGATCTCGATCTCGGACATCTTGTTGAGCACGCCCCGCTCCACCCGGCCGGTGACCACGGTCCCCCGCCCGGTGATGGAGAACACGTCCTCCACCGGCATCAGGAACGGCTTGTCCACGTCCCGGGTGGGCTCCGGGACGTA
>DASWED010000083.1:0-55434 GCA_036394995.1 Actinomycetota bacterium
CAGGTCTGCAAAACCTGCTACACCGGTTCAATTCCGGTCCCCGCCTCGAACGACCCGCCGCCCCCCAGGCCCGGGCCGGTAAACTCGCTCGAACGGGCGGTTAGCTCAGGGGGAGAGCGCTTCCCTGACACGGAAGAGGTCAGTGGTTCAAATCCACTACCGCCCACCGACACGAGCTCTGGCGAAAGGCGGATCAGGCCGCGGCCTCCACCACGTCGGGACGGTGCTCCCCGCGGGCGGTCGCAACGATCGCCCGGATCGTCTTCATCGTCTGGTACAGCGTCAGCACGAGCAGCACGCCGCCGATGACCGCAGCCACGCGACCCTCGTCGAGGTCGGTCCGGCGGGCCACCGCGCCGGCGACCCTCCTCCCGGCCCTTCCGCGTACGCCCGACAGCCCGACCCGTCCGACCGCCTCGAGATCCATTGAGCTCCTCCTCGGAATCGACCCTCCTCCGAGCGTTCCCGCGGCAGTCTGTCGGCAAGCGCCGGCCCGCTCGGCCTGCGAGAAACGGCCTCACGAGCGCGATGTCGCGGCCGGACCCGGTCGAACGTGGGCGCCATGACCTCAGGAACGCCAGCGGCCTCAGCGCTCGAGCTCCGCTTCCGCGGACCCCTCAGTCGGGCCTATCTCCAGAAGAAGTAGTCGGCCACGTAGTCGACCGAGCACTCGGTCGACCTTGGACCGGTTTGATGCCGTTTGACACGCCGAGAAGCTCGCACCAGGATGCCTGGGGTTCGGCCCACGCGCCTCGAGCGTCGTGGACGGATTGGGTGCCCGCGCCATATCGGGAACGTGGCCGGCGCCGACTCGCCCGGCCGAGGGGCCGAAGGCGGAAGGAGGCGCGATGCGCCGGGCACTCAGATGTCTCGTCCTGGTGGCCATGGTGGGTGCGGTCGTGGGGGGGACGGCCGGATCCGGGACCGCGGGCTCGCCGAGCCAGCCCCGTTGGGTCCGGCACGTCCTGAACTATCCGGGCGGCATCTCGAATGGCGTTCGGGCCAGGCTGGCGGCGGACGACGTGAAGACGTCGACGAAGCTCGTGAGATCCGCCGCTGCTCTGCCCGGCGCGCTGGAGAACGTCCAGGCGAACGCCGACTGCGACCCGGCGCTCCCCCAGAACGAGACGTCCGTGGCCTTCAACGTCAGCGATCACCTGAATGCCGTCGCGGCGGCGAACGACTACTGCGGCGACGGGTTCTGGATCGGCCACACCACGAACGGGGGCCACTCCTGGATCAGCGAGTTCAAGGACCCCAAGACGTCCACCACCGGCGAGCGGTGCTTCGGCAGCGACCCCTCGGTCGTGTACAGCGCAAAGGACGGGGTCTTCTACCTGTCCACGCTGTGCTACTTCAGCACCAGCCCAATATCGGAGGTGCAGGTCTGGGCATCGGACGACGGCGGAGCGACATGGACGGCATCCACGAAGGCCGCCATCGCCATCACGAACCGGTCGGGCGACGGCTCCATCGACGGGTCCGTGTTCTACGACAAGGAGCTGCTGGCCGTCGACAACAACGTGGACAGCGCCCTCTACGGCCGGCTCTACGTGACGTTCATCAAGTTCCACATGGTGCTGCCGTCGGGACGAAGCGACTACTGCCCTGTCCAGGTGGCGTACACGAACTCCATCCCGACGGCCGACCCCAGCACGTCGACCTGGGCCCACGCGGCGGTCGTCCCGGATGCCCCGGGGTCGAACGGCGTCGGGGGAGGAGCCAACCAGTGGGCCCTGCCGGTGGTCGACGACACCGGCGCCCTGAACGTCTCCTACATCAGCGAGGACTGCAACACCTCATATGACCGGGCCCTGTACTTCAAACGGTCCATCGATGGCGGGCAGACCTTCGGCGCCCGCGTGCGTATCGACAAGCCCGGGCAGTTCCGCGACAACCCGAACTACCAGGACCTGCTGCCGGCGAAGAAGGCCAGGATCCCGATCTCGCCGTCGATGGTGTTCGATCCGACACGCGGAACCCTGCTGTACGCCTACCAGAACAACCTCCACCGGGATCTGACCGGCGCCGACATCTCGTTGCAGACCTCCGCCGACTTCGGGCAGTCGTGGTCGGATGCGCGGACGCTCAGCGTCACGGCCTCGGGCAGCGCGGCGCCACGGGATCAGTTCTTCCCCTGGCTCGCCGTGGACGAGTCGGGGAACGCGCATGCCATCTGGTACGACAACCGCAAGGACCTCGCGGACAAGCGGATCCGGACGTTCCAGGCTCTGTCCACCGACGGCGCCGCCACCTGGGAATTCGCGGACATCAGCACGGCGGCGTGGAACCCGGACAAGGGGTTCTTCTCCTGCGGCTGCTTCATCGGCGACTACAACGCCCTGGCGGCGAGCGACCAGGTCGTGTACCCGGTGTGGACCGACGGGAGGGACTCTGCCGGACCTCCCCTGGGGGAGACGGACATCTTCACGAACGTGGAGGTCACTCCGTAGCCGAAGCCGCGCAGCGACGCCGGGGAGGCCGGAGGTCGTTGATCGTCGAGCCATGCCGCCCGGCCCGAGAGGCATCCTCGACCGAGCTTCGGATGTCCTGACCTCAGAGGGGCGGGGCCGGTCGTTCCCGCTCGGGAGCAACCAAACCGGCGACCCGCGCATGTATTCATCTTGAGGATGAGTGGATGACGCGGATTGCCGTGGAGGAGGGCCGAACGGAGGAGTCGCGGTCCGGCGTGCTGTTCCAGCCGGCGAACAACCGGTCGTTCCTGTACTTCCCCCCGGTCAGCGATGTGGACGGACATCCCTGACATGGCGTTCAAAGTTTCACCAGGTGGCCGGTGATGCTGAACAGCGCATTGGAGGTCCCGGTCCTGGAGGTCCGCCAGTACTCCACCTGCACGCCGTATCCCTCGTCGGCGTAGAGCTGCACCCGCTCCGTCCCCTCCCACCTGTCCGAGCCGAAGAGCGTCCCGGAGAAGGACACCGGGACGAAGACATGTCCATTGTTGACCTTCATCGTCACCTGAGACCGGGGATCGCGGCCGCGCCACCGGATCGGGGGCCCTCGTGGGCACGGCGTCGCCGGGCTGACGCTCGGATATGGTTCGGCCATGGATGACGAACTGCGTCGTGGGCTGATCGAGCGATACCGGGAGGGGCCGGGCGTCGTGGAGGCCGCGGTGGCCGGGCTGGACGAGGACGGGCTCGACCGCCGGCCTTCCGACGGCGGCTGGACCGCCCGAGAGGTGGTCCATCACCTGGCCGACAGCGAGATGATGTCGGCGATGCGGCTGCGGCTGCTGCTGGCGGAGGATTCGCCGGTGATCCACGGGTACGACGAGGAGGAGTTCGCGCGGCGGCTGCACTACGGGTCCCGGCCCGTCCAGCCCTCGCTCGAGGCGGTCCGGGCCGCGCGGGAGACCACCTCGTCCCTGCTCGAACGCCTCGCCGACGAGGACTGGGCACGAACCGGGACCCACACCGAAAGCGGTCCGTACTCGGTCCAGACGTGGCTGGAGATCTACGCGAGGCACGCGCACGACCACGCAGCGCAGATCCGTCGCGCCGCGGGGATCCCGGACCCATCCTGAGAGAGCGAGCAGTCCGATGCGAACGTGGAGCAGCGTTGCAGGTGGCAGGTGGGTGGCGGGGGCGGTGACCTGAAGTACCGCTTCGTGGTTCGCTCGGGGGCCGACCCCCGATCCATCGGGTTGGCCGTTCGGGCGGCCACCGGCCTGGGCATGGACGCTCGGGGGAACCTGCGCATCGGCACCGGCGTGGGAGCGCTGACGGACCGGGCCCCCACCGCGTCGCAGCGCGTGGGAGCCGAGGTGGTGTCGGTGGACACCGTGTTCGACCTCCGTGGCGCGGACGGGTACGGCTTCACCGTCGACGCGTATGACCACCGGCTGACCTGGTGATCGATCCCGAGATCGATTACCTGGGGTACATCGGAGGTGGGGGACCCAGGACTGGGGGACCAACGCGTAGCCCGGGTCCGGACTGCCCGCGCGAGCGCTGTCTACACTGCCGGTTCGAGGATGGGCGACATGAGCGAGACGAAGCTCGACGAACGAACCGATGCCCGGATCGACGAGGGCGACCACGAGCGGTTCAGCCACTACGTGGACAAGTCGAAGCTCACCGAGGCCTACGTGGTGGGCACACCGGTGATCGCGCTGTGCGGGAAGGTGTGGGTCCCGTCCCGCGATCCGAAGAGGTTCCCGATCTGCCCGGAGTGCAAGCGACTGTACGACCTCGGCCCGGAGGGCCGCCGACTCGAGTGGGACCGCCGCAGCCGCGAGGGCTGACCGTCCTCGTACACTCGAAGAGCCCCCGACATTCGAACAGGACCCCGCATGCCCTTCCGAGACGACATCCGCAACGTGGCCATCGTGGCGCACGTGGACCACGGGAAGACCACGCTGGTCGACGCCATGCTGTGGCAGACCGGCGCGTTCCGGGCGAACGAGAACGTCAACGAGCGGGTCATGGACTCCATGGACCTCGAGCGGGAGAAGGGGATCACGATCCTCGCCAAGAACACCGCGGTCCGCTACGGCGACGTGAAGATCAACATCGTGGACACGCCGGGGCACGCGGACTTCGGCGGCGAGGTCGAACGGGGCCTGACCATGGTGGACGGCGTGCTGCTCATGGTGGACGCCTCCGAGGGCCCGCTGCCCCAGACCCGGTTCGTCCTGCGCAAGGCCCTGGAGGCCCGGCTGCCGGTGATCCTCGTGGTGAACAAGGTGGATCGGCCCGACGCCCGGATCGACGAGGTGGTCCACGAGGTGGAGGATCTGTTCCTCGACCTCGACGCCGACGAACACCAGATCGCGTTCCCCATCCTGTATGCGAACGCCCGGGCGGGATGGGCCTCCTCCGACCCTCGGGCGCACGGCACCGATCTCAAGCCCCTGTTCGAGACGCTGCTCGAGCACATCCCCGCACCGGAGCACGACCCCGCGCACCCCCTGCAGGCCCTGGTGACGAACCTCGACGCCTCGCCCTACGTCGGGCGTCTGGCGCTGTGCCGGGTGCTGCACGGCGTGATCAGGAAGGGGCAGCAGGCGGCGTGGTGCCGGCGGGACGGCTCGATCGAACGCGTGAAGGTGACCGAGCTGTACGTCACGGAGGCCCTGGACCGGGTCCCCGCCGAGGAGGCCGGCCCCGGCGAGATCATCGCGGTGGCCGGCCTGGCCGAGGTGACCATCGGCGAGACACTGGCCGATCCCGACGACCCCCGTCCGCTGCCGGTGATCCTGGTGGACGAGCCCAGCCTCTCGATGACCATCGGGATCAACACGTCGCCCCTGGCCGGGCAGGACGGGGACAAGGTCACGGCGCGCCTGGTGAAGGGACGCCTGGATCAGGAGATCGTCGGCAACGTGTCGCTCCGCGTGCTGGACGCCGGCCGGCCGGACGCGTGGGAGGTGCAGGGCCGGGGAGAGCTGCAGCTGGCTGTCCTGGTGGAGATCATGCGCCGGGAGGGCTACGAGCTGACCGTGGGCAAGCCCCAGGTGGTGACCCGCGAGGTCGACGGCGTGGTGCACGAGCCGATGGAGCGGTTGTCGATCGACGTCCCCGAGGACTACCTCGGCGTGGTGAGCCAGCTGCTCGCCCTGCGGAAGGGGCGGATGGTCCAGATGGTGAACCATGGCACCGGCTGGGTCCGGATGGACTACGTGGCGCCGGCGCGGGGCCTCATCGGGTTCCGCACGGAGTTCCTCACCGAGACCCGGGGGACCGGGATCCTCCACCACGTGTTCGAGGGCTACGAGCCGTGGCACGGCGAGCTCCGGACCCGTCCCACCGGTTCGCTGGTGGCCGACCGCCGGGGGCTCACCACGACGTTCGCGCTTCTCAACCTCCAGGAGCGGGGGCAGATGTTCGTGGGGCCGGGTGTGGAGGTCTACGAGGGCATGATCGTCGGCGAGAACTCCCGGGCCGACGACATGGACGTGAACCCCACGAAGGAGAAGAAGCTCACGAACATCCGCCAGTCGACGGCGGAGGAGCTGGTCCGGCTGATCCCGCCCCGGGACCTCTCGCTCGAACAGGCCCTGGAGTTCATCCGCGAGGACGAGTGCGTCGAGGCCACGCCGTCCACCGTCCGCCTCCGCAAGACCGTCCTCCACCAGCTCGAACGGACCCGCGTCCACCGCCGGGCCAGACAGGGACAGCCCGCCTGAGGCCGGAGCGGCACCCTGGGTTTCGAACGAAGTGTTGATCGCACGAAGCGGCGGGGGATAAGGTCGGGACCCGTCATGAGAGCGCCCCTCGGATCGTTCCTCGTCCTCGCGCTTGCGGCGGCGACGCCCCTCCTCGGCACGGGAACGGCGTCCGCCGCGAGCTCGGACCTCGACCCGACGTTCGGCACCGGCGGGGAGGTCGCGACGGCCTTCGCCGGACCGGCCGACGTGGGCGACATGGAGCTCACTCCCCACAGGATCCTGGTGGCGGGCGCGATGACGCCGGCCGGCGGGCGGAGCAAGGTCGCCCTGGCCCGGTACCGGATGAACGGGGGCCTCGACCCCGCGTTCGGCAACGGGGGAAGGGTCGTGACGGGGGTCGCGGGCCGGAATGCAGCGGGGGCGGCGCTCGTGGTCCTGCCCGACGGACGCTTCGTGGTCGGGGTGGACCTTCGTGACGGAAACGGGTCGGTCTTCGGGCTGGTCCGGTACCACCAGGACGGTTCGATCGATGCGTCGTTCGGGAACGGCGGCAGGGTGGTCGAAGGATTCGGCGGAGGCCGCTGGCATCTCACCTCCCTGATCCGCCAGCCGAACGGGAAGCTCGTGGCCGGGGGGGAGCGCGTGAAGGCCGATCCCACGCAGGGGCAGGTCGTCCGGTTCGCGGTGGCGCGGTTCGCCAAGAACGGTTCGCTGGACGGGAGCTTCGGTGATGGCGGCCGGGTGGTGACCACGTTCCGGACCGGTCAGGAGGGCGCGGACCCGGAGTCCTCGGTGACGGATCTCGTCATCGACGTCTCCGGTCGGATCGTCGCGGTGGGCTGGACCTCCCCCGACCTGTGCCGCTCCGTGTGGGCCCTGGCGCGGTACATGCCCGACGGCTCCCTCGACCCGAGCTTCGGCGGCGACGGCCGGGTCAGCACTCGGTTCTGGCACATCAACGCGCGGGCCCAGGCGGTGCAGTTCGGCGACGACAATCGCCTGACGGTGGCCGGGTCGAACACGTTCACGGGGTGCGGCGGGGAGGCGCCGCCAGACACGGGGACCGCCGCGGTGGCCCGCTATCTGCCGGACGGGAGGCTCGACCCCTCATTCGGCGGCGACGGGAAGGTCACGACGACATTCCTCGGGACCCAGGACTCGGACGCGGGCTACGAGGACCTGACCCTGCTCGAAGGAGGCTCGGTGGTGGCCACGGGCTCCGCGTTCACCCCGTCGGCCGACCGGCTGCTCATCATCGTCGGTCAGTACCGGCGGGGCGGCGCGCTGAACACCGCCTTCTCCGATGACGGCCGGGCCACGGCCGCCGGCCCGCTGAAGTACACCCAGGGGGTCGCGGTGTCCGCCGATCCGGACGAACGGCCGATCGTCGCCGGCCCGACTCGGAACGATCAGACCGGCCGGTTCCTCGTGGCACGGTTCAAGGCCTCGGGGTAGGTCGGAGGCTCATCTCCTCACCGCTGCGTGCCGATATGCCGGGCATGAAATCGATGATGGAGCGCGGCGCTCCCCAGATGGCCGAGCGCGGGCTGCTGCGTGGAAGGCACCGGGCACCGAACGAGGGCCGGCGCGCCGGCGACGGACGGCGGCCGATCTCGGACGAGGACCG
Organism: Actinomycetota bacterium; assembly: GCA_036394995.1. Taxonomy (GTDB): domain Bacteria; phylum Actinomycetota; class UBA4738; order UBA4738; family JACQTL01; genus DASWED01. Next base: position 7,761 of record DASWED010000083.1, read on the forward strand.
GGCCCGTAAGTACCTGACGGAGGGGCGCATGACCCTGCACCTGGTGGAGCCGGGGAGGATCCGGGCGACGTGCACCGGGTTCTCCGGCGACCACAGGCTGGGCCTGGAGCCCGGGCAGGGCTGGTGGTGCACCTGTCCGGAGGTGGGACTGTGTGCCCACCTGCTGGCCGTCCAGCTGGTGACCGAGGTGAAGCCGGGCGGCTTCACTGCCGGGACGTAGCACTGCGGCCCCGCGGACTGTCCATTCCCGACTTCGAATGAACCCTTGCGCTCGGGCGTATACTGAGCGAGACTTGAAGCGTCCGGGCCGCAAGGCTCGGACCTGACGGCGGCGCGACGCGGGCACGCGCCGCCGTCCCTTTTTTCCCCGGCCGTTCCGTTCCACCGTTCGCAACCGGCGGCGTAGCATCCGTGTCCGTGACCGCACAGCTGGAGGCCGGCACACGGGTCCAGGCCTACCGCATCGAGTCGTTCCTCGGGCGCGGCGGGCAGGGGATGGTCTACCTCGCGGAGCACGTCCACCTGGGACGGAAGGTCGCGCTGAAGGTCCTCGCGCCCGAGCTCGCCACGGACGAGGCGTTCCGGCGGCGGTTCATCCAGGAGGCCCGCCTGGCGGCGTCGCTCGACCACCCGAACATCCTCGACGTGTACGACGCGGGCGAGGCCGATGGGCAGCTGTTCCTCGCGGTGCGGTACGTGCGCGGCGACGACCTGGCCACGCTGATCCAGCGCGAGGGTGCCCTGGCCCCGGAGCGGGCCGTACGCCTCCTGGCCGGGGTGGCCGAGGGACTGGATGCGGCGCACGCCGGCGGCCTGGTCCATCGGGACGTGAAGCCCGGGAACATCCTCATCGAACCGGGGCCCGGAGGCCGGGAGCACCCGTTCCTGTGCGACTTCGGACTCACCAAGCAGGTCGCGACGTCCGGCGCCGACACCGGCACCGGACCGCTCACGAGGACGGGCTTCTTCGTGGGGACCCCCGAGTACTCGGCGCCCGAGCAGATCGAGAGCAAGGTCCTGGATGGGCGGGCCGATCAGTACTCGCTGGGGTGTGTGCTGTTCCAGAGTCTGACGGGCAGGCTTCCGTTCCCCAGGGACTCGCTGGGCTCCGCGCTCGTGGCGCACATGGTGGAGCCGCCGCCGCGGGCCACCGACGTCCGGCCCGGGTTGCCCGCGCGCATCGACGGGGTCGTCCAGCGGGCCATGGCCAAGTCGCCGTCGGACCGGTTCCCGACGTGCGTGGCGTTCCTTGACGAAGCCCGGTCCGCGCTGGAGGGGGTGCCGGGGTTGGCGGCCCCGCCACCGCCGACCATGCCCGCGGCCCCCCGACCGCCCCTTCGCCCCGAGCCGTCTCCGCTCAGCCCGATGCCTGGCGTTCCCATCCCCGCCCCGCCGGTGACCCCGGCTCCCGGTGTCCCCCTGCCCGCGCCTCCAGCGTCGCCGGTACCCGGCGCCCCGATCCCGCCATCGCCGACGCCCAGGCCGCTGCCCGCACGCCCGGCCGACGTCCAGCGCGTCCTGCGGCAGGCGCACACGGCACGGAATCAGGCGATCATCGGCCTCGCCACGGCGATCCTGGTGTTCGGCGTCGTGCTGTCGATCCTCGCGGTCGTAACGGGCACGCGCGTCCGCCGGCAGCTGGATGAGTGGAGGTACGCGCCGGTGGAGCGGGCCAAGGCAGATTCCGCGGTCAGGATGGGATGGATCGGGATCGCCCTGGTGGTCGTGCTGGTGATACTCGGGGCCATCTTCGGCAACACCGGCACCACGAACGGCTGACGGCGAACGCCGCTCACGCCCCTGGTATCGTGAACCCTCTCCCGGGCGCGTAGCTCAGCGGGAGAGCGCTCGCCTCACACGCGAGAGGTCGATGGTTCAAATCCATCCGCGCCCACCAGTGCAAACAGCTCCAAGATCAGGGCCACGTCGTGGACTTCCCGGCGGTTCCCTGCTCTTGGCTCGATCAGCTGGTGCTCAGAGTCTCATCAGGTGACCGGAGACGCTGAACGCTGCCGTTGCGATCCCCGTTGTTGCATTGCGCTGAAAGGTGACGTCAATGGTGTGCTCCGGATCCACGTAGAGCTGTACCCTCTCCGCCCCCTGGTAGTAGTTCCGGCCGGACAACGAGCCAGCGAAGGACAACGGTATCCAGAAGTGACCGTTCGTGCTGTTGTGATAGTTGATCCGAGCCATGATCGGCTGCTGTCCCGTGGGCACATACGCCGAGACCGACACGGTATCGATCACCAGCTCGTAGCCCGTAGGAACCGTCGTGAGCGGGACGGTGTAGATGTACGCACCGACATCCACGAGTACCAGTCGATCCCTCCTCACCGGGAGGCGGGCGGGGTCGTTGAACTCGGCGACCCGGAGCGCTCCGGGTTCGTCCACCTGGGCCTTGACCGAGGTCTGTGGATCGACGACCGTCACCAGCGACGCCGTCGCCCGTGCCCCCGCCGGCAGCAGCAGGGCGAACCACGTCACCGCCGCCATGACCATGACGAGCTGCCGGAAGGTGGGAGTCCGGCGCTCCGGATGCGATGCCCGCATCATCGCTGTCCCCTTTCCCTAGGGTGCTCGAATGGTGGGGTCATCGGAACGATGTGTCGAATCGGGCCGGTCGTGGCCGGCCACGTCGTGGGCCCGGCCCTCGGCACCGTGGCCGATATCATGGCCCCATGCCGAAGCTGGAACTGCGGGACGGAACCACCGTGGAGCTGCCGGAGGGCGAGCCCGTCGGGTCGGTGCTGCCGCCGGACGCGGTCGCCGCGCGGCTCGGCGGCGAGCTGGTCGACCTGACGTTCGTGCCGTCGGAGGACGGGGACGCGGCACCGGTCCTGGCGGGTGACCCCGAAGGGCTGCATGTCCTCCGGCACTCCACGGCACACGTCATGGCCCAGGCGGTGTGCGACCTGTTCCCCGGCGCGAAGTACGCCATCGGGCCGCCCATCGAGGGCGGCTTCTACTACGACTTCGACCTCCCGGACTCGCTGACCCCGGAAGATCTCCCCCGGATCGAGCGGCGCATGGCCGAGCTGGTGCAGATGGACCAGCCGTTCGTCCGGGAGGAGCTCTCGCGCGAGGAGGCCCTGGAGCGGTTCGCCGACCAGCCGTTCAAGCGGGAGATCATCGAATCCCTGGACGAGAGCGAGGGTGCGCTGGGCGACAAGGTCAGCGTGTACCGGAACAACGGGTGGGCCGACCTGTGCCTGGGCCCGCACGTGCCGAGCAGCGGCCGGCTCGGCGTGTACAAGCTGCTGAGCGTGGCCGGAGCGTACTGGCGGGGGGACGAGCACCGCGAGCAGCTCCAGCGGATCTACGGCACCGCGTGGCCCACGCAGCGGGAGCTGGACGACCACCTCCACCGCCTGGAGGAGGCCGAACGGCGCGACCACCGCAAGCTGGGCCGCCAGCTGGACCTGGTGTCGTTCCCCGACGAGATCGGGGCGGGGCTCGCGGTGTGGCATCAGCGCGGCGGCATGTTCCGCAAGCAGCTGGAGGACTTCGTTCGCGAGGTCCACCTGAAGCACGGCTACCAGCTGGTGGTCACCCCGCACCTGGCCCGGGACAACCTGTGGGCCACCTCCGGGCACCTGGCCAAGTACCGCCAGAACATGTTCCCGGGGATGGTGGAGTCCGAGGGCGGCGAGTACTTCGTCAAGCCCATGAACTGCCCGCTGCACGTGCTGATCTACAAGTCGCAGACCCGGTCCTATCGCGACCTGCCGATGCGCCTCTCGGAGCTGGGAACGGTGTACCGGTACGAACGCCCCGGGACGCTGCACGGCCTGCTCCGGATTCGGGGCCTGACCATGGACGACGCCCACATCTTCTGCCGGCCCGACCAGCTGGTGGACGAGATCCTGCGCGTGTTCGACCTCACGCTGGAGGTCCACCGGACGTTCGGGTTCACCGAGCCCGAGATCGAGCTGTCCACGAAGCCCGGCGAGGCCATCGGCGACGAGGAGATGTGGACCCGGGCCACGGACATCCTCCGCGACTCGCTCGACGCGAGCGGCATGGCCTACACGGTGGCCGAGGGGGAGGGCGCGTTCTACGGCCCCAAGGTGGACTTCCACTTCCGCGACGCCATCGGCCGCCGGTGGCAGCTCACCACCGTGCAGTGCGACTTCGCGCTCCCGGAGCGGTTCGACATCGAGTACATGGGCGAGGACAACGAACGCCACCGGCCGGTGATGATCCACCGGGCAATCCTGGGGTCGGTGGAGCGGTTTGCCGGCGTGCTCATCGAGCACTACGCGGGGGCCTTCCCGCTGTGGCTGGCGCCCGAGCAGGTCCGGATCGTGCCCATCGCCGACCGCCACGCCGTCTCGGCGTTCGAGCTGGCGGACCGGCTCCGCGCGGTCGGGCTCCGGGCGGAGGTCGACGAATCCCGCGAGACCGTGCCCAAGAAGATCCGGGCCGCCCAGATCATGCGGGTCAACTACACCCTGGTGGTGGGGGACAGGGAGATCGAGGCCGGGACGGTCTCGGTCAGGGACCGCGAGGGGCACGAGGTCCGCGGGGTCTCGTTCGACGACTTCGTGGCGAAGGCCACGGAGGAGGCGTCCACCCGGGCCCTCGAGGCGAGCACGTTCGAGCCCGCCGTCCTGGACGACTAGGACGCCGGCCGGTGGAACGCCTGTGGAGCCCGTGGCGCATGGCCTACATCCAGCAGGCCCACGACGAACCCGAGGGCTGCCTGTTCTGCGAGCTGGCGGCCGGGGACGACGATGAGGCCGCCATGGTCCTGCACCGGGGCCAGCGCGCGTTCGCGGTCATGAACGCGTTCCCGTACAACCCGGGGCACGTGATGGTGGCCCAGTTCCGCCACGTCGGCGACCTCGAACTGCTGGACCCCGAGGAGCTCCTCGACACCGGCCGGCTGATCCAGGCGGCGGTGCGGGCGCTCCGCGAGGAGATGTCGCCGCATGGCTTCAACGTGGGCATGAACCAGGGCCGGGTGGCCGGCGCCGGGATCCCGGACCACGTCCACTGGCACGTCGTCCCCAGGTGGAACGGCGACACGAACTTCATGCCGGTGGTGGGGGAGACCCGCGTGCTCCCCGAGTCCCTGGAGGACACGTACCGCAAGCTCCGTCCCCGGTTCGGCTGATCCCGATCAGGCTCGCGGGTCCTCGGTCGTGCGGGCGAAGATCACGTGGTTCTCCCAGACGCCGTCGATCTGGAGGTAGCGGGGGGCGAGACCCTCCCGGCGGAAGCCGTTCTTCTCGAGGACCCGGATGGACGGAGTGTTCCGGGGCATCACGGCGGCCTGGACCCGGTGGAGCCCGGCCCGGTCGAACGCGAACCCGACCACCAGGCCCACGGCCTCGGTGCACACGCCGCGGCCGTTCCACGTCCGGTCCACGTAGTAGCCGATGTTCGCGTTCTGCCACGGCCCCCGGACCACCACGGAGAGGCGGACCCTCCCGACCATCTCCCGGCCGTCCGGGGAGAACACGCCGAACGTGTACTCGCGATCGTCGTCCCAGGCCCGGTTCCCCAGCTCGATCGCCGTGGCCTGCGTGGCCAGCTCGAAGTGGTCGGGTGCGGGGACGGGCTCGAACGGGCGGAGGAAGTCGCGGTTGCGGACCCGGAGGTCCAGGAGCGCCTGGGCATCGTCGGAACGGAGGTCGCGGACCAGGCACCTGGCTCCGGCGATCTCGACCGGACGGGGCGCCGGCGTCACCACCCGCGGCGGCGGCCCTACTTGTGGGCCTCCTCCTTCTCCTTCCTGGCCTCGTCGATCACCTTCTGGGCGAGGTGGGTGGGGACCTCCTCGTAGTGGGAGAACTTCATCCCGAACGTCCCCCGGCCCCCGGTCATGGACCGGAGGTCGATGGAGTACCGGGCCACCTCTGCCTGGGGGGCCAGGGCCCGGATGCGCTGCCTGCCGGTCCCGGTCTGCTCCATCCCCAGGATCTTGCCCCGCTTGGAGTTGAGGTCGCCCATGATGTCGCCCGCGTAGCCGTCCGGCACCAGGATGTCCATCTCCATGATGGGCTCCAGCAGCGACACCCCGGCCAGCTGTGCGGCCTCCTTCAGCGCCATGGACCCCGCGATCTGGAACGCGATGTCGGAGGAGTCCACGGAGTGGAACTTCCCGTCGTAGAGGACCACCTTGACGTCCACCATCGGGTACCCGGCCGCGACCCCCTCGGTCATCGCCTTCAACACGCCCTTCTCCACCGACGGGATGAACTGGTTCGGGATCACGCCGCCCACGATGCGGTCCTCGAACTCGAACCCGCCGCCGTGGGGGAGCGGCGACACCTCGATCCAGCACACCCCGTACTGGCCGTGGCCGCCGGACTGCTTCACGTGGCGGCCCTGGGCCTTGGCCGTGCCCTTGAGGGTCTCCTTGTACGGGATCCGGGCGGGACGGTGGGACACGTCCACGCCGTACTTCCGCTTCATCCGCTCCAGCACCACGTCGAGGTGGGCCTCGCCCATGCCGTACATCACGGTCTCGTGGGTCTCGTCGGACCGTTCGATCCGGACCGTGGGGTCCTCCTCGCGGACCCGGGCCAGGGCCGTGGACAACTTGTCCTCGTCCCCCTTGGTCTTCGGCTCGACGGCGATCCCCAGGAGGGGCTCGGGCATCTCGATCTGGGGCAACGTCACCGGGTCATCCTTCGTGGAGAAGGTGTCGCCGGTGGTGGTGCGGCCGAGCTTGGCCACCGCGCCGATGTCGCCGGCCGGGACCTCGGACACCGTCTCGTGCTCCTTGCCCCGGAGGGTGAACAGCTGGCCCACGCGCTCCTCGGTCTTCTTCGTGGCGTTGTGGTACGCGGCGTCCGGCCGGACCTTCCCCGAAAACACCCGGAACATCGAGATGTGCCCCACGTAGGGGTCGGACACGGTCTTGAACACCAGCGCGGTGAGCGGGCCGGTGGGGTCGCACGATCGCTCCTGCTCGCCCTTCGGGCCGACGACCTTCACCGGGGGACGCTCCAGGGGCGAGGGGAACACCTCGGCGATGAACTTCGTCATGAGGTCGACCCCGACCGGCTTCGCCGCGGCGGTGACGAACACCGGCGCGATCTTGGCCTCCACGAACCCGGCGTGGAGCCCCTTCACGATCTCGTCCTCGGAGAGCTCGCCGGTCTCCAGGTACTTCTCGAGCAGGGCGTCGTCGGCCTCGGCCACCGCCTCCGTGAGCTTCTCCCGGAGCGGGTCGGCCTGCGCGTGGAGGGCGTCCGGCCACTCGCCCTCCGTTCCCTGCGGCGAGTCGTACGTGTAGGCCTTCGCGGACAGCAGGTCCGCCACGCCGTTGAAGTCGTGCTCCTCGCCGATCGGGAACTGCAGCGGCGCCACCTGGGTCCCGAACGCCTTCACCAGCTCGTCCAGGGTACGTTCGAACGAGGCCCGCTCCCGGTCCAGCTTGTTGACGACGATGGCCCGGGGGAGCCCGAGCTCCGCGGCGAGCTCCCATCCCACCTCGGTCTGGACCTCCACCCCGTCCACCGCCGAGACCACCAGGAGCACCGCGTCGGCCGCCCGGATGGACGAGTGGACGTCGCCCACGAAGTCCGCGTAGCCGGGGGCGTCGAGGACGTTGATCTTCACCCCGGCGGTCTCCACGGGGGCCAGCGACAGCGAGACGCTGATGCCCTTTCGGACCTCCTCGGGGTCGTGGTCGGAGACGGTGTTGCCGTCCTCGACCCTGCCCATGCGCGTGAGTGCGCCGGACGTGAACAGCATGGCCTCCAGCAGCGTGGTCTTCCCGGCGCCCCCGTGGCCGAGGAGCAGCACGTTGCGGATCTGCGAGGGCTCGTAGGTCTTCATGGGTACGAGACGGTCCTTCCACTCGAGATCGGGTGAGAAGGGGGATTGTAGTCGTCCGGCTGGTCCCCGGGCCGGGGCCGAATTTCGCGGTGGTACGCTCGCCCGCGATGGCCCTGGAGCGGGTGCGCGAATCGGTGTCGGCGGGGACCCGCCCCACGAAGTTGCTGCTGGTGGGGGCCGCGGCGCTCATCGCCGGCGGCACCGCGTTGGTGATCACGGGTCCGCCGAGGTGGGCGGGTGTGGCGGCCGCGGGCGCCGGGGTCCTGCTGGTGGCGTCGGGGGCCCGGGTCCTCCGGGATCACCCGCCACTCGACCTGTTCCTGGACTCGGTGGTGGACCGGGCCTTCGATGGGTGCCTGCTCTCCGCGGTGGCGCTGGTCCTGCGGATGGCCGACCGGGTCACGGCGGCCGTCGCGGCCGCGGCGCTGGTGGCGAGCTTCATCGCCGCGTACGAGCGGGCCCGGGGACGGGCCCTGGGGTACCCGGTGGAGGACAGCGTGCCGGTCCGGGCCGTGCGGTACTGGCTGGTGTCCCTTGGGCTGCTCGTCCCGGGATGGCTCCGGGGGACCCTCGCCGCGGTGCTCGGGCTTTCCGCGCTCTCGATCGCGGTCCGGGCCAGCCAGGTGGCGAAGCAGGAGCGGGAGGGAGGTCCGGGGGCCTGATGACGGACATCGCGGCGGGCGTGGAGGCCGGACCTCTCCGGGAGGACGAACGGGAGACGTTCGGCCAGCGGATGGCCTGGAGCCTGTACACGACGATGGAGCGCATCGCCATGCGGTGGCCGGAGCGGCCGGCCCGCCTGCTGTTCGAGGGGTATGCCCGGGCCGGGTACCGGGTGATGCGGAAGGCCCGGGACACGGTCTCGGAGAACTACGCGCAGGTCCTGGGCCGCGCGCCGGACTCGGACCTCGTCCAGGCGGCAGTCCGGGAGGGGTTCCTGCTGTACGCGAGGTACTGGTACGAGTCGTTCGCCGTCCGGACCTGGGACCAGGACCGGGTCGACCGGGCCTTCGACATCCAGAACGCAGAGCGGTTCGACAAGGCCCTGGCGGCCGGCCGGGGATGCATCGCGGCCCTGCCCCACCTCGGGAACTGGGACGTCGCCGGGAAGTGGCTGGCCGGCCACTACAAGATGGTCGCCGTTGCCGAGCAGCTCAAGCCCCGCAGGATGTACGAGCTGTTCCTGCAGCACCGCCGCGACCTGGGGATGGAGATCGTGCCCCTCACCGAGGACCGCTCGGCGGGCATCAAGCTCGCCCAGATGCTGGCGGACAACTACGTGGTGACCCTGGTGGCCGACCGGGACCTGGGAGGGCGGGGCGTGGACTGCGAGATGTTCGGGAGGACCCGAAAGCTGCCCGCGGGGCCCGCGCTCCTGTCGCTGTCCACCGGGGCGCCCCTGCTGGCCTGCTCCACCTTCACCGCCGACGACGGCTGGCTGTGCCTGATCGGCGAGCCTCTGGAGATCGAGCGAACCGGCGACATGCGGACCGACGTGACCGCGCTGACCCGGCTGCTGGCGGCGGAGTTCGAACGGGCCATCGCCGCACGGCCCACCGACTGGCACATGTTCCAGCCGGCGTGGGACCCCCCCGAACCGGGGCCGGGCGGCCGGGCGGCTCCCGTCCCCGGGTAACCGGCCGTGCGGATCGTCCAGGCCTGCCCCTACTCCTGGGACGCCCCGGGGGGCGTGCAGGTCCACGTGGGCCAGCTGGCCGAGCGCCTCCGGACGCGGGGCCACGAGGTCCTGGTGATCGCGCCGGGGGAGCCCCGGGGGCGGCGCCCCGGGCTGCTCATCGCCGGGCGGCCGGTGCGGATCCCGTACAACGGCTCGGTGGCGCCCATCTCGCCTCGGCCATCGACCCTCCGCGCCGTGGGCGCCGCGCTGGCCGAGTTCGAACCGGACCTGGTGCACGTCCACGAGCCGTTCGCGCCGAGCGTCTCGCTGGCCGCCGTGCTTCGCGCGACTGCACCGGTGGTGGCCACGTTCCACGCGTTCGCCGAGCGGTCGCTCCTGCGCGACCTCGCGGCGCCGGCGCTCCGGCGGGTGTGGCGCCGCCTCGACGTCCGGATCGCGGTGTCGGAGGCCGCGGCCTCGTTCGCCGGACGGGGGATGGGCGACGGCATGGTGGTGGTCCCGAACGGCGTGGACGTCGGGCTGTTCCGCGACGCCCGGCCGGCCGGGGGCCTCCCGGAGGGCCGCCGGATCCTGTTCGTGAACCGTCTGGAGCCCCGGAAGGGGTTCCGGGTGGCGGTGGAGGCGTTCGGGATCCTGGCGGCCGAGCGCCCCGACGCCGTCCTGGTGGTGGCCGGGGACGGCGCCGAGCGCGAGGCCGTGGGCCTGCTCCCGCCCGAGGTCCGTCGGCGGGTGGCCATGCTCGGCCACGTCCCGCACGACGACCTCCCGGCATACTCGGCCGCCTGCGAGGTGTTCGTCGGCCCCGCCCGGGGCGGCGAGAGTTTCGGGATCGTCCTGGTGGAGGCCATGGCCGCGGGGCTCCCCGTCGTGGCGAGCGACATCCCCGGGTACCGCGAGGTGGTCCGCGACGGCGTGGACGGCGTCCTGGTCCCGCCGTCGGACCCCGTCTCGCTGGCGGCGGGCGTTCGCACGGTCCTCGACGACCCCACGCTGGCGGCGCGCCTGGTCCGGGCCGGTCGTGCCCGGGCCGAGGAGTTCTCCTGGGACACCGTGGTCGCGCGGCTCGAGGCCCTGTACGAGCAGGTCGTCCGGTAGGATTCGCCCGTGGTGGCCGTGTGGGTGGTGGTCGGGATCGTCGCGCTGGTGGCGATCTATGTCGTCTACGTGTTCAACCGGCTCGTCCGGATCCGCAACCGCGTGAACAACGCGTGGTCCCAGATCGACGTGCAGCTCCGGCGGCGGTACGACCTCATCCCGAACCTGGTGGAGACGGTGAAGGGCTACGCGTCGCACGAGCGCCAGCTGTTCGAGGACGTCACCCGGGCCCGGGCCCAGGGCGAGCAGGCATCCACCGTCCGGGATCAGGCCAGTGCGGAGAACCAGCTCACGTTCGGGCTCCGCCGGCTCATCGCGGTGGCGGAGAACTACCCGCAGCTGAAGGCGAGCCAGAACTTCCTGGCGCTACAGGAGGAGCTCTCGGGCACCGAGTCGAAGATCGCGTTCGCCCGGCAGTTCTACAACGACCAGGTCACGATCATGAACAACCTCGTGCAGTCGTTCCCGTCGAACGTCGTGGCGGGCCTGTTCCGGTTCGGTCCGCGCGAGTTCTTCGAGATCGAGGAGACCGCAGCGCGAGGGCCCGTGACGACGGCCTTCCAACCCTAGAGCTCGCGTGTACGAGCAGATCGCACGGAACAAACGCCGGACCGTCCTGCTCGTGCTGGTCATGCTGGTCCTGATCGTCGCGGTGGGCTACGCGCTGGGGCTGCTGTTCCAGGCCGGAGTGGTGGGGCTGGTCATCGCGCTGGTGATCGCGGTGGTCATGTCGTGGGCGTCGTACCGGTGGGGCGACAAGCTGGTGCTGGCCTCCGCGCGGGCCAAGGAGGTCACGCCGGAGGAGCAACCCCGCCTGCACAACATCGTGGAGGGGATCTCGATCGCGGCGGGGATCCCCAAGCCGCGGGTGTGGGTGGTGCCGGAGCAGGCGCCGAACGCGTTCGCCACGGGCCGGGATCCCGAGCACAGCCACATCGCGGTGACCCAGGGGCTGCTCGACACGATGAACCGGGTGGAGCTCGAAGGGGTGGTGGCCCACGAGATGTCGCACATCGTCGACCGCGACATCCTGGTGGGCACCGTGGTGGCCACGCTGGTCGGCGCCATCGTGCTGGTGGCCGAGTTCATGCTCCGGTGGTTCTGGTGGGGCGGGTTCGGGGGCCGCCGGGGGAGCGACCGGGGCGGGGGTCCGGCCGCGCTGATCGCGGCCGGGGTGGGGATCCTGCTGCTGATCCTGGCCCCGCTGTTCGCCCAGCTCATCAAGTTCGCGGTGAGCCGCCGCCGCGAGTACCTGGCCGACGCCCAGGGGGCCATGCTGACCCGCTACCCCCCGGGCCTGGCCTCGGCGCTCCGGAAGATCCAGGGCGCTCCCCACGCCATGCGCAGCGCGAACAACGCCACCGCGCACCTGTGGCTGGACCAGCCCTCCCGGGTCCAGGGGGAGCGGATGGGGTTCATGGAGAAGCTGTTCTCCACCCACCCCCCGATCGAGGACCGCATCCGCATCCTCGAGGAGATGTAGCCGCCGCCCGGCGGCGATGTCGAGAAATCGTGGCGACGGCCGGGGGTTCGCCCCGCTCCCCCGGATGCGTGGGTAGGATCGGACCGCTCCGGTCTCCCCCCATACCGCGACCGGACACACCCCTGACCATGCGAACACGTCGAATCGTTGTCCCCGTGAGGAGGTCGTCGCCGTCGTGGCGTTGAGCCGTCGTGGCAAGGTGGTCGCCGGGATCGGCGCCGGCGCCGTCGCGATCGCCGGCGCGATCGGCGTGCTGGCCCTGACCGGCCACGCCGACAAGGTCCCGATCATCGGCGACATCGTGGACAAACCCGCCACGTGCCCGCTCACCGGCCTGCGATCGGGGTCGGGCGACCCCCCCGACCGGCCGGCCCTGGCCGTGAAGGTGGAGAACCTCCCCGAGGCCCGCCCCCAGGCCGGCCTCCAGGCCGCGGACGTGGTCTACGAGGAGCCGGTGGAGGGCGGCATCACGCGGTTCATCGTGCTCTTCCAGTGCCACGACGCGAAGCGGGTGGGGCCGGTGCGGAGCGCCCGGTTCACCGACGTGGACATCCTCCCGCAGTTCGGGTCCCAGACCCTGTTCGGCTTCGCGGGGGGCGCTCCGCCGGTGGAGAAGCGCATCCAGGAGTCCCGCCTGAACGACGTGAACTTCCAGGCCCCGTCGGCCGAAAAGGCGTACACGCGGGACCCGAACCGGGACGCGCCGCACGACCTGTACACGTCCACCCAGGGCCTGTACCGGTCGGGCGGGACGGACGGCGGCGGGCCGGAGGACGTGTTCGGATTCTCGAAGTCGGTCCCTTCCGCGGCGAAGCGGGCCCGTTCGGTCCACCTCGACTTCTCGCCCACGGCCGACGTCACGTGGACGTACAGCCCCAAGCGGGGCGTGTGGGTCCGGTCCTACGATACGGGCCCGGCAGAGCTGGAGGGGGGCTCGGTGATCAGCGCGACGAACGTGGTGGTCCAGGTGTCGAAGATCCGCGCGACCGGGATCACCGACGCGGCCGGGAACGCGTCGCCGGAGGTCGTCACCACCGGGAAGGGCGACCTCTACGTGTTCCGGAACGGCCGGGTCGTCAGGGGCACGTGGAGCCGGGCGAGCCTCGTCGACACGATCGAGTACCGGGACGCCATGGGGCACGTCATCGATCTGGCCCCGGGCACGACCTGGATCGAGCTGCTCCCCGACGACGTCGCGGTGGACATCGCGAAGTAGCCCGGGCCCGACCGAGCCGGGGGCCGGTTCGGCGCTACTCGGTGAGCCCCACCCCGGTCACGTTGAACGAACCGTTGCCACTGACCTGCACCAGCACGCAGTCGTCGGTCCCCAGGTGCCGGACCAGCGGCTGCGGATACTCGAGGTGCGCGGTCTGCCCGGGCCCGACGGTCAACTCGGTGAGCGTCGTGTTCCCGCCGCCCGCCGCGGAGCACGTAGGGGAGTACGTGAACGTCACGACCCCGGCGACGTCGCCGCCGTTCACGGCGGTAAGGCTCGAGATGGACAGGTCCAGGGGACTCTGGTTCGAGTCGAACAGCGTGCCGGGCTGGTTCGGGGCCGCCGACACGAAGTCGGTCCACGGGGATCCCGGGGGCTTGATGGTGAACGTGTCGTTGCCGACGGTCACCGGGATCGGCGCGCCGACCGTGTTCGTCACCCTGACGCCGCCGTTCACCGTCAGCGCGCCTGTTCCGTCGCCGATCTCGAGCTTGCCGTCGGTGACGTGGGCCTTCGAGCTCGTCTGGGGATCGACCAGTGTGACCAGGGTCCCGGCGGCCCGCACGCCGGCGGGCGCGAGAACCACCACCGCCATCAGCGCGACGGCGATGCCGACCGACCGGCCGAGCGAGCGATCCGGGTCGATCGGGGGGAGGGCCCCGTGGCGAGAGGCCATGCGTACCACCTCCTGGGGTGCCGCGGCGACCCCCTCGCCGGTCCGACCGGATCGCCCTTCGGGTGCGGATCGTAGGACCGGTGGCCCGATTCCGCTGCGGACCGGCCATCGTCCCCCCGAAGGACCCGCCGGTAGACTGGATCCGACGCAAGAGTGGGCGGGAGGCGAGGTCGGTGGAACAGCGCGAGACAGGCACCTTCCGGGTGAAGTCGGGCCTGGCCGAGATGCTGAAGGGCGGCGTGATCATGGACGTCACGACCGCGGAGCAGGCCAGGATCGCGGAGGACGCGGGGGCGGTGGCGGTCATGGCCCTGGAGCGCGTTCCCGCGGACATCCGGGCGGAGGGCGGCGTGGCCCGCATGGCCGACGCCTCCAAGGTCCAGGAGATCATGGACACGGTCTCGATCCCGGTGATGGCGAAGGCCCGCATCGGCCACTTCGTGGAGGCCCAGATCCTCCAGGCCCTCGGCGTGGACTACGTGGACGAGTCCGAGGTCCTCACCCCGGCCGACGAGGAGCACCACATCGACAAGTGGCAGTTCACGGTGCCGTTCGTGAGCGGGGCGCGCGACCTCGGGGAGGCCCTCCGCCGGATCGCCGAGGGCGCGGCCATGATCCGGACGAAGGGCGAGGCCGGGACCGGGAACGTCGTGGAGGCCGTCCGGCACGTTCGAACGATCACCTCGCAGATCCGCCGGCTCACCGTGCTCGGCCCGGAGGAGCTGGTGCACGAGGCCAAGACCCTCGGCGCGCCGCTCGAGCTGGTCCGCCAGGTGGCGGCCGCCGGCAAGCTCCCCGTGGTGAACTTCGCGGCAGGGGGGATCGCCACCCCGGCCGACGCCGCGCTGATGATGCAGCTCGGCGTCGAGGGGAACTTCGTGGGAAGCGGCATCTTCAAGTCCGAGGACCCCCCCTCCCGCGCGAAGGCCATCGTGGAGGCCACGACGTTCTTCAACGACCCCGACGTCCTGGCGAAGATCTCCCGCGGCCTGGGCGAGCCCATGCGGGGCCAGGACATCGCCGAGCTCGGCCCCGACGGCCTCCTCCAGACCCGCGGCTGGTAGCGGCCGCGGCCCGGGAAGGCTTCAGCCGACTTCGATCCGCTCGACGGCGAGGGTCCAGTCGTCCAGCCGGAACACGCTCTGGCCGAGGAACGGCGGATCGTCGGTGAGGTGGATCGTCCGCTGCACCTTCACCGTGTAGGTCCCCGGTCCGAGCGGGCCGGCCACCCGTTCCGCGGCGTGCGCCTCGTAGTCGTGGGAGCCCTCGGGGTTCACGCTGTCGAACGCGTAGTTCTCACCGCCACCGGGGGCGGCTTCCTGGCCTCCCACCAGGATCTGGATCGAGCACCATCCGGCCACGCGGCCGTAGCACGCGCTCTCGGCGGAGAACCGGATGAGGAACAGGGCCTGGGTTCCATCCGGAACCCTCATCGAGATGGTCGCGCCCGGGAGCTGGGCGGCGAAGACCCCACCAGTGTCGACGGAGTTGGCCACGGACTCCGTCACGACCTTCACCTTCTTCACGCTCCCGCCCTCGTGACCGATGGGCGACGCCAGCGTCGCCGTCGTCGTGACGGCGACCAGCGCGACCAGTAGGACGAGCGACAGCGAGCGCCAAGCCCTGACGGACCCCATGGTGTCCTCCCTTCCGAGGCGGTCACCGGAGCGTAATCCCCTTCCTCGAGGGCGTCGCTGGTGTGATCCGTCCGGTCGACCGCCACGCCGGCATCGCTATCCTTGGGTTCGATGAAGGTCGGGGTGCTGGCGCTGCAGGGGGACTTCAGGGAGCACGGGTTCGTGCTCCGGGACCTCGGCGTGGAGCCGGTGGAGGTCCGGACCGCGGACGACCTGGCCGAGGTCGAGGCGCTCGTGATCCCGGGCGGGGAGTCCACCGCGATCGGGAAGCTGGCCCGCCAGCACGACCTGGTCGAACCGATCCGGGAGCGGGCCTCGAACGGGATGCCCATGCTCGGGACCTGCGCCGGGATGATCGTGATGGCGGGGCGCGTGGAGGGCGGGGAGCCGCTCCTGGGGCTCGTCGACATCACGGTGCGGCGCAACGCGTACGGCCGGCAGGTGGATTCGTTCGAGGCCGACGTGGAGGTCGAGGGGATCGACGAACCCGTGCGGGGCGTGTTCATCCGCGCTCCCGCGGTGGAGGACCTCGGCCCGGAGGTCCGCGTCCTGGCCGAGCACGGCGGCACGCCGGTCGTGGCCGAGCAGGGGAACCTCCTGGTGGCCTCGTTCCACCCCGAGCTGGTGGGGGAGACCCGCCTGCACGAGTACCTGTTGCGGAAGATCTGAGGCGAGCGATGTCCGGCCATTCCAAGTGGAGCACGATCAAGCGGAAGAAGGAGGCCACCGACCAGCGCCGGTCGGCCGTGTTCGCCCGCCTGCTCAGGGCGGTGGAGGTGGCCGCGCGCGAGGGCGGGGGCAGCGTCGACGGGAACATGACGCTGGCCTCCGCCGTCCAGAAGGCGAAGGAGAGCTCGGTCCCGAACGACAACATCGAGCGGGCCATCAAGCGCGGCACCGGCGAGATCGAGGGCGCGAGGTACGAGGAGATCACCTACGAGGGCTACGCGCCCGGCGGGGTGGCGGTCCTGGTGGAGGCCATGACCGACAACCGCAACCGGACGGGCCAGGAGATCCGCCACGCCTTCACCCGCCTGGGCGGATCGCTGGGAGACCCCGGGAGCACCGCGTGGATGTTCCAGCGCAAAGGGGTGATCCTGGTGGAGAAGGACTCGGCTCCCGACGAGGACAGTGTGCTCGAGATGGCCCTGGAAGCCGGGGCCGACGACGTCTCGGACGCCGAGAGCCACTGGGAGATCACCACCGACCCGTCGGCGTTCAACCAGGTGAAGGGAGCCCTGGAGGCCGCCGGCATGACCCCGGCCTCGGCCGAGGTCACCATGGCGCCCACCCTCACCGTCCCGGTGGAGGGGTCGCAGGCCCGGAGCGTGCTGGCGCTCGTCGAGGCGCTCGAGGACAACGAGGACGTCCAGGCCGTCTACGCGAACTTCGACATCCCCGAAGAGGTCCTGGCCGAAGCGGGCTGAGCGCGAAATCCCGCGGAGGTGATTGCGCCGGCCGGGCACCCCGCCTAGAGTGAACACGTGTTCGAGGGTGCCGTGCTGGGCGTGGACCCGGGGATCGCCACCGCGGGCCTGGCGGTGGTGGCCGCCCGTGGCGGGCGGCCCACGCTGGTGTGGTCCCGAACCGTGCGGACGCCGGCCGGGCTCGAGGAGGCCGGGCGCCTGCGGATGCTGTACGGCACGGTCCGCGACGCGATCTCGGAGCATCACCCGGCGGCGCTCGCGGTCGAGCGCCTGATGTGGGGTCGGAACGTGGGGAGCGCCATGAGCGTGGCCCGGGCCACCGGCGTGATCCTGCTGGCCGCCGCAGACGCCGGCATCCCGGTGGAGGAGTACGCGCCGCTCGAGGTGAAGATGGCCGTGACGGGGATCGGGAACGCGGGGAAGGACCAGGTCAGGACGGCGCTCGTTCGCACCCACGGCATGGACGGCATCCCGGTGCAGCCCGACGCCGCCGACGCCGCCGCCGTGGCGTTCTGCCACCTCACCCAGTCCCCGCTCCGGCGCATGCACCGCGACGCCGCCCGGGCCGACGTCCGGGAGGCCCTGGCCAAGGTGACGCCGCTGGCCCTGGCCAGCCGCCGCCGCCTCCCCCGATGGGACGAACCATGAGGGATCCGGCGCGGTGATCGCGTTCCTGGAGGGCGAGCTCGTCGAGAAGCTGGCCGGCCGGATGGTGGTCGGCGTGAGCGGCGTGGGGTACGAGGTCCTGGTGCCGGTCTCCACCCTGGCCAAGCTCCCCCCGGTGGGCCGCCGGGTCCGAGTGTTCACCCGCCTGCACGTGCGCGAGGATGCCATGGTGCTGTTCGGGTTCGGCACGGCCGAGGAACGGCACATGTTCGACCTGCTGACCACCGTGAGCGGGATCGGCCCGAAGCTGGCGCTGGCGTTCCTCTCCGTGCACACCCCGGACGGCCTCCGCCGGGCCGTCGCCGCGGGCGACGTGGCCGCGCTGGCCACGGTCCCCGGGGTGGGGAGGAAGACCGCGGGCCGGATCGTGGTGGACCTCAAGGACAAGCTCGGGGCGGGCGACGGCGCGGTGTCCGGGCCGCTGTCGGAGGTCCGGGAGGCCCTCCTGGCCCTGGGGCTCACCCCGATCGAGGCCCGGGACGCCATGGAGGTCGTGGCCGCCGACGGCGATTCCCCGGTGGAGGACCTCCTCCGCCGGGCGCTCCAGACGGTCGGGCGATAGCGTGGATACCGTGACCGATGTGGAGAGGCCGGACGACGACGTCCGGGTGGTGGGCGGGGTGCTCCGCGACGAGGAGCGCGAGTTCGACGCGGCGCTGCGGCCCCGAACGCTGCCGGAGTTCGTGGGCCAGGAGCGGCTCAAGGAGCAGCTGGCGCTGCTCATCGAGGGCGCCCGGGCCCGGGGCGAGCTGGCCGACCACCTGCTGTTCTCCGGTCCGCCGGGCCTGGGCAAGACCACCCTGGCCGGGATCGTGGCCCACGAGATGCAGGTGGGGTTCCGTCCAACCTCGGGGCCGGCCCTGGAGCGGGCCGGAGACCTCGCGGCGATCCTGTCGAACCTGGAGGACGGAGACGTGCTGTTCGTGGACGAGGTCCACCGCATGCCCCGGGCCGTGGAGGAGGTGCTGTACTCCGCGCTGGAGGACTTCAAGCTCGACGTGGTGATCGGCAAGGGGCCCGCGGCGCGGTCCATCCGGCTCGACCTCCCCCGGTTCACGCTGGTGGCGGCCACCACCAGGCCCGGGATGCTCACGCTGCCGCTGCGGGAGCGGTTCGGGTTCGCTCCCCGGCTCGACTACTACTCAGCCGACGAGTTGGCCCGGATCGTGGTCCGGTCCGCCCGGATCCTGGGGGTCGAGATCGAGCCGCCCGGAGCCGGGGAGATCGCCCGGCGGGCCCGGGGCACGCCCCGCGTGGCGAACCGCCTGCTCCGCCGCGTCCGCGACTTCGCGGAGGTCCGGGGGGACGGCCGGATCACGGACGACGCGGCCCGCGGAGGCCTGGAGCTGTTCGAGGTGGACGACGTGGGCCTGGACAAGGTCGACGTCGCCATCCTGACCACGCTGATCCGCAAGTTCGAGGGCGGGCCGGTGGGGCTCTCAACGCTCGCCGCCAGTGTGGGCGAGGAGACCGAGACCATCGAGGACGTGTACGAGCCGTACCTGCTCCAGCTGGGGTTCCTCAAGCGGACCCCCCGCGGTCGGGTGGCCACGGACCGCGCCTACCGGCACCTGGGCCTGTCGCCGGAGGGCGCGCTCCCGCTCGCCTGATCGCGAACCCGCCCCCGGGGAGACCCCGGCCCAACCGGGGGCCGGCCCTGTAGACTCGTTCGAGCTCCAAGGAGGCTCGATACCGACATGATCTTCGCGCTCACGATGCTGGCCGACACCAAGACGAACAGCGGCAGTGGCCTTGTCGCGCTGCTCCCGATCCTGCTCATCGGCGTGGTGTTCTACCTCCTGCTGATCCGGCCCCAGCAGCGCCGGGCCCGGGCCCAGCGCGAGCTCATCCAGAGCATCGACGAGGGCGACGAGATCGTGACCATCGGCGGGCTGTTCGGCGTGGTCCGCGAGGTGGACGACGAGTCGGTGCTGCTGGAGGTGGCGCCCGGCATCGAGCTGCGCTTCCTGCGGAGCGCGGTCGCGCGCAAGCTCGTGGTCACCGAGGACATGGAGTTCGACGAGGCCGAGGGCGACTCCGACTCCGACACGGACGAGGGGGCCGGCGAGCGGAGGTGAGCCCGGAGGCCGCGACCGATCCGTCCGGGGGGCGGGAGCGTCGCCCGGACCCCGACCGCCCCGCCAGCGACCAGCCCATCAGGGAGCTGGCGGCCGACGAGTCGAGGGCGTTGGCCGCGGAAGTGCGGGAGGAGGAGGACCGCTCCACCCAGCCCCCGGTCACGTTCGACGCGATCGCCGGCAACGAGGAGCTCTCGATGTTCATCGCCTCGGCGGACCGGGTCATGAAGGGCCTCGGCTACACCGAGCACGGGTTCCGCCACGCCAACCTCACGGGCCGGATCGCGTTCAACCTGATGAGCCGCCTGGGCCACGACGAGCACACCGCGAACCTGGCGCACGTCTCGGCCTACCTCCACGACGTGGGGAACATGGTGGCCCGGGAGATGCACGGGCAGACCGGGGGGCTGCTGGTCTACCAGGTCCTCCGCCACGAGGTGCCTCCGGAGGACCTGGCCACGATCGTCGCCGCGGTGGCCAACCACGAGGAGGCCGACGGCCACGCGGTCGGACCCGTGGCCAGCGCGGTGATCCTCGCTGACAAGTCGGATGTCCACCGGAGCCGGGTCCGCAAGCGGGCCGAGCTCGAGTTCGACATCCACGACCGCGTCAACTACGCCGCCGAACAGTCGTTCCTCCGGGTAGACTCAGACGCCCGAACGGTCACCCTCGAGCTCACCATCGATACCGAGATCAGTCACGTCATGGAGTATTTCGAGATCTTCCTCGGTCGGATGGTCATGTGCCGGCGCGCCGCCGAGACGCTGGACTGCCGCTTCCGGCTGACCATCAACGGAGCCGATCTGCTGTGAGGAACCTCCGCCGTCTCAAGCTGTCACTGCTGATGATCGCCGCCGTGGTGGTGGCGTCCGTCGCCGGGTTCGCGTTCCTCGACCTCCGGCCGCAGTACGGCCTGGACCTGGTGGGCGGGATCTCGGTGACCCTGGAGGCGCCCCCGGGGACCTCCTCGGACGTCCTCCAGCGCGCCGCCGACAACATCCGGGACCGCATCGACTCCCTCGGTGTGGCGGAGCCCGTGGTCGGGGTCGTGGGCGACCGGAACATCTCGGTGGAGGTGGCCGGGCTGGCCCACGGGGAGATGCCGAAGCGGAACGGGAAGTTCTGCGCGCTCCCCTCCACCGGTGGATCGCTGGGGTGCGACTTCCCGACGAGGGAGGCGGCGATCACGGCCATCATCTCGAACGGCCAGCAGCGCCTGCTGGACCTCATCGGGAAGACGGCCCGCCTGGAGGAGCGCCAGGTCGTCTCCACCGCGCCGTACACCCCCACGACCCACCTCACGGGGTGCGCACCGGAGTTCAAGAACAAGATCAAGGCCTGCACGAATCCGAAGCTGGTGGACTGCCCGGTGGATCAGCCGAACAAGCCCGGATGCAAGGACGCCGACCTGCTCAACAAGACCGTGACGTACCTGGGCGAGGACCAGGGGGTGTTCACCGCCTACACGATGGGCAAGGTCGAGATCACCGGTGACGCCATTGCCAAGGCCACCGCGGTGTTCCTGACCGCCTCCCAGACCAGCGCGAACGTGGGCTGGCAGATCAACTTCACCCTGACCGGCTCGGGCACCGGCAAGTTCGCGGAGGTCACCAAGCGGCTGGTGGGCCAGAGGCTGGCTATCGTCCTCGACCACGACGTGGAGTCCGCTCCCACCGTGCAGTCGGCCATCGAGAACGGGCGGGGAGAGATCACCGGCTCGTTCACGGAGCAGGAGGCCAAGGACCTCGCGCTGGTGCTGTCCGAGGGTGCGCTGCCCGTCGAGCTCACCAAGCAGCAGGTGTCCACGGTCAGTCCCACGCTGGGCAAGGAGTCGCTGCACAAGGGCCTGATCGCCGGCCTGGTCGGGCTGGTCCTGCTGATGCTGTACCTGCTGTTCTATTACCGGGCCCTGGGGCTGGTGACCTGGGCGGGGATGATCATCTGGGCCATCCTGGCCCTCACGATCGTGTCGCTGGCCGGTCAGCTCATCGGGTACGCCCTGTCCTTGGCCGGGGTGGCCGGCATCATCGTCTCCCTCGGGATCACCGCCGACTCGTACATCGTGTTCTTCGAACGACTGAAGGACGACGTCCGAGAGGGCAAGACCCTGCGGTCATCCGTCCAGCCCGCCTTCAAGCGGGCCTGGCGGACCATCTACACGGCGGACACGGTGACGATCCTGGCGGCGCTGGTGCTGTACATGGTCTCGATCGGGTCCGTGCGCGGGTTCGCCCTGACGCTCGGGTTCGCCACCGCCCTGGACATGTTCGTCGTGTACTTCTTCAAGCGGCCCACGGTCTTCCTCATCGCCCGCAACGAGCGGCTGGTGAACATGCGGGGGTTCGGCCTGCGCAGCGGCGTGGCCGCCGATCCCGTGCCCGCCGTCGCCGGGGGCTCGGAGTGAGCCTCCGCTCGGCCATCAGCGCGTTCCGGGGGCACCGCCAGCCCCACCTCAACATCATCGGGAACAAGCGCTACTGGTTCGCCCTGTCCGGCGGGTTCATCGTGCTGTCGCTCATCGGGCTGGGTTTCCGGGGGCTCAACTACTCGATCGACTTCAAGGGGGGCGCGCAGCTCGAGTACCCGGACAACACCGGTGTCACGGCGACGGACGTCGTGGGGATCCTCTCGAGGTACGGCCGGAGCGACGCGCTGGTGCAGGTGAAGGGGGCGGGCTCGGGGAACTCCCAGATCCTCGTTCGGACCCGTTCGCTCAACGACCTCGGGGGCCCCCCGCAGACCCGGTACACGTTCACGAACACTGCCGGCGCCACCGAGGACAGCCTCCGGGAGGCCCTGGCGGAGTTCGGGATCCTCCATCCCCGCGTCAAGATCACCGGGCAGGCGGTGCAGATCGTCATCAAGCGGGCCCAGGAGGTGGTGGGGGCATCCGCCGACGTGACCATCGTCTACCGGCCAACCACGGACCTCAAGGCGAAGGACGTGGAAGGGACCCTGGCCACGCTGGGGCGGGCCAAGGCCCAGGTCGTGATCCTCGACAAGACGGTGGTCATCAAGACCGAGCCGCTGCACCGGGAGCCCAAGCCCAAGCCCACGCCCACGCCCACGCCCACGCCATCGCCGTCGGCCAGCCCGTCGACAAGCCCCGGTGGGACGCCGAGCCCATCGCCCACGGGGCCGGTGGTCGGCCCCGGTGGCTCGCCCTCACCCGGGGCGTCCTCCTCACCGAGCGCCTCCTCCGCGGGGGCGGCGCCGGCCGCGGGCAAGAAGAAGTCCGCCGCCTCGCCGAAGCCGAGCCCGAAGCCCAGCCCGACGCCCTCGGCGAGCCCCAGCGCCGCGCCGTCGCCCACGCCCTCGGTGTCGCCGACCCCGTCGCCCTCGCCCACGGGGCCGCCCACCCCGAAGGACATCCTGGAGGCCCTGGGCCAGCAGGCCGGGGTCGACGGGGAGGACATCCTGGTGCGGGATCTCTCCGCCGATACGCCGGTGGCCGTCGTGGCCGCCCTCGCCGAGCGGGCCGGTGTGCAGCCCGGCGACGTCCGGGTCAAGGACATCGGGGGCAACGCCCGGGCCCACCTGCTGGACGAGCTGGCCACCCAGGCCGGGACCACCACCTCCGAGGTCGTGATCAACGACGTGGGCGCCACCTGGGGAGCGCAGATCTCGAAGAAGGCGGTCCAGGGCCTGATCGTGTTCCTGATCCTGGTGACGATCTACATCACGTTCCGGTTCGAATGGAAGATGGCCGGGTCCGCCCTGACCGCCCTGGGTCACGACCTCATCATCACCGCGGGGATCTACGCGCTGGTGGGCCGGGAGGTCACCCCGGAGACCGTGATCGCCATCCTCACGATCCTGGGGTACTCGCTGTACGACACCGTGGTCATCTTCGACCGGGTCAAGGAGAACACCGAGTCGCTGGCCCTGGTGGCCCGGGACACGTATTCGGGCGTGGTGAACCTCTCGCTGAACGAGACCCTGATGCGGTCCGTGAACACCTCCCTGGTGGTGCTCCTGCCGATCGCCGCGCTCCTGCTGTTCGGGGGCGAGACGCTGAAGGACTTCGCCTTCGCCCTGTTCATCGGGGTGGCCTCGGGCGCGTACTCGTCGATCTTCGTGGCGTCGCCGATGCTCGCGCTGCTGAAGGAACGCGAGCCCCGGTATCAGCAGATCCGCCTCCGGGCGGCGCGGGCCGCGGCCGGCCGGGGAGCCCCGGCCCCGGGTGCGCCCCGGGCCCTGCGCTCGGTGGGAGGCCCGGCCTCGGGGGGCACCCGTCCGGCTCCCGCCCCCGCGGGAGGCGACGGTGCGTCGGGTGACGGGGCGGGAGCGGGCGCCGGCGAGGCCCCACCACGGACCGGAGGCGCCAAGCCGACCGGCGGCCGGCCGACCGGACAGCGCTCCGGCGGTGGTGGCGGCGGGCGTTCGAAGTCGAAGAAGCGCTCGTCCGCCGCGAAGCGCCGCCGGCGGTAACCCGCCCACCCCGGGACGCCCGGTGGTCTAGGATGCCGGGCGGCGCCGCCGAGGAGGGGGTTCCGTGGACATCTCCAAGCTCAAAGCCATCATCAGGGACGTTCCCGACTTCCCCCAGGCCGGGGTGGTGTTCAAGGACATCACGCCGCTGCTCGCCGACCCGCTCGCGTTCTCGACGGTCATCGACCTCATCGTGGTGCACTTCGGGCGGGGCTCGGTGGACAAGGTGGTGGGGATCGAGGCCAGAGGATTCATCCTGGCCTCGCCCGTCGCGTATCACTTCGGCGCGGGGTTCGTGCCGGTCCGGAAGGCCGGGAAGCTCCCCTGGGAGACCACGTCGGCCCAGTACGAGCTGGAGTACGGCTCCGAGACCCTCGAGATCCACACCGATGCGCTCGGTCCCGGCGAGCGGGTCCTGATCGTCGACGACGTGCTGGCCACGGGCGGGACGGCCCGGGCCACGGCCTCACTGGTGGAGGGGCTGGGTGCGAAGGTGATCGGCATCGCCTGCCTCATCGAGCTGGAGTTCCTCAAGGGCCGCGACCAGCTGGAGGGCTACGACTTCTTCTCCCTGATCTCGTACTGATCCGACGTCCGGAACCTGCATCGGCCGGGGCACCCGGCGACCGAGCTATCTGAGCAGCTGCGCCCCGCCTCCTCCGGACACTCCACGTACCGCATGGCGATGTACAGGACGCCCCCCGCCTCGCCGGCGTCGAACACGGGGATGATGTTCGGGTGGTCCAGGGCGGCGGCCATCTGCGCCTCCCTCAGGAACCGCTCGGCTGGGCGAGTTGTACCACCGGAGGCGCGGGGTCGGGTAGCTCGCACGGCCGGGAGGGGTCACGGCCGCGGGGAGCGCCTTGTGCGAGGGTGAGAGGGATGAGCGGTCCCTCGCGCGCGCCGGCGTGGCCGGAGGGACTCGCCGCCGGAGCCGGGACCGCCCGGGATCGAGGCCCGGCCGGTAAAGACGATGGAGGAGTACCTGGCGTCGGTGCGCATCGCCATGGATTCGTTCGGGATGTCGGAGCGCGACGTGGCGGAGGCCATGGATCGGGCCGAGCGCGACTGGGAGGCCCTGAGCGGGAGCCGTGGCGTCGTCGAGTTCCTGGCGTGGCAGGGCGACGAACCCGTGGCCACCGGGCGGGCCACCTTCACGGCCCACGGGGTCCTGCTGAACGGAGGTTCGACCCTCGAGCGGGCCCGGGGCCGGGGCGCGTACCGCGCGCTGGTGGCGGCCCGGTGGAGGGAGGCCGAGCACCGGGGGTCTCCCCGCCTGGTCACCCAGGCCGGCGCCATGTCCCGCCCCATCCTGGCCCGACTGGGCTTCCGGGAGGTCTGCGACATCCGCATCCTCCTCGATCGCGCGGGGGAAGGGCGGGAAGGTGCACGGTCAGGCGAGGACGGGTAGCCTTCCGCCGAACGGGGCACATCCGGGAGAGAGCTGGAATGACGGACGACGAACGGGCCGAGGAGCAGGCGTCCACCGCGGAGGTGGACCCTGAGGTGGAGGCCACCGGGGAGGCCCCCGGGGTTCCCGCCGAGCAACGGGGAGCCGCCGACGAGGACCGCACCCCCGAGCCCCAGCCGTTGGGGGAGCGCCACGGCGGCGTGGGGTCCGCCGCGGCCGGCGGGGTCCTGGAGTCCCCGGGGGGCCCGGGCACCATCTCGCAGCAGGACGAGGAGGAGGAGGAGCGGGAGACCACCCTGGTCCAGCAGCTCGCCCAGGAAGAGACGATCGGTGAGATCTCCCCGGAGATGGGCGAGAAGGAGGCCGACCCGGAGGCCGGAGGACGCCGGTTCGACGAGCTGGTGGCGAAGCGTCAGAGGGCGGGGCTCACCGACGCCGAAGCCGACGAGCTGGGCCGCCTCATGGCCGAGCGCGAGGGCCGGGAGTGGACAAGCACCCGCTCCGTGAAGGCCGAGTTCCAGCCCGACACCGCCTAGTCCGCCCAACCGCGGATCCGCTTCTGTCTTGCGACCGTCGTTACACTTGCTCGAGGAGGTCGCGTGCAACACCAGGAGCAGATCGGGGCCGAGCGCAAGGGTGGCCTCCTGTCGCGCCTGCTCCCCGGCGATTCCGGCCCGGCCGAGGGCCTGGAGGCCCTGATTCGCCGGATCAAGAGCGAGAGCCCCCGGGCGGACATCAAGGAGATCCAGCGGGCCTACGCGTTCGCCGAGGTCTCCCACCGCGGGCAGAAGCGCATCTCCGGCGAGGACTTCATCGGTCACCCCCTGGGTGTGGCCACGATCCTGGCCGACCTGGGGATGGACACCGTCACGCTGGAGGCCGCCCTGCTCCACGACGTGGTCGAGGACACCGACCTCACCCTCGAGGACATCCAGAATGAGTTCGGCCCGCAGGTCGGCGAGATCGTCGACGGCCTGACCAAGCTGGAACGGATCACCTTCAGGTCCAAGGAGGCCGAACAGGCCGAGAACGTCCGGAAGATGTTCGTGGCCATGGCCAAGGACATCCGGGTCCTGCTGATCAAGCTGGCCGACCGGCTCCACAACATGCGCACGCTGGGGTCGCTGCCGGAGCCGAAGCAGCGGGCCAAGGCCACGGAGACCCTCGAGATCTACGCCCCCCTGGCCCACCGCCTGGGCGTGCACCGGATCATGTGGGAGCTCGAGGACCTCTCGTTCGCCACGCTGCACCCCAAGACGTTCACCGAGATCGCGTCGCTCGTGGAGAAACGCAGCGGCGAGCGCCAGGAGTACCTGGAGGGGGTGATCGCCGAGGTCCGGGGGAAGCTCCGCGAGATGAAGCTGAAGGCCGACATCGACGGCCGTCCGAAGCACCTGTACAGCGTCTACGAGAAGATGGTCCTGCGGGGCAAGGAGTTCAACGAGATCTACGACCTGGTGGGCATCCGGGTCCTGGTGGACTCCGTGCGCGACTGCTACGCGGCGCTGGGCGCGATCCACTCGCTGTGGAAGCCGGTCCCGGCCCGGTTCAAGGACTACATCGCGATGCCCAAGTTCAACATGTACCAGTCGCTGCACACCACGGTGGTGGGTCCCCAGGGCAAACCCCTGGAGATCCAGATCCGCACCCACCAGATGCACCGCGTGGCCGAGTACGGCATCGCCGCCCACTGGCGTTACAAGGAGGGCGCGAAGGGCAAGAAGGGCGGCGAACAGGCCGAGCTGGCGTGGCTGGGCCGCGTGCTGGAGTGGCAGAAGGAGACCTCCGACCCGCGCGAGCTCATGGAGGGCCTGAAGATCGACCTGTACGAGGGACAGGTCTTCGTGTTCACCCCCAAGGGCGACGTCATCGAGCTTCCCGCCGGGGCCACGCCGATCGACTTCGCGTACGCCATCCACACCGACGTGGGCCACCGGTGCATCGGGGCCAAGGTCGGAGGCAAGCTGGTGCCGCTGGGCTACCGGCTCCAGACCGGCGACTCCGTGGAGGTGCTCACGTCCCGGGCCCAGGACGCCGGGCCGTCGCGGGACTGGCTGCAGATCGTCCAGACCCCCCGGGCCCGGACCAAGATCCGGCAGTGGTTCTCCCGGGGACGGCGCGAGGACGCGCTGGAGCAGGGGAAGGACCTCCTCCAGCGGGCCATGCGCAAGCAGGGGGTGCCGTTCAAGCGCCTGGCCACCGAGGAGCTGCTCGCACGGGTCGCGGCGGACCTCAAGCTTCCCGACGTCCAGGCCATGTACGTGGCCATCGGCGAGGGGCACGTCTCCCCCCAGTCGGTGGTGGCCCGCCTCAGCCGGATCCTGGCCGACGAGGGTACGGACGAGGACGTCGAGGACGTCCCCCTGGCCCGTCCGGTCCGGATCAAGCGCGAGACCGACGGCGGCGTGCTGGTCTCGGGCTCCACCGACGTGTGGGTCCGGCTGGCCCGGTGCTGCATGCCGGTCCCGGGTGACGAGATCATCGGGTTCGTGTCCCGGGGCCAGGGCGTGAGCGTGCACCGCGCCGACTGTCCGAACGCCCGTGCGCTGGCGCGGGAGCCGGAGCGGCTGGTGGACGTGGCCTGGCGGGAGGGCCGGGCCACCTCGTTCGTGGTGGGCATCCAGGTGGAGGCCATCGACCGGCAGAAGCTCCTGGGCGACATCGCCACCGTCCTCGCCGAGCACCACGTGAACATCCTGTCGGCCACCTCCCAGGTGGGGAAGGACCGCATCTCCACCCAGCGGTTCACGTTCGAGCTCGCCGACATCACCCACTTGTCCCGCATCCTCTCCGCGGTGAAGGGCATCGAGAACGTGTTCGACGCCTACCGCGTCGTTCCCCGGTAGGAACCCCCGGATCTCCGACTTGACAGCCGGTCCGTCGCATGCTTTAGTCACGCGACTTAGTCACTTGACTAGGACAAGTCTGACCAAGACGGGAGGTGTGGACGGGAGGCGAGGGGAGGCTCGCGGCTGGCTCAAATGACTGGAGCCCGCGTTCGGACGGCGGAGGTGCGAGTTGGGCTACGAGATCGAGGGACGGTTGCTCGAGGCATGCACGTGCAACGTGTTGTGCCCGTGCTGGGTCGGGGAGGACCCCGACGGCGGGACCTGTGACGGGGTCCTGTGCTGGCACGTCGACCGCGGGGTGGTCGACGGGGTGGACGTGTCCGGACGGACGTTCACCATCCTCACGCACATCCCCGGCAACATCCTGGCCGGGAACTGGAAGGTCGTCTTGTACATCGACGACGATGCGTCGGCCGAACAGGAGGACGCCCTGATCCGGCTGTGGAGCGGGAAGCTCGGCGGCCCGGTCGCGGACCTCGCTGGGCTGGTCGGTGAGGTCATGGCCGTCGAACGGGCCCCCGTGAACTTCGATGTGGTCGGCGGCAAGGGCGTGCTGAAGGTCGGCGAGGCCATCGAGGCCGAGCTCTCGCCCTTCACCGGCGCCACCGGCCAGTCGACCACGCTCCACGACACGGTGTTCACGACGATCCCCGGATCGCCGGCCTACCCGGGCAAGGCCGCCGTGTACCGGGTCCAGGTCCCCGAGCACGGGTTCAGCATCGACCTGCGGGACCACAACTCGGTGCAGGGAAGCTTCCGGTTCGAGGCGGCATGAGCGAGGCGACGGCGCCCGAGCCCGCGCGCGGGCACGACCACGCGCTCGAGCGCAGGATCCTGGACGAACGGGGGCCGCTCATCGCGGCCCTCGTCGCCCTCAGCGTCCTGGCCTGGGTGACGCTGTGGTTCTGGAGCCGCTCGCCGTACGCCGGGTTCCTCGACCACCAGGTGCTGGAGCACACCGCCCTCCTGAGTGCGCTGTCCGCGTTGTTCGTCCTGGGCTGGGTCCTGATGACGGTGGCGATGATGCTCCCGACGAGCCTCCCGCTCGTGGCCCTGTTCCATTCGATGACCCGGAATCGCGCCGACCACGGGGTGCTGGTGGCGCTCCTGATCGCGGGCTACCTCGGGGTCTGGACGGCGTTCGGGGTGGTCATCCACCAGGGCGATTGGTTCCTGCATCGGATCGTCCATGCGGTCCCATGGCTGCACGCGCACCCGTGGATCGTGGGCGCCGCGATCTTCGCGACCGCCGGCGCGTTCCAGTTCAGCCGGATGAAGTACCGGTGCCTGGACCAGTGCCGCTCGCCGTACAGCTTCATCGCGGGGCACTGGCGGGGAGGCAACGAGCGGTGGCAGGCCCTCCGGCTGGGCGTCCACCACGGCCTGTTCTGCCTCGGGTGCTGCTGGGCGCTCATGCTCTTGATGTTCGCGCTCGGTGCGGGGAACATCGGCTGGATGCTGGCGATCGGCGTGGTCATGGCGGTCGAGAAGAACGTGTCGTGGGGACGACGCATCGGGCGTCCGCTCGGGGCGGTCCTGCTGGTGACCTCCGTGGCCGTGGCCGCGAGCGGGGTGCCGCTCTCGTGAGCCGCCGCGCGGCGGCGCCCGAGGCCACTCCGCGGGCCGATCCGAGGCAGGCGCTCCTGGACGCGGCGGAGCGCCTGCTGGTGGAGGTGGGATACGCCGGCATCACCACGAGGGGCCTGGCGGCGGAGGCGGGCGTGAACCACGGGCTCGTCCACTACTACTTCGGCTCGATGGAGAACCTGTTCGCGGAGACGCTCGAGCGATACACGGTGCGGCTGGTCGAGCGTCAGCGGGCGCTGTACGGGGCGGACGTCCCCTTCATCGACAAGTGGCGGACCGCGATGTGGTACCTGGACCAGGACCTGGGCTCCGGGTACCAGAAGGTGTGGCTGGAGCTGCAGGCGATGGCCTGGAACCGGCCCGAGCTGCGGTCCCGGGTGGCGGCGGTGAACCGGGAATGGCGCGCCGTCCTCACCGAGGCCTTCGGGCGAGCCATGCAGGAGTACGGGATGGATGGAGCGACGTTCGGCGTGGACGCCATCGTCTCCCTGGTCATGACGTTCAACCAGGGCCTCATCCTGGAGCGCCACTCGGGGATCTTCGACGGACACCAAGAGCTCCTGGCCGCCATCGACCTGTGGCTGCAGGGGCTGGACGAGGGGCGCCGGTCATGAGGGCCCGGTACCCCGACACGGACGGCTACGTCGAGCGAGACGGCGTGAAGGTCTTCTACGAGGTGTTCGGGGAGGGCGAGCCGACGGTGCTGCTGCTTCCGACCTGGTCGATCGTGCACTCCCGCCAGTGGAAGATGCAGGTCCCGTACCTGGCCCGCCACTTCCGCGTGGTGACGTTCGACGGCCGGGGCAACGGACGGTCTGACCGGCCCGGGAGTGCTGAGGACTACTCGGTGGACGAATTCGCGGCCGACGCACTCGCCGTCATGGACGCCACCGGCACCGAGCGCGCGGTGGTCGTGGGGTTCTCCATGGGGGCACAGCGGGCGCTGCAGATGGCAGCCCGCCATCCCGAGCGCGTGATCGGGGCGGCGTTCATCGGCCCCGCCGTCCCACTCAACGAGATGCTCCCGGAGCGGCAGATCGTGGCGCGGTTCGACGAGGTCCTCCCCACCGACAAGGGCTGGGCGAAGTACAACCGGCACTTCTGGCTCCGCGACTACCCGGCGTTCGTGGAGTTCTTCATGTCCCGGATGTTCACGGAGCCCCATTCGACCAAGCCGATCGAGGACGCGGTGGGGTGGGGGCTCGAGACCACGGCCGAGACCCTGATCCTCACGGCCGAGGCCCCCGGCCTGGACGAGGCGGAGACCCGGACCCTCGCGGCGGACGTCCGCTGCCCCTGTCTGATCATCCACGGGGAACACGACGCCATCCAGTCCTTCGGCCGAGGGGCCGGGCTGGCGGAGGCGCTGGGCGACCGGGCCACCCTGGTGTCGCTCGAGGGCTCCGGGCATACCCCCCATCTCCGGGATCCGGTGAAGGTGAACCTGCTCCTGCGCGAGTTCATCGACCGGGTCCACCCGCCGGGGGAACGACGCCGGTGGACCCGGGGGAAGTTCCGGCCGAAGCGGGCCCTGTTCATCTCATCGCCCATCGGGCTGGGACACGCCCGGCGGGACGTCGCCATCGCCGACGAGCTGCGACGGATCCACCCTGACCTCGAGATCGACTGGCTGGCTCAGCACCCGGTCACCGAGGTCCTGTCGGAGCGGGGCGAGCGGATCCACCCGGCCAGCGCCATGCTTGCCAACGAGTCCCGGCACATCGAGAGCGAGTCCGCGGAGCACGATCTCCACTGCTTCCAGGCGTGGCGCAGGATGGACGAGATCCTGCTGGCCAACTTCATGCTGTTCCACGACGTCGTCCGGGAGAGCGACCACGACCTGTGGATCGGGGACGAGGCCTGGGAGCTCGACTACTACCTCCACGAGAACCCCGAGCAGAAGCGGGCCGCCTACGTGTGGCTGACGGACTTCGTCGGCTGGCTGCCCATGCCCGACGGGGGCGAACGCGAGGCCTTCCTCACCGCGGACTACAACGCGGAGATGATCGAGCACATCGCCCGGTTCCCGCGGGTCCGGGACCGCGCGGTGTTCGTGGGCGCGCCCGAGGACATCGTGCCCGACGCGTTCGGCCCGGGCCTCCCGCCGATTCGCGAATGGACCGAGGAGCACTACGACTTCTCCGGCGACTACATCACCGGGTTCGATCCCGCGGAGTTCGCCGACAGGGCGCGGATCCGGGAGGAGCTCGGATACGGGGCCGACGAGAAATTGTGCGTGGTGACGGTGGGGGGATCGGCCGTCGGCGGGCCCCTCCTGCGGCGGGTCATCGCGTCGTTCCCGGAGGCCAGGCGACGGGTGCCGGACCTCCGGATGGTGGTGGTGGCGGGACCGCGCATCGATCCGGCCGAGCTGCCGCGGCACGACGGCCTCGACATCCGGGCCTACGTGCCGGAGCTGTACCGCCACCTCGCGGCGTGCGATCTCGCGGTGGTCCAGGGAGGGCTCACCACCACCATGGAGCTCACAGCGAACGGACGGCCGTTCCTGTACTTCCCGCTCCGCCACCACTTCGAGCAGAACTTCCACGTCCGGCACCGCCTGGAGCGCTACGGCGCGGGACGATGCATGGACTACGACGCGAGCGGACCCGACGCCATCGCGGACGCGATCGCCGACGAGATGGGGCGGGAGGTGTCCTTCGTCCCGGTCGATCCGGGAGCCGCGTCCCGAGCCGCCGCCAGGATCGCCGAGCTCCTGTAGCCCGCCCCCGGCGGCCGACGGCCGCGGCGAATTCCCGCGATGATCCGTCCGTGAGGGTGGTGCTGCAACGCGTGTCGCGGGCGGCCGTTCGGGTCCGCGGAGAGGCGGTGGGGGAGATCGCCCGGGGATTCCTGCTCCTGGTCGGGGTCGGTTCCGAGGATCCGCCCGGCGAGGAGCGGCGGCTGGCCGAGAAGATCGTCCACCTCCGGGTGTTCGAGGACGACGACGGGAAGATGAACCGGTCGCTGGATGAGGTGGCGGGCAGCGTCCTGGTGGTGCCGCAGTTCACCCTCTACGGCGACGTCCGGAAGGGCCGGCGTCCCTCGTGGATCGGCGCGGCTCCGCCAGAGGTGGCGAGCGAACGTGTGGAGTCCCTGTGCCGCGAGCTGGAGTCGTTCGGCGCGCCCGTGGAACGAGGCGCCTTCCGCGAGCACATGGAGGTGGAGCTGGTGAACGACGGCCCGGTCACGCTGATGATCGACGCCGCGGATCTGCCCGGAGGGAGGGTCGGACGGTGACGAGATCGCAGCTGCGGATGTACACGGTGGTGGACGGCCGCCTGGAGGACTTCGTTCGTGAGTGGCGCGAGCACGTCGTCCCGCTCCGGCGGGCCCACGGGTTCGTCGTCGAGGGCGCCTGGACCGTCCCCGAGCGCGACGGCTTCGTGTGGATCATCTCCCACGACGGCGACTTCGAGGCGGCCGACGCCGCGTACTACGCGTCGCCGGAGCGGCGGGCACTGGATCCCGACCCCGCCAGCCTCCTGGGGGATACCGAGACCCGCATGATGGTCCCGATGGGCGTGCCCCCGGGATGACCCGGGAGCCCACAGCTGTTGCTTCTTGTTGCATCACACCGGACAGTAGTGTCAAAATGGCTCGATGTCGGCGGCCCCGACCTTCTCGAGGACCGACCCCGAGGGCCGGCTCCACGATGCGGAGCTGACGCTGTGCGCCAGCTGCGGATGCGTCCAGTACCGGGCTCTCGACATGTCCGGGCTCGTCTGGGACGCGGGCCCGGAACCGGCCAGGGGCTGTGGCGACCGCTCCTGCTCGTGCCACACCGCTCCTCGGTACGGCGAGCGCCGCATCCCTGCCGACTAGAGGGACGCCGGAGCGCCCGGGAACCGCTCGCTACACTGGCTGCTCCATGGCACCCATGTACCTCGACGTGTTCGACCGGAACGACTTCGGGACGAACTGCTGGCTGCTGGCGGCGGAGGGAAGCGCCGAGGCCGTCGTGATCGACCCCGGGTTCTCACCGGAGGGAGTCCGCGCGATGCTGGCCAGGGCGGGGAAGCGACCGGTCGCGGTGCTGGCCACCCACGGGCACTTCGACCACGTCGGTTCGGCGGGGGAGTTCTGCGGCGACGATCTCCCGCTGTACATCCACGAGGCCGACCGGATGGCGCTGGACGATCCCCGGGCCTGGGGGTCCGGATTCCCCGTTCCGCCGGCCCCGGTGAAGGACGTTCGCACCGTGCAGGGGGGGGACCGGTTGGACGTCGCCGGGTTCTCCATCGAGGTCCTGCACACGCCCGGGCACACGCCGGGGAGCGTGTGCTTCGCCACCGAGGGGTGGGTGTTCGCCGGGGACCTGGTGTTCCGGGGCTCCATCGGCCGGTCGGACCTCCCGAACTCCTCGCCCGCGGACATGGAGAAGTCGCTCCGGCGGTTCCTCATGCTGCCCGACGCCCTGCCGGTCTACCCGGGCCACGGTCCGGAGACCACGGTGGGCCAGGAGCGCCGCACCAACCCGTTCCTGGTGGAGTTGGGGTAGTGGACCTGTCTCCGCCCCGGGGGACGGAGGACCTCCTACCCCCGGTGTCCGGCGTGATGGGGGAGCTGTACCGGCGTGCGCACGCCGCGGCCCGGCTGTTCGGATACCGGTACGTGGAGACCCCGGGCTTCGAGGCCACCGAGCTGTTCGCCCGGACCTCCGGGGAGACCAGCGACGTGGTCAGCAAGGAGATGTACACGTTCCTGGACCGGAGCGAGCGGTCGCTGACCCTCCGTCCGGAAGGGACGGCGCCGGTGGTTCGCGCGTACCTGGCCCACTCGCACGAGCTGGGCACGCCGTTCAAGGCCTTCTACGTGAACCAGGCGTGGCGGTACAGCCGCCCCCAGAAGGGGCGCCTCCGGGAGTTCCGGATCTTCGGGGCGGAGGTCCTTGGGGTGGCCGGGCCGGCGGCGGACGTCGAGATCGTGGCGCTGGCCGCGCGATTCCTGGCCGACGCCGGGCTCTCCCGGGTGGACCTCCAGGTGAACTCCATCGGCGACGAGAACTGCCGGCCGGCCTACCGGCAGGCCCTGGTCGAGTACCTCGAGTCCCAGGTCTCGCGGCTCCGGGACGAGCACCGTGACCGGTTCCGCGACAACCCGCTCCGGGTGCTGGACTGCAAGGACCCGGCCTGCCGGGAGGTGGCGCTCGACGCCCCCCGGATCACCGACCACCTGGACGCCGCGTGCAAGGAGCACTTCGACGCCGTGCTGGCCGGGCTCGAGGAGGAGGGGATCGCGGCGACGGTGGAGTCCACGCTGGTCCGGGGCCTCGACTACTACACGCGGACGGCGTTCGAGTTCGTCCATCGGGACCTGTCGCCCAGCCAGTCCACGGTCTGCGGGGGAGGCCGGTACGACGGCCTGGCCGAGGTCCTGGGGGGCCCGCCCACGCCCGGCGTGGGATTCGGGATGGGGCTCGACCGCGTGGTCCTGGCGCTCCAGGCGGAGGGAGTCGAGCTCGACACGCCGCCGCCGCTCGACGTGTTCGTCGTGGCGTTCGGTCCCGGGGCCGAACCGCGGGGCCGTGAGGTGGTCAGGGTGCTGCGGGCCTCCGGCGTCGCCGCCGAGGGTGCCCTGGAGGAGCGCCCCCTGAAGGCCCAGCTCAAGATGGCCGACCGTGCCGGGGCGCGGTTCGCGGTGATCGTGGGGGAGCGCGAGGCGGAGGCCGGGGAGGCCACCGTCCGGCGGATGAAGGACGGGACCCAGCAGACAGTCCCGCTGACCGACGTCGCCACCTGGATCGCTGCCCAGCAGGACGCCGCGGAGCCGCCGGCGTGAGCGGGTTCGCCACCACGCTGCGGACCCATGCGTGCGGGGAGCTCCGGTCGGAACACCGGGGGGAGCGGGTGACGCTGTGCGGGTGGGTCGCGCATCGCCGGGACCACGGGGGCGTGATCTTCGTGGACCTCCGGGACCGGGAGGGCGTGGTGCAGGTGGTGTTCCACCCGGAGCGCGTGGAGGCCGGCCACCTCAGGGGCGAGTCGGTCGTGCGGGTCACGGGGACGGTCGGCGCCCGGCCCCCGGGGACGGTGAACCCCAACCTCCCCACCGGCGAGATCGAGGTGACCGGGGAGTCGGTGGAGGTCCTGTCCGAGGCGGAGCCGCCCCCGTTCCCCATCGAGGACCGCATCGAGGCCGAGGAGGGGACCCGCCTGCGCTACCGGTACCTGGATCTCCGGCGGCCCGAGATGGCGACCGCGGTGCGGCTCCGGGCCCGGATCCTGGGCGAGATCCGGCGGTACTTCGAAGAGCGGGCGTTCGTCGAGGTGGAGACGCCGATGCTGACCCGGTCGACACCGGAGGGGGCCCGGGACTTTCTGGTCCCTTCCCGGCTGCAGCCCGGCGCGTTCTACGCGCTGCCCCAGTCCCCACAGCTGTTCAAGCAGATCCTCATGGTGGCCGGGCTGGACCGGTACTACCAGATCGTCCGGTGCTTCCGCGACGAGGCACTGCGGGCCGACCGTCAGCCCGAGTTCACCCAGCTCGACGTCGAGATGTCGTTCGTGACCGAGGAGGACGTGATCGACCTGATCGAGCCGATGCTGGCCGGGCTGGTGCGGGAGATCCATGGGGTGGAGGTGCCGGTCCCGTTCCCGCGCCTGCCGTATGCGGAGGCCATGGACCGCTACGGCAGTGACAAGCCGGACCTACGGTACGGCCTGGAGCTGGTGGACCTGGGGGAGGCATTCGCCGGGACGGCGTTCCGCGCGTTCGCGTCGGCGCTCGCCGAGGGCGGACGCATCAAGGGGGTCCGCATCCCCGGCGGCGCCTCCTTCTCCCGCAAGGAGCTCGACGAACTGGTCACCGAGGCCAGGGGCCGGGGCGCCGCCGGCCTGGTGTGGATGGCCTTCGAATCCGGCGAGGTCCGCTCTCCGGTGGCGAAGTTCCTGTCGAGGGCCGAGCTGGAGGCCGTGCGGTCCGCGGCGGGAGCGGAGGAGGGCGACCTCGTGGCCGTCGTCGCCGACCGGCCGGACCGCGTCGCGGTGGCTCTCGACGGCCTCCGCCGGCAGATGGCCGCGCGGCTGGGGCTCGTCGCCGAGAACACGTGGGCCTTCCTGTGGATCACCGAGCCGCCGGTGTTCGAGTGGAGCGAGGAGGAGGAGCGGTGGGTGAGCGTCCACCACCCGTTCACCTCGCCCGCCACGGACGACCTCGCGCCGGAGACGGCGAGGGCCCGCGCGTACGACGTGGTGCTGAACGGTTTCGAGCTGGGAGGCGGATCGATCCGGATCCACCGGCCCGATGTCCAGCGCCGGGTGTTCGAGGCCCTCGGGCTGACGCCCGGGGAGGCCGAGGAGAAGTTCGGGTTCCTCCTTCGCGCGTTCCGGTTCGGTGTGCCGCCCCACGGTGGGATCGCCCTCGGTCTCGACCGGCTCGTCATGCTCCTGGCCGGACGGGACAACATCCGCGAGGTCATCGCGTTCCCGAAGACGCAGTCGGGCCAGGACCCGCTGACAGGCGCGCCGGGCGAGGTGGCCGAGGCCCAGCTGCGGGAGCTCGGCCTCCGCCTGGCCGGCACCCCGGCGCCGGCCAGGCCGTCGCCCGGCCCGCCGGCTGACAGTCCCTGAGCGAATCCGCGGAGGTTGTCCCCAACAGTCCCCGACCATCGGGGCCGAACGGGGGCCACGGCGCGAGCCGGGTCCCCTTCCGGTCCCCGTCTGGCTGATTTGCCCGGCTGTCGTCGAAGGCGCTAGGGTCATGCGCGGAGCATCGTTCGCGCCGCGGATTCGTCGAACCAGTACTACGAATCCGGGAGTCCGGCTCCGGTCGTGGTGTCGAGCCCCCTTGCCGGGGTTCCCTGAAGCGACCGGGAGGGCACCCACCTACGTGAGCATTCGGTTCACGAGAATGCGGGGCGAGGGGTGCTCCGTCCCGTTTGCGGGGCCGTCAGCGGTCGTGGGTGGGGCCCTCCTGGAGCGAGGAACGGTCTCCGATCCACTGGGCCGGCGGCGCCGCCAGCAGCACGGCCATCGCGTCCAGCCGGCCCCCGTAGGCCGCGCGCATCTCGCGGAACCGGTCCCAGGCCTCGTCGGCCGGCCGGAGCGGGATGCCGAGATCCTTGAAGTCGCGCAGGACCTCCTCGAACTCGTCGCGCCCGATGGCCAGCGGGCGCTCGTCCAGCCGGAAGTAGAAGAAGAGGTCCTCGACCGCGTGCACGCCGGTGGCGTGGAGGTTCCGGGCGCCGGCCATGGGGTCCTTGTCCATGACCGACAGGATGAGCGTGGCCGCGTCCAGCACCGCCCCCAGCGAGGTGACCCACGACGTGTTGTCGTGCGGCGAACGGAAGAACGCCAGGAGCGGATACGACAGGTGGGTCTCGAGGATGTCCGCCGCCCACCGCTCCCACTCCCGGAACAGGTCGACGAGGCCCTGCTTGTCGCCGGACTCCACGGTCCGACGGATGATCTCCGGGCCCGAGGGAGGAGAGCCGGCGCGGGCATCGAGCAGGAGGATGCCCACCTCCCGCCGGTTGAACGACGCGTACAGCACCGGCAGGTACGCGATCACCACGGCCACCAGTCCGAGGCCCGTGGCCCCCTCCGCCACCACCACCGCACGGGCGAACCCAGTGGCCACGACATCGCCGAACCCGATCGTGAACAGCGAGGTCCCGCTGAAGTACAGGGCCGTGGTGAACCGCCCGTCGCCCGCGCCCCCGACCCCGTCGGAGAACGCGGGGCTCCACAGGATCAGCGCGTAGGCCGTCATCACCAGCAGGGCCCACACCGCGAGCAGGACGAACAGGAACCCCGGTGCGGCCACCGCCAGGAAATGCTCTCGCGCCTCCCTCGTCTTCAGCCGGATCCCGATCCACCGCCACGGGCGCCAGAACGCGGTGAACAGGATCCGGGTCAGCCGGAAGCGTCGGGTCGACGACCGCGGGACCACCAACGTCGAGAACAAGTCGAGCAGGGTGACCGCCATGAGCACGATCCCTGCGGGAAGGGCGATCCAGCGCACGCATCGCAGGGTACCGCGGTCCGGCCGTGGCGCCGACGCGGGATCAGGAGGCGTCGGCCGCGGCGGGAGGGGAGACGGCGGGGACCTCGGGGACGGGATCCGGCGCGGGCTGGGCCACCCGTCCGGGGAGATGGACCCGGAATGAGGCCCCCCCGCCCTCGCGGTCGTCCACCCAGGCCCGGCCCCCGTGGAGCTCGGCGAACCGGGCGACCAGCGAGAGGCCGAGGCCCACGCCCGGGACGTTCGCCGCGGCCGACCCCCGGCGGAAGGGCTGGAAGATTGCCTGCTTCATGTCGTCGGGGACGCCGGTCCCCTCGTCCTCCACGGTGAGCAGGACGCCGCCGTCGTCCGGCCGGATGTCCACCCACACGCGGCCGCCCTCCGGGGTGTGCTTGGCGGCGTTCGACACCAGGTTCTCCACGATGCGCTCCACCTTGGCCGGGTCGACGTCGGCCACCAGGGGGTCCTCCTCCACCACGATCTCGATCCGGCGACGCTCGCCGAGTCCGGCCTCGTCGACGGTCCGGTGAACGAGGGCGCCCAGATCGGTGGGCTTGCGATCGGGCGCGACGATCCCACGCTGGAGCCGGTCGATGTCCAGGAGGTCCGACAGCAGGCGGTCGAGCCTGCGGGCGTTGACCGCGATCCGCTGGAGGAACTCGGCCCGGTCCTCCTCGGTCATCGCGTATCCGGTCTGTTCGAGCGTGATGGCAGATCCCAGGATCGCGGTGAGCGGGGAGCGGAGGTCGTGGGAGACGGCCTGGAGGAAGGTGTCCTTCATCTTGTCGATCGACCGGAGCCGTTCGGTGACCTCCATCTGGCGCTGGTAGGCCTGGGCGTACTGGCGGGTGGACTGGTACGCCTCCTTGTAGTCGCGCTGGGACCTCTTCAGGGCGGCCTCGGTGCGGCCCAGGCGGGTCAGTCCCCAGGACAGGGTCTCCCCGACCAGGACGCTGATCGGGACCGTGATGGCGGCGGTGCTGACCCCGAACGAGACGTTTCCGGGCAGGTACAGGATGGGGACGACGTACGCCACCAGCGCGAGCGGCGACACCAGCGTCGACGTCCACCGGGGGAACCCCAGCCCCACCCACATGAACACCACCACGAAGAACACGCCGTACGCGTACGGCGGGTTCGACCCGGCGAAGTAGTTCCCCAGCGCGATGAGCGTGAGGGCGGGGGCGATGAGCGTGAGCTCGGTGAGCCGGGGAAGCCGGTCCCACTTCACCAGCCACGCGACGGCGCCCATGCCGATCGCCGCGAGGCCCACGATGAACTCGGCGGGCCGGTTCACGTCGGGCGGGCCCGGCAGCGGGACGTTGAGCAGCAGCAGGACGCCCGAGCCGAGGAACAGGAACGCAGCGAGCCGCCCCACCAGCCGGGCACGGGCCGGGTCGTCGAGGGTCAGCAGCGGCCCGATCATGGGATGCATTATCCCTGTCCGCGAGGGCGTTCTCCGCCGGGGGGCGGTCCATGGAACCGAAACCCCGGCGCGGTAGCCTTGGTCCCACCATGGCGGCCCACACCACGCGCGAGGAGGGAACCGGGTCCGGCGGGGGCCCCCGCCCCGGCCTCCAGCCCCCGCTGGCTGCCCGGATGCGGCCACGCTCGTTCGACGAGTTGGTCGGGCAGCGGCACCTGTTCGGCCCGGGGAAGGCCCTCACCGCCCTCGTGGAGGGGGGCCGGTTGCCCTCGATGATCCTGTGGGGACCGGCCGGGACGGGGAAGACCACCCTCGCGTTCCTGCTGGCCGGGGCCACCGGGGCCGAGGTGGTCCAACTCTCGGCGGTCTCGTCCGGGGTGGCGGACGCCCGGAAGGTCATGGACCGGGCCGCCGGCGGGATGCTGCACACCGTCCTGTTCGTGGACGAGGTCCACCGGTGGAGCAAGTCCCAGCAGGACGTCCTGCTGCCGGCCGTGGAGGCGGGGACCATCACGCTCATCGGCGCCACCACCGAGAACCCCTACTTCTCCCTGGTCACGCCGCTGATGTCCCGGTGCCTGCTCCTGCGGCTGGAGCCGCTGGCCCAGGACGACCTCCGCGAGGTGATCGAACGGGCCCTGGCCGACGTCGAACGGGGCCTGGGTGGGCTGGGGGTCTCGGTGGCCCCCGAGGCCGTCCAGCACCTGGTGGAGATCGCCGGCGGCGACGCCCGGGTGGCGCTCACCGGCCTGGAGGCGGCCGTGCTGGCCTCCAGTTCGGCCGGGGACGACCGGGTGACCCTGGAGCGGGCCGCCGACGCCATCCAGAAGAAGGCCATCGTGTACGACCGCCAGGGCGACGCCCACTACGACGTGGTCTCGGCGTTCATCAAGTCGA
Source organism: Actinomycetota bacterium (assembly GCA_036394995.1). Classification (GTDB taxonomy): domain Bacteria; phylum Actinomycetota; class UBA4738; order UBA4738; family JACQTL01; genus DASWED01. Next base: position 49,034 of record DASWED010000083.1, read on the forward strand.
TCCGGGGCTCGGACCCCGACGCCGCGCTGTTCTGGCTGGCCCGGATGCTCGAGGCCGGCGAGGACGCCCGCTACATCGCCCGGCGAATGGTGGTGCACGCCTCGGAGGACATCGGGCTGGCCGACCCCCGCGCCCTGCTCATCGCCACCGCGGCGGCGCACGCCGTCGAGTACGTGGGACTCCCGGAGGCCCAGCTGAACCTGGCCCAGGCGGCTATCTACCTGGCCCGGGCCCCCAAATCGAACAGCGTGATCGAGGCCCTGGGCCGGGCCAGGGAGGACGCCGCCTCGAGCGAGCCCGTCCCGCTCCATCTCCGCGACACGCACTACCCGGGCGCGAAACGGCTGGGACACGGGAAGGGCTACAAGTATCCGCACGACTACCCCGGCCACGAAGTGGATCAGGAATACCGGCCGGTCCGGTACTCGCAGAAGACGTACTACGAGCCGTCGGGTCAGGGCGAGGAGTGGGTGCAGCCGCCTGCCGGCGACCCCGACCCGGAGGACTGATCCGGTTCGAACCCCTCCGGCGACCCCGGTATGATGCGCGGACCGTTCGACCGAAAGGGTCCGGAGGTGCTTGCGCTCACTGGCGGCGACATCGCGCTGATCATCCTGGCGGCGTTCTGGGGTGTGCTCGTGATCTTCCTCGGCGTGGTGCTGTGGGTGACCTCGACCGTGCTGCAGAGCACGAAGACGCTCGTCGACGGCATCCGTGATGAGACGGTCCCGCTGCTGGGCGAGGTCAAGATCACGGTGACCTCCGTGAACAAGGAGCTCGACCGGGTGGATACGATCATGGAGTCGGCCGGGAGGATCGCCGGCTCGGCGCAGCGGATCACGGCGGTGGTGGAGCAGACCGTGAACAACCCGCTGATCAAGGTCGCGGCGTTCGCCGCCGGCGCCGGCCGGGCCATCAGGCGCCTCCGGGGCGAGAAGTAGGCCCCCGCCCGCCATGCGAAGGATGTTCTGGCTCGCCGTCGGGCTCGGTGCTGGGGTCGCGGCCGCGGTGATGGTGGCCCGGTGGACCCGCCGCCAGACCGAGAGGGTGTCTCCGGCGAACATCGGACGGCAGGTCTCGGGCACGGCGTCGGACCTGGCGCGCCTGGTCCGGGAGGCCCTGGCCGAAGGCAAGGCGGGGATGGCCGAGCGAGAGGCGGAGATCCGCCGGGAGATCGGCGGCCCGGAGTAGCCCGGGCTGGGCCCTCCCACCCATCGTGGTGGGGCGGTGATGTCGCGACCGTTCTGTCCCGATTCGACCGATCAACCCGGGGCGCATCGCTCCCGATATCCACAGGGAGGCTCGGGGCATTGACGGCCCCCTCCGAGCCACCGTGCGCATGAGAGAACAGACATCGCTTGACATCCCGGAGCGGGATCGGGCGATCGCCGCGCTGCTTCGGCAGCTCTCGATCGGCCTGTCCGCGTACCGCCTGTTCCCCGGCGACCTCTCGCAGCCCGGGTTCATCGCCGCGGTCCAGCGGATCGACGCCGCGGCCCAACGCGTGCTGGCCAACGGCCCCCTGGAGGCGGAGGTCACCGGCGACGGGTTCGTCATCGAGGACGTCCGGATCCCCCCCGACGAGGCCATCGAACGCCTGGCCCTGGCGTGCTACGACCGGCGGGCCGAACGCATCCGGATCCGGTCGGCGCCACCCGAGGCCGACCTGGGGGCGCTGTACGACGTGCTGGTGCGTCCGCCGGAGGAGGTCCTGGGGGCCGGCGGCCCCGACGCGATCATGAGGAAGTCCGGGGTGGTCTCCATCGTCCTCGGCGAGCTCAACCCTCACGGCGTCGAGACCGCGGCCCTCCAGATGGAGAGCCTCCGGGGCAAGCAGCAGCGGGACCTGTCCTCGCTCCGCGACGCCATGGGGCTGTCGGACGAGGCCGTCCTGGCCCTGGGGGCGTCCCCGCAGGACCTGGCCGAATCGCTGTTCTCGCGGTTCCAGGCCGTGGTCTCGGCCCTCCCCCCGGAGATGGGCACCAGCCTGGACCTGTACCGGATGCTCAAGGAGACCGTGGAGGGGCTGCCCCCGGAGCAGCGGATCATGCTGAACGCCGTGCTGCTGGATCGGGCCATGGAGGATCCCCTGGCCGAGCGGTACATCGGCACGATGAGCGACACCGAGCTGGCCCGGGTCGTGGTGGAGGTGGCCGAACGGTTCGACCGGGATCCCGCCGAGATGGCCGAGCGGCTGGTGTCCCGACACCTCCGGTCGGGCGACCTGGTGGACCTCACCGTGGCGGTGGCGGGCGGGGCGATCGACAGCGGCACCGTGATCGCCGGTCTCTCCCAGGCCGGCCTCCCGCCCCCGGAGGGCGACCCGTCGGCGCCGGCGCGAGGGGGGCGGGAGCCGGCATCCGCGCAGGACGCCGGCGACCAGGGAGGCCAGGACCTCATGATCTACGAGACCGTGTCCGACCTCCTGGGGCGCAGCCTCCTGGCCAGGGAGCAGGAGGACATGGCCTCGCTTCGGGCCGCCTTCCCGGACGGCGAGGGCCAGCACCGGGAGGCCGCGGCCCACGCCGTCAGGGACTACCTCCGGGTCGAACAGGATCTCGAACGCCTGGAGCGGGTGCTGGCCTCGTGGATGGGTGAGGCGCGGGGGGCCCTGCGGCAGGCCGACCTCGGGCGGCTCCAGGACGCGGTCGCCGTGCTCGAGCGGCCCCGGGCCGAGGCCCAGGACACCCCCGAGCGGGCCCTGCTGTTCACGGTGTACCGGAACGAGGTGCCGGACGAAGCGATCCTCGGCGAGCTGGTGGACCGGGCCCGGGAGGAGGACGGCCGGCAGGCGGTGGCGGAGCTCCTCCGGCCACTGGAGGACTCCGGGGTGCGGGCCCTGCTGAACCTCCTGGCCGACCGGGTGGAGAGCAGCGACCGCAGCATCGTCATCGCGCTCGCCACGGAGCTCGCCCGGGAACATCTGCCGGTGGTGGAGCAGCGGGTCGGCGACCGGCGTGTCCCGGTGGTCCGGGACGCCGTGACGGTGGCCTACCGGTCCGGCGGATCAGCGGCCCTGCCCATCCTGGAGCGGGCCAGCCGGCATCCCGCCCCGCAGGTTCGGGAGGAAGCCGTTCGCGGTCTCATCGCCGTGGCGGGAGCCGGAGCGGTGACCCGCTTGCGGGACCTGGCCCGGGACACGGACGAGCGCGTCCGGGCCCTCGCCGTCACGGGCCTCGGAGGGCTGGTCGGCGGGCAGGCCGCCCAGGCCCTGGTGGATGTGGCCTCCACGGCGCCCGACGCCGCGGTCCGCAAGGAGGCCATCGAGCACCTCGCCCGCAACACCTCGGCGGAGGCCGGCGAGCTGTTGAAGGCCGTCGCCGCCGGGCGGACGGAACACCCGGTGCCCCGGCCGCTCCGGCGCCACGCGAAGACCCTGGCCAAGCAGCGGGCGAGCCGATGACCCGGCCGTCCCCTCCGCCCCGGAAAGCCCTCGAGCACGTCCGGCTGGTCCTGCGGGGCCTCTCGGCGGCCCTCCAGACCTACCGGCTGTACCCGTCCGGGCATCCCAACCGGATGGAGGCCGTCCGAACCGTCCTGGCCTCGGCACGGGACATGGTGGAGGCCTCGGCGGGGTCGGGGGCCCCCGTCCTGTTCGCCACGCACCACAGCTTCTACCTGGGCCCGGCCCTGCTGTCCCGGGAATCCATCTCCCTGCACCGGCTCCTCGACGCGTTCGAACAGGCCCAGCTCGAGGCGGTGGAGTTCCTCCCGAAGGTGGCGGAGGAGGACCTCGACCACCTGGCGCGCATCCTGGTCGGGGAGCGTCCCATGGCCCAGGACCTGGGGGGCCTCTCGCTGAACCGGATCCGACCCAGGATGGAGACGGTCGACGAGGAGGCCAAGGAGCTGACTCAGCTGCTCCGGACGTACTCGGTGGGGCTCGACGTCCTGCGCGACACGGCGGACCGGGTCACGGCGGGCCAGGACGCCGACATCGACTCGACCCGGCGGGTGGTGGAGCAGCTGGCGGCCCAGGTGGCGGGAGACCCGGCGCAGGCGCTCCTGGTCACCGCCGTGAAGTCCTACGACGAATACACCTACTACCACATGCTCAACGTGTGCATCCTGTCGCTCGCGTTGGGGCACGCGGTGGGGCTCCGCCCCGACCAGGTGGCCACGCTGGGTCTGGGGGCCCTGCTGCACGACGTGGGCAAGATCAAGGTCCCGCTGGACATCCTGCAGCACGTGGGGGCCCTGTCGGAGGAGCAGTGGCGGCTCATCCAGAAGCACCCCATTGACGGCGCCGGGTTGATCCTCGTCACCGGACGGGACCTGTTCGACCCCGCCGTCTCGATCGTGCTCGAGCACCATGCGGGCTACGACCTGTCCGGGTATCCCGGCCTCACCGAGCGCCGGCGGCCCTCGCTCCCGGCCCGACTGGTGACCGTGGCCGACTGCTTCGACGCCGTCACCAGCAAGCGCTCGTACCGCCAGCCGGAGGAGCGCCGCCAGGCCCTGTCGATCCTCCAGGCCGGCGCGGGGCGGGGATTCGACCCCGTGGTGGTCAGGATGTTCGTCCGCATGCTCGGGCTGTTCCCGGTGGGGTCGCTGGTGCTCCTCGACGACGGTCTCGTGGCGATGGTCGTCCGCAACCACGACCGGCTCCTGGCCCGGCCGGTGGTCCGGTTGGTCCTCGATGCCACGGGAACACCGTGCGATCCCGAGGAGATCGACCTGTCGGAGCGGCGCACGGACGGGTCGTTCGTCCGGTCGGTGGAGCGCAGCATGGACCCGCACGAGATCGGGGTGGACATGCTCACGCTGGTGGTGTCGGGTCAGGTCGAGCCGTTGCCGGCCGAGGACGACATGGCCATGCCGGCCCTGGTCCACGAGCCCTCGCACGGCGAGGTGCCGCCCCCCGGCTACGTGGACACGCACAACGAGAGCGGCGACGGGCACCCCGCTCCGGACCACGTGCGCATCGACCCAGAGGTCTCCGCCCCGTTCCCGAACTAAAGCTCCGTTCCGTCGAGGGGGCGCCGCTACACTGGCGCCACATGGAGTCGGACCGGATCCGGGAGACGTTCCTGCGCTTCTTCGCCGAGCGCGGGCACCGGCGCGTCCCCAGCTCGTCGCTGATCCCGCCGCCCGAGTCGGGGCTGCTGCTGACGAACGCGGGGATGAACCAGTTCATCCCGTACTTCCTGGGCCAGGCCCAGCCTCCGAGCCCCAGGGCCACGAGCGTCCAGAAGTGCTTCCGGGCCAACGACATCGAGAACGTGGGCCACACCGCCCGCCACCTCACGTTCTTCGAGATGCTCGGCAACTTCTCGTTCGGCGACTACTTCAAGGCCGACGCCGCGAAGTTGGCGTTCGAGCTGATCACGGAGGGCTACGGCATCGACGGCGACCTGCTGTGGGTGACCGTGTACGAGACGGACGACGAGGCCGCCGACATCTGGGCGGACCTGGTGGGGATCCCCCGCGAGCGCGCCGTGCGGCGGGGCAAGGATGACAACTACTGGTGGACGCACGCGGCCGGTCCCGCCGGGCCGAGCAGCGAGATCTTCGTGGACCGGGGCGCGAGGTACGGCCCCGACGGGGGTCCCGCCGTGGACGAGGAGCGGTTCATGGAGATCTGGAACCTGGTGTTCATGCAGGAGGAGGTGGACGCCGAGGCCAACGTCGTGCGTCCCCTCCCCGCGAAGAACATCGACACCGGAGCCGGCCTGGAGCGGGTGGCCGTCGTGCTGCAGGGCGTTGACAACGCGTTCGAGACCGACGGCCTCCGCTCGCTGCTGGAGGTGGCCGAGAGCCTCTCGGGGTCCCGGCACGGCGAGGACGAGCGCCGGGACGTCTCGCTGAAGGTGATGGCGGAGCACGGGCGGGCGACCTCCATGCTCATCGCCGACGGCGTGCAGCCGTCGAACGAGGGCCGGGGGTACGTGCTCCGGCGGATGCTCCGGCGGGTGGCCACCCACGCCCAGCGCCTGGGGGTGGAGCGGCCGGTGATGGTCCCGCTGGTGGAGCGGACCGTCGAGCTCATGGGCGGGGCCTACCCCGAGCTGGTGGAGAACCGTGACTACGTCCTGCAGGTGGCGTCGTCGGAGGAGGAGCGGTTCCGGGGGACCCTCCGCCAGGGCCTGGTCCTGTTCGAGGAGGCCGCGAGCCGGGCCGGCGGGACCCTGATGTCCGGCGACGACGCGTTCGCCCTGCACGACACCCACGGGCTGAACGTCGAGCTGATCGAGGAGCTGGCCGAGGACCGGGGGCTGTCCGTGGATCTCCACCGGTTCGAGGAGCTCATGGCGGAGCAGCGCCGCCGGGCCAAGGAGTCGGTCCACAAGGGCGCGGTGTCCGGGGACGTCGTCGACGAGGTGGCGGCCCGGGTCGGGCGGACCGAGTTCGTGGGCTATGAGCGGTTGGAGCAGGACACGGCGATCGGCGGGCTGGTGGTG
>DASWED010000084.1:0-2356 GCA_036394995.1 Actinomycetota bacterium
GTACCGGAGAGGCCGCCCGCGGTGCCGTACAGCACGTTCACCAGCCCCACCTCGGGCAGGGTCGTGCAGAACGACAGCGTGCATTTGACCTGGTCCTCCTCCGGGACCCCCACGGCGAGGTCGGCCTGCACCCCGTTGCCCAGGTTGGCCGCGGCCAGGGCCGCCCCGAAGTGGTCGCCGGACTCCGCGTCGTCGGGGACGCCCGGACTGTCCTGGGTCCACAGCTGGTTCCCCGCGGTGGACAGCCCGGCGGCGCTCCCGTAGAGCACCGCGACCGCCCCGGCGTCCAACGCGCCGGTGGACAGGTCCTCCCCGGGGACCCCCACCGCCAGGTCGACGTACGCGTCACCGTTGAAGTTCCCAGCGGCGAGCGTCGCTCCGAACGCATCTCCGAGCTCGGAGCTGTCCAGCATGCCGTTCGTGCCTTGCTTGAACAGCTGGTTCCCCGTCGCCGTGAGGCCGGAAGCGCTTCCGTACACCACGTGGATCTCGCCGGCGTTGACGGGGAGGCCGACGTCCTCACCGGGGACGCCAACGGCGAGGTCGGCGAAGCTGTCGCCATTGAAGTCGCCGGCCGCCAGCGCGGACCCGAAGTAGTCGCGAATCTCTGGCGCGTCCGCGAGGCCGGAGCCCGGCCCCTGCGTGAACAGCTGGTTTCCGCTCGAGTCCAGGCCCGCCGAAGAGCCGTACAGGACGTTGATCGCTCCGGCGTCCTTGAGGGTGCCCACGTCTTCCTTCGGCACGCCGATGGCGAGGTCGGCGAGCCCGTCGTTGTTGAAGTCGCCGGAGGCGGTGGCACCCGTCCCGAGTCCTCGGACCGCGACGTTGCAGGGCGAGAACTCGGAGGTGTTGCCGTTCGGGTCGGTGAGCGTGGCGGTGACGAACTGGCCGGAGGCGTCCGGGCTTGCGAGCTTCGCCACGGCCTCGGCCGTCCCGCCCCCGCCCGTGGTGACGGTCGACGAGCCGATGAAGGTGCGACCCTCGCCGTTGCCGGAGCCGTCGCAGAAATCGTTGGCGTAGACGTCGAGGGTGAAGGTCGTGCTGGGGGCGCTGTCCACGGAGGCCTGAACGGTCATCGCCCCCCACGCCAACGTCGCCCAGGTGACGATGGGGAAGTTCTGGAGGTTGTTCGCGCCGGTATCCGGGTCCTTGGGGTCGTTCGGCGTGACCCCGTCGGGACTGACGGGGTTGGGGGCGAGGTTGATGCCGAGCCCGCCGTTCGAGAAGATCGAATTGCCGCGCACGGCGTTCCCCCGGTTGGACCGGACGAGCACGCCGTCGCCGCCGTTGTAGGCGATGGTGTTCCCGGCACCCGGGGCCGTCCCCCCGACGGTGTTGTCGTCCGTGCCCGACATCTCCACGCCGTTGAACGAGTTCCCCGAGCCCCGCACGCCGATCGTGTTGCCCTGGATCGTGTTGCTTCCCCCACCCAGGATGGAGATCCCGTTCCCGTCGTTCCCCCCGATGACGTTGCCCGCGCCGGCGGACGTTCCCCCCACGGTGACGTGATCCACCGCGAGGAGCTGGATCCCGTCCGTGGCGTTCCCCACGTCCTCGCCGCCGGGGCCCTGGCCGATCAGGTTCCCCTCGATCATGGTGCCGGCGGCGGAAGCCGACGGGGCGCTCACCACGATGCCGTTCTGCACTCCACCGATGACGTTCCCCGCGCCGGCCGCGGTGCCGCCGATCGTGTTGCCGCCGGTGTCGTCCACGTGGATCCCGCTCGCGGAGGTGCCGAACCCGAAGATCGCGGTCCCGGTCGGGTCGGTCCCGATGCGGTTCCCCTGGACCACGTTGGCCGTTCCGAGCTCCAGATGGATCCCGGTTCCCCCTGCCGCCGGCTCGATCACGTTCGGCGCCGACGGGGTGCCGACAATGGTGTCCGTGGCCCCGAACACCTGCACGCCGTGGACGCCGTTGGCGATCTTCGCGTTCGCCGCGGCGTTCAGGCCGATGTAGTTGCCGATGACCCGGTTGCCGGAAGAGCTGTCCACGTCGACTCCGTACTGCGTGTTCCCGGAGATGACGTTGCGCGAGGGGATCGTCGTGCCCCCGATCGTGTTGCCGCCCCCGTCGGCCAGCACGCCGATGAAGTTCGGGTACACGGTGGACCCGCTGGTGTCGGTGCCGATGAAGTTCCCCTCGACCACGGTGCTCCCGCCCACTCGGATACCCGCGCCGCCGCCCCAGCCGCTGATCGCCAGGCCCCGGACCACGCTCGGCTCTCCGTTGAAGTTCGGCCCGCCGTTCATCACCAGGCCGTCGGCCGTCGGACCCGCGCCGCCGCCGTCCAGCCAGATCACCGGCTGGCCCGCGTACCCCGGCTCGGAGGTCCCGTCGATCACGGTCTGCCAGG
>DASWED010000085.1:0-2141 GCA_036394995.1 Actinomycetota bacterium
GGATTGTGGGAGGAGGTCCGCCTCCCACGGCCGGTTCGAGATCGCGCGACGGTGGCGTCGGCGGCCGACGTCCTTCCGCTGGAGCAGGTGCTGGAGACCTACCGCCCGATGTGCCTGGCCCTCGTTGACTACGAGAAGGCCCGGGTGTTCCTCTCCGAGCTCGGACGGGTCGAGGAGGTCACCGACGTCATCGACGACGTCCCCGGCCGGCACGACCAGGGTGGCTGGTCCCAGATGCGCATGCAACGTCACGTGGACGATCACCGCCTACGACACCTGAGGCGAGTGGCCGACGCGCTCTTCCAGCTGCTGAAGACGAACCCGTTCGACTCCCTGGTGCTGGCCGGCCCTGCGGAGGCTCGTCTGGATCTCGAACGCAACCTGCATCCGTACCTTCGGGAGCGGGTCCGGGCCGGCCTCACCCTGGCGATGACGGCGACCCTGGACGAGGTGGCCGCACGATGCCTGGAGCTGGAGGAGGAACAGGAGCGAACGAAGGAGGCCGCCAAGGTGGAGGCCCTGCGAGCGGCAGCCGATTCCGGGGGAAAGGCCGTGACCGGCCTCCCGGGGACGCTCGCGGCCGTGGCCGAAGGGCGCGTGGCGGAGATCATGGTCGCCCTCGATCTGTCGGCCCCGGGGTTCTCCTGCCCCTCCTGCGGGCGGCTCACCGAACGGGGGACGAGGTGCCCGGCGTGTGGCTCGACGATGGAGCCGGTGGCCGACGTGGTCGAGGAGGCGGTGGCCCGGGCCGTGCGGCAAGGGTGTCGCGTGGAGACGATCGTGCACCCCGACGGGCTGGCCGCATACGGCGGCATCGGCGCGCTGCTCCGCTTCTAGAGAGGGCGGACGTGTCGGAGGCGGCCCAGGCGCTCGGCATCGACGTGGGGGGCACGAAGATCGAGGCCCTCCGGGTGGGCAGGGACGGGTCCATCCTGTCCCGCTCCCGCTCGATCACGCCCGCGGATGACCCGGAGGCGACCATCGCGGCGATGATCGAGGCTGCCAAGGGGTTGCTCGAGTCCCAGGTGGTGGCGATCGGCGTGGGCGCCGCCGGCCTGGTGGACGCCAACAGCGGAGTCCTGCGGTTCGCGCCGAACTTGGCATGGCGAGAGCTCCCGATCGCCCAGCGGATGAGCGATGCGCTCGGGCTGCCGTGCCAGGTGGACAACGACGCGAACGTGGCCGCGTGGGGGGAATATCGATTTGGCGCCGGCCGCGGGTACCGGCACATGCTGCTCGTGACGGTAGGGACCGGGATCGGGGGAGGGATCGTGGCGGGCCGCCGCCTGTTCCGCGGAGCGCACGGGTTCGCCGCGGAGATCGGGCACATCATCGTCGAGCCCGACGGGCCGCTCTGCGGGTGCGGGAACCGCGGATGCTTCGAGCAGGTGGCCTCGGGACAGGCGATCGGGCGCCTGGGACGGGAGGCGGCCGCCGACCGTCCCCAGTCGCTCATCGCCGAGCTCGCGGACCACGACCCTATGCATGTGACCGGCGAGACCGTGACCAGAGCGGCCAAGGCCGGTGATGACATGGCCATCCGGATCCTGTCCCAGGTCGGCAGGCGACTCGGGGAGGGGATCGCCGGGCTGGTGAACGTGGTCGACCCGCAGATCGTGGTGATCGGGGGCGGGGTGGTGGAGGCGGGGGAACTGCTGATCCGCCCTGCGGAGGCCGCGTTCATTGATGCCGTCGAGGGGTACGAGCACCGGCCCGCGGTTCCCCTCGTCGCCGCGCAGCTTGGCAACGACGCAGGTGCCGTCGGCGCGGCGGCGCTGGCCCTGGAGGAGCTGGGGGCATGAGAGGTCGGCGAAGGGCAGGGGCGCTGCGGTGAACGTCGGCCTGATCCTCCCGTTGTTCTCGGGGGATCCCGAACGGGTCGTGTCGTTCGCCGTGCGCGCGGAGGCCCTGGGCTACGACGGGGTCTTCGCCTTCGACCACTTCTTCCCCCCGGGGGCGGAAAGCGACCGGCCTTCGCTCGAGGCATTCGCCTCGCTGTCCGCGGTGGCGGCGGTGACGGAGCGGGTCACCATCGGCACCCTGGTGACCAGGGCCTCCATCCGCCCCGCCGGGCTCTTGGCCAAGATTGCCGCCGGCGTGGACGACATCAGCGGCGGGCGCATGGTGCTCGGTATCGGAAC
>DASWED010000086.1:0-1960 GCA_036394995.1 Actinomycetota bacterium
CTCGACCCCGTGGGCGTCGCGGCGCTCCTGCGGGGCCAGGAGACGTTCACGATCCCCGGCTACCCCGAGCCCCTCGACGCGAGCAACATCGCCCGGTTCACCGAGCACGACCAGTATTCGCTGCCCCAGCGGGTCCAGCGGGTCATCCCGGCCCAGCTGGTGAGGGCGGCCTTCCGCTCCCTCAGTGACCCCAGGGACGTCGTCACGCTGGCGGAGTCGATGTCCTCGGCGATCGCCGAGAAGCGCATCCAGCTGTGGTCCTCCCACCCCGGGGCCACGGACCTCCTCCGGACGATGGGGTGGGCCGGCGGGATCCAACACTCCAGGGGCGACTACCTGTACCTCACCGACAACAAGCGGAACGCGAACAAGGTCGACTACTTCACTCAGACGTCGATCGACGACACGGTGACGATCGATGCGGAGGGCGACGCCCGGGTCGACGTGCTGATCACGCTGGAAAATCAGACCCTCCCGGGGGAGGCCGACTACATCGTGGGCCCGTGGACGCCGTATGCCCTCAACGTCGCCATGCTCGACCTCTACGTGCCGAAGCAGGCCGGAGACCCGCTGGTCGACCCGGCGCGGGGGGTCGGGTTCACCGACGTCCGGCCGCAGGGGTTCGTGGTCCACCGAGAGGCCTACCGGCGCGTGTTCACGAAGATCATCACGGCGTGGCCGGGGCACCCGGGCACGCTCCGGTTCCGCTACACGATCCCGAACGTGATCCGGAACACGCGCGACGGCAGGCTCTACCGGCTCACGGTCCAGCACCAGCCGCTGGTCCATCCGGTCGATCTCACCGTGCATCTCGTCCTGCCCGACGGCTCCACGGTCACCGGCACCGATGCGGGCTGGACGGTCCGGGGGAGCGAGGCCACCTTCCGAGCCCCGATCACGCGGGATCTCAGGACGACGGTGGCGTACCGATGACGATCGAGGGCCGTGCCGCTCAGAGCCTCGCGATTACAGGCGGATGACGTTCGGGGCGTCGATCCCGGCGGTGACGCCCCGGCAGTCGAAGACGAGCCGGGCGGTCTGCTGGATCGTCCGCACGTCGAGACCAGGGTGCGCGGTGAGGATCACAACGCAATCCTGGCTCTCGAGGCAGGCCGGGGTGAGGGGAATCGACTCGAGCCGCTTCGAGTCCACCGTGACCTCCGCCACGAACGGGTCGTGGTAGCTCACCGCGGCGCCCTTGGCCATCAGGCGCCTCGCCACGTGGAGTGACGGTGACTCGCGGAGGTCGTCCACGCCCGGCTTGTACGTGAGGCCGACACAGAGGATCCGCGAGCCCCGGATGGCCTTCCCGTCGTCGTTGAGGGCCTCGCCGATCCGGCGGACCACGTAGTCGGGCATGCGGTTGTTGACCTCGTTCGCGTGCTCGATGAACTCGACGCCGTAGCCGAGCTCCTGGCCGGCCTTCCAGGACAGGTACGCGGGATCGATCGAGATGCAGTGCCCGCCGACCCCCGGCCCGGGCCAGAACGCCATGTACCCGAACGGCTTCGTGGAGGCGGCGTGCAGCGCCTCCCAGATGTCCACGCCCAGCTCGTGGGCCATGATCGCGAGCTCGTTCACCAGGGCGATGTTCACCTGGCGGAACGTGTTCTCGATGAGCTTGGCCATCTCGGCCTCGCGGGTCGTGGCGGTGTTCACGATGTCGCGCACGAAGTGCGAGTAGAACGACGAGGCCAGGTCCCGGCAGCGGTCCGTCAGGCCGGCCACGATCTTCGGTGTGTTCTCCAGCCGGTTGACGTCCTGCCCGGGATCGATCCGCTCGGGGGAGTAGGCCAGGGCGAAGTCCTGGCCCGCCTGAAGCCCGGAGAGCGACTCCAGGATGGGACGGACCACCTCCTCGGTGGTGCCCGGGTAGGTGGTGGACTCCAGGATCACCAGGCAGCCCCGCCGGAGGTGCCGGCCGACGTCCTCCGCGGCGCCGCGCACCATCGACAGGTCC
>DASWED010000087.1:0-11889 GCA_036394995.1 Actinomycetota bacterium
CACCGCCGGCGGGGCGCTCGTCATCGTCGCCATCCCGCGCCTTCGGCGCCGGACGATCTGACCTCGCCCATGGGCCGTACCGGCCGATCCGCCCCCGGCGGCGGCCGCGTAGCGATCAGGACGCGGGCGAGGGGAGGCCGGCCTCCGGCGATGCGGACGTGCCCTCCGAGGCGGACGCCGCCTCCCTGGCGTGCCGGAGGATCCCGCTGCTGGCGAACGCGCCGAGCAGGATGAGCCCGCCGCCGGCCAGCAGGCCCACCTGGTTGCCGTCGAGCGTGATCCAGATGAAGTGGACCCGGCCGATCCAGTACGCGATGGCTCCCATCCCCAGCGCGCCGATGCCGAGGCCCAGGCGGAACAGCATCTGGACCCCGCCCATGACCCGCCCCCGGATTCGGTCCTCGGTGACCCGCTGGGCCATCGACAGCGCCACCATGATCGCCACCGAGAACGACGCGCCGAACGCCACCGAGATGCCGAAGGCCAGCCACAGGAACGGCAGCAGGGCCATCGTGATCAGGATCCCGCCGCACGCCGTGACGGCGGCCAGGAACACCCACGGCTCGCCCCGCTCCCGGACCAGCAATCGCACCAGCCCGAGCCCGATCCCCATGCCCGCCCCCCACAACGCGGCCAGCCACCCGAAGTCCACGTCGGTCCCGTGCAGGGTGGTCTTGATATAGGCGATCCCGATGGCGAACAGGACCCCGCCCCCGAACATCGACACCACCAGCCCCGCCGCGAGCGAACGCAGGATCGGCGTTCGCAGCAGGTAGCGGTAGGCCTCCGACAGACCCTTGAACACCGGCTCGCCGGCGGCGCTCCCGGTGCGGGGGATGCTGCTGATCCGGACCACCATCCAGGCCGAGAACAGGAACGTGGCGGCGTCGAAGAAGAACGCGGTCGACGTGGGGTGCGTCCGCAACTCGTGGCCGAACGGCACCCACGACGGGATGTGCGACGCCGCCAGGCGGAGGCCGCCGAACGCCCCCGCGGCCAGCGGGATCGAGCCGAACGACGACGCCAGGATGAACCCGTTCGCCAGCGGCAGCTGCTCCCGGTCCTCCACCAGCACCGGGACGCTGGCGTCGCGGGCCGGGAGGAACACCAGCGAGATGCATTCGTGCACGAACGCGATCGCGTACAGGCCGGCGATCCCCAGGAACGGCACCAGCACGATGAGGGCCGCCCGCACCAGGTCGCAGGTCACCATGACCAGGCGGCGGTCGAGCCGGTCCGCCAGGATCCCCCCCACCGGCGCCGCGAAGATCGGCGGCACCAGCCGCAGGATCAGGACCACGGCCACCGCCGTCTGGTTCCTCGTGAGGTCGAACGCCAGCGCGATGAACGCGAGGGTGGCCACCCAGTCCCCCAGGCCCGAGACCGCCTGCCCGGCGAACAGCCGCCGGAATCCCCTCACCGCGAACAGCCCGCGGACGCCGCCTTGGCTCTGGCTCGCCATCCGTGAACAATCCTACGGTCGGTGTGAGGGGACTCCATGATGTACGAGGGAGGCCGGACCTGGTCGCGGTGGTGACGGACAGCGCATCGAACGTGCCTCCGGAGCTGGCACGCGAGCTCGGGATCACCGTGGTGCCCCTGCACCTGCGGTTCGGTGACGAGTCCTTCCGGGACGGCCTCGACATGGACCCCGCGGTGTTCTATGGGCGACTCCGACGCGGCGACGTAGCGACCACGGCCGCACCCTCGGTGGGCGACTGGTTGGCCGGGTACGAACGGGCGGGATCGGACGAGGTGGTGTGCGTCACGCTCGCATCCGGGCTGTCCGCGACGCACCAGGAGGCCCGGCTGGCCGGTGAGCGCTTCTCCGGGGCGGTGGAGGTGGTGGACTCGACGAGCGCGAGCATGGGCGAGGGGTTCGCGGCCATTGCGGCGGCCCGGGCGGCGCGGGAGAGGACCTCGCTGCACGACGTGACGGCCCGCGCCCGGGAGGTCGCCTCCAGGGTGGCGCTCGTCGGCGCGATCGAGACGTTCGAGTACCTGCGGCGGAGCGGCCGGGTGGGGAAGCTCCAGGCCTACGCGGCCACCCGCCTGGCCATCCGGCCGGTCTTCCGCCTGATCGCCGGCGAGATCGAGGCGATCGGCCGGCCCCGGACGCGGTCCCGGGCCATCGCGATGGTGGTGGAGGAGGCGCTGAAGGCCGCCGGCGGCGGCGGTGCGCTGCACGTCGCCGCGCTGCACGCCGACGCGGAGGACGACGCGGTGTCCATGATCGAACGGATACGCGCGGAGACCGATGTCGCGGAGTCGTTCGTGGTGGAGTCGACGCCCGCCATCGGTGCGAACGCCGGCCCGGGCCTGGTGGGTCTGGCCGCGTATCGGGAGTGAGCGGCCGGACACCGCCTGTGCCACGCTCGCCGGCGATGCGGACGGGCCGGGGTCTGGCGTGGGTGGCGGGGAGCTACCTGGCGGGGACGTTCCCGTCGGCGTACATCGTGGCGATGGCGGTCCACGCCGACGGGGTGTTCGATGCCGCCAGCGAGCTCGCCTCGGAGGGCGACGCGCACATCCTGCTGGTGGCGAACAGCGGGGCCGGCCCGGGGGCCGCGGCCATCCTCGGCGACCTGGCGAAGGGGGCCCTGGTGGGCCTGGCCGCGCAGCGGGCCGGGCTGTCGCCGGGGTGGAGGGCCGCGAGCGGGGTGGCCGTCGTGGCCGGCCACTCGTTCCCGTTCTACGCACGTCCCTTCGCCGCGCGGGGCATCACCGCGGCGGCCGGTGTCTCGCTGGTGTTGGTCCCCGGACCGATGGTGGTGGGCGGCGCGGTCCTGGGGGCGGGCAAGCTCCTCGGCCACACCGGCCCGGCCAGCACGATCGGCTTCGCGACCGTCCCCCTGATCGCGGCGCTCAGGCGCGAGCCTCCCGCGATGGTGGCCATGAGCGCCGGCATCCTCGCCGTGATCCTGGCCCGCCGCCTGGTCGGCATCGGCCCCGTGGCCGAGCGCGACGGCTGGCCCCGAGCCCTGTTCCGCCGCCTCCTGTTCGACGACGACCGCCCCCGGGAGCTCAACGGCTGAACCATCCGGTCTCGGTGGGATCCGCTGCTAGGCTTGGGCTTCCGCCGGTTCCAGGAGGCGCATTGGCGTGCCGGTGATCGTGCAGAAGTACGGCGGGACCTCGGTGGGGGACGCCGCTCGGATCCACGCCGTGGCCGACCGTGTGGTCCGGGCCAGGGAACAGGGCTACGACGTGGTGGTCGTGGTCTCGGCCATGGGCGACACCACCGACGATCTCATGAACATGGCCCACGACCTGTCCCCGATCCCGAATCCGCGCGAGTTGGACATGCTGCTCACGGCCGGGGAACGGATCGCGATGTCGCTCCTGGCCATCGCCATCAACGAACGGGGCCATCGGGCCGCCTCCTACACCGGCTCCCAGGCGGGGATCATCACGGACAGCCGGCACGGGAACGCGAAGATCATCGACGTCCGGCCCGGCCGGATCCTGGAGGCCGTGGAGCAGGGGAACATCGTGATCGTGGCAGGGTTCCAGGGGGTCTCGGCCACCGCCGACGTCACCACCCTCGGACGGGGCGGGAGCGACACCACCGCCGTGGCCCTCGCCGACGCGCTGGGCGCCGAGTTCTGCGAGATCTACACCGACGTCCCCGGCGTGTTCACTGCGGACCCGCGCGTGGAGCCGTCGGCCCGCATGCTCCACGCGGTCTCGTTCGAGGAGATGCTCGAGCTCGCCGCCTCCGGCGCGAAGGTTCTCCAGAGCAGGTCCGTCGAGTACGCTCGACGAAGCGGTGTGCTGCTCCACGTGCGCTCCTCGTTCTCCGACGAGGACGGCACGTGGGTGACCGAGGAAGACGAACGGATGGAACAGGCCCTCATCTCCGGCGTGGCCAGCGACGCCACCGAAGCCAAGGTCACGCTGCAGGACGTCCCCGACCGTCCCGGGGTGGCCGCGACCATCTTCCGCGCCGTGGCGGACGAGGGCGTGAACATCGACATGATCGTGCAGAACGTCTCCCACCAGGGCCGGACCGACGTGAGCTTCACCGCGCCCAAGGCCGACCTGGCCCGCCTGCGGACCGTCATGGACCGGGTGTCGGAGGAGATCGGGGCGAACGGGTTCCAGATGGACGACGGGGTCGCGAAGGTCTCGCTGGTGGGCGCGGGGATGAGGAGCCACCCCGGCGTCGCCGCGGACATGTTCGCCGCGCTGGCCGAGGAGGGCATCAACATCGAGATGATCTCGACGTCGGCGATCCGGGTGTCGTGCGTGGTCCGTGCGGCGGACGCCGACCGGGCCGTCCGCGCGATCCACGCGAAGTTCAACCTGGCCGAGGAGGTCACGGCGAGAGAGGTCCACTGATGCGCGGGGCGGGGGCCTGATGCGCGTCGCGGTGGTGGGGGCGACCGGCGCGGTGGGCCGGGAGATGATCCGGACCCTGGAGCAGCGGGACTTCCCGGTGGACGAGCTGGTGCCGTTCGCGACCGCCCGGAGCGCCGGGACACGTCTGGCCTTCCGGGGCGAGGACGTCGTCGTCCGCGAGTTCTCGCTCGAGGCCCTCCGGGGCTGCGACCTGGCGCTGCTGTCGGCGGGAGCCACCGCATCCCGGGCCATCTGCCGCGAGGCTGCCGCGGCGGGCACGGTCTGCGTGGACAACTCCAGCGCGTGGCGGATGGCGCCGGACGTGCCGCTGGTCGTCCCGGAGGTGAACGCGCACGCGCTCGAGGGACACCCCGGCATCGTGGCCAACCCGAACTGCACCGCGATCACCGCCCTCATGGCCGTGGGGCCGCTGCACGACGCGTTCGGGCTCACCGGGCTCGTCCTGTCCTCGTACCAGTCCGTGTCCGGGAGCGGCATGAAGGGCATCCGGGAGCTGGCCGAGCAGGTGGAGAAGCTCGGGGGGGACGTGGAGTCGCTCCAGTCCCCCGACCACGACGCGCTCCCCGTGGGCGAGGTGTACGGCCGCCCCATCGCCTTCAACGTCCTGCCGCTGCAGGGCGGGATGGACGTGGACGACTGGACCGGCGAGGAGCGCAAGCTGCTGAACGAGGCCCGGAAGATCCTCGAGCTCCCGCATCTGGAGGTCCAGGCCACCGTGGTCCGGGTGCCGGTAGTGACGGGGCACTCGGTCTCGATCTACGCGACGTTCGGCCGGTCGGTGACGCCGGAGGAGGCGCGCGAGGTCCTGGAGCGGGCGCCGGGCGTCCGCGTGATGGACCGGCCGCACCGGGACGAGTACCCCACCCCGCTCGACGCCGCCGGCATCGACGACGTCCTGGTCGGCCGGATCCGTGCGGCCGCCGGCCGGGACGACGCCCTGCTGCTGTTCGCGTGCGGCGACAACCTCCGGAAGGGCGCCGCCCTCAACGCCGTCCAGATCGCCGAAACGCTCTTCCTCGCGGGCTCGTGACGGCCCAACCGGACTGCATCTTCTGCGCGATCGTGGCCGGCTCCGCGCCGTCCGAGACGGTCTTCGAGGACGAACGGACCCTGGCCTTCCTCGACGTCAACCCGGCCACCGACGGCCACACCCTGGTCGTACCGAAGGCCCACGCCGCCGACCTGTTCGAGCTGGAGGACCCGGACGCGGCGGCCGTCTGGCGGACGGTCCGCCACGTGGCCGCCGGCATCCGCGACGCCCTGGAGCCGGACGGCCTGAACCTCCTCCAGGGGAACGGTCGGGCGGCGTTCCAGTCCGTGTTCCATCTTCACGTCCACCTCGTGCCGAGGTGGGCGGACGACGGCATCCGGCTCCCGTGGGTCCCCCGGCCCGGTGATCGCGCCCGAATCGCGCAGGTCGCCGGGATGCTCCGCCCGGCCCTCTGATCGCCGGGCCCCCGGCGGAAGCCGCCCGGGCCATGGCGCGGGCTCGTTCAGGGAGTGGGAAACCGTTCCCCGGCCCGAAGCGCGAGGTCCTCGGGGCTCACGTCCACCGCGCCCTCGAAGTGGAGCCGTTCGAGCGAGGTGACGTCGGAGCGGTAGAACGGCCGGAGGCTCGACCGGGCCACGATCCGGACGTCGAGGGGCCGGTCCGGGACGCCGCACGCGGCCAGGTTGAAGGACTCGTACCCGAGGTCCGCGTACAGGTTCAGCACCGTGGCGATCCCCCGGCCGAGGTCGCGGACGTCGCGTTCGTCCAGCTCCGCCGGGGAGGCGGCGCCCGGCACGAAGGCCCGGATCTCAGCCGGCCCGACCGGGGCGAAGCCGGCGAGCCATTCCACCCGTCCGATCCGCCCGACGTACCGCGCGCCCAGGTCGCGCTCGGTGTCGAGGTACTCGGCGAACCGTCCGGCGGGAACCTCGGAGAGCACCCGCTGGACGGTCGTCGGTTCGCGGTCGACGAGGCCCTGGAGGTGAGGGTGGAACAGCGAGCTCCCCGACGGCACGAAGTGGTTCGCGCTCACGGACGCCCACCTCGCGTCCGGGTCCGTGGCCTGGACCGCCCGGACCCAGGCCACCTGCGCCGCGAGGTTGTCCGCCACGAGGTCTGGTGTCATGTCCCCGAGGCGGAGGAGGTGCAGGTCCGGCGCGTACACCGAGACCGAGCTGTGCGCCCCATACGGCAGCAGGTTCGGGAACAGCACGGCCCGCCCCACGCGGATCCTCCCCTCGGGAGCCACGGCGGGCGTGAGCTTCGGGGTCCGCGACTCGATGCGGTCCGGACAAAACGGGCAGGTCGCCCGGGACTCCTCCGCCAGCGCCTCCAGGTCCGCCTCACCAGGCGGCATCAGGCCCCGGGCCGGGAGGATGCGGCTCGAATGGCCGGTCAGCGGATCCCACCGGATCTCCACCACGGTCCTGGCCGGGCGGAACCCCGCTCCCGGGTCGAGGATCTCGGCCTCGACCACCCGCGACCTCAGCTTCACCGTCCTGACCTCGGGCTCGCCAGTCGAGCCGAACGCCCGTGACCTGGGGGAGCGGGAGGCCACTGCACCCCGGAGCCCTCGAACAGCTTCGAGAACGACTTCGCATTGTCGGCGAGGCCCTCGCGGAGGTAGAAGGCGTGGGCCCGTTCGCGCCAGTTCGCGGACTCGAGCGAGAGGGACCAGCACCCGTGCTCGCGGGCCAGCTCCTCACACCGGGCCAGGAGGGCGGCCCCGGCTCCCCTGCTCCGCGATTCCTGGCTCACGATGAGGTCCGGGATCCAGGCCTGGGGGGTGAGGAAGTTCAGCCGGACCCGGTACTCCATGTCGACGAACCCCACCACGCGCTCTCCGTCCACGGCCACCAGCGCGACGGCGTCGGGGCGTTCGAGGTACCCGAGGTAGACCCGGCGCGCCGCATCCTCGTCCGGGCCGCCCAGGACGTCGGGCCGGCCCAGGTCGGCGAGGAGCGCGGCCACGGCCGGCCAGTCCTCCGCCGCCGCCTCCCGGACCTCGATCATCAGAAGAAGTCCGGGCTCCAGGGCGGTGGCCCGGCGAACAGCCGCCCGAGCACCGGCACGGCCGGGTCGTCCTCCCGGATGGCTCCCACCCGGACCAGGTCGAACGCCGACAGGTACCCGGTGTACAGGGCGCTGAGCAGCCCGACCGGGATGGCTCCCTCCGCGGGCCCGTCGGCCGGCGACACGGTCACCTTCCCTCCGTTCGACTCGATCCGGAACGGACCGGCGTTCTCCGGGAACAGCGGGTCGTCCACCGCGATCACGCAGTCGCCGTCGACCGCGGGATAGCCTCGCGCCTCCAGGGCGCGCGGGACGTCGAGGATCCGGGACATCCACCGGAACTCGAAGGTCTGTGTCACCGAGCGCGACTCGGCCAGGAGCAGAGCCAGCGGCTCGTTCGGCGGTCCGTGCCACGTGACCGTCTCGCCGACCGAGTGGAAGCCCCCGAAGTAGCCCAGCAGGGCGGCCCCCGCGCGCCGGGTCAGGGCCACGAGGTGCGTGCAGGCGGGATCGATGCCGAACCCGGCCCGCTCGCCCCGGCCGTAGCACGCGTAGCCCTCGACGCCGTCCGGGCCGGTGGCCACCACGACGTGGGGGACGACGTCCGGGTCGCTGATGCGCAGCACCCGGTGCCGCCACCACCCCTCGTCCTCGAACCACAGCGGGCCGGATTGCGTCGGGGCGAATCTGCGGAAGCACTCCCGGATCTCCCGGAGGCTCGAGTCGTCCCGGGTGGTGCGCAGCTCCACGTCCTCGCCTCCGGTGCGCGGCAACGCGCGGAGCGGCGCCGACAGCTCGGTGAAGAACCCGCCCATCTCGTACCCGAGCTTCCGGTACACCGCCACCGTGGCCGGGAACAGCGCGCTGATGAGGTCGCCGGCCGCGCGGCGGCGGCGGATCAGCTCGGCCACCAGCTCGCCGCCGACCGCCCTCCCCCGGGTGTCGGGCCGGACGGCCACCGCGGCGATCCCCGCGCAGGGCACCGCGTTCCCGCCGAAGTGTTGCAGGAGCGGGTGGGACATCGACGTGGCGAGGACCCGGTCGTCCTCGTACGCGCACAGGTACAGCTCCAGCCGGGCGGCCGAGGCGAACCGCTGGCGCATCGCGGGCGCGCTGCCGAACGCCGACTGCAGGACGTCCCCGACCCTCTCGCGCTCGTCCTCCTTCGGCACCCGGTACTCGATGGTCACGCCGTCACCTCCGCTCCTTTGACCGGGGGCCTATCGCTCGGCATCGCTTCGTCGATGTCATGTCTTGTCCCGGCCTCGCTCTTGAGGCCCCCGGACCCCCGCGCAAGCGCAGGGCATCGACCCGCACTTCGGGCAGCCGTTCGCATACCGTCCCGCCGCTCGCTCCAGGTTCACGCCGAGCAGGTTGGCCAGCGACCCCAGCCAGGCCAGCACGTCGGAGAACTCGTGCTCGAGCGCGGCGGGGTCGTTCGAGCGCATGGCCCGGGCCACCTCGCCGACCTCCTCCACCATCCACCGGAACACGCCGTCCGCGCCCCGCGCGGTGTCGCGCTCGAGGTAGGTCTGGCGGAGCACGTCCTGCAGCTCGGAGATCTCCATCAGCCGGCGAGTGTACCGGCCGGGCCCGACACGTCCGATCCGGCTACCGGGCGCCGGTGTTGGCGCGGCTGCCCCGCATCGACCCCCACTGGATGTCCCTGCGGGCCCCGTTCGTGGCGAACACGAACACCGCGCCCCCCCGGGTGGCCACCGCGACGTCCACCCGCCCGTCGCCGTCGATGTCCCCGGCCGCCGCCGACGCCTCGACCCAGTGGCCGAGCCGCCAGGGAGTGGTCGAACGGGATCCGGCGCCCCCCGAAGCTGGCCGCGCCGAAGAGCGACGTATCGGTCTGACCCGCCACCACCTCGGGCTGACCGTCCCGGTCGAGGTCGCCCACGGCGAGGTCAGCCACGGTGGACCTGGCGTCGTGGAACGTTCCGTCGGTGGTCCACACGTCGTCGAAGTGCTGGCCGTCGAAGCCGTCTGCGGGCGCCACCTCCTGTCCCGAGCCGTCCAGGAGGTGGAACCGCGTGGTGACGCCCGAGATCACGACCTCCCTCGCCCCGTCGCCGTCCACGTCCACCAGGACCGGGCTCTGGGGAACCCCCTGTCCCACCACCGGGACCACGTTCCGGCGAGGGTCGACTCCTAGTGCTGGTGATCGGGGTCGGGGGCCCACGCGACCCCTCTGGTCATGAGGGCCTACGATCGCGATAATCGGCCCAGGAGGTAGCTCGTGGGGGTGAGAACTCGGGGGGGTCGGGTCGAGAGCCCGCGCTCGGCCGGTGGACGTGACCGCGACTTCCGCGGCGCGCTCATGTACGGGGGCGGGTTCGCGGCCGCCGCCATCCTCACGTACCTCTTCAATGCGATGCTGGGACGGCGCCTGTCGTCGTCCGAGTTCTCCACCTTCGCCGCGCTCCTCGGCGTCCTGCTGGCCATCAACGGTCCGAGCTCCGCGCTGTTCGGGGGCGGCGCCATGTCCGCGGCCCGCAGCGGCGACATCCCCCACACGCCGTGGCGGGGATTCCTGATCGCGGCCACGGCAGTCGGCATCGCGGTGGGGCTCGCTCCGGTGGCGCCCACGGTCCGGGCCGTGGGGTGGTTCCTGGCGGCCTCGGCGATGCTGATGCTGGTGGCGTGGGCCAGGGGCCTGCTCATCGGGTTGGGCCGCCTCGGCGTCGCCGGGGGGACCATGGTGGTGGAGGGCGTGGCCCGGATGGGGTTCGCCCTGGTGCTGCTCTCGCTGGGGTTCCGGCTGGCGGGGGCCTCGGCGGGCCTGGCTCTCGGGGTCGCGGTGGGCCTCGGGGTGACCGCGGCCCTCCTCCCGCGGGCCGGCAGGGGACCCCGGCCGCCGGTGTCGCCGGAGGTGTGGATCTCGATCGTGGGGCTGGCGTTCGTCGGCCTCGGGGAGTTCGTCGACGTCGTCGCCGTTCGGATGGCCGGCGGGCCTCGCCTGGGGGCGTACGCGGCGGCCTCCTCGCTGGCCCGGATCGCGCTGTTCGCCCAGGCCCCGGCGGCCGCGTACGCGGTCCGGCGCACGGCCGTGGCCGGCCCCAACCGCGCCGCCCCGAGGGTCGCCCTGCTGGCTCTGGTCCCGGCCGGCCTGGCGGTATTGGCGCTGGAGCTGTTCCCCCGGACGATCCTCCACCTGACGTACGGGGGCTCGTACCTGGATGCCACCGGCCTGGTCAGGGTCCTCACGCTCGCCATGGCCCTGGCCGGGGCCACCATGGTCCTCATCAACATGATGCTCGGGGCCGGCCGGACCGCCTGGGTGTGGTCCGCCTCCCTGGCGTCGATCGTGGGGTCGGTCCTCGTGTTCTCCGCGGCGGGGTCCGGGGCGCATGCCGCCTGGGTCATGCTCCTGGTCCAGGGGATGGTGCTGGGACTCGTCCTCGAGCACGCCCGGCGCCTGCTGTCCGCGTCGAGGGGCGCGGCCGGGAGCGTCCTCATCCTGAATTGGCGCGACACCCGGCATCCCCAGGGCGGCGGCTCGGAGGTGTTCGTCGAGCAGATCGCCCGGCGGCTGGCCTCCGACGGGCGGAAGGTCACGGTCTTCTGCGCCGCCCATCCGAACGCGCCTCGCGACGAGGTGGTGGACGGGGTCCGGTTCGTGCGGCGGGGCTCCTGGCGAACGGTGTACGTCCGCGCTGCGATCTGTCACCTGCTGGGACGGTTCGGTCCGCACGACGTGGTGGTCGACGTGCAGAACGCGATCCCGTTCTTCTCGCCGCTGTACTGCGGGCGTCCGGTCGTGGTGCTGGTCCACCACGTCCACCGCGAGCAGTGGCGGATGCTGTTCTCGGCCCGGACCTCCCGGGTGGGGTGGTGGGTCGAGTCGCGGCTCGCTCCGTGGATCTACCGGCGAGCGCGGTACGTCACCGTGAGCGAGGGGTCACGGGCCGACCTGGTGGCGCTGGGGATCGACGAAGCGAGGATCGAGATCGTGCACAACGGCGCTCCGACCCGGATCGCGGCGGAGGTGACGCGGACCGCCCTGCCGACGATCACCTATCTCGGCCGGCTGGTCCCCCACAAGCGGATCGAGCTCCTGCTCCAGGCGGCCGCCGACCTCCGCGGCGAGTTCCCGGGACTCCGGGTCCGGCTCGTGGGGCAGGGGGCGTGGGAGCCGCGACTCCGGGAGGCCGTCGAGGAGCTCGGCGTCACCGACCTCGTCAAGTTCGACGGCTTCGTGGACGAGGGGGCCAAGCGGCGCATCCTGGCCGAGTCGTGGGTCCTGGCCATGCCGTCGGTGAAGGAGGGCTGGGGGCTCTCGGTGATGGAGGCGGCCGCGGCCGGCACCCCGACCGTCGGGTTCCGGGTGCGGGGGCTGACCGAGTCCGTCCAGGACGGCGTCACCGGGCTCCTGGCAGACGACCTGCACGGGTTCGTCGAGGGGCTCGGCGAAGTCCTCCGCTCCGCCGAGATCCGCGAGCGGCTGGGGAACGCCGCCCGGGAACGGGCTGCGGGGTTCCGGTGGGACGACGCGGCGGCGGCGTTCGCCACGGTGC
>DASWED010000088.1:0-57252 GCA_036394995.1 Actinomycetota bacterium
TGAAGTCCTCGCGGATCCGCGCCACGATGGCCGACTCCGCGTCCTTCGCCGCAAGGCGGGCTGTCCCGTACGAGTCCATGAGCCGTCTCCCTTCAACCCGCAAGGTCTCGCCAGAGTACGGCTCATACGGTCCTAAAGTAAATGTCCTCGAGCGGGTGGTCGTTGCCTCAGGTAGGGATGTCCTCCAAGCATTCACCCTCAACCGGGGTCGTTCCGGGTCGCGAGGAGGGTGCTGGCGGGGCTTTCCATGGCCGAACGCAGATCGGTCATCCGACAGATGGCGAAGCGGTACAGCACGACGACGAAGTGCGAGATGAGCAGGATGCTCGATGAGCCCTGTGACCCTCACGGGATGGACGTGCCGACGCGCCAGGCGTGCCCTCATCGGTCCCGCGGCTCTACAGCGGATAACAAAGACCGCTTCGCTCGAGGATTTCGTGCATAACCGCAGGTCAAGCACAGCGTTTGGGCCGGGGTGCCTGCCGAGCAAGCGCTCTACCAACTGAGCTACAGGCCCTCGGGTTCGGAGTCTACCAAGGGCGCTCGGGGCGCCTCGTCAGCGGCGGCGGCTGGGGGAACCCTCCAGCTCGCGCTCTCGGTGCCGGTCGGCCAAGTGGTCGGCGACGCCGATCGCGGTGAACGGGAGGACGGGGGCGAGGAGGAGCGCGACCGGCGCCACCGTTCGCAAGGTGAGGAAGGTCCACGCGGCGACCACGAGCACGGCCACGGCCCGGGACTTGATCTCGTGGCCGTCGTCCCGGCGGAGCGCGGCGATGCCGCCGGCTCCCATCCCCGCCACCAGCCCGGTCACGGCATCGGCGGCCAACGCCGACGCCGGGATCCCGACCAGCAGTGCCAGGCCCATCGCCCGCACGACCGCTCCCGGGGCCCGGGGGTGCCCCGTCAGGAACGCCAGGACGATGAACACGAACGGGACCAGGCACAGCCCGAAGGCGATCAACAGGCCCGTCTCCGGCGCGGGCTTGTCCGACGTCGTCGAGACCACGCCGACCAGGATCGCCCAGTAGCCGGGGACCCACAGCAGCGTGGCCAGCGTGATGGCCCGCCACTTCTTCGGCGGACTGAGGGGTTCGGCCCCGCCGGGAGTGAGGCGCCGGTGCGCCCTTCCCTCGCTGGCCACGGGAGGCCGCTTCAACCCCTCCCCGGCCCGGCGGCTCAACCCTTCACCGACCCGGCGGTCAGCCCCCGCACGAAGTACCGCTGCAGCGAGAAGAACACCACGAGCGGCAACGACATCGAGATGAACGCGGCCGCGGTCAGCAGCTCCCAGTTCTCCCCGCGGGCGCCGACCAGCTGCTGCAGGGCGACGGTGAGCACCCGATTCTCCGGGGTCCCCCCCAGGAACACCAGGGCGACCAGCAGGTCGTTCCACACCCACAGGAACTGGAAGATGGCGAACGCCGCCAGGGCCGGGACCGACAACGGGATGATGAGCCGCCAGAAGATCGTGAAGTGGTCGGCTCCGTCCATCCGGGCCGACTCGATGATCTCGGACGGCAATGCCCCGATGTAGTTACGCAGGAGATAGACGGCCAGCGGTAACCCGAAGCCGGTGTGGGCCAGCCAGATCCCCAGGAACGTGCCCCCCAGGTCCAGGTCGGGGAAGATCTGGACCCCGCCGATCGACCCTCCTCCCGTGTACAGCCGGAGGATCGGGATGAGCGCCATCTGGAGGGGCACGACCAGGAGGGCGACCACCGCGACGAACATCACGTACCGGCCCCGGAACTCCATCCAGGAGAACGCGTAGGCGGCGAAGGCCGCGATGGTGATCGGGATCACGGTGGCCGGGATGGTCACCGCCAGGCTGTTGAGGAACGCGCTCGAGAATCCCCCCTGCGACAGGGCCGTCCGGTAGTTCTGGAAGGTCCACTGCGCCTTGTCGAACAGGTGCCCGAAGACGGTCCACCAGCCCGTGCTCTCCACGAGCTCCGGGGGGCGGAGCGAGCTGATCAGGACCCCGATCGTCGGGATCAGCCACAGGAGGACGACCACCACGATGGTGATGCGGACGAACCAGCCGGTCTTGCGGACTTCCCCGACGCCCGCCCCCGGAGAGGCCTCTGCCGGCGTCCCGCGCACGTCGACGGCCTGGGCCGTGCTCACCGGATGGCCTCCTGCTCCCGGAAGCGCCGGATGTTGTAGATCATCACCGGGATGATCGCGACGAACAGGACGACCGCCACGGCGGCCCCCTTCCCGAAGTCACCCCTGACGAAGAACCACGCGATCATGCGTTCGGCGATGACCTCGGTCCCCCGGCCCTCGGCATTCCCCATGACGAAGACGATGTCGAACACCTTCATGGCGTTGATGACCATGTAGGTGCCCACCACCACGATCGTGGGGAGGATCGTGGGCACGATGATCCGCCGGAACACCTGCAGCTCGGAGGCGCCGTCGATCCGGGCGGCCTCGATGATCTCGTCGGGAACGGCCTTGATCGCCGCGGACAGGACCACCATGGCGAAGCCGGTCTGCATCCAGACCATGATCACCATCAGCAACACGTTGTTCCACGGTTGCTGGTCCAGCCAGGCGACCGGGTGCTGGCCCAGCCCGATCATGATCCCGTTCAGCAGGCCGATGTTCGTCCCGAAGCCCTGCGGACGGAAGCTGTAGATGAAGTTCCAGACGATCGACGCGCCGGCGAAGGAGATGGCCATCGGCAGAAAGATCAGGGACTTCGCCACGGCCTCCCCGCGGCGGAGCCGGTCGGCGAGCGTGGCGAAACCCAGGCCGATGGCCGTGGCCACCAGCGGAACCAGGATGATCCATCCCGCCGTGTTGCGGATCGCGGTGAGCATGCCCTTGTCGGTGAACACGAACTTGAAGTTGTCGAAGCCCACGAACTTGCTCGAGGTCGCGTCCTTGAAGCTGACGATGATCGTGTTGATGACCGGATAGATGAGGAAGACGCTCAGGATGACGAGGCACGGACCCACGAAGATGTATGGCCGGACCCCCTCCCGAAACCGGGCGGGGAGGTAGCTCACGAGCCGGTTCATGGCCCAGAACAGGAAGAAGATCCCTCCCACCCCCACCACCACGGCCACCAGGACGACCAGCGACCGGTTCGCCTCGGTGTCGCGCAGGAAGTCGAACGTCTTCCACAGGGCGAAGAATCCCGCGATGGGGATGGCCAGGGCGCCGACGACCCGCAGGAGGGAGAGCCACAGGGTCGTTCCGGGGGACGGCGGAGCGGGTTCCGGGATCTCCGGACCAGCCGCGGGCTCCGGTTCAGCGGTCTCCGGTTCAGCGGTCCCCGGACCGGCCGCGGGCTCGTCTGTCGTCGGTGTCACGCCGCTTCGTCCTCCTCTCGCGGAGGTCGATGGGAGCGGCCGGCTCGCGGCCGCTCCCATCCATCAATCAGCGAAACTCCGGTATCGCTCCCAGCTCCTAACTCGCCGGCCAGCTCTTCTCGATGTCGTTCAGGACGCCGTCGAGAGAGTCCGGCCCGTCCTGCAGGTACGTCACCATGCCGGTCCAGAAGCTTCCCGACCCCACCGCGGAGGGCATCTGGTCGGAGGCGTCGAACCGGGCGTCGCCACTGAGGAGCGCCCCACTCACCGTCTCGGAGGCAGCGCCGAGGATCTCGTTCGCGTAGCAGCTCGCAGGCACGGTGGTGTTGGGGGAGATCCTGGACGTTGCCGCGTTCGATCCCTGGTCGCACTGCACCTTCTCGTCGGAGAACTTCTTGACGAAGTCCACGACCTCGGGCGCGTTGCGGAAGATGACCGCGAGCTCGCCGGCGATCAGGGCCGTCTTCTGGTTCGGGTCGTCGATGGTCGGGAAGGGGAAGAATGAGTAGTCCTGGCCCGCCACGGCATCGGGGGGGAAGAACGCGGTGATGAAGTTGGCCTGCCGGTGCAGCCAGCATCCGGGGGGCTCCTGGAACATCGGGGCCGGCGCGTCGCCGAACGCGATGGACGGCGTCTTGTCGGCGCCGCCGAGGACGTACCCGTCGTGGAACATGATGTCCCCGAACACCTCACCCGCGTGCTTCACGCTCGGATCGTTGAACGGGATCTGGTGCGACACCCACTTGTCGTAGGTCTCGGGTCCCGCGGTGCGCAGCATGATGTCTTCCATCCAGTCCGTGGCCGGCCACCCCGTGGCGCCGCCGCTCTCGAAGCCCACGCACCACGGCGTCCCGCCGTCCGCCACGATCTGGTCGGACAGGGCCAGCAGCTCATCCCACGTCTTGGGGATCTGGTAGCCGGCCTTGTCGAAGTCGTCCTTCGGGTACCAGATCATGCTCTTCAGGTTCACGTTGGTGGGGACGGCGTAGTGCTTGCCGTTGTACTCCCCGAGCCCCACCAGGTACGGCCCGAACGTCTTCGTCAGCGCGTCGATGTCGAAGCCCATGTCCTCCAGGGCGATGGCGGTCCCCGCCTTGGCCTGCTCGATCACCGACCCCGGCTGCGGATACAGCGCGACGTCCGGAGGGTTCCCGCCCTGGACGCGGATCTTGACCTGCGTCTCGAAGTCCGCGTTCGACTCGAGCGTGGCCACGTAGTCCGCGGTCTTGTTGATGTCGTTGTCGATGACGCCTTGCAGCGCCTGGTACTCGGACGGCTCCCCTGCTCCCAGGATGCTGACCCGGCCGATGTTCCCGTTCTCGCCCCCCTTCTTGTTGCCGCCGCTGCTGCACGCCGTTGCGAGGAGGATCAGAATCGCGGGCACCGCTACGACACCAACCCGAAGCCGTCTCATCGGCTTGCTCCCTTCGCTGCCGTGGGTTGTATTCATCCAGAACACGCCCTGAGAGTCAATTCGGGATGCTCCCGCGCTCCACCACCCGGCGGTACCACCGCCCGCTTTCCTTGGGGGTCCGTGCCTGCGTGGCGTAGTCCACATGGATCAGCCCGAATCGTTTCGAGTACCCCTCGGCCCACTCGAAGTTGTCCATCAGCGACCACACGAAGTACCCGTCGAGCCGCACGCCGGCCCGGATCGCACGGAGCGCGGCAGCCAGATGGGCCCGGAGGTACGCGATCCGAGCGGTGTCGCGGACCGTCCCGTCCGGCTCCACGACGTCGTCGAACGCGGCCCCGTTCTCGGTGATCAGCAATGGCGTGGGCGGGTAGTCGCGATGGAGCCGGAGCAGCAGCGCCTCGAGGCCCGGGGGGTCGATGGGCCACCCCATGGCCGTGACCTCCACGTCCGGCGCCACGCAGGACCACGCGTCCAGCGAACCCGCGAGCGGCGTCGCGATCTGTCCGGGGAGGGCCCGGGCGGCCACCGTGTGCGTGGTGTAGGTGTTCACCCCCAGGAAGTCCAGGGGCGTGGCGATCGTGTCGAGGTCGCCGTCCCGGGCGAACCCGAGGTCCATGCGCCCGCCGTACCGCTCCAGGAGGCCCTGCGGGTATCCCAGGCCGAACAGCGGATCCAGGAACAGCCGGTTCAGGTGCTGGTCGGCAAGGTCGGCGGCCAGCCCGTCATCGGGATCCTCGGACACCGCCCGGACATGGTGCAGGTTCAGCGCGATCCCCACCCGTCCCTCGGCGGCGGCCCGGATGGCCTCTGAGGCCAGTCCGTGCGCCAGCAGCAGGTGGTGCGACGCTGCCATGGCCTCGGCGTCGTCGGTCCGCCCCGGGGCGTGGACGCCCGTCCCGTAGCCCAGCCACGCCGACACCCACGGCTCGTTGAGCGTGATCCACCGGTCGACCTCGCCGGACAGCGCCTCCGCCACGATCCCCGCGTACTCGGCGAACCGCGAGGCCACGTCGCGGTTCGGCCACCCCCCCGCGTCCTGGAGGGCCTGGGGAAGGTCCCAGTGGTACAGCGTGGCCACGGGAGCGACGTCCCGTCCCCCGAGTGCGTCGGCGAGCCGCCGGTAGAAGTCCAGGCCGGCCGGGTTCGGCGGGCCCGCGCCGTCCGGCTGGACCCGGGGCCAGGCGATCGAGAACCGGTACGCCCGCACGCCGAGGCCGGCGATGAGCTCCACGTCCTGCTCGAACCGGTGGTAGTGGTCGCACGCGACGTCGCCGGTGTCGCCGCTCCTGGTCCGCCCCGGGGCGTGGCTGAACGTGTCCCAGATCGACGGGCCACGCCCATCCTCGTGAACGGCGCCCTCGATCTGGTAGGCCGAGGTGGAGACGCCCCACAGGAACCCCTCGGGGAATCGCCCCTCGTCAGGCGGATGGGTCAGGCCCCGTCGCCCCCGTAGATCCCCGCGCCGTCGTCCGGGTCGAAGAAGTGCAGGCGCCTGGTGTCCATGACGAGCTCGATGCGCTCGCCCTCGCGCGCCGTGGTCCTCGGGTTCAGCCGGGCGATGACGTTCGACTCGCCCTCCTGCGCTTCTCCCTGGGCCCTCTCCGGGAGCTCGACGCCGACGTCGGCGGCGAGCTCCTTGACGTCCTCGGTGATGGCCCGGGGGGCCTTGATCGTGAAGTGGATGAGCACGTCGGAGCCGAGGGCCTCTCGCAGGATCACGGTCGAGTGGATCCGGCGATCCGCCGGGGCGTCGGCAACGAGGGCCGCGTCCTCCATGTCCTCGGGCCGAATGCCCAGGACGACCTTCCGCCCGGCGTACCGGCGGAGGTCGGGGCGCGCGTCGAGGACGTCGTCCGGCACCGGCAGGCTGTACCCGCCGACCTCGACGGTCATGGACCCGTCCGAGCCGGCCAGCGTGGCCTCCATCAGGTTCATGGCCGGCGAGCCGATGAACCCCGCCACGAACAGGTTCACCGGGTGGTCGTACAGGGTCTGGGGGGTGTCGGCCTGCTGCAGGAGGCCCTTGCGGATGACCGCCACCCGGTCGCCCATGGTCATGGCCTCCACCTGGTCGTGGGTGACGTAGATCGTGGTGACTCCCAGGTCGTGCTGGATCCGGGCGATCTCCGAGCGCATCTGGACCCGGAGCTTGGCGTCGAGGTTCGACAGCGGCTCGTCCATGAGGAACGCGCGGGGATGGCGAACGATGGCCCGGCCCATGGCCACCCGCTGCCGCTGGCCGCCGGACAGCGCCTTGGGCTTGCGCTTCAGGAAGTCATCCAGGCCCAGGATCCGGGCGGCGTCGCGGACCCGCTTGTCGATCTCCGCCTTGGGGACCTTCTGGAGCTTCAACCCGAAGGCCATGTTGTCGTACACGGTCATGTGCGGATACAGCGCGTAGTTCTGGAACACCATCGCGATGTCCCGCTCCTTGGGCGGCACGGCGTTCACCACGCGCTCGCCGATGGTCACGGTGCCCTTCGAGATGGCCTCCAGTCCGGCCACCATCCGGAGCGCGGTGGTCTTCCCGCACCCCGACGGGCCCACCAGGACCATGAACTCGCCGTCTTTGATGTCCAGGTCCAGGTCCCGGACCGCCTCGGTCCCGTCCGGATAGACCTTCCAGACGTCGTCCAGAACGATCTGCGCCATCGTCGCCTCCCTGTGACGCCCGACCGACGGATAGTGGCACTTCGGCCGTCAGGCCACAAACGCTACTCGGGGCCCCCCGCATCCGTCCCGACGGAAAGGGGCGGCGAGACCGGAGCGAACCGGGCCGTCCCGGCGAGCACCACCGCCACGGCCGCCGCCGCGGCCAGCCCCCAGCGCAGGCTGGTGGCGCCGGCGAGGGCCCCCACCATGGACGGTCCGAGCAGGAACCCGAGATAGGCCACCGTGGTCACGGAGGCCAGCGCCCGTCCCCGCTCGGACCCCGGCACGATGCGGCCCCCGAGGCCGAAGAGGGTGGGTGCCGCGACGGAGATCCCCGCGCCCGAGACGAACATGCCGGCCAGCGCCACCGGCGCCGACGGAGCGAACGCCGCCACCGCGGTGCCGATCGCGCAGAGCCCGGCGGCCGAGCCGAGCAGCAGGCGATCGGGAGTCCGGTCCGCGAGGCCCTGCGCCCCGAGCCGCCCGAGCGCCATCGCCGCGGCGAACGTGGCCGGCCCGAGCCCGCCGACGGCCGGGCCCGCGCCCAGGGTGTCCTCCAGGTGGATGGCGCTCCACGATTGCAGGGCTCCTTCCACCACGAAGGCCAGCGCGCACAGCCCGCCGAGCATCAGCAGGGGGGCGGAGATCATGAGACGGCGGCCTGTCGGGCGGACCGTCGCATGAACGGCGCGCCCGCCGTGGCCCGGCCGGCGGACGGCGATGGCGGCCGCGATGGCCAGCAGGACGGAGGCGACCACTCCGAGGACGGCCACCGGATCCGCGCCGGCGGCCCGCGCCAGTCCCACCAGTCCGCCGGAGACCACCACGCCGATCGAGAACAGCGCGTGCGCCGCGTGCATGAGCCGTCGCCCTCGCCGCTCCTCCTCGGCGGCCACCGCGGCGTTCATGGTCACGTCCAGCGTCCCCGACGCCGCCCCGAGGGCCACCACCGCCGCGCCCAGCGCGACCGGGGAATGGGCGAGCGCCGGAATGAACGCGGCGACGCCGAAGCCGCCCGTGACCGGAGCCAGGGCCCGGTCCCCCAGCCGGTCGATGATCCAGCCGCTCGACAGCATCGCCGGGAGCGCCGCGGACGCCAGCACCAGGAGGGCCAGGCCGAGGTCCGCGTCGGTGGCCCCGGTCTGCTCCTGGATCGACGGCAGGAGCGCCCCCCAGCTCCCCCAGAACACCCCCAGGGCCACGAAGCAGGCGAACGGCCGCCACGGCCAGTCCAACCGGGTTCCCGCCGTTCGCATCGCTCCCTCGATCGACTCCACGCCGCGTGCGCGGTTGAGCGGTGGCGGGCCCTTCACCCCCGGGCGGCGGCCTCGGTCTCGTCCCACTCCAGGGTGGGCGCGTCGCCCCACAGGCGCTCGAGGTTGTAGAAGTCGCGCTCCTCCTCGCGGAAGACGTGGACGACCACGTCCACGAAGTCCAGGAGGACCCACAGGTTCTCGGACTCGCCCTCGCGGCGGGCCGGCTTGACCGCGAGCCCTCGGAGGGCCTTCTCGACCTCCTCCACGACCGTGCGGACCTGGCGCTCGGACCCGGCCGAGACGATCACGAAGTAGTCGGTGATGACGATGAGCTCTCGCACGTCGAGCACGACGATTCGCTCGCCCTGCTTCTCCGCGGCCGCTCGAGCCGCGGCCAGGGCCACGTCCTCCGAGGCGGGCGGCTCGCCCTTGGCGCCCTTGCTGCCCTTACGCTCCGCCACGTCCGCGTCGTTCCGTCATGCCGCTCGAGAGTTCCTCCTCGCCGCGCCGCCGGC
Source organism: Actinomycetota bacterium (assembly GCA_036394995.1). Taxonomy (GTDB): domain Bacteria; phylum Actinomycetota; class UBA4738; order UBA4738; family JACQTL01; genus DASWED01. The sequence goes on from DASWED010000088.1 coordinate 9,164, forward strand.
TGCCGGCGACGCTTCCCGACACAAGCCTACCCGCCCTGTCCAGGGTCCTCCCGGTACAGGCCCGCCTTCTCGATGTACGTCCGGACGCCCTCCGGCACCAGGTACCGGATGGGCCGGCCTCTCGACACCCGTTCGCGGATGTCGGTGGAGGAGATGGCCAGCGCGGGGATCGGCATCACGCTCACGTTGGGGTGCTCCGTGGGCGCGCCGCGCTCGAACGCCGACAGGTCGTAGCCCGGTCTGGTGGCGGCGATGAAGTGGGCCAGCGACAGGGCCTCCTCCGGGTCCTTCCACTGGAAGATCTCGAGCATCGCGTCGGCGCCCGTGACGAAGAACAGCTCGACGTCCCCCCGTTCGTTCCGGAGGGCCCGCAGGGTGTCCACGGAGTACGTGGGACCGTCCCGCTCGATCTCCAGTCGGGACACGGAGAACCGCGGGTTCGCCGACGTCGCGATGACGGCCATGAGGTACCGCTCCTCGGCCGGCGAGACCTTCCGGTCCTCCTTCATCCACGGCTGCCCGGTGGGGACGAACACCACCTCGTCCAGGCCGAACTGCCATCTGGCCTCCTCGGCGGTGAGCAGGTGGCCGTGGTGTATGGGGTCGAACGTGCCGCCCATCACCCCGAGTCTCACGATGCGCCACGCTCCAGGAACGCCCTCAGCTGGGGAAGGTGTTCCTCGATGTGCACGGGGCCGGACTCGGCGAACCACTCCTCGGCCTCGGACGTGATCTCGGGAAGCGCCCCCCACTCCTGGAACATCCGGGTCCTGGCGGAGTCCAGCTCGGCCCGCACGTCGGAGAGCGACAGGTCGCGGCAGGCCTCGTAGAACCGGCGGTTCATCTCGTCGAGGTCCAGCGTGCGGTGCTCCCATGTCCCGAAGCGCATCTGCTCCAGCTCGTTGGCCGCCTCGGCCATCCAGCAGGCCAGGTGGGCCAGGAGGTCCTTGCCGGTCCACTCCTCGGTCACACCGGGGTCCAGGAGCCGCTCGGGAGGCGCCGCTTCGACCAGCGAGCACAGCTCGGCGTAGCGCTCGTCCTCCTGGCGGATCAGCTCCCAGCGGCGATCGGCCATCGCGGTCACGCCTCCTCCGGGAGGAAGTCGAACGCGCGGTCGCCGATGACCACCTCGTCGCCGCGGCGGGCCCCCACGGACGCAAGTTTGCGCTCGACGCCCTCCCGGGCCAGGCGGCGCTGCAGCGCGGCCACCTCGCGGGGATCCTCGAAGTCGGTGGCGGCCACCCATCGCTCGACGTCGCGACCGACCACCCGGTACCGCTCGCCCTCGCGGCGGACCGTGAAGCGCTGGCGGGCCGGTCGGAGCACGACGTACCGCTCGTGCTCCGGCTCCCGTTCGTGGTCGGTGGCCACGGCCCCCTGCACGCGGGCCTCGAGCCGGTCGATCCCCTCGCCGGTGACCCCCGACACCACCACGGCGCCCTCCCCCAGCGCGCGCGCGGCCTCCTCGCGGGCCGGCGTTTCCAAGAGGTCGGCCTTGGTCGCCGCCACCACCTGGGAACGCTCCCCCAGCGCCGGGTCGTAGGCCACCAGCTCCGACCGCAGCGTGGCCAGGTCCGCGGCGGGGTCGCGAGCCGAGAGGTCGATCACCACCACGAGCACCCGGCACCGCGTGACGTGGCGGAGGAACCGGTGCCCCAGGCCCCGCCCCTCGGCGGCTCCCTCCACCAGCCCGGGGATGTCGGCAACGACGAACCGGTCCTCGTCGCCCGCCACGCCGAGATTCGGCGTGAGCGTGGTGAACGGGTAGTCGGCGATCTTGGGCCGGGCCGCCGAGAGCCGCGACAGCAGGGTGGACTTCCCGGCGTTGGGCAGCCCCACCAGCCCCACGTCGGCCACGATCCGGAGCTCCAGCTCCAGCCGGTGCTCCTCGCCGGGCTCGCCGGCGTCGGCCGACCGCGGGGCCCGGTTCCGGGGGCCGGCCAGCGCGGAGTTCCCCCGCCCCCCGCGGCCGCCCCGCGCCACCACGGTCCTGGCCCCGACGCCGACCAGGTCCGCCACGAACCCTCGCTCGTCCCGGACGATCGTCCCGTCGGGAACACCGATGACCAGGTCCCGCCCCGCGGCGCCGGACGACCTGCTGCCCCCGCCGGGCTGTCCGCTCGCGGCTCGCTGGTGGGGATGGTCGGCCAGCCATCCCAGGTCGCGGATCCCCGTGGACACCTCGAGGACCACCGAACCGCCGGGGCCCCCGTCGCCGCCGTCCGGTCCGCCCCGGGGGGTGTAGGGCTCGCGGCGGAACGACACCGCTCCGTCGCCACCCTTGCCGCCCTGCACGAACACCACCACTTCGTCGGCGAACGCCATGCCCTCGATTGTGGCGGAATCGAACGGACGTGGAAGATGGGGGGCGTGACGGAGGCGGCCAGGGTCTGGATCAGCTGGCTGGGGACGGCCCGGCCCGACGTGGAGGGGACGCTCACCCTCACCCCCACCCACCTGGAGTTCCGCCACGCCGGGGGGCAGCCCGAGGACGCCCGCGTCCCGCTGAGCCACTTCGTGGGGCCCGACGACGCCCGCATCCCCCTGAACGCGGTGCGCAAGGTCCGCCGGCCGCTGGGAGCCCCGGTGCTCGAGGTCGAGTACGTGGCGGGCGGCGAGCCGGTCCGGGTGGCCTTCTTCTTCGCCCAGCCCCCGCCGGTCACCACCGATGGTTTGTGGGGCCGGGAGCGACGCCGCCGGAGCCAGATCGCGTTCGTCCTGCAGCGGGGCGAGAGCGTGATCGAGACCGTGAAGGAGTGGCGGGGAGCGGTCCGGGCGGCCGTGGCCGGCGCGCGCCGGAACGCCGGAGAGGACGTTCAGGGAACGCGGTGAGCGGCCGGGCCGGCTACTCGCCGGACTCGACGACCGTGGCGAACTTGCGGCCGTTCGACAGGTGGAACCCGACCTGGCCGGACACCCGCGCGTACAGCGTGTCGTCGCTTCCCTTGCCCACGCCGTCGCCGGGGTGGATCCGGGTGCCCCGCTGCCGCACGATGATCGTGCCCGCAGACACCGACTGGCCGCCGAAGGCCTTCACGCCGAGGCGCTTGGACTCGGAGTCCCGGCCGTTCCTGGATGAGCCGCCGCCCTTCTTGTGTGCCATCGCCGTTCAGGGTACCAGCCGGCTATTCGTCCGCCGGAGGCGTCTCGGCAGGGGCTGCCTCCGCGACCTCGGCTGGCTCCTTGGCGGTCTCGGCATTGGGTTCCACGGCCTCGGCGGAGTCCTTCGTGGCCGGCTTCGCGGCGGCCACCTTGGGGGCCTTCTCCTCGGCCGGCTCCTCCTTGGCGGCGGCCTTCCTGACGCCCGGGAGCTTGATCTCGCCGATCTCGACCAACGTGTACATCTGCCGGTGGCCCTGCCGCCGTGAGTACCCCGTCTTGTTCCGGTACTTGAAGACCTTGACCTTGTCGCCCTTCTGCTCGCCGACGAGCTTGCCGGTCACCACGGCCTTCGCCAGCACCTTGCCCACGTGGGTCTTGTTGTCGTCGTCGACCACCAGCAGCGGGTGGAACTCCACGGCCTCGCCGTCCCCGCCGTGCATGAGCTCGACTTCGATGACGTCACCGGTCTTCACCCGGTGCTGCTTGCCTCCGGCCTTGATCACGGCGTACATGTCGGTTGACCTCCCTCGGATCGCCGCGCGCGGCGGCGCCGTCTCGTTTCTAGATCTGGTGCGTCAGTAGTATCCCGCGCCCGCCGCAGGTGGGACATGTCTCGGAGAACGACTCCAGGAGCCCCGCCGACACACGCTTGCGGGTGATCTCGAGGATCCCGAGCGGGCTGATGTCGAACACCTGGGAACGGGTCTTGTCCTTGGCCATCGCGTTCTTCAGCGTGTCGATGACCTGGCGCTTGTTCTGTTCCAGCAGCATGTCGATGAAGTCGATGAGGATCATGCCCCCGATGTCGCGGAGCCGGAGCTGTCGCGCGACCTCCTCGGCGGCCTCGAGGTTCGTCTTCGTCACGGTCTCCTCGAGGTTGGCCTTGCCGACGTGCTTGCCCGTGTTCACGTCGATCACGGTCATGGCCTCGGTCTTGTCGATCACGATGTAGCCCCCGCTCGGAAGCCACACCTTGCGCTCCAGCGCCTTGTGGATCTGCTCCACCAGATGGTGCTGTTCGAACAGCGACAGCTTGCCGGAGTGCAGGTGCACCTTCTCCAGCAGGTCGGGGGCGACCGTGGCCAGGTAGTCCTTCACCAGCCCGAACACGCGCTCGGAGTCGGTCGCGATCTCGCGGAACTCCTCGTCGTTGAACAGGTCCCGGACCACCTTCACGGTGAGCTCGGGCTCCTCGTACAGCAGGTGCGGGGCCTTCGCCTTCTTCGCCTTCTTCGAGATCGTCTCCCACTCGGCGGAGAGCCGGCGGACGTCGGACGCGAGGTCCTCCTCGGTGGCGCCCTCGGCGGCCGTCCGCACGATCACGCCGTGCTGTTCGGGCTGGACCCGCTTGATGATGGCGCGCAGGCGCCTCCGTTCGTTGTCCGCGAGGCGGCGGCTGATGCCGAACACCTCCGAGTTCGGGACCAGCACCAGGAACCGGCCGGGGAGGCTGATCTCCTGCGTCAGCCGGGGGCCCTTGCCGCCCATGGGGTCCTTGGTCACCTGCACCAGGGCGGCCTGGCCGGCCTTGATGACGTGCTCGATCCGCGGAGGCCGGCCCCCGATGTCCTCGTCGTAGGAGACCTCGCCGGCGTACAGGACGGCGTTGCGCCCCTTGCCGATGTCGATGAAAGCGGCCTCCATGCCCGGGAGGACGTTCTGGACGCGCCCCAGGTAGATGTTCCCCACCATGCTCCGGGCCCCGGCCCGGGTGATGTAGTGCTCGACGAGCTGGCGGTCCTCGACCACCGCGATCTGGTCGCGATCACCGTTCTCGGTGATGAGCATGAGCTTGTCCTGGCCCCGGGGCACCACCGGCATCGGCTCGCGCCGGCGGAGCGTGGCCCGGGACCGGCGGACCCGCGTGGACCCGCCCTCCTCCGAGCCCGCGGCCCGAGTGCGACTCCGGCGGGCCGTGCGGGTCGGCGATGCCTGGGAGTCGCCCTCGGCCATGTCCTGCTGCGAGTCGGCCTTGGGCTCCTTCTCGGCCCTCTGCGACTTCGCCGTCTTCGCGGCGGCGGGGCGGCGGCGGGCCGGCGCCTTCGCCCGTGCCGGGGATCCGCGCTCCGCCGTCTCGGCGGCAGCGGGCCGGGGCTCGGTCGCTCGTGACTCACCGTCTCCGGCATCGCCGGTCGATCCGGGGGCGCCGCCCTCGGATGCGGCGGGGCGAGTTCCCGTGCGACGCCGCCTCCGGGGCCGGCTCGAGCTCGACCGTGTGCCCGTGGCGCCGTCGCCAGTGTCCCCGGAGGCCTCGCCCGGGGCGGCCGAGCCGTCCCCGGAGGCCTCGCCACTGACGGCCGAGCCGTCCTCGGATCCGGGGGCGGCGGGGCGCTCTCCCTGCGGTGATGCGCTGCGACGCCGGGCCTGGCTCACCCGGGCTCCCGACGGCGTCGAAGACGAACCCTCGCCGGGCGATCCGGCCTCGGACGAGCCTGCGCCGGACGAACCCGCCTCGGACGAACGCCCTTCCGCGGACCCCGCGTGGGCGGGCTCCCCCTCGGTGGACGATGCTCCTCCGGTCGATGCGCCGGCTCCCGTCTCGCCGGGGCCCCGGCCCCGGCCCCGGCCTCGGCCCCGGCCTCCCCGCCTCCGTCGGCGCCGGGCGGCGGTGCTGGTTGAACCCTGCCCGTCCCCGCCGGCAGCTCCGTCGCCCCCGTCACCGGGGGACGACGCGGCGACCTCCGCGGCCGGTGGGCGAGTCGCAGCCCTGGTCCCGGCTCGCTCGCCCGAGGTTCCAGCTCGCTCGCCGGACGTCCCGGACCGCTCACCGGAGGTCCCGGCCCCTTCGCCGGAGTCCGACTCGCCGCGGGCGGCGCTATTCGAATTCGACCCCTGGGTCCCTCCGCCGTTCGAATCCTCGCCCCCGCCTTCGGAGGATCTGGATGGGTGGGAACCAGAGGATCCGCCTCGTCCCCGGCCGCGGCCCCGGCTCCCGCGGCGCGACCTCGAACGGGGGGTCGGCGCGCCGTTGCCGGAGCCGGTGGTCTCGGTTTCCGTCGGTCCCGGTGCCCCGGGCGAAACGGGGGCCATGTTGCGGTCGGACCCCTCGGCGCGATCCGCGGAGGAGTCGGCGTGGCCCGTGGAGACACCGGCGGCGCGGTCCGCCGCCGTGGGGACGGCCCGGTCGGGCTCGTCGTTCATGTGAAGCTCCCTTCCTGTCGCGGGACCTCGGAGGAAGGGACGCCAGGACGTTGGACGGGGCGCGACGGTCGGTTCCCGGTCGCGCGCCCAGGCGCACTGACCACTCCTGCCACCCGCGCGCGAGCCCCGGTGGGCCGGGCGACCCCTCGGTCCGCACAGGCCGGTGGATCCGGCGTTCGTCGGACCGGGCGCCCGGGCCCGAGGCCGCTGCGCGGCCAAGGTTCCCTCTCGCCGTGCCGGATGTGGGCTCGCGCTCCGCGCACTCGAGAGTGGGTGCGAGCGCGTATGCCCCGGCAAGCGAGCACACCTGATCGGTTGGGCCGGCCGCCTGGACGGCGACAGGCCCGCGGCCGGCCGATCCGCGGACGGCCGCTGGAACTGCTTACAGGATATCAACCGATGGGGCCCCGCAGGCCATTCCGGCAGACCTGTTGGATGGTGGACAGAAGTGTCATGTTCGCCACAATGCCACCCGTGATCCGGAGACGGCGCCCACCCGCCACCCGTTGTGACTATCAAGCTGGTGGGTCGATGGGCCGATGGACGAATGGACATGCGTGCTGCGAGCGTGATGCCCTGTGGCTGACCCCTTTCCGCGTCCCTGGCTGGGGGCGGCGGCGTCCTCCGCCGAGCCTCCCGTACGGCGGAGCACGCACCTCGCCTCCGCCCTGATCCACTCCACCGTCCACGAGGCCCGGTCGCTCCGGGTGGTCGTGGTGGACGACAACGACGGGTTCCGGGAGTCCCTGATCGAGCTGCTGGTGGCGGGGGGCCACAGTGTGGTCGGCGAGGCCACGAACGGACGCCACGCCCTCGATCTGGTCGGCTCCGCCAGCCCGGACGTGGTCCTCATGGACATCCGGATGCCGGTCATGGACGGCATCGAGACCACCCGGCGGATCAAGGCCGACCATCCCCACCTCGGCGTCGTGGCCCTCACCGCCCAGGAGGACGAGACGATCGTCCGGGAGATGCTGGTGGCGGGCGCCTCCGGCTACGTCCTCAAGGACTCCGACGGCGACGTGATCCTCAACGCGATCGCCGAGGCCGCCGGCGGCGGCGCGGTGATCTCCCCCACCGTGACCCCGCTCGTGATCGATCAGCTCACCGAGGCCCTGGGCCGCGAGCGGCGCCGGGCCCGCGAGCTGGAGGAGGCCCACGTGGCGCTGGTGGAACGGGTATCCCGCCGCCACGAGCTGGTGGCGCGGCTGGGCCACGAGCTCCGAACCCCCATCACCGTCATCCTCGGCGTCGCCAAGATGCTGGGCGACCGCGACATGGACCCCCCGCAGCGCGAGGAGATGCTGGAACGGCTGGTGTCGCGGGCCGGCGCCCTGGCCCGGCTGGTGGAGCGGTTCGAGTCCGCGGTCGACACCGGGTCCGAGGACCGCATCGACGTCCCGGCCCTGGCCCGCGAGATCGCCGCTGGTTCACCGCGGGTCCGGGTCTCCGCCGAACCCGGGCTTCCCGAAGTCCTGGCCAACCGCGTCCTGGCCCAGCGGATCCTGGAGGAGCTCGTCGACAACGCGTGCCGGTTCTCGCCGCCGGACGGGGACGTCGAAATCTCGATCACGCTCGGGTCCGGCGCCCTCCAGGTCCGGGTGAGCGACCGGGGCCAGGGCGTTCGGTCGGAGGACCGCGATCGCATCTTCGAGCCGCTGGAGCAGGGCGAGGCGCTGGACGCCCGGGTCCATCAGGGCGCCGGCGTGGGACTGTCGCTGGGCCGGGCCGCCGCCCGGGCCATGGACGGCGACCTGGTCCTCGAGCGCACCGGTCCGACCGGCTCCACGTTCATGTGGACGGTGGCCCTGCCGCCGCCGGCGTTTCCGGGCGTTCGGGCCTGAAGAGGCTACGGGGCCACGCCGACCTTCAGCCGGCGCATGTGGATGTTCAGGAGCAGCCCCACCGCCATGTAGTTGGCGATCAGCGACGATCCCCCGTACGACATGAACGGCAACGGGATCCCGGTGATCGGCATGATCCCGAGCGTCATCCCCACGTTCACGAACATCTGGATCGCGAACATCGACGCGATGCCTGCGGCTAAGTACGTGCCGAACTTGTCCTTCGACATCATCGCGATGCGGATGGCCCGCCACAGCAGCAGAGCGAACAGCAACAGCACGGTGGTGGCGCCGACGAAGCCGAACTCCTCCCCCACCACGGTGTAGATGAAGTCCGTGTGCTGCTCCGGCACGAAGTTGAGGTTCGTCTGGGTCCCGTTCAGGAACCCCTGCCCGGTGATGCCGCCGTGGCCGATCGCGATCTGGGACTGGTCCCGGTTCCAGGTTGTGGCGGACCCCGGATCGCCCCCGACGTAGCCCTTCAGCCGGTCGAGCTGGTACTGCTTGACCAGCCCCAGCTGGAAGGCCAGCGCCAGCAGCACGACCGCGGCGACCGCCAGGACCCCCAGCTGGCGAGGCCGGGCGCCCGCGACGATCAGGGCCCCCACCAGCACCGCCGCGAGCACGATGGTGGTCCCGATGTCCGGCTGGACGAACACCAGGAACATCGGGATCAGGGCGAGGGTGGTGGCCCGGATGACGTCGCGGAGCGACAGGTCGGACGACCTGAGCTCGGACAGGAACGACGCGAGCATCACGGCCAGCGCCACCTTGGTCCACTCCGACGGCGTGAACTGGAACCCCGCCACGTAGAACCCCCGTTGGGCCCCCTTCGCCGCCGTCCCGAGCGGGGAACGCACCAACAGCAGCAGGAACAGGCACCCCACGTAGAACAGCGGCGCGTAGACCTTGGCCAGGCGGTAGTCGAACGACGCGATCGCCGCGAGCAGGATCGCCCCGACCACCACCGAGAGGATCTGCTTGCGGACCAGCGACCACGGGTCCCCCTGGTGCGTCGCGCTGTACATCATGAGCAGCCCGATCACGGTGAGGAACGAGGTCGCGGCGAGCAGCACGGGGTCGAGGTGCCGGATGGGGGCCCGGTCGCTCCACACCCGTCCCTGCGACCTGCCGAGGGGGAAGTCCATCAGTCCACCGACCTCGATCCGGTGGTCGGCTCGGTCAGGGGGAGATCGAACAGCCCGTCGAGGATGCGCCGGACGATCGGCGCGGCGGACTGCGACCCGTGGCCACCCTGCTCCACGATGGCCACCACGACGTACTGCGGGGCGTTCGCCGGCGCCATCGCCGCGAACCACGAGTACGGCTCGAACGGATTCACCTCGGCCGTGCCGGTCTTGGCCGCGATCGGGATGCGGTCCTTCGGGAACGTGGCGAACGCGCTGCTGGCCGTCCCCTCGGGCCCGACGACACCGGTGAGGGCGTTCCTCACGTAGTCCAGCTGCTTCTGGGTGAACGGCAGGTGCCCGTTCGCCACCGGCTTGTTGTCGACCACCGTCTCGCCGTTGGCCGAGGTGACCTTCTCGACCAGGTGCGGCCGGTACACGGTCCCCCCGTTGGCCAGCGCGCTGTACGCGGTGGCCAGCTGCATGGGGGTCACCGCCACGTCGCCCTGCCCGATCGACATGTTGATGAAGTCGCCGGGCTGCCAGTTCTTCGCGTACTTGTCGGGGGAATCGGCGTAGTGCTCGGCCTTGAATGCCGCGTCCGGGATGACCCCGCTCTTCTCCCCGGGGACGTCGAGCCCGGTGGGGCGCCCGAAGCCGAGCGTCCGCAAGTCGTTCTGAAGCTTGTCGACGACCGGGTGGTTGTCGTCGCTCTCGTAGTTGTACCAATCCGTCCAGTTCCGCCATCCCAGCTGGTAGAACACGGTGTCACACGAGATCACCAGGGCATGGGCCAGCGAGATGTATCCGTGGTCGACGGGCTCCCAGTTCTCCTTCGGAGGCTCTTCGCCTTCGGTGCCGGGTACCTGGTAGGCGGCGGGGCAGTTGATCGCGCTGTGCGGGCCCTTCATCTTCGCGTACCCCCGGCGGAGCGCCGACAGTGCCACGAACGGCTTGAAGGTCGATCCCGGCGGATACGTGGCCTGGGTGGCCCGGTCGAAGATGGGGCACCCGTTCGGGCACGGGTTCTTCGAGCTCGCGTCCTTCGGAAACAGCTTGTTGATCTCGCGGCTGTTGCCCGTGGCGAACACGCTGGGGTTGAACGTGGGCCAGGAGGCCAGGGCGGGCATCGCGCCGCTGTTCGGGTCCATGACGATGACGGCGCCCGCCGTGGCCTTCAGACCGAACGTGCGGGCCGCCTTGATCCCCTTCCCCAGGCTGACCTCGGCGAGGTGCTGAACCTTCTGGTCGATCGTGAGGAACACGTCGTCGCCGGCGACGGCCGGTGTGTGCCCGACGGGGCCGAGGTTCCGCCCGGACGAATCCACCTGGTACATGATCGAGCCCTTCGTCCCGCGCAGGTACTGCTCGTAGGCGACCTCCACGCCGGACTTGCCGACGATGTCGTCGGGGGCGTCGTCGTGATACCGCGGGTCGTTGAGCTGTTCCTGCGAGACCGGACCGACGTACCCGATCAGGTGGGCGGCGAGCTCGCCGTGCAGGTAGTCGCGCACGGTCTGCTCCTGGACGTTCACGCCCTGGAACTCCGACCGGTGCTCCCCCAGGTAGAAGTACGTGGTCTTCGGGACGTCGAACGCCACGGGGACCGGAGTGAACGAGTAGTACCGGTCCGTGTTGATGAGCTCGGTGAGGTGTTTCACCGAGAACCCCAGCACGTCGGCCAGCCGCGCGATCTCCCCGGTGGCGTCGGGGGGCAGCTGCTCCCGGTTCACCGTCACCACCAGGCTGGCCCGGCTCCTGGCCAGCACCGCGCCGTTCCGGTCGAGGATCCGCCCCCGCGGGGCGGGGATGGCTTGTGTCCGGGTGGAGTTGAGCCTGGCGCTGTGCTCGGCCTGCTCCTGGGCCAGCACCTGCACGAACCACAGCCGCGTCCCGAGTGCCGCGAACATGAACGCGCACAGCACCGCGAGCACCTTCAGCCTCGCTCCGGTCTTCCCGTCCGTCATCTCATCGCTCCGCTCACCACCGGAAGACCCGCTTGGCTCGAGACGACTCCGCCACGCGGCGCACGACGGGGAAGACGAACGGGGTGAGGACCGCGTTGTAGGCGGCGGCCAGGACCGCGATCCGGAGCTGGAACCACCACCCCGTGGCCAGCTGTCCCAGGAGGAACTTCACCAGCCCGTTGAACATGAGCCCGACCGCCGTCCCACCGGCCACCATGGCCACCGGGACCAGGGCCGACGGCGTCACGATGTACTGGCGGACCGTCCCCATGGAGTAACCCAGCAGCGTGAGGGTGAGCGCGGTGATGCCCTTGGGCGCGTTCAGCAGGAAGTCCTGGGCCATTCCGCTGCCGAACCCCACCACGCTCCCCGACGCCGGCCCCTCCAGCAGGGCGCTCAGCACGGTGAGGAGGTACATGAGCTCCGGCCGGGCGCCCAGCAGGCTGATCTGGGCGAAGACCGTCGACTGGAGCAGGAGCGCGGTCACCACGATGGCCGTCCACAGCAGTCCCCTCCGCACGGTCCGTCGTCAGCTCCCGCCGAACGACGTGACGACCGCGACCACGTCGAGCTTCGAGAAGTCGACCAGCGGCGCGACCTCGATGTCCTTCTCTCCGGTGGCCGGATCGACCGTGACGCTGGAGACCGTCCCGATCGGGATCCCCGCCGGGAACAGCCCGCCGTTGTACGAGGACGAATCCACCGGCTGTCCCACGGTGACCTCGATCCCCTGGTCGACCGAACTCATCCGGAGGTCCCCCCGGCCCTGGCCGTTGACGAGGCCCGTGTCCTGGGACTCGAGCAGTCTCGCCGCGACCGAGGAGTTCGGATCCAGGATCAGCAGGACCGTCGACCCGAACCGCGTGACGTTCAGGACGCGCCCCACCAGGCCCTGCGACGAGATCACCGGCATGCCCTTCCCGATGCCGGCGTTCGAGCCCTTGTCGATCGTCACCGACCACTCGGAGTTCGACACGCCATTCGCGACGACGCTCGCCTCCGTACTGTCGAAGTCGAAGCTGTTCCTCACCTGGTCCAGCTTCGTGAGCGCGTCGTACTGGTGCTTGAGGGACTCGTAGCGGATCTGATCCTGCTTGGTCTGCTCCAGCTGATGCTCCAGCGAGCTGATCCTGTTCGCGTTCTGCGTCAGGTGGACCAGTGCGGAGAAGAACGCGCCGACGGGATGGAACACCTTCGAGATGCCCACCTGCATCGGGATGATGATCGTCTGCACCCCGTCGGAGAGCCTGGCCATGGGACCGTTCGAGCCCTGGCGGTAGTCGATCGTGATCGTGACCAGCGAGACGGTCACCAGGAGGATCACCAGTCCGCGCGTGCTGCGAGTCCGGCGGACGATCGCCACCCGCGGCCCCTACCGCCGCGACGGGCTGACCAGCACCCTCTGAAGGACCTCGAACTCCTCCAGGCACTTGCCTGACCCGATCGCCACCGAGGACAACGGATTGTCCGCGATGTGCACGGGCATGCCCGTCTCGTGCTTCAGGCGCTCGTCGATGCCGCGGAGCAGCGCCCCGCCACCGGTGAGCACGATGCCCTTGTCCATGATGTCCGCGGCCAGCTCCGGCGGCGTGCGGTCCAGCGTGTTCTTGATGGCGTCGATGACCGAGGACACCGGCTCCTCGATGGCCTTGCGGACCTCCTCGGCCGTGACGTGGATGGTCTTCGGCAGGCCGGAGACGAGGTCCCGGCCCTTGATCTCCGCGATGAGCTCGTCGGGCATCGGGAACACGGACCCCACGGCGACCTTGATGGCCTCCGCGGTCCGCTCCCCGAGCAGCAGCGAGTACTCCTTCTTCACGAACTGGATGATCGACTCGTCCAGCTCGTCGCCCCCCACCCGGAGGCTGGTGCTGGTGACGATGCCCCCCAGCGAGATCACCGCGACCTCGGTGGTGCCACCACCGATGTCCACGATCATGTTCCCGGTGGGCTCGTGGATGGGGAGGCCGGCCCCGATGGCCGCGGCCATGGGCTCCTCGATGATGAAGGCCCGCCGGGCGCCGGCCGACATCGTGGCCTCCTCCACCGCGCGCTGCTCCACGCCCGTGATCCCGCTGGGGACGCACACGACCACGCGAGGCTTGGCCAGCATCCGCCGGCGGTGCACCTTCTGGATGAAGTACCGGAGCATCTTCTCGGTGACGTCGAAGTCGGCGATCACGCCGTCCTTCAGGGGCCGGACCGCGCGGATGTGGCTGGGGGTGCGCCCGATCATGCGCTTGGCCTCGGAGCCGACGGCCAGGATCGCCCCGTTGAGCTGGTTGATCGCCACCACCGATGGCTCGTTGAGGACGATGCCCCGTCCGCGAACGTAGACGAGCGTGTTCGCAGTCCCAAGATCGACCGCCATGTCGCGGCCCAGGAACCCGGTCAATCCCTCATTGCTCGCGCTACGGTGCGACGCGAGTCCTCGTCGTGTGCTCTCGGCCATGGGAGCGGCACCCGTTGTACTCGATCCCACAGGGCCCTGGCAACCCGATCACCCGGCGTTCGCGGACATTTCAGGCCTCTTGACCTGTGTTTTTTCCTGACGTCCAGTTGAGGTCGAGGGTCACCCCGAGGTCGACCCCAGGATGATGCCCCCAAATGGCCCCTCAGACCGAGGTCGACGGCGAAGTCCGGCCGTCTCGGGCGCCCCCGGATGACCCTCGACGGCCGGTCAGGCCGGCCCTCGCCGGCGACTCGTCCCCACCAGGGCCATCACCGCCGCGACGGCCGCTGCCACGCCCGAGAGCAACAGGAGGACACCAGCCGTGGCCTCTGTGCCAAGCGAGAGGACGCCGGCGATGAACAGCCAGATGGCATCGAGGAGCGCCCCGACGGCCCAGGCGCGGACCGGGCCCGGCCGGCGGGCCGCGGCCATGGCTGCGGCCAGCCCCGCCGGTGGCGCCGCGAGGATCAGGACGCCCGCCAGGGCGTCCGACCCGCTCCCGGACGATCCGTTGATTCCCAGGACCACCCCGACCAGCGCCAGCGCCGCGGACAGCACGAGCGCGACCACTGCGGAGCGGCGGCGTCCGGCGACCCGTTCCCGAGCGCCGGCCTCCGGTGGGCCTCCTCCCGGCACGACACCCGGTGGCGCCCACCCCCCGCCCGGCTGCCCCGTCCCCGCCGCTCCCGGCGGAGCGGGGAGGTCCGGCCGCATCGCTGGCCGGGGCCCCGGCATCGGTGCGGCCCGAGGGAACGGCGGAGCCACCGGTGCCGGAGGCGGCGCCACCACGGTCCCGGTGCTCCCTGGGCGGGGGGCACCGGCCGCTGCGCGCAGCGCCCCCACGAACTCTGCGCACGTGTCGAAGCGCCCCTCCTTCTCCTTGGCCAGGGCCCGCTGGAACACCGCGTCCACCCCCAGAGGCAGATCCGGGCGGAGCGCCGTGATCGGCGGGGGCGGGGCCGCCAGATGCCCGAACATGACCTCGGGGTCCGTGTCGCCGGCGAACGGCGGCGACCCGGTGAGGCACTGCTGGGCCACGCATGCCAGCGCGTACTGGTCGGTCCGGCCGTCGAGCGACTGGCCCTGGAACTGCTCGGGCGCCGCGTACCGGAACGTCCCCACGAACACCCCCGTGCGGGTGAGGCCCCCGGAGTCGTCGGTCCGCTTGGTCAGGCCGAAGTCCGTGAGGAACACCCGCTCGACCGCGTCCTCGGAGGCCGAGTCCTCGGAAGCCGGTTCGATGAGGATGTTCTGCGGTTTCACGTCCCGGTGGACCAGCCGGCGCCGGTGGGCCGCGTCGAGCGCGCTGGCGACCGGGGCCAGCACCTCGACGGCTCGGGCCACGCCCATCGACTCGCCGCCCCGCAGCAGCTCGGCCAGGTCCGCGCCGTGGACCCGGCGCATGGCGATGTAGACCACGCCGTCGGCCTCGCCCGCGTCGTAGATCGGGATGATCGCGGGGTGCTCCATGGCCGCGGCCATGCGAGCCTCCCGCAGGAACCGTTCTCGGAACGTCAGATCCGACGCCAGCTCGGGGGCGACGATCTTGAGCGCCACCGTCCGGCCGAGGGCGAGGTGCTCGGCCTCGTACACGATCCCCATCCCACCCCGCCCGATGACCGGCCCGATGCGATAGCCGGCCAGCCGGCTCCCCTCGCCCGGCGCCCAGTTCATGGCGCCGGTTCTATCACTCGATCCCATCGAGGTACAGGAGGGCCCGGGTGTTGCCGGACCGTTACCGGGCGGAGAGCACCACGTTGCCCTTGACCGCGAGGATGAGTGGTGGATGATCCGAGCGAGAAGGGAGAGTGCGATGGGCGGAGTGAGGAAGCGGATGGCTCGATGGTCCGGCATCCTGGTCGCCACGGTGGCGACCGGGATGCTGGTCTCGTGGGTGGGTCCGGCGATGGCGTCCGGCGATGTCTCGAACGGTCAGGCCCCATCGACCACGTGGACCCGGATGATCGGGGGGAACCTGAACGATGTTGCAGCGACCCCCGGAGGCCGGGTGTACGTCGTCGGCAGCACCGGCTTCACCGGAGATCACCCGAACGCCGCGCTGGTCCGCCGGTACGCGCCCGACGGGACCCGCGTGTGGGCGCGGGCGTGGCACATCGACAAGGGCTACGCGTTCGCCAACGACGTCACGGTCGGCCCCGACGAGTTCGTGTACGTCGCCGGCACGGTGGCCTCCACGCGGAGCGAGGGCGGAGGGTTCCTGCTGCTGAAGTACTCGCCCGGCGGGAAGCTGCTGTGGCAGCGGCTGACCGCGGGATGGCTCCACAGCAAATCCGAGGGCGGCTCGGGCGTGGCGGTGATCGGCGACGCCGTCGTGATCTCGGGGAACAGCTCCGGGTGCTGCGGGGATCCGTACAGCGACGGCTGGCTCCGCGCATACGACACCGGTGACGGGCACTGGCTGTGGACGACGCAGTTCGAGGTGCCCGGGATCGCCGGAACGAACGACGCGGCGAACGCCGTGGCAGCCGGCCCCGGCGGGTTCTACGCAGCGGGATGGGTGGCCCGGGCCGAGGAGCGCAGCGACCAGTCCTTCGTCAACCACGACGCGGTCGTCGAGAAGGTCACCGCATCCGGCGTCGTCGACTGGACCACGGTCGTGGCGGACGGCGTGCGCGACCACGACGCGGCCGTCGACGTGGTGGGTGCCGCCGACGGGATCCGGGTGCTCGCGTACGTGAACGAACGCCTGACGACCGACGCCTTCCACCGGGGCCACGGATGGCTCCGTTCGTACGGGGCGGACGGCGACGTGATGTGGACCCGGTCCTGGGGCTTCACGCCCGCCGAGGAACCGGGCGGGATGGGGCTCGCCACGGACGGCTCGGTGGTGATCGCGAGCGAGCAGCGCGATCCCGACGACCACCTCACGAACCTCGCGGTTCGCTCGTACGACGACGAGGGGACGCTGCTGTGGAGCAAGTCCCTCGACCCGGAGAAGTGGTCGGCCACGGGCACCGGCGCCGCAGTCGTGGGCCGGGCCGCGTTCGTCACGGCCTCCCTGTCGAACAGGGACTTCACGAAGGCCTCCGGCTGGCTGGTGAAGCTCGGCGAGGTCTGAGCGCCCGGCGCTCAGCGCTGGGCGGGAACGAACAAGGGCGGGCTCCTCGCGGGGGCCCGCCCTTCGTTCGAGGTGAGGTGGCCTACCCGGGCAGGTTGGCCTTGATCCAGCTGTCCAGCTCGGGGCCGGACTCGAAGCTCGTGATCAGCGCGTACCGGGGTGCGTTCCCGGGGTGGTACACCGCGTGGTGGAGCCGCTCGGTGTCCACCACGAACTGGGCGAACTTCGGGCACGGAATGTGGCTCTCCGTGGCCGGGTCGTCCTTGTCGTCGCGCACGATCATGTAGCTCTCCGGGTCGTCGGTGAGGTTCAGCCAGGCGCGGACCACCCAGCCCTCCCCCACCGGGTTCTTCCGGTTGTTGTCGTCGAGGTGGAGGAACCGGTTCGCCACCTCCTCCTCGCTGGCGGACGGCTCGAGCTTGATGATCCGGACGCGGCCGTACCGAGCGCCGACCGACTCCACGTACTTCTTCAGCGTCGGGGCCTTCTCGACGTTCACGGTCCACACGCCGTCTTTGTCCGGCTTGCCGAACTCCCAGAAACCGCGGGCATCGTCCTCGCCGTTGGCCGAGGCCAGGACGGCGAAGTTCGTGTCGCCGCCGGACTTCCAGTCGAGGTAGGTGAGGTCCTCCCACTCCGAGGGGTCGATCTCGCCCTCGTACGGCTTCAGGATCGCGAAGCCCTTCTCCTCCAGGATGTCCAGCTTGGGGTTGTCGGCCATGGCGAACTCCTCCGCTCTTGGGGTCCGGCCGAGTATATCGGCTGGAAGTTCGCCTCTCCGGGAACCTCCGGGAACCACCGGCCCGGCCGGATCGGGCCGAACGGCCCTCGACGGGCCCTTGTAACCGCACGCACGCGGCCGTAGTCGAACCCCCCGATGTTGCCGCACGCGACTGGCGGGGAGCGGTAGCGCCGTGCGTGCTGCGGTCCTGTTCCCCGGCCAGGGGTCTCAATACGCAGGGATGGCCGACCCGTGGACCACCCACGAGGCCGGCGCCGCCGTGCTCGACCGGCTGTCGGATGCGTGGGGGCGCGACGTCGTGGCCACGTGCCGCGACGAGGCCGCGCTCACCACCACGGAGGTGGTCCAGCCGGCCATGTTCGCGTGCGACCTCGCGGCGTTCCGGGTCCTGGAGGCGGAGGGAGTCCGGTTCGAGGCCGCCGCCGGGCACTCGCTCGGGGAGTTCGTGGCCCTGGCCGCGGCCGAAGTGCTCGACCCCGTGGAGGCCCTCGGGGTCGTGGTGATCCGGGGCCGGGCCATGCAGGAGGCCTCCGACGCCACGCCGTCCGGCATGACCGCCATCATCGGCCTGTCGCCGGAGGACGCGGCCGAGGTGTGCCGCGTCGCCGGCCGGGGCGACGTCCTGGAGGTGGCGAACGAGAACGCGCCGAAGCAGATCGTGCTGTCCGGCTCGATCCCCGCGGTGGAGCGGGCCGAGGAGGCAGCCAGGTCGAAGGGCGCCAAGGCCATCCGGCTGAAGGTGGCGGGGGCCTTCCACTCCCCCCTGATGCGTCCCGCACTGGACCCGGTCCGAGAGGCCGTCTCCCGCCTGGAGTTCAGGAAGCCCCGGATGCCCGTCGTGCCGAACACGAGCGGCCGGATCACCGAGGAGCCCTCGGCCCTGCGGGACCTGGTGTCGCGCCACATCGTGTCCCCGGTGCGCTGGGAGCGCTCCATGCGGGCCCTGGCCGATGCCGGCTTCGACACGTTCGTGGAGGCAGGCGCCGGCGACGTCCTCACGAAGCTGATGCGGCGCAACGCTCCCGGCACCACGGCCGTCGCGGTGCGATCGCCCGACGAGGCAGCCGCGTTCGCCGGATCCATCACCGAGTCGACGCCCGCCCTGAACCAGGAGTCCGCGTGAGCACCACGATCGACGACCTGCAGACCACGACGGCCGCCGTTGCCGACGCCGCCCTCGACGTCGACCACGGCGAGCGAACCGACATCCCGATCACGATCATCGTCGCCCCCCACGCCGGCCGTCTGCGCATCCTGCCCCCCGAGAGGTTCTGGGCCGGCCACGAGATGGTCGAGGTGGGGCAGGCGGTGGCCGTGGTGGAGGTGGCCGACGACGGGTACGACCTCGTCCGATCCCCGGTCAGGGGTAGGCTGGGGGCCGTGCTGGGACGTGAGGGCGAGCTGCTGACCCGGGGTCAAGCCATCGCCTGGGTGGACCGGGAGTGAGCGCAGGCGGGCGGTTCGCCGCCATCGCCGGCACGGGCTCCGCGCTGCCGCACCGCGTGGTCCCGAACTCCGAGTTCGAACACCTCGTGGACACCTCGGACGCGTGGATCGTCGAACGGACCGGTATCCGCGAGCGCCGGTTCGCCGGGGAGGGCGAGACCACGTCGACCCTGGCCACGGACGCCGCCCGGTCCGCTCTGGACGCGGCCGGGATGGCCCCGGAGCAGCTCGACCTCATCGTCATCGCCACCGTCACGCCGGACCGACCGCTGCCCTCCGTTGCCGTGCTGGTCCAGGACGCCCTCGGCGTCACCTGTCCGGCGTTCGACATCAACGCTGCGTGCGCCGGGTTCAGCTACGGGACCTCGGTGGCCCGGGCCATGATCGAATCCGGCGGCGCGGACACCGTGCTGCTGGTCGGCGCGGAGACCCTGTCCCGCCGGATGAACATGACCGACCGCTCAACGTGCGTGCTGTTCGGCGACGGGGCCGGCGGGGCCGTGTTCGCCGCCGCGTCCGAGCCGGGCGTCATGGAGTCGAACATGGCCGCGGACGGGCGGGCGGCCGGGTTGCTCACGATCCCGGGCGGTGGGACCGCGCCTCCCCTCGGCGAGGACGGCGAGCCCGCCATCGACAAGATCGTCATGGAGTCCGGCAAGGACGTGTACCGGCGCGCGGTGGTCGGGATGACCGACGCGTGCCGCTCGCTGCTCGAGAAGTCGGACGTGGCCGCCGACGACGTCCGGTGGCTGATCCCGCACCAGGCCAACGCCCGGATCATGAAGACCGTGGCCGACCGCCTGGGCTTCGGGCCGGACCGGGTGATCTCCGACGTCGATCGCATCGGGAACACCTCGGCCGCCTCCATCCCCATCGCGCTCGACGAGGCGTGGCGGGACGGGAGGATCCAGCCGGGCGACCTCGTGCTGATGACGTCGTTCGGCGCGGGGCTGGCCTGGGGAGCGTCGCTGGTGCGGTGGACCGCGCCGTCGCCGGCGCCGCAGCCGGAGGCCGCGACCGTCACGCGAACCCTGGAGACGGCGCCGTGACCGGGGCCGCCGTGGTCACGGGGGGCTCCCGCGGGATCGGCCGGGCCTGCGCGCTGGCCCTGGCCGAGGACGGCTGGGCGGTGGCCGTGGGCTTCCGCTCCGCCGAGGGCGAGGCCAAGGACGTCGTTCGCGCCATCGAGGACGCCGGCGGCCGGGCCGCGACCCTGGCCCTCGACACCGCCGACGAGGCGCGGATCCGGGAGGCGTTCCGGGAGGCCACCGAGGCCCTGGGCCCGGTGACCGGACTGGTGAACAACGCGGGGGTCTCCCGGGACGGCCTCGCCGTGAGGTACCCCGTCGAGGAGTTCGACCGGACCATGGCCGTGAACGCCCGGGGCGCGTTCCTGTGTGCCCGCGCGGCTCTCAGGACGATGCTCCGGGAGCGCTCCGGCCGGATCGTGAGCGTGTCCTCGGCCGTGGCCCTGCACGGGAATCCCGGGCAAGTGGCGTACGCGGCGTCGAAGGCGGCGATGGTCGGGATGACCAGGTCCCTCGCCCGCGAGGTCGGTTCGAGGGGGATCACGGTGAACGTCGTGTGCCCCGGGCTGATCTCCACGGACCTGACCGAGGCCCTGCCCGAGGACTCCCGCAGGTACCTGCTGGACCGGACGCCGGCCGGAAGGCCCGGGACGCCCGAGGAGGTGGCCGAGCTGGTCCGGTTCCTGATGTCGGACCGGGCGTCGTACGTGAACGGGGCGGTGCTCACCGTGGACGGTGGGCTCACCGCCTGAGGCAATCTCGATATCCTGAGAGAAAGGGAGGAGCGGCAGATGGATCGTTCGGAGATAGAGGCGAGGGTCCGCAAGGTGCTCGCCGAGCAGTTGGCCGTGGACGAGGCGCAGGTGACCGCGGAGGCGCGGTTCGCCGAGGACCTCAACGCGGACTCGCTGGACCTCACGGAAGCGGTGCTCGCCCTCGAGGACGAAATGGGCATCGAGATCCCCGAGGACGAGATGGAGAACGTGAAGACGGTGGGCCAGGCCATCGAGATGGTGGCCACCAAGCTCGGGGTCCCGGCGTAACGCGCACTTCCCTGCGCCGGGAACCGACGCACACCGTCTGGAGCCCGTACACGATCAGGTGAGCCTGCCATGACCGAAGACGCCCAACGCCGCCGAGTCGTCATCACCGGAATCGGCCCGGTGACGCCGCTCGGCGTCGGCATCGATGACTTCTGGAAGGGCATGTCCGGAGGCCGGAACGGCGTGGCTCGGATCGAGCGGTTCGACCCGTCGGAGCTTCCCGTCCACCTCGCGGGCGAGGTCCGGGAGTTCGAGCCGACCGACTTCATGGAGCCGAAGGAGGTCAAGCGGACCGACCGGAACGTCCACCTCGCCGTGTCCGCCGCCCATCTCGCCTACCGCGACGCGGGGAAGCCGGAGATCGCCGGTGAGCGGACCGCCGTGATCGTGGCCACCGGCGTCGGCGGGATCGAGACCCTGCTCACCCAGCATTCCGTGCTGCTGGAACGGGGACCGGGCCGTGTGAGCGCGTTCATGGTCCCTGGCCTCATGGCGAACGCCGCGGCCGGCCACGTGGCCATGCACTTCCGCCTGACCGGGCCCAACATGTGCATCGTCACCGCATGCGCGGCCGGCGCGCACGCCGTCGGCGAGGCTTACCGCATGGTTCGCGACGGACTGGTCGACGTCGCGATGGCCGGAGGGACCGAGGCAGCCATCGTGCCCATCACGATTGCCGCCTTTGCCCAGATGCAGGCGCTCACGAAGAACCCCGACCCCGAGTCGGCCAGCCGGCCGTTCGACGCGAACCGGGACGGGTTCGTGCTGGGGGAGGGCGCGTGCATACTGGTGCTGGAATCCGAGGAGCACGCCACGGCGCGGGGGGCCAACGTGTACGCGGAGGTCGCCGGCTATGGTGCGTCTGCCGACGCGTTCCACATCACCCAGCCCGAGCCGACCGGTTCGGGCGCCGCCATCGCCATGCGCTCGGCGCTCCGCGACGCCGGGGCGTCACCGGAGGAGGTCGGCTACATCAACGCCCATGGGACCTCCACCCCGCTGAACGACGCCGCCGAGACCGCGGCCATCAAGGCCGCGCTGGGCGAGGACGTTGCCCACCGGGTGCCGGTGTCGTCCACGAAGTCCATGACCGGCCACCTGCTGGGCGCAGCGGGAGCCGTCGAGGCCGCCGCCACCGCGCTGGCCCTGCGCGACGGGGTGCTTCCCCCCACCATCCACTACCGGACGCCGGACCCCGCCTGCGACCTGGACCCGGTGCCGAACGAGGCCCGCTCGGCCGAGATCACCCTGGCCCTGTCGAACTCCTTCGGCTTCGGCGGCCAGAACGCGGTCCTGGCCATCCGCCGCTGGTCGTCCTGACCCAGCGCGATGACCTCGTTGGGCTACAAGCTGTCCTCGGAGGAGCACGACGCCCCGACGCTGGTGCGGTTCGCCGGCTTCGTTCGTAGGCTCGCGCCTCAGGGGGCGACGACTGCTTCGAGCTCGGGGGCGTCGGCGGTGATGCGGTCGGCGGGTTCGTTGAGGGCTCTCAGTCGGCCGAAGATGGGGAGGGCCAGGAACGTGGTCAGGCCGCCCACCACGAAGCCCACCGGGATCGACCGTTCCTGGGACAGGTAGCCCAGGCCGGCCTGGCCGCCGACGCTGCCCAGGCTGCCCATGAGCGAGTCGAACGAGACCAGCGTGGCCCGCTCCGAGGTGGGGATGGACTGGTGGAGATAGGTCTGGCGGACCGGTGACAGGACGCCGCCGGCCACCGCGCCCAGCAGGAAGATCGGCACGGTCACCCAGAACGTCCGCACGACGCCGGTGGCGACCATCGCGGAGGTGGAGATGGCCGCTCCGGCCAGCATGATCGTCGTCCGGCGCCGGCCGGGCCGGGCCACCCGTGGCACCAGCATGTTGCCGGCGATCCCGGCCAGGGCGAAGAACGCCGCGATGACCCCCGACAGCCAGATCGCGTCATGCCCGTACAGCTGGAGGAAGTAGGGCTGCCACGCGTACCAGGCCCAGGAGAAGAACCCGAACACCAGGAACGAGTACAGGACCAGCAGCCGGACGGCCGGCTTGCGCCACCCGTACGTCATCCCGGCGCGAGCGACCTTCCGCATCTCGCCGACGATGCCCTTCAGGCGGAGCGTCCGGGGCGTGAAGCCGACGTCGTGCATGGTCCGGACGCCCACCGACAGTGCCATCAGGAGCAGCGCCGTCCGGACCAGGTACGGGATCGAGAGATCGAGCTGCCCGAGCACTCCCCCGCCGACGGTCCCGGTGATCATGGCGATGCTCCCCACGATCGACGCCCGGGCGAACACGCCGTCCAGCTCCCGCTGGTACCCGGTGGCCTTCAACGCGTCCACCAGCCAGGCCTCCACCGCGCCCGAGTAGAACGTGTAGCCCAGGCCCAGGATCACCCCGGCCAGACAGAACAGCAGCAGCCCACCGTGGATGGCGGCCACGCCGACGTACGCCAGGGTCCCGATGGCCAGCGTGATCGCGGACAGTAGGAACGACGCCCGCCGTCCCCGGGTGTCCGCCACCACCCCGGTGGGAATCTCGAACAGGGCCATGGCGGCGGTGAACGCCGCGTTCGCCACGAACACCTCGAAGATCGACAGCCCGGCGTCGAGGAGGAACAGCGTGTTGATGCCCCAGATGAGCGAGGCGGACAGCGTGAACAGCCCGCTGATCACGAGGTACGCGCGGATCGCGCGCTCGGGCTCCATCCGTTCCACGTCGGCCATTCCTCCGTCGATGTTAGAGGCCGCAAGCGGTCAAGAGGCGAAGAACAGCGCGAGCTCGCGTTCGGCGGACTCCGGCGAGTCGCTGCCGTGCACGATGTTCTCGCCGATCAGCGTGCCGAAGTCGCCCCGGATCGTCCCGGGGGGGGCGGCGACGGGGTCGGTGGGGCCCATCAGCGTCCGCAGGACGCCCACCGCCTGCTCGCCGGTGACCTTGGCCACCACCACGTCGCCGGAGGTGATGAATTCCACCAGCTCGCCGAAGAACGGCTTGTCCCGGTGCTCGCCGTAGTGCTCCTCCGCGAGGGCCCGGTCGATGTGCATGAGCTTCAGCTCGTCGATGCGGAGGCCCTTGGCCTCCACCCGGCGCAGCACCTCGCCCACCAGCCCGCGGCGGACCGCGTCCGGCTTCACGATGAGCAGCGTCGACTGATCGGCCATGTCAGAGGTTGAACGCCCGGCGGGCGTCCGCGACAGTGTACAGAGAGCCCGTGACCAGGATCAGGTCGGCTTCCGCCGCCTGGGCCCGGGCGGCGTCGAGGGCCTCCTCCACGGACGGGTGCGTGCTCGGTGACAGCCCGGCGTGTCGCAGGGCGCTCTCCACGGCCTCCCCCGGAGCGGTCCGGGCACTGGAGTTCGTGGCGGCGTAGGCCCCGTCGGCCAGCGGGGCCAGCTCGGCCACGATCCCGGCGAGGTCCTTGTTCGCCGACACCGCGAGGACCAGGTGCAGCCGTTCGTACGCGAACGACTCCATGAGCGCGCGAGCCAGGGCCTCCGCGCCGGCCGGGTTGTGGGCACCGTCGACCACGATCAGGGGTCGCCGGCCCAGGACCTCCAGCCGGCCCGGCGACGTCGCGGTTCCCAGCGCGTCCTCCACGGCCTCCTGGGCCAGCTGCCGGTCGACGAACGCCTCGAACGCCACCACGGCGGCGGCGGCATTCCGGGCGGCGTGCTCGCCGAACAGCGGGAGCCGCAGCCCCTCGTAGGTCCCGAACAGCCCCCGCACGGTGAGGGCCTGCGCGCCGACCCCCTGGATCCGCCCGATCATCTCCCAGTCCCGACCCTCCAGGAGCAGCTGGGCCTCCACCTCCCGGGCCCTGGCGTCGATCACCGCGAGGGCCGCCTCGGGCTGCTCCCGGGACACCGCGATCTTCCCCTCCTTCACGATCCCGGCCTTCTCCGAGGCCACCTCCCGCACGGTGGACCCCAGCTCCGGGTGGTCCAGCGCGATCGGCGTCAGCACCGCCACGTCGCCGGTCACCAGGTTCGTGGCGTCCCACACCCCGCCCATCCCCACCTCGAACACGCCCACGTTCACCGGCTTGTCGGCGAACCACACGTAGGCCAGGGCGGTGAGGACCTCGAAATAGGTCACGCGTTCGTCGCCGCGCCGGTCGACCTCCTGCAGGAACGGCAGGAGGTTCGCGTATTCCTCGGCGAACTCCTCGTCCTCGATGGGCTCGTCGCACAGCGCCAGCCGTTCGGTCACCGAGTGCAGGTGGGGCGACGTGAACGCCCCGGCCGACAGCCCGTGGCCGCAGGCCAGCGCGGAGACGAGCCGGGTCGTGGTGGTCTTGCCGTTGGTCCCGGTGACGTGGATGCTCGGGTACGTCCGTTCGGGGTGGTCCAGGAGCTCGGCCAGCGCCGAGATCCGGGACAGGTCCGGGACCATGCGCTCGGGCTGCCGCCCCTCCAGGTCGGCCAGCGCGTCGGCGAAGTCCACGGCTACGGCGAACCCGACAGCGACTCGAGCAGCGCGATCTGATCCACCAGCACCGCGGCCTCCGCCGTGAGGTCCTCGCGCTTGCGCCGCTCCTTGTCCACGGCCTCCGGCGCGGCCCGGGCCACGAAGTCGTCCTTCGCCAGCTTCCATTCGCTGCCCTCGAGCTTCGACCGGGTCTCCTCCAGCCGCTTGCGCCGGGCCGCCAGCGCCGGGCCGGGGTCGAACCCATCGGGAACCTGGAGCCGGGCCTCCCTCCCCCGCACCGACAGCCGCACGAACCGCCCCTCGGGCTCGGTGTCGACGATCGGGGACAGCGTCGCTCCGGACAGCCGCTCCACCGCCTCCCGCAGCGGCTCCAGCTCCGCGGCCAGCCCGTCCGCCACCACCAGCCGGAACTCCCCGCCGCCGACGATCCCCCGGATCTGGCGTACGTTCGTCACCAGGTCCCGGACGAACCCGAACGCCGCCTCGGCCTCGGCGTCGACGTGCTCGTCGTGCCCCTCCGGCCACGGGGCCACCATGATCGAGTCGCCGGCGCCGAACCGCTGCCAGACCTCCTCGGTCACGAACGGCATCACGGGGTGGAGCAGCCGGAGGGTCCGCTCCAGCACCCACGCCAGCACCAGCGAGGCGCGGTGCCGTTCGTCGGGGGAACCGTTCGACCGGCGCTGCTTCTCGGCCTCGAGGCCCCAGTCGCACAGCTCGGACCAGAAGAACCGGTGGAGGGTCTGGGCGGCCTCGTCGAAACGGTAGCCGTCCAGGGCCGAGTCCACCTCTTGCAGGCAGGCCTGGTGCCGCGACAGGAGCCACCGCTCGGAGAGGGTTCGTTCCTCCCCGGCCGGCAGCTCCGGCGCGCCCCCGCCGGCCCGGTACGACCCGAACACCTGCCGCGAGGCGTTCCAGATCTTGTTCGCGAAGTTCCGGGCGGCCTCGATGCCCTCCTTCGACAGCGGCAGGTTCTGCTGCTCGGGGCCGGCCATGCGAGCCAGCGCGAACCGCAGCGCGTCGGCGCCGTACTGCCCGATCATGTCGAGGGGGTCGATGACGTTCCCCAGCGACTTCGACATCTTGCGCCCGGCGGCGTCGCGGACCAGGCCGTGGATGAGGACGTTCCGGAACGGGACGTCGCCCACCAGGTACAACCCGGACATGATCATCCGGGCCACCCACAGGTACAGGATCTCGTAGCCGGTCACCAGGACGGTGGTGGGGTAGAAGAAGTCCAGGTCCGGGGTCTCCTCCGGCCACCCCAGCGTGGAGTACGGCCACAGCTGGGACGAGAACCACGTGTCGAGGACGTCGGGGTCCTGTTCGAGATCGGCGGTCCCGCACTCCCGGCACTCCGTGGGGTCCTCGGTTGCGGCGAACTCGTGGCCGTTCGGGCAGTACCACACCGGGATGCGGTGGCCCCACCACAGCTGTCGCGAGATGTTCCAGTCGCGCAGCCCTCGGAGCCATTCCAGGTACGCGTTCTGCCAGCGCGGAGGGTGGAACCGGATCCTGCCGTCCTCGGAGGCCTCGATAGCCGGGCCCTTCAGCCGTTCGACCGCCACGAACCACTGCTTGCCGGAGAGCCACGGCTCGATCTCCGAGTGGCACCGGTAGCAGTGCCCAACCGAGTGCCGGTACGGGCGCTCCTCCTCCACCACCCACCCCAGCGCGCGGAGGCGCTCCGCCACGCGGGCGCGGGCCTCGTAGCGGTCCAGGCCCCGGAACTCCTCCGGCGCGGTGTCGGCGACCGTGGCGTCCGCGTTCAGGATGTTCAGCCGGGGAAGACCCGTTCGTTCGGCGATCTCGAAGTCGTTGGGGTCGTGGGCGGGCGTGACCTTCACGGCGCCCGTCGCGAACGAGGGATCCACGGCGTCGTCGGCCACGATGGGGAGCTCCCGACCGTCGAAGGGGTGCGTCACGGTCTTCCCGACGAGGGCTGAGTAGCGCTCGTCGGAGGGGTGCACGGCGATGCCGGTGTCGCCGAGCATCGTCTCGACCCGGGTGGTGGCGACGTCGACGAACCCGCTCCCGTCACTCAGCGCGTAGCGGAAGGTGACGAGCTCGCCGTCGACCTCCTCGTGCTCCACCTCGGAGTCGGAGAGCGCCGTCCGGTCCTTCGGGCACCAGTTGATGATCCGCTCGCCCCGGTAGATGAGGCCGTCGTCGTACATCCGGACGAACGCCACCCTCACTGCGCGGGACAGGCCCTCGTCCATCGTGAATCGCAAGCGATCCCAGTCGCAGGAGTTCCCCAGGCCCTGCATCTGCACGACGATCCGGTCGCCGTACTGCTCCTTCCACTGCCACACCCGCTCGAGGAAGGCCTCCCGGCCCATCTCGCGGCGGTCGACGCCTTCCCTGGCCAGCTCCCGCTCCACCACCACCTGCGTGGCGATGCCCGCGTGGTCGGTTCCGGGTAGCCACAGCGCCTCGAACCCCTGCATGCGGGCCCGCCGGGTCAAGCTGTCCATCAGCGTGTGGCCGAGCGCGTGGCCGATGTGCAGCGCGCCGGTCACGTTCGGCGGCGGCAGCACGATGCAGAACGGCTCCTTCGACGGATCCGGCTCTGATTGGAACAGGCCGCGTTCGAGCCATGCCCGGTACCACCGCTGCTCGGTGGCGGCCGGGTCGTACTGCGGCGGCATGTCGCGCGTCGGTTCGATCTCCATGTGTCTCCGGTGTGGTCCGAGGGGGGGTCGCCGCGGAGCCGCGCCCTAGCGGGGCTCGCGCGGCACGGCTACGCCGACGGGCTCGGTGGCGTGGCGGTCGCGGCGGCGCATCGTGGGGCCATGATAGCCGAGCCTCCCGCGACGATCCCCGATGTGGCCCCGGAGCCGCCCAGGGAGTAGGGTCGGCCGGAGGTGTCGCCCATGCGTAGGTTCGTCGCTGTCGCGTTCCTGTTCGTGGTGATCCTGGGGATCGCGGTCCCTGCTCAAGCTGACGCCCGGAGTCTCGGGCGCATCGTCGTCCTGAACGGGCGCACGGAGGTGGCCGAGGGCGAGACCGCCACCGAGGTCGTGGTGTTCCGCGGCCGGACCGTGATCGACGGTGACGTGAACGGCTCGGTCGTCGTGTTCGACGGCGCCACGAGGATCTCGGGCGACGTCCGCGACAACGTGCTGGTGTTCCGGGGGAACGTCGTGGTGACGTCCGGGGCGCACATCGGCGGCGACCTCGTGACGAACACCCGGCCCGACGTGGACCCGGTCGCCACCATCGACGGTGAACGGAGGCGGGTGGCGAACCTGCAGTTCGCCGGCTATTCGTTCCTGGTCCGGATCCTGGTGTGGCTGGCGTTCAGCGTGTCGGTCCTGGTGCTGGGCCTGCTGATGGTGAGCCTGCTCCCGGGAGCGATGGAGTCGGCGGCAAGGGCATCCCGTACCGTCGGCGCGACCCTCGGATGGGGCCTCCTCATGCTGATCGGGCTGCCGGTGTCGGCCGTGTTGGTGTCGGTCACCCTGGTGGGGCTCCCCCTGGGCCTGGCCCTCCTCCTCGGGCTTTGGTTGCTGTTCACGCTGGGGTACACGGTGGGGACGTTCGCGGTCGGCCGGTGGATCCTGAAGGCGCCCCGCGGGCGGATGAAGGCGTTCCTGGCCGGCTGGGGCATCGCCCGGGCGCTGGCGCTGATCCCGGTCGTGGGCGGGCTGGCGTGGACGCTGATGGCGATCGCCGGCCTCGGAGCGACCACAGTGGCCGTGTGGCGATCCCGCCGCGCCGTCCGCGAGGCGGAGGCCGGCGCCGCGCCTGCGGCCGGACCTCCGCTCCTCCCGCCTCCGCCAGCGGCGCCTGCAACCGAACCCGCCACCTGATACCTGACCTCACGACGGACCTGACTTGACTTACTGGCCGTGCGCGGTCAGGCTGCCCGGCGCCCACACTCGTCCGATGGAGAGGAGTATTCGACATGGTCGCTCGGATGACCGTCACGATGTACCCGACCGAGATGGTGGATCAGCTGGAGCAGGCGGCGCTGCGGGCGGGGCAGCAGATGGCCCCGATGATCAAGTCGATGCCCGGCTTCAAGGGCGGCTATTGGATGGCCGACCGGTCCACCGGGCGGTTCATCGGCCTCACGTTCTGGGAGACCGAGGAGAACGCGCAGGGCTACGAGGCCGCCACGGCCCAGCTCCGGGCCCAGGCCGGCGCGGGCCAGCCCCAGCAGGCCATCGAGCACTTCGAGGTGTACGACACCATGATGCCGTAGGGCGTCGCGGCTTCCGCCGCCGGCTCCCATGCGCGTGTCATACTCCGTATGTCATGCAGCGAACGACCAGGGTCCTGGCCGTCTCGGTCCCGCCGGGTGCGGCCGACGAGTTCGAACGCTTGGCCCGGGACGAGGGCCGGAACAAGAGCGAGCTGTTCCGGGAGATGCTGCGCGTGTACCGCGCGTACCGGGAGACCGGGACGTTCGAGTCGCTCCAGCGCTACGGCGCGGCGCGGGCCAGGGCCCTTCGGGTCCGGGACGAGAGCGATGTCGCGCGGCTGGTCGCCGAGCTCCGCGCCGGCCGCTCGCCCGCCCGGTGAGAGCGACCCCCACGACCGAGGCCCTGGTCTCGGCGTTCGTCTTGCCCGGGAGCACCTCGGAGGAGGTCGTTCGCGAGGCGATCGAGGGACGGCTGGGGCTATTGGTCTCGATCCCGATGCTGGCCGAGTTCGGCCGGGCGCTCCAGGAGGGGTTCGGCTGGGACGGACCCTCGGCCGCGGAGGCGGTCGCTCAGCTGGTCCGGATCGGCGTGATGGAGTGAGGCGTCAGCTGAGCGTGCTGGCCAGCAGGACGCGATTCGCGAAGTACGTGCCGGTGGCTCCGGAGGGCAGCAGGTCGTAGGTGAACCCGCCGGCGTAGGCGACGCGCCTCGCCGACACCACCCGGGTGCCCTCGAACGACTGGCCGGCCCGGAGGTCGCCGACCCGGGATCCGTCCGGCGTGGGGTGGCCGGGCGAGACCAGCACGGTTCGGCCGTCGGCGAGGACCAGGCGCACCACCATGTGGGTCGCCGGCACCGGCGTGCGACCGATGCGGAGCACCGTCGCCCGGACCCGGTGCCCGGTGCGGTCCGTGGTCCACACGGTCATCCCGACGCGGACGTCCTGGACCGCCACCGGTCCGTTCGGCGTGGAGATCACGACGCCGCGGGCCAGGCAGATCGGACAGTTCAGCGGTTCGCCGGGCTGCTTCTCCCCGAGGTCGACTTTGCCGAACGCATCCACCGTGCCCGACACATGGGAGTTCGCGTAGTCCCCGCCCTGATCCGCCACCAGCAGCGAAAAGGAGAATCCGTCGTCGGCCGGCGTGAGGTCGATGACCTGGATCTGCTTGTAGTCCTCGTTGATCGTGATGAGGTCGTCATCGGAGAGGTTGCCGGGGTCGAGCCCCTCGAACTCGACGATCGCGTCGAAGGCCTCCCTGTCCCTGCGGATCTCCGGCATCCGCTGCTTGGCGTTCTGCAACGCCGTCCCGCGCCCGATCGGATACACGTCCGGGTCGCAGTAGGACAGGTGCCCGCCCACCGCATCGAGCACCCGCAGCTTCAACGCAGCCTGCGTCAGCGGTTCCCCCGACGGTGACGGCGAAGGGGAAGGGGGCGAAGGGCTCGGGGTCGACCCGGGGGACTTCGCGCCGCACGCCACGCCCAGCACCACCATCAGGGCGATGAAGGGCATCAACGCGCGGCGGGTCATGGTGTCGTTTGGACGACGTTTCGCTCAGAGTGGTTCCCGCGCAGGAGCATCTCGACGCGACCGCGACTGCGGCCTACGCGGTGCGTTCCTTGGGGGTGCGGGTCTTGGCGGCGGTCTCCCGGGGGACGAGGGTGGGGTTGACGCCGGAGAGCACGACGTCGGCGTTGATCTCGCACCTGGTCACGTCCTTGCGGGAGGGGAGCTCGTACATCACGTTGAGGAGGACCTCCTCCATGATGGCCCGCAGGCCGCGGGCGCCGGTTCCCCGAAGGAGGCACTGGTCGGCGATGGCCTCCAGCGAGTCGTCCGTGAACTCCAGCTCCACGCCGTCGAACTCGAAGAACTTGCGGTACTGGCGGACCAGCGCGTTCTTCGGCTTCGTGAGGATGTCCACCAACGCGCCCTTGTCCAGGTTGTGCACGTGGGAGATGACCGGCAGCCGGCCCACGAACTCCGGGATCAGCCCGTACTTCAACAGGTCCTCCGGCAACACGTGCGACAGGATCTCGCCGACGTCCTTCTCCCCCGCCGGGCGGATCTCGGCGCCGAACCCGACGCCCTTCTTCCCGATGCGGGACTCGATGACCTTCTCCAGCCCGGCGAACGCGCCCCCGCAGATGAACAGGATGTTCGTGGTGTCGATCTGGATGAACTCCTGGTGGGGATGCTTGCGTCCGCCCTGCGGCGGCACCGAGGCCGTGGTGCCCTCCAGGATCTTCAGCAGGGCCTGCTGGACGCCCTCGCCGGAGACGTCACGGGTGATCGAGGGGTTCTCGGACTTCCGGGCGATCTTGTCGATCTCGTCGATGTAGATGATCCCGGTCTCGGCCTTCTTCACGTCGAAGTCGGCGGCCTGGATCAGTTTCAGCAGGATGTTCTCGACGTCCTCACCGACGTAGCCGGCTTCCGTCAGCGCCGTGGCGTCGGCGATGGCGAAGGGCACGTTCAGCATCTTGGCCAGGGTCTGGGCCAGGAGCGTCTTGCCGCACCCGGTGGGACCGAGGACCAGGATGTTCGACTTCTGCAGCTCGACGTCGTCGTTCTTCTGGCCGACCTGGATCCGCTTGTAGTGGTTGTAGACGGCGACGGCCATGACCTTCTTGGCCTGGTCCTGGCCGATCACGTAGTCCTCGAGGAACTGGTAGATCTCGCGGGGCTTCGGAAGCTCCTCGAGCTTGAGCTCGGAGGTCTCGGAGAGCTCCTCCTCGATGATCTCGTTGCACAGGTCGATGCACTCGTCGCAGATGTACACGCCCGGCCCGGCGATGAGCTTCTTGACCTGCTTCTGCGACTTCCCGCAGAACGAGCACTTCAGAAGGTCTGAGTCTCCGAACTTCGCCATGTTCCCGGCCCCCACCCGTCCCTTCGAGACCGTGGCTCCGCCGGATCGGGCTCACCCGGCGCAACCCTTTGGACGATCCTACGAGCCTCCAGCGGCCGCTGCTGCGAGTTCGGGTCGAATCTTGCGGCTGCTGATCACCTCGTCGATGACCCCGTACTCCTTGGCCTGCTCCGCCGTCATGATGAAGTCGCGGTCCGTGTCGCGGCCGATCTTCTCGATGGTCTGTCCGGTGTGCAGCGCCAGGATCTCGTCGAGGAGCTTGCGGTACCGGAGGATCTCCTTGGCCTGGATCTCGATGTCCACGGCCTGGCCGGACGCTCCACCGTGCGGCTGGTGGATCAGGACGCGCGAGTGCGGGAGCGCGAAGCGCTTGCCCCGGGCGCCGGCGGCGAGGAGCACCGCCGCGGCCGACGCGGCCTGGCCCATCACGATCGTGGAGACGTCGCTCCGGATGTACTGCATGGTGTCGTACACCGCGAACAGGGACGTGATGTCGCCGCCCGGCGAGTTGATGTACAGGTTGATGTCCTTGTCGGGCTCCTCGGACTCGAGGTGCAGCAGCTGGGCCATGACCAGGTTGCCCATCTGGTCGTCGATCGGCGTGCCGAGGAACACGATGCGCTCCTTCAGCAGGCGCGAGTAGATGTCGAACGAACGCTCGCCCCGGTTCGTCTGCTCGATGACGACGGGAACCAGATAATCCTTCATGCCTACGCTCCCTGGTCGGTGGTGGGGGGCTCGGTTGACTCGGCTGATTCGGTGGGCTCGGCGGTCTCCTCGGACTCCTCGGACGGTGGATCCCCTTCCGCTCCGTCTCCGGCGGGCGCCTCCGAGTCGGGCCCGTCTGTGGCCTCGACGAGGAGGTCGAGCGCCTTGGACCGGATGATATCACCGGCCAGTGACGTGACCTGGCCCGTTCGTTCGAGGGTTCGGGCGACCTCCTTGGCGTCTCGTCCCAGCGCTCGCGCCAGGTCGCTCACGGCCCCGGCGAGCTCCTCGGCGGTCACCGTGATGCCCTCCTGGCGGGCGATGGCCTCCAGCACCAGGTCGGCCTTGATGGCCCTGGTCGCGTGGGCCCGGGCGTCGCTCCGGAACCGCAGCTCGTCCCACCCCTGGCCCTGCAGGATCTGGTCCAGGGTGAGCCCGGCCCGCCCGGCCCGGCGGGTGGCCTCCTCGACGCGATGCTCGGTCTCGTGGTCCACCAGCGTGTCGGGGAGGTCGACGTCGACCTGGTCGACCAGGGCCTGCAGGACGCGGTCGCGGAACTCGCCGCGGGCCTCGGCCTCCTTGGCCTCGGCGAGCTTCTCCCGGAGGTCGGCCCGGAGCTCGTCCATCGTGTCGAACTCGCTCGCCGTCTTCGCGAACTCGTCGTCGGCGGCCGGGAGCCGCTTCGCCTTCACCTCCTTCACCAGGACCTGGAACGTGACCTCCTGGCCGGCGCGTTCGCCGAACCGCTCCGGGAGCGTCGCGTTGAACTTCAGGATCTGCCCGCCCCGCGTGTTCTCGATCTCAGTGTCGAGCTCGGGGACGATCGATTCGCTCCCCACCTCGTACAGGAGGTCGGCCATGTTCAGCTCCGGGATGTCCTCGCCGTGGACCGAGGCGTGGATGTCGGCCACCGCGTAGTCGCCGCGCCGGGCCGGATGGCCCACCGTCTCGACCTCGGCGAACCGGTCCCGCATCCGGTCGACGAACTCGTCGACGTCGATCTCAGAGACGATGACCTGGGGCCGTCCGACCCCTCGGACGTCCTCGCGCCACCCTTCGAGCTGGAGCCGGGGGCGGACCTCGACGGTGGCCGAGAACACGAGCGGCTCGCCCTCGTCGGCCTTCTCCACGTTGATCTCGGGGTCGGCGATGGGGGCCAGCTCGTGTTCGCGGACGGCCTTCGAGTAGTACTCGGGGAGGGTGTCCTCGATGAAGTCCTGGAGGACGGCGTCCCGGCCGATCTGCGCGTCGATGATCCGCCGGGGGACCTTTCCCTTGCGGAACCCCGGCACCTTGATCTGCTGGGCGATCCGCCGGTACGCGCGGTCCAGGTCTCGCGCGAACTCCTCCGGTGGGACCTCCACGGTCAGCACGACGGTGTGCCGGCCGGCCTCCTCGACGGTGCTCTGCATGGCTGCGATCGAGGGTAGTCGAAATGGCCGCGAACGAACCGAGCGGCCGGCGGCTAGTCTGCCTCCTCGTGTTCGAACGGGAGCTGGCGTTCGCGAACGAGCTGGCCGACCGGGCCGGGGAGATCGCCATGGGCTTCTTCCAGGGTGAGTTCGAGGTCCGGCAGAAGGCGGACTCGACGCCCGTGACCGAGGCGGACCTGGCGGTCGAGGCCATGGTTCGGGAGCGGCTGGCCGACGCGTTTCCGGCCGACGCGGTGCTCGGCGAGGAGCACGGCATGGAGGGGGCCGCCGAGCGTGTGTGGGTGGTGGACCCCATCGACGGCACGAAGAACTTCGCGGCCGGGATCCCCGTGTGGGGCACCCTGGTCGCGCTGCTGGTGGCCGGGGAACCGGCGGTGGGCGTGGTGGGCGCGCCCGCGCTGGGCGAGCGCTACTCCGCGGCCCACGGGGCCGGCGCGACGTTCAACGGCCGTCCCACTCGGGTGTCGGGCCGGGACCGGCTGGGGTCGGCCCTCGTCTCGTTCGCCGGGGTGGAGGGATGGCTCCGGAGCCCGTACGAGGCCGGCTTCCGGGCGCTGGCGTCGGGCGCCGCGAGGACCCGGGGGTTCGGCGACTTCTGGGGCCACGCCCTCGTGGCCCGCGGCGCGGCCGACGTGATGATCGAGCAGAGCCTCAGGACGTGGGACTGGGCGGCCCTGGCCATGATCGTCCGGGAGGCAGGAGGAAGGATCACCCAGCTCGACGGCTCCGAGCCCGCCGACCACGGCAGCGTCGTCACCACCAACGGCCTCCTCCACGACATCGTGCTGGAGCTTCTCGATTCGGGCTCGTGAACGAGGCGTCAGGGATTCCCTGCACCGAAGTAGTCGGCGACGAGGACGGGATCATGGAGCGTTCCCAGGAGCCAGTTGTGGAGCACCTTCCCGCTCCGGCCGTTTCCGTCTGACCAGGGGTGCACCCATTCGTAGGCCAGATACCAGTCGTCGGCGGTGCGGATGTTTCGGACCTCCTGCTCGAACGTTCCCATCGCGTACTCGATGCCGGGGGAGCGTCGCTGGACCGGCTCGACCTGCGCGGTCGACGCGTCCAGTGCCTTCATCATGGGCGGAACGAACGCCGGGCCGGGCGCCCGCCGATTCCCGATCCAGACGTCGACGGTCCTGAACCCGTCCCGGTTCGCGCTCTGCTCCACCGCGCCACCGACCATCAGGATGTCGGTCAGACCGGGACGGTCTCCGGTCGCGGCTCGTTCCTGGGCGTAGGCCCACGCGTTCATCAGCCACTCGATCCGGACTCCACCGTCGTCCCTGTCGTTCGGGTCGTGCCACTGGCGGAGGACCTCGTCGTGGCAGAACCCCCGGATGTCTCCGGTCCCCGGAACCCAGCGCGGTTCGATTCGCAGATGCTCGAATTGAGGGCTCGAGCGCATCCGACGCAGGTATTCGGAGTGCTGCCCTGCCCGCTCAGACACGGAACTCCCCGTTCTGCGACCCCTCTCGCCCATGGGCGCCCCTTCCGGCCGGAATCATAGGCGCACTCCGTGAGGATCCGATCTCCCTCACGCGTGCGCCCCCACGACGAAGCCCTCCCGCCGGGGTTGGCGAGAGGGCTTCAGCGCTGCGTTCGGGCCGATTACGCGGCTACGTCGGCGGTGGCCTGCTTCGGGGAGGCCTGGACCTCGATGTCGATGAGGACCTTCTTGCTCACCAGCACGCCGCCGGTCTCCATGGCCACGTTCCACGTGATGCCCCAGTCCTCGCGGTCGATCTCGGTGGTGGCGGAGAAGGCCACGCGCTTGCCGCCCCACGGGTCGTCCGTCAGGCCCGAGAACTCCGCCTCCAGGACCACGGGCTTCGTGACGTCGCGGATCGTGAGGTCGCCGTGCACGCGCAGCGTGGTGTCGCCGGTCCGCTCCACCTTGGTGCTCCGGAACAGGAGCTCCGGGAACCGCTCGACGTCGAGGAAGTCGGGCGAGCGCAGGTGCTTGTCGCGGTCCGCGGACCTCGAGTCGATGCTCGCGGCGTCGACGCGGACCTCCACGGAGGATTCCTCGGGGGTCCCGCCGACGACGATCCTGCCGCCGAACACGTCGAACGCGCCCCGGACCTTTGTCACCATGAGGTGCCTGGCCACGAAGCCCAACGTCGAGTGCGCCACGTCGAGCTCCCACGTCCCGGGAGCCGGGATCTCGATCCCGTCCACGATCCTCGTTGCCTCGCCCATCTTCGATCTCCTTCCCGCTCGTGGTCCCCGCCTCTTTCTCCAGGGCCCGGGGGGCGCTCTCTGGTTGCTTTCACAACTGTTGCGTCTGCAACATAGCACGAGATCGTTGCGCCGTCAACCGTTCTTGGTACACTGCCGGGCGATGGACGAGCGAACGATCGAGGAGGCCCTCTCGGCCTGGGTGGCCCTGGTGGAGGCCCATTCGGCCGCCATGGACGCCGTGGAGGCGGTGATGACGGCCGAGGCGGGGCTCCCCCTGTCCTGGCACGAGGTCCTCGTCCGCCTGTCCCGGGCCGAGCAGGGATCCATGCGCATGCAGGAGTTGGCGCGGGCCGTGTTGCTCTCCAAGAGCGGGCTGTCCCGCCTGGCCGACCGGATGGAGGCCGCGGGACTCATCGAGCGCTCGTCGTGCGGGGCGGACCGCCGGGGGATCTACGCGGTGATCACGGCCGCCGGCCGGGAGGCCCTGGAGCGGGCCAGGCCGGTGTTCCTGGAGGCGGTCGAACGGCACTTCGCCGCCCATCTCGACGGCACCGAGCTGGCCACCCTGGAGCGCTCCCTGCGGAAGGTCTCGCGGGGCGAGGGCATCGGCGTGGACGAGCAGTGCGACACCTCGGATCTCACCGAACCGGCCCCGGAGCCCGTTCGGGCCACCGTGGCCTGAGCCGGGTTCTGAGTTCGATTGCCCCTTCGGGGTCGAGAATGAGCCCGAACGCTCCGATGAATCCTCACGGAGCATGAGCGCGACCAGGACCGGACGAACGCAGGCCATGGCCGACCCCGCGGCGCCACCCGAACCCATCCCGGCATCCGCGGGGGCGGGCGATGGCGCCCGCCGGGTGGCCGTGAACGCGGCCGTCGTGGCGGGGGCCGAGGTCGCCGGGAAGATCGCCACCCTCGCGTTCACCATCGCCGCCGCCCGGAGCCTGGGCCAGGAGGGATTCGGGGCCTTCTCCTACGCGGTGTCGTTCGCCCTGCTGGTGGCCACCCTGCCGTCCGGCGGGTTCGGTGCGATCCTCGTCCAGCGCGGGAGCGCCGATCCCAAGCGCCTCCCTCAACTGTTCTCCGAGCTGCTCGCGTGGCGGACCGCGATCGCCATCCCCGTGTTCGGCGCGGCCGCGGTGGCCGGCATCGCGCTCCGTCCGGACGGATCGTCCGCGCTCGCGTTCCTGCTGGTCCTCGCCGCCACGTTCGTCGACCTGTACGGCGACGCGGGCCGGTCCGTGGCGAACGCCCTCCAGCGCCAGAGCGGCGTGAGCGTCGCCCTGGTGGCGCAGCGGTTCCTCACCGCGGCCCTGGCCATCGGGGCACTCGTGGGGGGCCTCGGGCTGGTGGGGCTGGCCTCGACGTACCTGGCCGGCAGCGTGATGGGCGTGGTGCTCGTGTTCTGGAGCGTCCGCCGGATGGGTGTGAGGCCCGACCGACGGGCCATCCGCAGGGACAGCTTCCGGTCGATGGGCCGGGCCTCGGTGGCGCTCGGGATCGACACCGTGCTGTCGCTGGCGCTGTTCCGGGTGGACCAGGTGATCCTGGGGGCCATCAAGGGCAACGCCGCGGTGGGGGTCTACGCGGCGACCTACAAGCTGTTGGAGACCGTGCTGTTCGTGTCGTGGGCGGTGGGCCGGGCGGTGTACCCGGCGCTCAGCGCGCATCCCGAGCCCGAGCGGGTCCGCCGGGGGGTCGAACAGGGCATCGCGGCCATCGCCGTGCTGTACGTGCCGTTCGGCGTGGGGCTGTTCGTGGACGCGCGCCAGGTGCTCGACCTGCTGTTCGGCTCCGCCTACGCGGGCGGCGCCGATATCGCCCGGTGGCTGGCCGCCTCTCCGATGCTGTTCGCGATCGGGTTCCTGTTCAGCTACGGGTTGGTGTCGAGGGAGCGCCGGTGGCGGGCGGCCGCGGGGACCATCGCGGCCGCCGCGCTCAACGTCGGGCTGAACCTCGCCCTGATCCCCCACTTCGGTCCGGTGGGCGCCGCGGCCGCCACCACTGTCGCGTACGCGTTCGAGGCCGTGGTCCTCGTCGCCGCGGCGATCCCGGTGTTCGGCGTGCCCCGGGTGGACCGGGCCCTCCTGGTTCCCGTGGCGGCGTCCGCGGTGATGGTGGCGGCGCTGCTGGCGACGCCGTCGGGCGTGGCCGTGCAGGTGCCGGTGGGCGTGGTGGTGTACGTCGCGGCCTGGTACCCGCTGGCCCGGTGGCTGGTCCCGGAGCAGCTGGCCGTGTTGCGTTCGATGATCCCGGGCAGGAATGCCCGAACGGGAGCCCGCTGACTCGAGGTCCTACAGTGGGGTGGGACCGTCCGCGGACCCGTTTGCGCTCGCGGCATTCCCGCGCGCGAGGACCTTCCGGCCCACCTTGCCGCCCCCCAGCCGGGCCAGGTGGCGAACCTGGTTGAGGAAGGGGGCGGGGTCGTTCGTGCTCCACATGCTGTGCACGGCGCCGGGGGCGACCCGGACGCACGACACGACGTCGCGGACCAGCCCGCCCCGGCGCTCCACCCGGGCCCGCCGGAGGTCCCCCTCCAGCCACTGGAACCGGACGCCGGGCCTGGACGGCGTGATGGCCGGGAGGGGCCGGCCCGTGGCCAGGCGGGCCCACAGGTCGGGGAAGTTCGGCCCGGAGGCCACGGCCAGGGACATCGAGCCGTAGAAGCGCCCGTTGAGGTCGATGACCCGCGGCTCGGCGCGGGGCGGGGCCATGAACTGGACCTGGGCCAGGCCGAACCACTCCAGGTCCCGGAGCATCGCCCCGACCCGTTCGACCAGCTCGCGATCCACGGGCACGGTCACCGCGCGGGTGGCCCCTCCCCGGCCGGGGGGCCAGGTGAGCCGGGCCGTCTGCTGCCCGGCGGCCACGATCCCGCCCTCGCCGTCCGCCACGACGGTCACCGACAGCAGGTCGCCCTCGACGGGCTCCTGGACCAGCGCCTCGCCGCCTGCGGCCTCGATCTCTGCGCCTCGCCGGAGGGCCTCTCCGGCGTCGGACAGCACAAGAGCGGGGAGCCGCGGCGGGGCCTCGCTCCGGCCCGGCTCCCAGTGCAGGCGGGCCTTCACCACGAACGGCCCCGACATCCCACCGAGGGCCTGGGCCGTGGCCGCGACCGTCCGGGGAACCGCCAGTCCCGCGCGTTCGGCGGCGGCCATGAGCTCGACCTTGTCGATCGCTCGCACCAGCGACCGATGTGGCCCGTACGGAACGACGGCGCCCAGGGAGTCCCGCCCCGACGACAGGGCCAGGATCTCGGCGTCGCCCGACCCGAACACCACCTCGTAACGGCCGTCCGCCACCGCCCGGGCCACCGCCCCCAGGAACCCCGGGAGGTCGCGCTCCGGAAGCGGGACGCGGTGGACGCGTTCGACGAACCGCGACGCCCCGGACAGCCCGTGGCGGACGGGCTCTCCGGCGCCGACGGTCCAGCCGGCCCGGCCCAGGGCTCGGGCGCCGGCCAGGGCGGCACGGCTCCGGCCCTCGGAGACGATGAGCGCTCGCATGGTTCTCCCGTCAACAGTCGGCCGGCGGAACGCCCGGCCTGAGCGAACCGGAGCCCGAAGGGCAATCGGGCCTAGGACTTTCGAATGATTGTGCATGGGCCGCCCCACCCGATACCCTCACCCTGTCCGATCGGGGGGGAAAGAACCGGCGGACGACCCCGACCGGAGACGGTCGGGGGGGAGGTACACGAGGGGGAAGTGGTGAATCCCAGGGCAGTCCCGCTCCACAGGGAGCGCGGCCGGCGCGGCAGGGTGCGCGCGGGCCTGGTCGTGGTTGCCGCCCTCGTGGCACAGGGCGTGCTCGCCGCCGTCCCCGCCCACGCTGCCACCAACACGTTCATCTCGGTCTCCGACGCGTTCGTCAGCACGAAGTTCCCCACCACGAACTACGGCACCTGGGACGAGCTGCGCGTCGACAACGGCCAGCGCACCACGTACATGAAGTTCAACGTCCAGGGCCTGAGCGGAACGGTGACACAGGCGGTCCTGCGGATCTACGAGAACGACTCCTCGGCCTCCGGGTACCTGGTGCGCACGGTGGCCGACAGCTCGTGGTCGGAGGACACCATCACGCGGGACAACGCCCCGCCGGCCTCCTCCGCCGTCGCCGGCAGCTCCGGCCCCACGTCGCCGGGGTGGACCCAGGCCACCATCACCTCGCTGGTCACCGGGAACGGCTACGTCAGCATGGCGCTGAGCTCCGACGACGTGGACTACCTGTCGCTGCAATCGCGCGAGTCCGACGCCGCACCTCCGCAGCTCGTCGTGACCACGGCCACCGCCACGAACGCCCCGCCGACCAC
This sequence comes from Actinomycetota bacterium, assembly GCA_036394995.1. Taxonomy (GTDB): domain Bacteria; phylum Actinomycetota; class UBA4738; order UBA4738; family JACQTL01; genus DASWED01. The sequence continues at coordinate 50,203 of DASWED010000088.1, forward strand.
GCCCACCGGCCTGGCCGCGCGGGCCTCCGCGCCCCGCCAGATCGACCTGTCCTGGGCCGCCGCCACCGACGACGTCGCCGTGACCGGCTACGGGATCTACCGGGGCGGGACGCTCATCGCCTCGGTGGGCGGGTCCACGACCTCGTTCTCGGACACCACCGTGACGCCCGCGACCACCTATTCGTACGCGGTCGACGCGGTGGACGGGGCCGGGCTGCGCTCACCGAAGTCCGCGTCCGTCGGCGCCACCACGCCGGCGGACTCCGCCCCCGCCGCCGATCCCGTGATCGCGGCGGCGGGCGACATCGCCTGCGACCCCCGCGACTCGAACTTCAACGGCGGCAAGGGCGTCCCGAACTACTGCCAGGCGCCGGCCACGGCAAACCTCCTGGGCGGCATCTCCGGACTGAAGGCCGTCCTCCCGCTGGGCGACCTCCAGTACGAGGACGCCACGCCGCTGTCGGATTGGCAGGCGTCGTACGACCAGTCGTGGGGGCGGTTCAAGGACATCACGTACCCGGTGATCGGCAACCACGAGTACTACAGCGGCGTCGCCACCACGTACTTCTCCTACTGGGGCAACGTGGCCGGCTCACCGTCCAAGGGCTGGTACAGCTTCGACCTCGGCTCGTGGCACATCGTGGTGCTCTCCGGCGAGTGCGCCTACATCGGGGGCTGTGGCGCGGGGTCGCCCCAGGAGACGTGGCTCAAGAGCGACCTCGCGGCCTCCACCAAGCCGTGCCAGCTGGCCGCGTGGCACGAGGCCCGGTTCGCGTCCGGCTACAGCGGCAGCAAGCCGGCGTTCGACGCGTTCTGGCAGGACCTGTACAAGGCGGGCGTCGAGGTGGTGCTGAACGCGCACGACCACGTGTACGAACGGTTCAACCCGCAGAACCCCGCGGCGAAGGCCGACTCCTACGGGATCCGCGAGTTCATCGTGGGCACCGGGGGCAAGAACCACTCGAGCTTCCCCAGCGTCGCGGCGAACAGCGCGGTCCGCAACACCGACACGTTCGGCGTCCTTCGGATGACCCTGCACGCCGGGAGCTACGACTGGAAGTTCCTCCCGGAGCCGGGGAAGGTGTTCACGGACTCCGGGACCGGGACCTGCTTCGGTCCGGTGTCGAAGCGCAAGGCTCGCGGCGTGGCCTCGACCTGGTCGAACGCCGACGCCACGGCGCAGCGAGCCATGCTGGCAGAGGCCCGGCGCGAGGAGTCCCGCCCCTGGCCGGACGTGGACTCACCCACCAAGCTGGTCTGGCCGGTCCCCCACCACCGCCGCTGACCGCGGCGTCCTGTCGATCCCCACCTCCAGGAGCTTCGCCAGGACCAGCGGGACGATCACCACGAACGGCGCGCCGAGGAGCAGGCCCAGCCCCTCCCCCACGTGACCGACCGCCATCACCGCGATCGCGGTGACGACGTCCGCGACGAACAAGACGAACGCGAGGACGCGGAGGACGGTCACCCACCCGAGTCCCTGGCCTGGGTGATCGTCGGCAAGGGAGACGCGCTGCTCGCTCATGGGCTCATCGTAGTCAAGGAGATCCGGTCGGGGCGGCGGGATTTGAACCCGCGGCCTCTGCCTCCCAAAGGCAGCGCGCTACCAAGCTGCGCTACGCCCCGCTGGAATCGAATTGTAGGGGTCAGGGCCAGCCGCGGTGGTGGTCGTGGAAGGCCTGGACCTCGGCGGTGGTGGTCGGCCCGAACGTGCGGTTGGCGCCGGGGAGGTTGCGGCGGATGCGTTCGAGCTCGCTGCGGGTGAACTCGCACGGGACGGTGACGGGGTCGACGCCGTACAGGCGGGCCGCGTTCCGGCCGAGGATCTTCGCCTTGATCTCCCTGGTGAGCTCCGGGTAGCCGTACCGCTCCCGGAACTCCGGCGTGATCTGGAAGGCCCGAAAGGCCTGGATCTGGTCCTGGGGCGAGCCGTAGAAGATGGAGTCCGTGCCCCACAGCACGTTGTCCTCCCCCACGAACCGCAGCAGCTTGCCCAGGACGTGCGCCGCCTGGGTGGGCGTTCGCATCACGTACCACCACGTCGAGCCCAGCTCGGCGTACACGTTTTGATTCGGCCCCACGCCGGCGTCGCGCATCGAGGTGATGAGGCGGTTCACCCCCACGGTCTTCGTGGCCCCCCGGTACGGGCCCTCCTCCACGCCGGTCTCGAAGCCCGAGTGGTACGCGACGAAGCTCACCTCCGGGTGCCGGCGGGCCGCCGGGCCGATGTCCTCCGGGGACGCGAACCGGGATCCCCCGGACAGGCCCTTGTGGGTCGCCACGATCGGGACGCCGAGCTCGACGGCGCGTTCGATGAAGGCCTCGCCCACCTTCGGGACGCCCCGCTCGTGGTCGTCCAGCCACCACCCCTCTTCGCGTCCGGTCCACAGGTCCGGGTAGTGCGTGAAGGTCTTCCAGGCCCGGATCGGGAACCGCTCGACGCGATCGCCCATGGCGTCGAGGGTCCCCTGGGGCGAGCCCACGTTCGGTAGGACCAGGGCGTGGAGCAGGAGGCGTTCGTCGTGGCACAGGCGCTCGGCCACGCGCCGGGTCTCGTCCATGACCTCGGGCGACAACGGGCTCCCCACCGGCGCGATCGGGAGCGCGGACAGGACGGCCATGGTGGTGTCGCTCCGCAGGAACAGCTCGGTCATGAAGTGCTCGATGTCGAAGCACACGCGGGGGTCGCTCTCGCCGCAGTTCTGCTGGGGGAACCGCCGCCAGAACGCCTCGCCCTCCGCGTTGATCGGGTTCACGTCGAACTCCAGCAGATGGCCCTGGACGTCCAGGACGAACTCCTCCCCGCCGACGGTCTCCTCGGCGGCCGGGCTCTCGGTCGTGGCCTCGGGCGGGATCACGAACGTGCCTCCCGGCGTGGGGCTGGCCCCGCGAGGGCTCCGGCTCGAGCCCGGCGTGCGGGCCCGGAGCTTCTCGCGCGTGCACGCGTCGAGCGCCAGGAGCGTCGTGGCCGCCCCCATCGCCGAGAGCAGGAACTCGCGCCGTCCCATGCCGATCCGGCGGGCGTTGCGTTCGCACTCCTCCCGGGCCCGGCGGATGGTCTCGGTGATCACCGGGGAGAGCGGCTCGGGCTCGTATTCGCCGTTCGAACAGGGACCGAACTTGATCGGGAGGCCGGGATCCTCGTCCCTCCAACCCGCCATCCGAACCTCCTCCGGGCGCCGTCCGTCTCCACAATGACGCTTGTCAGCCGGCCGCGGTTCACGGTATGCAGGACGGGTGCCGGGCGGCGTGGAGCTCTCGCGGCTGGACAAGGTGTACTGGCCGGACGCCGGGCTGACCAAGGGCGACCTCATCGACTACGTGAACGCGGTCGCGCCGCAGTTCCTGCCGAACCTCCGGAACCGCCCGCTCACCGTGATCCGGTTCCCCGATGGGATCGAGGGCGGGTCGTTCTACCAGAAGGAGACGCCGAAGTACGCACCGGCGTGGGTCCGGACGGTGACGCTGCCCGCGGACTCCGGCCGCGGGAAGCGAACGGAGGTCCGGTACGCACTGTGCAACGAACGGCGGACGCTGGTGTGGCTGGCCAACCAGGGCTCGATCGAGTTCCACCCGTGGCTGTCGCGCGTGGACCGCCTGGAACGGCCCGAGACCCTGGTCATGGACGTCGACCCCCCGGAGGGTCGGTTCGACCTGGCGGTGCGGACTGCCCTGCTGGTCCGGGAGGTCCTCTCCCGGCACGGGCTGGAGGGGTGTGCGAAGACGTCCGGGGCGAAGGGGGTGCACGTGTACGTCCCGCTGGAGCGCCGGCACGGGTACGGCGAGGCGTCCCGGGCGGCCTACGCGCTGGCCCGGGAGGCGGCCGAGGCCGAGCCGGACCTGGTCACGGTGGAGTTCCTGAAGAAGGAGCGCGGCGGGCGGGTGTTCCTCGACGCCACCCGCATCGGCCCGGGAAAGCACGTGGTGGCGGCGTACTCGCCGCGGGCCCGGCCGGGCGCGCCGGTCTCGTTCCCGGTGCCGTGGGACCGCCTGGAGAAGGTGGACCCGCGCGAGTTCACGATCCGAACCGTGCCGCGACTGCTCGAGGGCCGGGATCCGTGGCGGGACCTGATGCCCAGGGCCCAGCGCCTGCCGGCCGCGCTGACGGCCTCCGAGGAATGACCGTCGCGACGCTGCTCAGACGTTGAACGTGCCGCGGCCGACGATGCGAACGCCCCCGCCCACGTCGACGGTCCACTCGTCGCCGTCGCGGGCCAGCTCCACGTGGAGCGTGCTGGGCCGGCCGGCCTCCTCGCCCTGACGGATGACCATCGAGCCGGGCATCCCTCCCAGGTCCCTGGCGGCGAGGTAGCAGCCGCACGGTCCGGCCGCCGATCCGGTCGCGGGATCCTCCGAGGTCACCACCCCCGGCGCGAACAGCCGCGCCTTCGCCCCCTCGTCGGTGAGCGCGAACAGGTACATCGCGTCGCAGTCGATGTCGGCCATCAGCGCCGCGACCTCGCGGGGCCGCATCTCCGCCCCGGCCACGGCCTCGGGCGTTCGAACCGGGACCATCAGATGGCGCAGGCCTGTCGACACGGGCTGGGGCGGCGTTTCGGGATCGAGGTCTCCGGGATCGAGGCCGGCGGCGCGGGCCACCCGTTCGAGGTCGGCGAGCTCCGGCCCGAACTCCGGCGGGAGCTGCCGGACGCTCGCCGTCCCGGCGTCCAGGTCGGCCCGCACCCGGAACTCCCCGGCGGCGACCACCTGCGTGGCCGGCGTCGCGATCCTCCCCTCCGAGACCAGCACGAACGCGGTCCCCAGCGTGGGGTGCCCGGCGAACGGCATCTCCTTGCCCGGCGTGAAGATCCGCATGGCGTACCGGTCGCCCGAGGCGACGGTCACGAACGACGTCTCGCTGAACCCGATCTCGCGCGTGATCGCGTGCATGAGCTCGGTGTCCAGCCCGGCCGCGTCCGGGACCACGCACAGCTGGTTCCCGGCGAGCGGCCGGTCGGTGAACACGTCCACCAGGCGGAACTCGATGTCCGGCACCGGGGCAGTATGTCAAGCGGTGCTCGGGCCGCGGTCGCTACACTGCTGGAGCGAACCTCGCGGGCGTAGCTCAATGGCAGAGCTCCAGCCTTCCAAGCTGGTGATGAGGGTTCGATTCCCTTCGCCCGCTCTCGGTGGGGCCGTACCCGTCACCTATCATCGACCCCGAGCGCCGGTAGCTCAGCCAGGATAGAGCGGCTGCCTTCTAAGCAGCGGGTCGGAGGTTCGAGTCCTCCCCGGCGCACGTCCCTTTGACAGGGGGGCACGTCCGGGGGACCTTGTCCCGTTGTGCCGCATCATTGTGGAGGGGCTGACCCGTCTGGTTGTCAGGGCGCCGGGAGGATGTTGCGGTTGACGCGGAACAGGTTGTCGGGGTCGTAGGTGGCCTTGACGCGTTGGAGTCGCTGGTAGTTGCGCCCATACGCGTCTGCGGTCCGCGCGGCGTCGTCGTCGGCCAGCTGGAAGTTGACGTAGTTCCCGCCGGTCGAGAAGGGCCGGATCCGCTCCCACCCATCCCGGGCCCAGGCCACATGCGGGTCGGCGGGAGCGCCGGGTGGCCAGGTGGCGGCGAACCCGCCGATGTAGTGGGCGTCGCGGTTGCCGACCGCCCCGTCGTCGTCCTGGTGGTCGTTGAGCGCGCCGGCGATGTGGAAGATGATCGACTGGGACAGCGGCGAGGTCACCCGCAGCGCACTGCTCCGGAAGGCGTCCAGGAATTCGCTCGACAGGCCAGGGAGGAACTCGGCCTTCCAGTAGCGGTGCAGCCACTTCGGCTCCATGGCATTCAGCATCGACTGCACGGCGGCATACGGCTTGGGGGTGACCAGGTCCACGATCGGGTTCCCGAGCGCGCGAACCGCGGCCAGGTCGGCGTCGGCGTTCGCGCCGCTGTGACATATCTGGATCCCGGCGATGGGCTTGCCGTGCCAGGCTTGGGGCAGGAACGGGGCCGGCGGCGCGAGCCGCACCATGGCGGCGGCGGTCAGCTCGCGCGGGGCCGACTCGGTGAGGTCGCGATATGTGGCGAGCACGTCGTCGGCCCGGTCGGCGCTCCAGATGATGAGGCCGCCGGTGATGATCGGGCCGACCTGGTGCAGCCGGAAGCTGAACCGGGTGACCACCCCGAAGTTGCCGCCACCACCCCGCAGTGCCCAAAACAGCTCGGGATGCTGGTCGAGGTTGGCGGTGCGGATGGCACCGTCGGCGGTGACGACCTGGACCTCGGCGAGGTTGTCGACGGTCCAGCCGAAGCGGCGGGCCAGATAGCCAAAGCCGCCCCCCAGGGTCAGGCCGGCCACACCAGTTTCGGACACAAAGCCGAGCACGGTGGCAAGCCCGTGGGCCTGGGTTGCCTGGTCGACCTCCCCGAGCAGACAGCCCGAGCCGACGTGGGCGACCTTGGCGTCGGGGTCGACGGCGACCTCACGCAGGCGGGACAGGTCGAGGGTCAGGCCGCCCGGCGCCATGGAGGTTCCGGCGATGTTGTGTCCGCCGCCCTTGACGCTGAGCAGCACCCCGTTGTCCCGCGCGAACCCAACCGCGGCGGCGACGTCGTGAGCCGAGGCCGGCTGGAGGACAAGGGCGGGGAGCCTGGCCGCCATGCCGTTCCAGATCGAGACGGCCTCGTTCCAACCCTGGTCGCCGGCCACCAGCAGCCGGCCCTGGACCCGCGAGTCCAAGTCCTCCAGCTGCTCGGAGGTCAGGGTGTGGTGTCCGCCTTCAAGTCCGGCGAGCTCGATGGTGCTGGTCGTGGTCATGACGGGGCCTCTCCAAGCCGGTCGGTTGTCCCCGTGTCCGGCCCGCCGGTATACTCCGAACGCCAGTAACCATATGCTTGCGTTTGGAGTATGTCAAGAGCTATGTAACGACCCCGCGACCCCTCTCCACCCGGCCTGACGACGACCTCGTACGCCATCCTGGCCCAGCTGGCCGTGCACCCGTGGTCCACCTATGAGCTGGCCCGCCAGCGGGTGCGCTACTTCCGCTACGTCTGGCCGCGGGCCGAAAGCGCGATCTACCGCGAGGTCAAGCGGCTGGCGGCCATGGGGCTGGTCG
>DASWED010000089.1:0-72599 GCA_036394995.1 Actinomycetota bacterium
GCCATGTTGACGGTGCGCAACGTGAATTTCGCCATCCACGTGCTGGCGGAGGGCGGGGGCTTCTTCCAGGAGCCGGGGCCCCACGACGTGACGCTCTCCTACCTTCCCCTCTCCCACGTGGCCGAGCGCATCGCCACCACGTGGATCAACGCGCACGCCGGCACCCTGGTGCACTTCGCGGAATCGATCGACACCGTGCAGCAGAACCTCCGCGAGGTCCAGCCGACCCTGTTCTTCGCCGTCCCCAGGATCTGGGAGAAGATCCACGCCACCGTCGAGATCAAGATGGCGTCCGCTTCGCTGCTGAAGCGGCTCAACTACCGGTTCTGGATACGGCAGGCGGCCAAGATCGGCCGCGTGCTGGCCGAGCGGGGCGGAGTGCACTCGTTCGGGACCCGTCTGCGCTCCACGCTCGGCTACCCCTTCCTGTTCCGCTCGCTCCGGGACCGGATCGGCCTGCGGAAGTGCCGCTTCGCGGGATCGGGGGCCGCGCCCATCGCCCCCGAGATCCTCGATTGGTTCTTCGGTCTCGGCGTGGTGATCCACGAGATCTACGGCATGACCGAGAACGCCGCCGTCGCCACGACCAATCGGCCGGGGCGGGTGAAGATCGGGACGGTAGGAGAGCCCCAGCCGGAGATCGAGCTCCGCATCGACGACGCCACCGGCGAGATCCTCACCCGCCACCCGGGCGTCTTCAAGGGCTACTGGCAAAAGCCGGACAGGACCGCCGAGGCCCTCGAGCCGGATGGCTGGTTGCACACCGGAGACGTCGGCGAGTGGGTCGACGGCACGCACGTTCGGATCGTCGACCGCATCAAGGACATCATCATCACGTCCGGGGGCAAGAACATCTCACCCTCCGAGATCGAGAACTCCCTGAAGTTCTCGCCCTTCGTCAAGGAGGCCATGGTGATCGGGGACCGCCGGGCCTACCTGGTGGCGCTCGTCGGGATCGAGCTCGACACGGTGGGCGAATGGGCGCAGCGCCACGGGATCGCGTACACGACCTACCGGGACCTCTCGGAGAAGCCCGAGGTCCTCCGGCTGATCCAGGAGGTGATCGGGGCGACCAACGAACGGCTCTCCCGTCCCGAGAGCATTCGGAAGTTCCGGATCATTCCCAAGGAGCTGGACCACGAGGACGGGGAGCTCACGGCGACCATGAAGGTCAAGCGGTCGGCCGTCGGGCTGATGCTGGGCCACCTGATCGAGGACATGTACGCGAACCGGACCGAGTACGCGGGGGGCGACCTGACCGAGGTCCACGGGAGGGGCAGCGCGGCTCACGCGGAGGCCTGATGGAGCAGTTCCTCAGCAGCACCGTGCGAGGCCTCGGGCAGGGGTCGTTGTACACGCTGCTCGGGCTGGGGTTCGTGATGATCTACAAGAGCACGCGCGTGGTGAACTTCGCCCAGCCGGCTCTGATGATCTTCGGCGCGTACTGGACCTCGTACTTCGCCGTGGAGCGGGGACTGCCGTTCCCGCTGGCCCTCGCCATCGCCGTGGCGGTGACCGCGTTGATCGGGGCCGTTGTGGAGCGGGTGGCCATGCGGCCCATGGTGGGTGAGTCCGTGTTCTCGGCCAGCATGGTGACGGTCGGGGTGCTCATCGTGATCCAGGTCGTGGTGAACGATCGCATCGGGCTCGGGCTCCGCCAGGTCGGTGACCCGTGGGGGCTCCACCGGACCCGCATCGGCGGAGTCGTGGTGTTCCACACCGACGTGGCCAAGGTCGCCATCACGGTGGGGCTCGTCGTGCTCCTGGCCCTGTTCTTCCGGCACTCGAAGCACGGCCTGGCAATGCGGGCCACGGCATTCAGCCACGAGATCGCGCTGGCCCAGGGCGTGCCCGTGGGCCGCATGTTCGCGCTGTCGTGGGCGATCTCGGGCGGCCTGGCCGCGGTGGCCGGGATGCTCGTGGGCACCGGTGGGGCGGGGTTCGGGCGAGACACCACCTTCATCGCGCTGAAGGCGCTCCCGGCCATCGTCCTGGGCGGGCTCGACTCGATCCTGGGCGCCGTGGTGGGCGGAGCCGTGATCGGCCTCAGCGAGGCCTACACCAAGACCTACCAGCCGGAGTTCTTCCCGTGGATGGGCGCCAACTTCGATCAGGTGGTGCCGTACGTCGTGATGCTACTGGTCCTCCTGGTGCGGCCGTACGGGCTGTGGGGGACCCGCGAGGTGGAGCGGGTGTGAGCGGCAGGTGAGAGGAAGGCGCGAGCTCTTCACCTCCTACCAGGCGGACCAGGCACCGCTGAACACGCCGGCCAAGCGGGGCTGGACGGCCGCGCTCGTGATCGGCTTGCTGGTCCTGCCGTTCGGCCTCTCCGGCGAGCTGCAGGCCCTCATGGCGACGGCGTTCGCCGCCGGCATCGGCGCCATCGGCCTGAACATCGTGACCGGCTACGCGGGGCAGGTCTCGCTCGGCCACGTCTTCTTCCTGGGGGTCGGCGCATACACGGGCGCCGTCCTGTCCGGGGATCCCGAGGGGAGGACGCTCGGCTATGGCCTCGACATGCTGGTGTGGCTGCCGGCGGCCGGCCTGCTCCCGGCGCTGGTGGGGTTCCTGGTGGCCCCCGTGGCCACGCGCCTGAAGGGCCTGTACCTGGCCATCGTGACCCTGGGCCTCGTGTTCATCGGCGAGCACGTGTTCCGGGAGGTCCGGTTCATCACCGGGGGGCCGGGGGTGGGCCGTCCGGCCGCCGACCTGAAGCTCGCCGGCGTGGACCTGGGCACTCGGAGCGAGATCGGCGGCTACCTCGTCTCCCGGGAGATGAAGCTGTACTTCCTGTGTCTCGTCGTCCTGGCCGTCCTGGCCGTCCTGGCCAAGAACCTGACCCGGTCCGCGGTGGGGCGGGCCTTTGCCGCGGTGCGCGACCGGGACGTCGCCGCCGAGGTCATGGGGGTGGGCCTCGCGAGGCACAAGGCCATCGCCTTCGCCGTGTCGTCGTTCTACGCGGGGATCGCCGGCGCGCTCCTGTCCACCGTGACCGGATTCATCGAGCCCAGCAGCTTCGACCTGCTCCTGTCCGTCCAGTACCTGGCCATGATCCTGATCGGGGGCCTGGCCACCATCTCGGGATCCCTCCTGGGCGCCGCCTTCGTAGTGCTGCTGCCCCGCCTCGTGGAGGAGTTCCCGCGGTTCCTCCCCTTCATCACGTCGCAGTCCACGGGCGGCTTTCTCACGACCTTCCAGCTCCAGACGATCATCTACGGCGCGCTGATCGTGGTGTTCCTGATCGCCGAGCCCCGGGGCCTCTACGGGCTCTGGGTCCGCGTCCGGAACTACTTCCGGACCTGGCCGTTCTCGTACTGACATGCCTCGGCCGACGTCGTGCTCGGGGACGCATCCCGTCAGCACCACGATCGGGGCGAGAGTAGGATTCGGCGTGACTTCCCAGGGAGCAGGAGGAGAGACCATGGTTCCGAGGGGACGTGGGTTCCTGGCAGTGGTCGCCGTGTTCGCCGTGATCGCCGCCTCGTGCGGCGGCGGAGGCGAGAAGGAAGGCGAGGGGGGGGTCAAGACCGATGTCGGCGTCACCTCCGATCCCTGTCCGGGGAGCCAGCACACGGACCGGGGTTGCATCTACCTCGGCGTCCTCTCGGACCTCACCGAAGGGCCGTTCGCGCCACTCGCCGTTCCCATCACCGACGGCCAGAAGGCGTTCTGGAAGCGCGTGAACGACGGAGAGGGCATCGGCGGGGTCTACGACGTGGACATCGAGACGTACACGCGCGACAACAAGTACAACCCCGAGGAGCACGTCGCCAAGTTCCGGGAGATCGAGCCGCACATCCTCGCGCTGGCCCAGTCGCTCGGGACTCCCACCACGCTCGCCGCCCTGGACCTGTACAAGGACCTCGACGTGGTGGCCGCCCCGGCCTCGTGGTGGTCGGGGTGGGCGTTCGAGGACACCATCATCGAGAGCGGCTACAACTACTGCATCGAGTCCATGAACGGACTGGACTGGGCATCCGATGAGTTCGGGAAGCCCGGTGTCGTCATGGCCGTCCACTACCCGGGCGACTACGGTGGCGACTCGGCGGCGGGCGTGGCCTATTGGGCGGAGACCAACGACGTGACGTTCGACCCCGCGGCCGACGACGTCCAGACCCTCCCCAACGCGCAGGCCGGCAACCAGGACGCTGCCGTCGAGGCCATCCTGAAGGCAAAGCCCGACGTGGTGGTCCTGGCCACCGGCCCGGGCGAGATGGCGGAGATCGTGGGCAAGACGGCGGCCCAGGGGTTCGCCGGGCAGTTCGTCGGCTCGGTCCCCACGTACAACCCGGCCGTGCTGGAGAGCGAGGCGGCCCCGGCCATCGAGGGCCTCTACCATTTCGTGGCGCCCTGGGGCCCGTGGGGGACGGACACCCCGGCTCATGACGCCATGCAGGAAGCGACCGGGGGCACGCCGCCGGCCAACGACGGCTTCACGTTCGGCTGGATCTGGTCCTACCCGATGAAGGCCGTCCTGGAGCAGGCTTTCTCGGACGGGGACCTCACTCGGGCCGGGGTGCTGGCCGCCGTCTCGGAGGCCACCGTGGACTACGAGGGCGCCCTGCCGAACCGGACGTACGGCGGGGACCCGACGAGCACCGTCGTCAGGGAGGCTCTCATCGCGAAGCCGGACCCGGACGCACCGCTCGGTTCCTCGGTGCTGAAGGACTTCTTCGTCGGACCCACCGCGAAGGCGTTCGACTTCACGGAGCCCTGCTCGGCGGCAGGCTAGGTGCGGGGAAGCGCGATCTGAGCGGCGGCGAGCGCCCTGATCCTTTCCCGAGCCATGGGCAGGGTCGACGACGAGCGGGGGCGGCTCCGGGAGCTGGGGGAGTGGGAGCCGTACCTGCTGCCCGCTCGGGGCTGCCCGGCCCGCGGGGGAACCTCCCGACGCCCTACCGGCGGAGCACCACCTCGATCGCACGGAACTGGCCACCCGGGGGCCAGATCAGGACGTGGCCCAGGTGCATCCCCTTGGCCAGGCCGGAGCAGGACGGCGTCAGCGTGACCGAGCCGTTCCCAGGACCTTCCCCCTCGACCTTCAGCCACCGGACGTCGGTTCCGACCTGCCAGGCTACGGCCGGCGAGGCCGCGGTGACCCGGATCCTTCGGCCCTTCGAGAGCGCGCATGCCCCCAGATCCACCCGCTCGTCCGGGAGGTAGATCCGCGGCGGATCAGGCAGGACCTTCGAATCCAATGCGTCGCCCCCCAGCCTGGCCTCGTCCCCATCCAGCGATCCGTCGTGATCCGTGTCCGCCGCACACGGATCGGTCCCGACCGCCCGCTCGCCGAACGAGGCCAGCCCGTCACCGTCGGGGTCCCGCCAGCTGTCCCCTCGGGCCGGAGACAGGCACTCGTGCGCCGATTCGTAACCGTCGGGAACACCGTCGGCGTCCTTGTCCGGGAGGGCGATCACCTTCACGGTGTCGGTGCTCGACAGGCCCGAGGACGGAACGCCCTTCAGCGTGATGAGGTGGACGCCGGGACTGAGCCGGACGGCGGCGCGCGCCCCGTGCCCGAGCAGCCCGTCGAGCGACGATCGCCATGTGAGCGCGGCTCCGGCGAGGGGACCGTCGGTCAGGTCGTAGCCTCCCCCGACGAGGGCCACCGGTTGACCCGCCACCACCCGTGCGCCATGCGACGGCCAGGCGATCGCCGTGCCCCCGGATCGGGGGTCCACGGTGAAGGAGGAGCTCTCGGCGGCTCCGGTGTTGAGTCCGTCCGACGCCTCGACGACCAGCACGGCATCCGTGGTCGCCGGCGACGTCTCCAACGGGAACGAGTACGCGGGGTCCGTCAGACCGGCCGCGACCAGCTCGGTCGGGCTCTTGGAGGTGGGCCGGTAGTACACGTTGTAGGTGAGGGGGTCGCCGTCCGGATCCGAACCCGTCCAGGTGGCGGTCACGGCCCCGTCCCCGGGGGTGATCTCGACGTCGGTCACGCTCGGGGCCCCGAGCGTGAAATCGAGGCCGGCCTGCGCGTCCCCGCCCCGACGGATCTCGTATCCCGCGGCGCCGTCCGGCAGCGCCACCGTCAGCAGGAACGACCCGTTCGGACGGCTGAAGGTCCCGTGGACGTCGACGTCCGTCGGGCTGAACGGGAACGAGGTGAGGTCATCGCCCTTCCCGTCGAGGAAGACCAGGTCCAACGGTCCCCCCTGATCTGGTGCCGTGGTCGGGTACCCACCCGCCAGGAGCGACGAGTAGACGACGGTCGGTATGTCAGTGTCGTCGAGATATCCCGCCACGGTGAACAGAGGATCCCCGCCCGCGGCCACGGCATCGATTGCAGCCGGACGGGGCATGCCGACCAGTGAGGAGCGGACGTCGTTCCACTCGTAGCCCTCGTCGAACAGGGACCGGGCGTCCCCCACGGCGGGGGCCATCAGCGGGGGAACCGTGGTGACGTCCTGCCGCGTCACGGTGTTCACCATCGTGTCGCCGCGCACCAGTGTGATGGCCGGGGAACCCGAGTGGCCGCCCGAGATGTAGTGCGGGCTGGTGGTGCGGACCTCGCCGAGGCAGTGCGTGATCTCGTGGGCGATGATCGACGGCGAAGACCCGTTCAGGTTGACGTCGAAGCCGCCACCGGCGATCCCCACTCCCGCCGGCGCGACCACGTCGTCCCCGAACCCGCAGTCGCCGCCGCCCCCCGTTCCGGTGGAGGCCTGGGCGTTGAACCCGTAGTCGACTCGGTCGAGCGCCTCGCCCAGGGGCAGGCCGCTCTCCGCCAGCCGGAGCTGCTCGTTCAACCGTCGCATCGCGTCGGTGATCTCGGTCCCGACCCGCGCCCCGCAGGCGCTCATCGTCTCCCCGATCCGGCACCGGCGGACGCTGCCGATGGTGTAGCGGAGGCCCGGCAGCCGGAACGGGTTCGCCACCGGCGCCGCCACCAGGGGGCCGGCCCCGCTTCGCACCGGGATGACCCGCTGCACGTACAGCATCGCCCCGGGGACGGCGGCGGTCAGGTCCGTGCCCCACGTCCGGTAGTCGGGCGCAGCGGGCGCCTCGAAGGGGGACAGGTACAGCCGCAGATCGCGGGTTCGAACGAACACGGGATCGCCCAGGAAGATCCGCTGCGTCTCCGCGATCCCATCGATGCGCAGGAGCAGGTCGATGACGTACCGGCCCGGTACCGAGACGGTGGAGCCCGGGATCCAGCACTCGAACCGGGGGTTCCCGTTGAAGGAGCCGGCCGGATACAGGTTCACCCTCGAGACCGGGACGCCCGCGGCGGGGAGCAGGACGGAGCTGCCGCTCGGCCCGTGGATCGAGCAGGCCGCGTAGGTGACCTCCGCCGGCCGTCCGCCCGTGTAGACCTGGGCGCGGGCCAGCGTGTCCTTCCCCGCGATGTAGTCGTACGCGCGGATGGCCTGAACGTCCTCGTCGAGCCCCTGCGTGATGCGCTCGACGTCGAGCACCGGGACACCGGGCCCCGTCGCCGTCGGGAAGACCCCCCAGAACAGGTCGGCCCAGGTGTCCGGGATGGCGTCCCTCCCTCCGGGCGGCCAGACGTACGTGTTCCCGTCGAGTACCTCCTGGCGGACTGCCACGCCGGAGAGGGAGAACGGCGTCCCCCCGCCGACATCCGTCAGGGAGATCCGGAGCTCTGCCGTCCAGGTCGCGTCTCCGCTCGTCACGGTCCCCAGGAACGGGATGGGGGTCGGGACCCAGCCGTCGGGCGATCCCTGGTACGAACGGAAGACGCCCGATCGGGTGATCGAGAACTTCCAGTCGTCGCTCCGGAGGGTCCGCCCGCCGTCGTGCCGGCCGTCCACCTCCAGGGCCACCACCGTCGGCGGCCCGGAGCTCTCCCTGGGCAGGCGCGAGATGCACACGTACAGTGAGGTCCGGTCCGCCAGGAATCGCGCCGTTGCCGACGGGTACAACCCCGCATACCCGATCCGGGCGAGGCCGGGTGTGGCGGAGTATTCGTCGCACGATCCGTTGAGCGCGGGCGCCGGCCTTCCCGCGGGCGGCCGGACCACCACGGTCGCATACATCGCGTGGGCGGAAGCGGGCGGGGGCGCCGGGCCGAGCACTCCGAGCACCAGCGCGAGCGATACGATCGTCGCCGAGCGGCGCATGACTTCCCTCCCTCCCCGAAAGGAAGGCCGAGTATAGGGGAACGCCTCCATCGAAACGGACGCACTGCTCTCACCGGGTGTGGCGAATCCCGGTCCGCCCGGCCGTCACGACATCGGGGGATGTCCGGGGTCTGTCACGCGGCGGCCATCGCCGGGCGGCGGCGCGCGGTCCGGTGGCCGGCGGAGCGGTGTTCCACGAAGCGCTTGAGATTCTGCAGGCAGGCGTGCATCTCGAAGCGTCCGGCCCGGACCAGGACGGGCTCGGCGACGCGGAGGAATCCGCGGCAGTCGCCGGCGACGCTCCAGTGGATCCGCGTGGCGCCTCGCAGGGACTCGAACTCCATGGTCCCCCGGATGTCCATCGGTCCGGACGTGCTGGTGTACGTGACCAGGCGCGGGGGCTCGTACGAGCTCACCTCGTACACCGTCTCGAACCGGTGGCCCATCAGGTGGATCCGCTGGACCACCCGGGCGCCGCGCTGCAGGGCCCCGCAGATCCTGCTCTCCAGCACCGCGGTGTTCCACAGGGGCATGTTCTCGGGGCTGGCGGCGAGCGGGAAGACCTGCCGGCGGGGAAGATCGACAACGATGCTGTCCTCGATCTGGATCATGGTCACACCCCCGAATCTCCTTACCGAACGCTGCGCGCCGGGGGGGCGGCGATGGAAGGACCGTTGGTCCCCCTCCGATCGGGACCTTTGCGATCCGGGATCGCCGCGGGGCTCTGGACCCGAGGAGCTCGACCGGTCAGGCGGGAACCTTCTCCCCGACGAAGGCACTCAGCGCGAGGTACTGGCTCTCGCCGTCCAGGCCCGCCTCGCGAAGGACCGCGGGGCCGGGGCCGCTCCCCAGGAAGTGACCGTTCCGGAACGGGGACAGGGACGCCTCCCGTCCCCGGGCCGAGGTCACCCACCGGTACAGCGTCGGCAGCGTGAAGTCCGTGATCCCGACGGCCTCCGCGGCCACGTCCGCCGGGAAGATCCGGTCACGCTCCCGTGGCGGCAGCGCGTCGAACAGCTCCGCGCTGGCCACGTAGTACACGTCGAGGTCGATGCCGTCCGCCAGCAGCAGGGGCAGGGCGTCCTGCACGAACGCGTACGCGACCGCGCTTCCCTGCAGGACCAGGCTGCCGTCCGGACGCCCCGTCGCCGCGCGCAGCCGGTACACGCCCGTTCGAGCCTCGGCCACCGGAGCCAGGCCCAGGCCCTCCCGGTCGACGACGATCTCGGTGGGGCGGGTCACGAACGGGAAGATCACGGCGGGGCGGCGCCGCAGCGCCTCCGTGACCAGCGTCCAGATCTCCGCGGGATCCCACGGCGTCAGCGTGATGGCGGTACCGGCCGGGAAGTTCTCCTGGACGATCTGGAGGGGCTGGGGGTCCGCGTGCGTGGGCCCGTCCTCCCCGGTCTTCAGGCCGGCGTGGGCGCAGATCAGGATGGCCGTCCGGTAGGGGTCACCGAACGCGGCCCGCCGGGCCTGCCCCCCGATGGCGTGCAGCCGAGCCGGGATGTGGGCGAGCGGCGCGAGGAAGGCCCCGTACGACGAACCGACCCCGATGTGCCGCCCGTACCCGGACAGCCCGCACAGGATCCCGGACATGGCGTCCTCGCAGATCCCGCCGGTCGCCAGCAGCCGCGCGTCGGCGTTCGCCTGGAGGTCCAGGAAGCCGGCGGGGAACCCCGCGGCCACGCCGTCCACGCTGGTGGATCCCAGGAGGTCCGCGGCCGCCGACAGCATCGCGCCGCCGCTGGCCCGGTTGTAGTGGTTCAGCACGCGACCCAGCTCGGCCCGGAGCGTGGTGGCGGTCCCGGGCCTCAGCTCCAGGGCCTCCGGGACCCGCTCGGCCGCCCCAGGCACCGAGGCGTGGGCGAACACCTCGGCCACGTCGGGCGCGCCGTCACGGGGTCGGCGGGCCCGCGACGTCAACCGCCGCTTCGAGTCGCGGAGCTTCCCGGCCATCCAGTCGACCATGGCGTCCTCGCGCTCCATGACGCGGCGGACCACGGACAGGGCGTTCCACAGGCACCGCTCCAGCACCGCCTCACCGCCCTGCAGCCGGCACGGTGGGGATGTGGGGTCGGCACAGGTCGGGAGGGCCTCCCCGGAGCCCTCCACGAACGGTTCCATGGCCGAGTAGAACTCCGGCGAGCACAGCTTGTGGCCGGCGCCGTGGGACTGGCGTCCCTCGATGCCGTACCGCCACCCCTTGACCGTGGAGTACACGATCGCCGTGGGCTGTCCGGTGTCGAGCCCGAGCGCCGCTCGCTGGGCCGCCAGGATCTGGCGGAAGTCCTTGCCGTCCGGCACCCACACCACGTTCCAGTCCTGGAGCCAGAACAGCTCCCTGGGATCCCACTGCACGTAGTCGCCGGGCTCGTCGCCCGCGCGGCACACCCGGTCCGAGTCGATCGACGCCTGGTTCCAGTCCACGTGCACCACAGCGTTGTCGAGCCGCATGGTCCCGGCGGCGGCCAGCGCTTCGGCCACCCGCCCCGGGGTGAGCCCGCCCTCGCCCTCCACGATGTGGACACGGGGGGCGTCCGGGCCGTACGTGTCGCGAGCCCCCAGGGCCAGGCCGAGGGAGGTGGCCATGCCCACGCCCGACGCGCCGGTGGCCAGGGGGACGAACGGTGTCGCCGGCGTGGGGTGGCCGTCCAGGGCCCTGGACCCGAATTCCCGGAACAGCGGCGTGTCGGTGATCGGGTTCCGGCGGAACCCCAGGAGGTCCTCCAGGCGGAGCTGCAGGCGTGGATCGCCCGGGAGGAGATCGGGGGCGGCGATCCGGGCGATCTCGTTGCGCAGGGCCCACATCGCGTACAGCCCCAGCGCCTTGTGTCCCGCGGCGTAGGAGATCAGGTCGGCGTCGGGCCGGTCCGGCTCGCCGAGGTCGTAGTCCATGGCGTCGAACAGCACCGATGCCACGAACCGGCCGGAGGAGATGGAACCCCCCGGATGCCCGGACGTGGGCGCGTAGTTGTAGAGCGCGGTGCACAGCGAGCGATAGATCAGATCGAACGTCTCGAGGTATGCGAGCTCGGTATCCGGGACCACCTCGGCGGTGACCGCTCCGATCCCCTCGACGTCCACGTACGTGCCGCGGCGCGGCCCGAAATCGAATCCCATGGCCGAACGCACCCCCTTCTTCGGAGAGCCATCGCGACCATGCGCGATCGGGCTGGGGGCCGTTACGGCCGTTCGGCCCCTCCCGGGGATGACCATCGGACCTGCTGAGCGCCGCCCTCGAGGCCCTCCGTCCGCTCGTTCCCGCACTGAAGGGGCACGTCGAGCTGACCGAAGCCGAGACCGGCCTGTTCGCCGACGTCCTGGAGCGGAGCTCCCTGCTCGCCTCCGACGTGGAGGAGCTTCGCCGGGAGCACGTCGCGATCGGGGACCACCTGCAGGAGCTGATCGACCTCCTGGCGTCCCCCGCCGGAGCGGCCGCGGCGCGCGGACGGGTCCGGCAGGCCGTGCCACAGCTGATCGAGGAGTCCGACCGGCACTGCTGCCGGGAGGACCACTTGATGTTCGAGGCCTACCTGGCGGGGATCGGAGGAGACTGACGGGGCGCCCGGCCGGCTCCTCGTCCGCCCGTCGCGGGCCGATCGCGAGTGATCACGGGAGCAGGCTGACCGAGCCGTCGTCGCGGAGGGTCCAGTCCGGGTTGTGCGCGACCTCCCACGGGTGGCCGTCGGGATCCACGAACACCCCCGAGTACCCGCCCCAGAACCTCTCGGCGCCCTCCCGGGGGATCTCCGCCCCCGACGCCCGGGCCAGGCTGATGATCGCGTCCACAGCCGCGGGAGACCGGACGTTGTGGGCCAGCGTCACGCCGCCCCACCCGCCCCCGTCCTCGACGCCGCTGTCCTCCGCCAGGCTCGCTCGGTCCCACAGCGCCACGACCATGCAGCCCGCCTGGAAGAACACGACGTCGTCACCGGGTGCGGCGCCGGTCGTCCACCCCAGCGCCTCGTAGAACCGGCGTGACCGCTCGAGGTCGCGGACCCCGAGCGTGACCAGGCTCAGGCGTTGTTCCATCGAAGACTCCTCTCGTCGGGGTGATCCATTCTCGCGTTCGCTCCGATCACGCGTCCGATCGCCGGCACCGTACCGGTTGCGCCCCCGACCAGGTGGGCCTACGGTCTGGTCGTGCTCGGTCGGCCTGTGAGAAGGAGACGGTGGTGACGTTCGACTACGACCTCCTGGCGATCGGGTGCGGGCCGGCCGGCCAGCGAGCGGTGATCCAGGCGGCGAAGCTGGGGAAGCGGGCCGCGGTCGTGGAGCGGCGGCAGGTCGGCGGGGTGTGCGTGATGAGCGGGACCATCCCGTCGAAGACGCTTCGCGAGGCGGTGATCTATCTCACGGGGCTGGGCCAGCGCGGGATCTACGGGCAGAGCTACCGGCTCAAGGAGGACATCACGATGGAGGACCTCCGGGGCCGGGCCGACGACGTGGTCCGCCGGGAGATCGACGTCATCCGCGACCAGCTGGTCCGCAACCACGTGACCCTGCTCGAGGGCTCGGCCCGGTTCGCCGATCCCCACACCGTCGTGGTGGAGCGGAAGGACGGGGGCGAACGGCCGGTCACGGCGGAGAGCATCGTGATCGCCTCCGGCACGAAGCCGGCCCGGCCGCCCTCCGTGGAATTCG
Source organism: Actinomycetota bacterium (assembly GCA_036394995.1). Classification (GTDB taxonomy): domain Bacteria; phylum Actinomycetota; class UBA4738; order UBA4738; family JACQTL01; genus DASWED01. Next base: position 12,735 of record DASWED010000089.1, read on the forward strand.
ACGACCGGACCGTGTTCGACTCCGACGGCCTGGTGGAGATGGACCGGATCCCCGGAGCGCTGGTGGTGGTGGGCGGCGGAGTGATCGGGATCGAGTACGCCTCGATGTTCGCGGCCCTGGGGACCAAGGTCACGGTGGTGGACATGCGCCGGAGGATCCTGGAATTCTGCGACGACGAGATCGTGGAGGGGCTCCAGCACCAGCTCCGGGACCTCGGGGTGACGTTCCGGCTGGGCGAGGAGGTCACCGCCGTGGAATCGCTCGACCAGGGGGCGTTGATCGAGCTCGCCAGCGGCAAGCGCATCGCGGCGGAGGCCGTGCTGTACTCGGCCGGCCGGGAGGGCGCCACCGAAGGGCTGGACCTGGAGCGGGCCGGGCTGTCCGTCGACGAACGGGGCCGGATCCCCGTGGGCCGGACCTTCCGGACGAGCGCTCCCCACATCTACGCGGTGGGCGACGTCATCGGGTTCCCCAGCCTGGCGGCCACGGCCATGGAGCAGGGTCGCATCGCCGCGCTCGACGCGCTGGGCCAGGAGGTCCGGGACATGCAGGAGCTCCTGCCGATCGGGATCTACACGATCCCCGAGATCAGCTTCGTGGGCAGGACCGAGTCCGAGCTCACCGATGCCGCCATCCCGTACGAGGTGGGCATCTCGAGGTACCGCGAGCTGGCCCGGGGACAGATCCTGGGAGACTCCTACGGCATGCTGAAGATCCTGGTGTCGCAGGAGGACCGGACGCTGCTGGGGGTGCACGTGCTGGGGACCGGCGCCACCGAGCTGGTGCACATCGGGCAGGCCGTGATGGGCAACGGCGGGACCCTCGACTACCTGACCGGGGCGGTCTTCAACTACCCGACGCTGGCAGAGAGCTACAAGGTGGCCGCCCTCGACGCGAACAACAAGCTCCACGCGGTGCGCCGCCTGGCGGGCTGACGACGATGGCGAGAGACTTCGACACCATGGTGCGGCCCGGGCTGGAGGGGCTGCTCGAACCGGGGGAGACACTGCGGGGCCTGGCCGCCGCGACCTTCCAGAAGACCTTCAGCGGCGGGCTCTACGCGATCGGTGTCACCGACCGGCGCCTCATCCTCCAACCGCTCGACCGGAAGCTCCAGCCGAAGAAACCTGCCCGCTCGGTGGGGCGGGCGGACGTGGCCAAGGCCGAGCTCGGTGGGGCGGGCGGCGGGGACTTCAACGCGGCATCCGCCGTGATGGACGCGGCCGCCCTGACGCTGGTATTGAGGACGACCGACGGGCAGAAGTTCAAGCTCTCGATGATGCGCGGCAGCGACGGGGTCCTCGGCGGGCTGAGCGGAGGAGCCGCCCAGCTCCAGGGGGTCACCGCCCTCACCGACTGGCTCCGGGGCGAGCCCGCCGGGTAGCCCTCCGCCTCACGGCCCGAGGTGCGTGCCGGTGGCCGAGGAGAGGCGGCCGGAGCCCAAGCGGCCTCGGAGGGGGAGAATCTGGCCCGTGCTGTTCGAGGACATCGCGCGAGCCTCGGTCGGCGTGGCCGCCACCCCGAAGCGGTTGGAGAAGGTGGCCCGCCTGGCCGAGGCGCTGGGGCATGCCTCTCCGGACGAGGTGCCGGTCGCCGTGGCCCACCTGTCGGGCGACATCCCCGGCGGGACCATCGGGGTGGGGTGGGCCTCGCTTCGGGACCCTCCGCCCCCCGCCGCGACCGCCACGCTCCGGGTCCTGGAGGTCCAGCGGGCGTTCGAGGAGCTCCGTTCGACCGCCGGTTCGGGGTCCCAGACCCGGCGGAGGGCGATCCTGCACGACCTCCTGGCGCGGGCGACGGCCCCGGAGCAGGCCTTCCTTCGGGGGTTGATGCTCGGCGAGATCCGCCAGGGGGCCCTGGAGGGGTTGATGGTGGAGGCGGTGGCCAGGGCGTCGGGCGTGGGCGCGGCGGAGGTCCGGCGGGCGGCCATGCTCGCCGGAGACCTGGCCCAGGTGGCCCGAACGGCGGTGGTCGAGGGCCCGGCCGGCCTGGCCCGGTTCCGGCTCACCGTGCTCCGGCCCGTCCAGCCCATGCTGGCCCAGTCGGCCGAGGGCATCGCCGACGCCCTGGCCCGGATCGGCGGGCCGGCCGCGATGGAGTGGAAGCTCGACGGCGCCAGGCTGCAGGTCCACCGGCTGGGTTCCGAGGTCCGCGCCTTCACCCGGAACCTCGCCGACGTCACCGACCGGGTTCCCGAGGTCGTGGAGTCCGTCCTGGGCCTCCCGGTGCGGTCCGTCGTGCTGGACGGCGAGGCCATCGCGCTCCGAGCCACCGGTCGGCCCCACCGGTTCCAGTCGACGATGAGCCGGTTCGGTTCGCAGCTGGAGGTCGAACGGCACCGGGCCGCCACCCCGCTGTCGGCGTTCTTCTTCGACTGCCTGCACCTCGACGGGGAGGACCTCCTGGACCGGCCCGAACGGGCCCGGTTCGAGGCCATGGCCGCGCGGATCCCCGAGGGCCTCCGGATCCCCCGGATCGAGACCGACGACCGTGGGGAGGCGGAGGCGTTCTTCGAACAGGCCATCCAGCGGGGTCACGAGGGCGTGATGGTGAAGGCTCCGGGGTCGCCGTACGAAGCCGGGCGGCGCGGGGCCACCTGGCTGAAGGTCAAGCGGGCCGACACCCTCGACCTCGTGGTGCTGGCCGCGGAATGGGGTCACGGACGGCGCCGCGGCTTGTTGTCGAACCTCCATCTGGGGGCCCGGGACCCGGCCTCGGGTGGGTTCGTCATGCTGGGGAAGACGTTCAAGGGGATGACCGACGCCGTCCTGGCCTGGCAGACGGAACGGTTCCAGCAGATCGAGACCGGCCGCGACCCGTACACCGTGTACGTTCGCCCGGAGCTCGTCGTGGAGGTTGCATTCGACGGCGTGCAGGCCAGCACGCGGTACCCGGCCGGACTGGCGCTTCGCTTCGCCCGCATCAAGGGATACCGGCCGGACAAGCGCCCCGAGGACGCCGACACCATCGACGCCGTCCGGGCCATCCACGCCCGGGGCGCGGACGAGACAGGATAACCCCGCACGGAACGGGGAACGTTCCTCCGAGGACAACCGAGATGTCCGGAGATGCAGCCATGGCCAGCGCGAAGCAGGTGCAGGCGGCCAAGCGCAAGAACATCGCCGGCCGGTCCCGCATGGGCAAGTGGGACCTGATCCAGGCCATCCGCAAGGCGTCGTAACAGGGAACGGCGACTCGTTCGGCGAACGCGCCGCTCCACCCGACGCCGCGGTGGAGCGGCGCGGTTCGTTTTGCCCGACCCCGTGGAGGGAATACCGGACCCGAACCGAACGCCGACTCACCGGGCGCGAGGTCGCCCGCGCCGAAAGAGGGGTTGCCCGTGATGCGCACGCTCCGAGCCGTCCTCGCCGTGGCCCTGGTGGGGGCCGCCCTCACGATGGTCGCCGGCCCCGCGGCGGCCCACAACGAACGGTCGGTGGAGTCGCCGCCCCGGCCGGGGCCGTGGCCGGACGTCGACCGTGTCCAGCCGCACGTGGTGGTGTGCAAGGCCTCCAGCGAGCCCACCGCCTCGGAACGTTCGACGTACCTGAACCGGATCGCGGCCACGCGGGGCGAGGCCCGTTCCTACTGGCAGGCCCGGCTGGCAAACTGGAAGCTCAACGCGGTCCTGTGGCCGCAGTGCCGGTTCCACGACATCCAGGCCGCGGTGAACGCCGTGGCCGGTCACCGCGACATCCTGGTCATGCCGGGGGAGTACGAGGAGTACCCCAGCCGGAAGGCCCCCGACCTCCCGGCCGACGGCTCGGACGGAACGTACTCCTACGACTTCCAGAAGGCCCACCCGAACGCGATCAACCTCGTCGGGATCATCGGCAAGCCGTCGATCACGTTGCAGGGCACCGGGTTCGACCGTGACGACGTCGTGATCGACGCCGGGTTCAGCAAGCACGTGGGGATCCGGGTCGACCGTTCGAACGGGTTCATCGCCCGGAACTTCACGGTGGAGCACGCCGTGGAGCACGGCCTGTACACGATCGAGTCGGACACGTACCTGTACGACGACGTGGCGGGGAAGTACAGCGGCGAGTACCAGCTGTTCGGGTTCGCCTCCGACCACGGGATCATCCAGAACTGCGAGGCGGTCGGCGGGGGAGACTCCGGGATCTACGTGGGCGGCGCGCCGGACAGCGGACGCATCAACACGATCGTGCAGAACTGCCGGATCCACCACAACGTCCTGGGGTTCTCCGGCACGAACGCCAACTACGTCGTGCTCCGCGACAACGACTGGTACGACAACGCCACCGGGATCGTGGTCGATGCCGAGTCCGACCACCCGAACTACCCGCCGGGCCACGTCCGGATGGTCGGGAACCGCGTCTACAACAACAACTTCAACGTGTACTCCCCGAAGTCGAACGTGAAGCCCATCGGGTTCACGCGGGACACCATTCACGCCCCGGTCGGCACCGGCATCGTCATGGCGTCGTTCAACCACTCGCTGATCCGGGGGAACTGGATCTGGAACAACCACGCGCTGGGCATCGGGCTGTCGTCCCTCGAGGTGGAGGATCGCGGCGCGACCGCGACGTACGACACCATCGTGGGGAACTGGATGACCAGGCCCGGCGGGATCGAGTCCCCCAACGGCACCGACCTGTTCTGGGACGGCATCGGCGAGGGGAACTGCTGGGACCCGAACCACGGTGCGAGCTCCACGCCGGAGAGCCTGCCCCGGTGCGACTCGGCGTTCGCCGAGAACGGCCTGCCGAACCCCGCGGAGCCGAATGCGCAGAACATCGCCATCGAGGGCGGCCTGATCGTGATGGACCCGGACAAGGGCGAGCTGGTGTGCGACCACACGGGAACGGAACCCTGCCCCTCCGGCCCCGGCCCCAAGGAGGGCGACAACACCCGCGAGGGCGACGACCCCGACGACTACTGAGCGATTCGAGGCCCTCCCGTTGACACCGATCGGACCCGCCGGGAGACTCGCCCGGTGGATCTGCGGAGATCGCGCCGCCTGACCGCGCTGTGCGCCGTCGTGGTCGCCGTCGGCGGTTCGGCATGCTCGAACGACGAGCACGTCCTGTCATCCTTCGGGCACGGGGAGGCTCGCGTCCAGACCCGGAGCGGCAGCTTCGATCTGGTCACGGCCACGGCGACCTTCGATCCCCAGACCCGGGAGGTGGACGGCAGCTGGTCGGGGGACGGGCGGACGTTCACCGTCGCGGGCCCCGCCCGAGTGGGGTCCTATCCGACGTCGAACAGCTTCGTGGTGGCGCTCGACGGAGGGGGAGGGTTCTCCTCGCGCGACGGCTCGTGCACCGTCCAGGTGACCCGGGCGGACTCCGACGGCGTGGCCGGCGACTTCGACTGCCGGGACGGCGGGATCTCGGGCTCGTTCACGCTGTCCCCCTGACGCGATTCCGAGACGGTCCGGTCCCGCGCGCGCTCGACGCGCGCCACCCGCTTCAGGGCCTCGACCTTCTCGGTCCGGCCGGCCCCGACCTGCCGCACCGCCGAACCCTCCCGTCCGCCCCTGACACGCTCAGTCGCTGGACGGCATGGCCCGTCGCGCCAGCTCGAGGAGTCCGCGCCAGGCGGCCAGCAGCAGGCCGGTGACGATCACGGTCACCGCCATGAACGTGAAGGTCTTGGTCCCGTAGCCGTGGCCGAGGATGGCGGCCCGCAGGAGGACCCCGGCCGGGACGCCGAGGATCCAGGCCGCGGCGAGCGTCCGGACCCCCGGGCGGCGGTAGGTCCCGACCGCCAGGGCGGCGGCGAGGAAGCCGGCCAGGACCGGGCCCGCGTTGCGCACCAGCCCGGCGGCGGTCTCCCCCTCCCGGTGGCTGGCCAGGCCGATCACCGCGAACAGGACGATGGCGACGGCGTCCCCCAACGCCAGGATCCATGGCCGGCGGAGGGTGTCGGCCCGGCGGGCGGTCCTCACCGTTCGCGCTTCTTCCCCCGGCCCGGTCCGGGGTGCTCGAGGGTCGCGGCCAGGGCCTCGACGATCTGCTCCTCCAGCCACCCCAGGTAGTGGTAGATCGCGTGGTGGTAGGCATCGGGGGCGTCCTCGTCGAGGTCGCGGAAGTTGGTCTCCTCGGTGACCTCCAGCTTGGTGCCCAGGACCAGGCGGATGTCGTTGATCGAGCTCATCCACGCCACCAGCTCGTCCTCGCTGATCCGCTGGGCGTCGAGTGTCCGCCGGAACGTCCGGACGGCCTCCACCCGCTGAGCCACCAGGTCGTCCCGCACGAGGTGCTCGTATTCCTCGTTGGCCAGGGGATCGTCAGGGTAGGCGGGGGGGAACACCCGCTCCAGGGCGGGGTCGTCGCCGGGGAGCATCTCCTCCAGCTCGCCGGCCAGCTTGCGGAGCACGACGCGCTCGGGTTCGGGGACCCGCAGCTCGTAGTCGCCCCGCCGGGTCCGGCGGACCCGGGCGTCCAGGTTCAGGGACCGACGGTCGATCGGTCAGTCCTTCTGCATCGTGGCCCACAGCCCGTGGGCGTGGAGCCGGGAGACATCGAACTCGGCCTTCTCGCGGTTCCCGGAGGACACCGCGGCCCGGCCCTTGTGGTGGACGTCGAGCATCAGGCGCTCGGCCTTGGACCGGGGATAGCCGAACAGCTTCTGGAACACGAACGTCACGTACGACATCAGGTTGATGGGGTCGTTCCACACGATGACCACCCACGGGCGGTCCGGGATCGCGACCTCGTCGCCGGACGGGCGATCGACCTCCACGGGCGCGGTGGTGCTCACACCCTCCATTGTGGCAGGGAGCCGGCACCACAGGCCAGGGCGCAGGTCATACCCGAGCCGGAAGGGGCAGGCCGCTACGGAACGGAGACGAACGCGCGGTGGATCTCGGGCTGGACGACCGGGGCGCGGTGTCCCAGGGCCCAGCCCTCCTTGTCGTCGTGCACGCCAGTGACCTCACCGCAGTGCGGACAGATCTCCGCCCGCCAGGTGCCGTCGTTGGCCCGATGCCGGCGCATGTCCCGAACCACTCCGGCCAGCAGGGCGATCGCCGCGAGGGTGAGTCCGCACTGGGAGCACAGCGTGTCGTTGTACATCGCAAGATAGGTGTCGGGACCGGGGAGCGAATCCTTGAGCGCCCGGGGCAGCTTGCCCGTCGCGGTGGGACAGGAACGTCTCGAATCGTGCCCGGGCGAGGCCCCGTCCGGCTGGGAACAGGGTGTCGGGAGGGGCTGCTATAGTCCGCAATCGAGGGTTCGGCAAGGCACAGGTTGTTCGAGCAGTTCCCTCACGGGCCCATGTGGGCCCAGGCCGCCGGGCCGCGAGTCCGGGCGGGCCGGGAAAGGAGGGGATTGCAGAATGGCAACCGGCGTCGTGAAGTGGTTCAACTCCGAGAAGGGGTACGGCTTCATCTCCCAGGAGGGCGGACCCGACGTGTTCGTGCACTTCTCCGCGATCGCGGGGGCTGGGTACCGGAACCTGGAGGAGAACCAGAAGGTCGAGTTCGACGTGACCCAGGGACAGAAGGGTCCCCAGGCGGCGAACGTACGGCCGATCGGCTAGGCGAGACGGCGCGGCGTCCCGCGTGCGAGGGCGCCCCCGCCGCCGAAACGACGACAGCGAAGGGGTCACCGGCGGGTGGCCCCTTCGTCGTGCCGGGAACGGTTCGCGCGGTGAGAGCGGCAGGGAACCAGCCGCCGGGAATCGGCTCTAGCGCGGAGCGCCGGCGCCGGGAGGACCGCCGCCGGGAGCGCCGGGGGCCCCACGGCCGCCGCCGGGACCACCACGACCGCCACCGGGACCGCCGAAGCCTCCCCGGCCACCGCCGGGACCGCCACGACCGCCGCCACCACCGGGTCCGCCGAAGCCGAACCCGCGCCCGCGTCGTTCGCGGGGGGCCGGCGCCGGGGCCTCCTTGATCTTCACGTTCCGGGGGACGTGGCCGGCGCGCTCCAGGCGGACCCTCATGTAGTCGCCGGTCTGGGACCGCTCGATCTCCCGCCATCCGTCGTTCAGCAGGTGCTGGAGCCTCCCCGCGGCGGTCTTGCGGAGCTTGTCCGTGCCCGGGGTCTTGACGAACAGCCGCTCGTAGCGGACTTCCTTGAAATCACCCATGAGTGCCAAAGAGTAGCAGCGGGCGGCCCGCCGCAGCCGGGGGCTGTTTGGGGCGGTTGCCCTCCGGGTACATGGGCCTGGCACGCCCACGAGAGGGGGAACCACATGCGCCCACGTTCCGCAAGCCGACCTCGGGTATTGGCCGTTGCCGCCGTTCTGGCCCTGGCCATGGCCGGGGTCGGGGTGAGCCAGGCATCCACGCCGTCGAACGGCACGGTGAGCCCGGCGTCGCCGAACACGTCCTGGACGGGTCCCGTGCAGAGCGCGGTCACCCAGGGACCGTCCGACGCCGAGTGCCACGACACCGGGGCCTTCTGCGACGACTACACGCTCACGGTGAGCATCCCCGCGGGGTACTGGACCGGCCATTCTGGCGGCGTGACCTTCGACGTCACCACCACCGTCCCCGCCAACGACTTCGACCTGTACGTGTACTCCGACGCGGCCCACACGCAGGAGGTCAACCACGCCGCCGCCGAGGGGACGCTGACCGAGAACGTGTTCGTGCCGAGCGCCCAGGGCAATTACTACGTCCGGGTCGTGTACTTCGCGGTGGCGAACTCCGGGTACGACGGCTCGGCCACCTTCACCTCGCAGGCGGGCGGCGTCTTCGGCGGGGCCACGTTCTCGAACACCCAGGTCTCGTTCGCGCCGGCCACGGTCGTCTCGGCGAACTTCCTGGGGGGCGAGCCCCAGACCACCATGGAGCGTCCCCGGAAGGACTCCCTGTCCGGGGCCATCAACCCCAACCGCATCTTCGTGGACTGGCCGCTGTCCTCCCGGTCGAACACCGGCCAGCTCAACCGATCCACCGACGGCGGCAAGAGCTTCCGCCTCCTCATCGACCTGACGTGCGCCGAGCGGAGCCGGCCGAACTGCGCGACGGGCGGCGGCGGGGACACCGAGACCGACGTGAACCCGAAGAACGGACACGTGTTCTTCGCCGACCAGGAGTCGCTGGCCCAGGAGTCCGAGAGCAGCTCGATCGACCACGGCGACTCGTTCCCGGTGGCCAGGCAGTTCGCCGTGTCCAACGGCGCCACGGGCGTCGACCGCCAGTGGCTGGCGGCCACCGACAACAGCTCCGCCTACCAGGTGAATGGGAGCACCATCGAGGCGTTCCTGGCCTACCACGTGCCGGGGGCGGGGCAGTTCGTCGAGGGCATCGACCAGAACGGGCAGCCCATCCCGCAGCCCGTCACCCAGCTCCAGTTCGTGTCCCAGAGCGGGCAGATGCGGGTGGACAACACGGACGGCCCGGGGCACGGGTGGATCTACCAGCCGTACCGGTCGTTCACGGGCCACCCGCTGGGGGTGAGCCATTACATCGTGGCCACGGCCCAGGCATCGGGCTACCAGCTCCCCACGAACTGGCAGGACAACCTGGTGAACGGCGACAACCCGACGATCTTCCCGTGGCTGTCGCTCGACAACCACGGGAACGCCTACGCCGTGTGGTCCACCGGTGGGGTGATGTACTACAGCGCCTCGCCGATCGACGACAGGGCGAACAACCCACTGATCGGGGGACGGCCGGGGTCGTTCTGGACGCCGAAGGTCCGGGTGGACCTGCCGTCGGTGACGATCGCGCTGTTCCCGGAGGTCATCGGCGGCGGCGCCGGCCGGATCGGGATCACCTACATCGGCACCACGGCGACCTGCGACGCCGGCGACCCCGCGAACTGCGTCCCCGCCACCAGGTGGCAGACGTACGGCGCCGTGATCACGAACGCACTCCAGCAGACCGGGCCGGCCGTGATCTCCACGGGCCTGGTCAGCCACCGCTCGATCCACCGGGGCAACGTGTGCACCAGCGGCACCACGTGCGCGGCCACCGTCCCGGCCCAGGACCGCTCGCTGCTCGACATGATCGACCTCGGCGTCGACAAGGACGGCCGCATCGGCGTGGTGTTCAGTGACAACAACAGCCGGTTCGGCGAGGGCTCCACGCCGGCGGACCCCAAGCAGTCGCCGTTCGTCCACTTCGCGAAGCTGGTGCAGGGCCCGGGGTTGCTCACGGCGAAGCCCAGCCTCTCGGTGTCGGTCTCGTCCACGCCGGAGCGGGGCGACGTGGGCGGGGACGCCACGTGGCCGAACGTGAAGAACGCCACGAACATGCCCGGCCTCGACATCACGCACGAGTCGCTCCGCCTCTCCAACGGGTTCCTGGTCGGGCGGATCCGGCTCCAGGACGCGAGCCTGGCCAAGATGGGCGCGGCGCTGACCCAGTTCAACGCGGCCTCCTCGGCCGCGGGGAGCACGGACCCGGCCGCCGAGCGCCTGCAGTACGTGCTGCGCTTCTCGACGGGCTCGGACATCTATCACATGTCCGCCGAGTTCACGCCGGGGCAGCCCCTGCGGTTCTTCGGGGGCAAACTCGATGCGAACGACCAGCTCATCAACCCCGCGAACGATGCGGTCAGCGGGGCCGGCTACCACACCGACGCCGCCTACCACGTGACGGGCAAGATCATCGTTCGCCAGAACGTGATCCTGCTGAAGGCGCCCGTGGGGGACTTCGCCGGGTTCGGAGCGGGGACGAAGCTGTACAGCGTCGCCTCGTACTCGATGGCCGGCCCCACGGAGGCCAACGAGCTCACGATCCTGGTGATCAACCGGACGGTGGACGCCGCGGAGGCGTTCGACGCGACCCTGTAGCCCCTGGAGCGCGACAAGCGAGAAGGGCGGGACCGGACGAATCGGGTCCCGCCCTCCTGCCTTCGGGGGCACGTGGCGGTGCCTACGGCTCCAGGCTCAGCGGGATCCTCACCATGTTGATGGGCTGGCCGTTCTCAGCGCTCTCCTCGAACACCTCGAGCGTCCCCGGCTGGGCGTGGTCGACGGTGTACGAGATGTCGTCCGTGTAATCGCCCCGGCAGCCGGTGCCGCAGGTGGCCGTGACGAACCCCGAGGCGACCTCGTTCCCGCCGTCGTCGAGGAGGCGGTAGCTCACGGTGGCCTCGAACACGTTCGCCGTCCCGGACACCGTGAACGGGCTGGACACGGTCTGCCCGATGCCCGGCTCCTCCACGACGATGGCGGGCAGGATCTGCTCGAAGTCCCCGCACTGCCATGGCCGGTGGAGGGCCCGCCCCTGGATGTCGAACGTCTTGATCGGATCGCCCTCCAGCTGGATGGTCACGGCGTCCACCGACCGGAACTGGTCGATCGTGCACACGACCTGGCCCAGCCGTGTCCACTCCGAGACCGCGCTGCCGCCCGAGAAGTACTCGTTCGACAGGTTCACGGTGGCCTCCCCGCTGGAGATCGACAGGTCCACGAGGCTCGTTCCCGGCGGGACCTGGGTGCCGACCCCGGCGTCGGACTCCTCGCCGCTCGGTCCCCCGAGCAGGGCGGTCAGGGAGGCCCGTCCCACGGCCTCGGTGGCCGGTTCGGTCCGATGGACCAGGAACAGGCTCGAGTCGTCGCCGGCGAACCACACCTCGTACGTGACGGTGCTCGCCGGTGTGGGCGACGTCTGCGTGTCGGTGGGGCTGGGCCGGGCGGTGGGCGGGGCGCTGTTCGACGGCTCGGGGATGGGGGAGGTGGTATCGGGGGGCGTGGGTGTGGAGGTGTCGGCCGGGCCGACCCCCACGGCCCGGTGCTTCGCGCAGCCGGCGGCCACCAGGGCCAGGACTCCCAGGATCACGACGAGACGCTTCACGGCTCACTCCTTTCTCTCGGTCGTGATCCATCCTCGGGGGGCGCCGCAACGTGGTCCTCTCGGCCGGGTAACAGGTCCGCAACGACGATCGCGGGCATCCGGAGCGTGAACCGCGACCCCACCCCGGGCTCGCTGGCCACCTGGATGTCGCCCCCCAGCAGGTGGGCGTTCTCCAGGGCGATGGCGAGGCCCAGGCCGCTCCCCGGGCCGGTCCTGGAGCGGTCGGCCTTGTAGAACCGTTCGAACAGGTGGGGCAGGTCCTGGGGGCGGATGCCCGGGCCGTGGTCGGTGACCTCCACGAACGCCCCGACGCCGTCCCTGCCCACCCGGACCGCGACGTCCCGGCCCCCGTGCTCGACGGCGTTGCCGGTCAGGTTCGCCACGATCCGCTCCAGGCGCCGGCGGTCGGAGACCACCACGACCTCCTGGGCCTCGACGCGCACGCGGTCGTCCCATCCCCGCGAGCGGATGGTGGCCTCCACCAACGAGCCCAGGTCGAGGGGCTCGGCCCGGACCGTCTGGCGCCCGGCGTCGAACCGGGAGATCTCCATGAGGTCCTCCACCAGCTTGCGGAGGCGGGCCACGTCGGCGACCAGGAGCTCGGCCGGCCGCCGGGCCCCGTCCGGGAGGTCGTCGAGGTGCTCGCGCAGGAGTGACGCCTCGCCGACCAGCGCCGACAGCGGCGTGCGGAGCTCGTGGGCCACGTCCGAGGTGAACCGCCGCTCCCGTTCGCGGGCCTCGGACAGCGCCGCGATCTTGGCCTCCAGGGCCGCGGCCATCTCGTTGAACGAGGCCGCCCAGGCCCCGAACTCGTCGTCGGTCTCCACCGGCAGCCGGGTGTCGAGCAGTCCCTCAGCCATCGATCGCGCGGCCCGGCTGGCCCGGGCCACCGGGCCGAGGGTCCGCCGGGCCAGCAGCAGCCCGGCCAGCGCCGCCAGCAGCACGGCGAGGACCCACCCGGCTCCCAGGACGACGGCCAGCTGCTGGAGGTCGTCCCGGAGCCCGGATTCGTCGAACACGAAGTACAGCTGGACGTCCCGGTTGGTCACCGGTCCCCCCACCACCAGCGAGGGGTGGCCGAGCACCGTCTCCCGTTCGTAGGCGATCTGACCGTCCTCAACGAGTGCTTGGAGATCGGATGGAGGCCGGAACGACAGCAGGCTCGAGGGCGACGCCACTGTCTCGCCATCCACAAGCGCCACCGTCGCGATCCCCCCGGTGGCGAAGAAGTCGAGCAGCCGGTTCTTGACGTCCTCGGTCGTCGGATCGGACGGGAGGTTCTGGCGGGCGAACTCCACGTCCTGCTGGGCCAGGTGGACGGACCGGTCTACCGAGTCGTCCAGGCGGGACTGCCGGACCAGCAGGAACGACCCCATGGCGAGGGTGCCCGCGGAGAGCCCGGCCACCAGGACGAACGAGACGAAGATCCGCCGGCGGAGGCGGGTGGGGGCGGCGATGCGGCGCGGCATCCGGCTACTCCTCGCCGGGCTCCGCGCCAGGGCGTTCGAGCCGGTAGCCGACGCCCCGGATGGTCCGGATCGTCGTGGGGTTGGCCGGATCCGGTTCGACCTTGGCCCGGAGGCGCTGCACGGCCACGTCCACCAGCCGGGAGTCGCCCAGGTAGTCGTAGTTCCACACCCGCGCCAGCAGGATCTCCCGGGTGAGGACCCGGCCGGGGTGCCGGGCCAGCTCCAGGAGGAGCCGGAACTCGGTGGCGGTGAGATCGAGGGGCCGGCCGCCGCGACTGGCCACGAAGCCGGTCGGGTCCACCTGGAGGTCGCCGACCTGCAGCACCGGCTCCTCGCGCTCCGGCGCGGCTCGCCGGAGGACCGCCCGGACCCTGGCCACCAGCTCCGGCAGCTCGAACGGCTTCGTCACGTAGTCGTCGGCTCCGAGCTCGAGGCCGACGACGACGTCGGTGGTGTCGGTGCGGGCGGTGAGCATGATCACGGGGATCCGGCTGTCCTTCCGGATCTCGCGGAGGATCTCGAACCCGTCGAGCGAGGGCAGCATGACGTCGAGGATCACGGCGTCGAACGGGTCGTTCCGGGCCCGCATCAGCCCCTCCCGCCCGTCCCCGGCCGTGGTCACCCGGAGCCCCGCCCGCCCCAGCCCGAGCGCGACCGTCTCCCGGATCGACGCGTCGTCCTCCACCACCAGCACCCGCTCGTCCACGTCGGGTCAAGCGTAGCCCCGCGGCTGGCGCGAACCCAGGGAAAGGACCGGGTCGGGCCGGGCTTTCCGGGGTGACCGCCCGTACGATGCTCCGGCCATGCGCCCATCGCCTGAGCGGGGCACAGAGGGTCGGGACCACCGACCGGACGGACCCCGGTACCATCGCGGGCCATGGCTGCCGTCGTCGGGATCCGCCATGCGACAGTGGAGAACCCAGATCACCTCATGTACGGCCGGCTGGACGGGTTCCCGCTGGCGGCGGACGGCATGGCGGCCGCGCGGACGCTGGGTGAGGCCCTTCGCAACTCCAACATCGTGGCGGTGGATGCGAGCCCGTTGACCCGGGCTCAGGAGACGGCCCGGGCCCTGGCCGAGCCCCGCGGCCTGGAGGTCCGAACCGACGCGCGGCTCATCGAGTGGGGTGGTCTTGCCCGGTGGTTCGGCCGGCCATGGGCCGAGGCCATGACGGACCCGGAGCTGCTCGCCGTCTATGCCGATCCCGCGGCGAAGGGCAACGACGATCCCCTGGACGAGGCCGCGGGCCGGGTGACCGCGTGGGCCGAGGAGGCAGCGGATCGCCATCCGGACGGGGTCGTCCTCGGCGTCTCACACGAGGCGCCGCTGGTGGCCGCGTACCTGGCGGGACGGGGCGGCGACTGGTCCGCGTTCCGCATGCTGAACATCCCGCACCTCGGTGGGGTCCGACTGATTCCCGGGCCGCCCGAGATCGTCGATCCCGAGATCCTCGTTCCGTCATGCTAGAGACGGCCCCGCGTTCCGGGTTCTGAACCGACCGGGGTGGCCCCTCCCGTCTGGGCGAGACCCGTCCGGGGAACGAAGTTGCTGAAGGTTCGCTGAAGAGACGGGTCGTTTCCGGCGCCGGCGGCGAATATGTAGGTGATGAAACGACTCCTCATTGCGATCGGAGTTCTGGCCGCGGTGGCCACCGGGTGCGCCACGGTCACCAGCTCCTCGGGGTCCTCGCCCGCATTCAGGACCTGGGGGTCCGGCAAGGCGTCGAAGTCCACCGCCCCGGCCACCACGCCGGTCCCGACCATCCCGACGCCGCCGTCGCTGTCGCCGCTCCCGCCGGAGGACCCCAACGCCGAGCCGGTGGTCCAGGTGGTCCATCGGGTGCTCCCCGCCGTGGTGAACGTCACGACGAACCTGCTCGAGCCGAACCCCCTCGGCGGCTCGCAGCAGGGGCGAGGCGTCGGCACCGGGTTCGTCATCCGCTCGGACGGCATCGTCGTGACGAACTTCCATGTGGTGGAAGGAGCTCAGCGGATCACGGTCACCACGTCGACCGAGCCCACCAGGACCTTCGAGGCCCGGGTCATCGGGGGCGACTCGGAGGCCGACCTGGCCGTCCTGAAGGTGGACGCCACCGGACTGCCCACGGTGCGGATGGGCGACTCCGCGCAACTGGAGCTGGGGCAGCGCGTCGTGGCGGTGGGCTACGCGCTCGCGCTGAGCGGAGGCCCCACGGTCACCAGCGGGATCGTGTCTGCGCTCGACCGCGAGGTGAAGGCCGCCGATCCCAATGCCTCAGGCGGGTCGAGGAGCTACACCCACGTCATCCAGACCGACGCGGCCATCAACCCCGGGAACTCCGGCGGACCGTTGGTGAACCTCCAGGGCCAGGTGGTGGGGATCAACACCGCCGGCGCCCAGCAGGCGGAGAACATCGGGTTCGCCATCTCGATCGACGCCGCGAAGCCCACGATCGAACACGCGGTGCAGAACCCCTCCG
The DNA here is from genome assembly GCA_036394995.1 of Actinomycetota bacterium. GTDB lineage: Bacteria > Actinomycetota > UBA4738 > UBA4738 > JACQTL01 > DASWED01. Next base: position 28,388 of record DASWED010000089.1, read on the forward strand.
CGCCGCTCGCGTTCCTGGGGGTGACCACCACCACGGTCACGCCGCTGATCGAACAGCAGGAGAACCTCACGGTCGACTCCGGCGCGTTCGTCATCGACGTCGCGCCCAAGGGTCCCGCCGAGGACGCCGGGATCGACTCCGGCGACGTGATCGTGAAGTTCGACGACCAGGCCGTGGACGGCTCCGAGAGGCTCGGCGAGCTCATCCTGGCCCACCACCCGGGCGACGACGCCAACGTCACGGTCGTCCACCAGGACGGCTCCGACCAGACCTACCACGTCACCCTCGGCGTCCGGCCCCTCCCCACCGCCTCGCCGTAGCGAAGCAGCTTCCGGTCATGGATGGCGAGCCGGTCGGTTGGGTCTCGCCGGCTGCGCTAGCCTCTTCTGGGTGAAGGTTCGACTGCGGAATCCGGATCGCGAGGTATCGGTCGGCGGACCTCGGCGGGTGCGGGACGTGCTGGCCGAGCTGGGCATCGATCCGGACACCGTGCTGGTGATCCGAGACAAGGCGCTGGTCACCCGGGAGGAACGGCTGGACGACGGTGATGAGATCGAGGTCCGCCCGGTGATCTCCGGGGGCTCGGGGGGGATTGAAGAATGAGGTGCCGGCGGTGCCGGGGGCCGGCCGTGGTGGAGGTCAGGCGGCACAACGCCGCCTTCTGCCAGGAGTGCTTCGTGCACCACGTGCACGAGACGGTGAAGCGCTCCATCAAGTCGCACCGGATGTTCGGGCCGGACGAACGGATCATGGTCGCCGTCTCTGGCGGCAAGGACTCCCTGGGGCTGTGGGAGATCCTCCTCGATCTGGGATACCGGGCCGCCGGGATGTACCTGGGGCTCGGGATCGGCGAGTACTCGGAGCGCTCCCGCGTTGTCACGAAGGCCTTCGCCGACGAACACGAAGCGGACCTCATCGACGTGGACCTCCGCGGCGAGTACGGCTACGACATCCCCACCGCCGGCAAGAAGGGGTCCCGGTCCACATGCGCCGTGTGCGGCCTCTCGAAGCGGTACGTGTTCAACCGGGTGGCCCTGGACCACGGGTTCGACGTGGTGGCCACCGGCCACAACCTGGACGACGAGGCTGCCACGCTGCTCGGGAACACGCTTCGGTGGCAGACCGAGTACATCGCCCGGCAGTTCCCGGTCCTCCCGTCGCGCGAGGGCATGGTGAAGAAGGTCAAACCGCTGATCCGGCTGTCCGAGCTGGAGACCGCCGCGTACGCGTTCCTGCGCGGGATCGACTATGTGGTGGAGGAGTGCCCGCTGGTCGGCGGGAACACCCAGCTCCGGTACAAGGCCGCGATGAACCAGCTCGAGCGGACGAGCCCCGGGACCAAGGCCCAGTTCCTGCTGGGATACATCGATCGGGCGGCGCCGCTGTTCAAGCACGAGGACACAGCGGAGCTGTCGCCGTGCGAACGGTGCGGGCAGCCCACCACCGGCCGGTTCTGCGCGTTCTGCCGGGCCCGGGCCCAGGTCCTGGGGGAGCGACTCGGCGCGCCCCCCGAGAAGTCGGAGAGCGACCGCCAGGTGGCCGGCGAGCTGTCCGAGGAGGTCCTCCCGGCCGAGCTGTACGGCGGCGCGCCGGCGGCCCTGACGATGGGAAGCTGAGCCGACGTGAGCGCGCCGTTCGAACCGGGGGAACGCGTGCTCCTGCTCGATGCGCGGGGGCGGCGGTACCTGGTCCGGCTCCAGCCCGACCGCGAGTTCCACTTCCACGGGGGGCACGTGCCGTTCGCGGACATCATCGGCCGCGACGAGGGCCTGGTCCTGAACACCTCGAAGGGCGCGGCGCTCCAGGTGTTCCGGCCCCGCCTGGTCGACTTCGTGCTGAAGATGCCCCGCGGCGCGCAGGTGGTGTACCCGAAAGACCTCGCGGCGATCCTGATGCACGCGGACATCGGGCCGGGCTCGCGCGTCCTCGAGGCCGGAACGGGGTCCGGCGCGCTGACCCTGGCCCTGTGCCGCGCGGTGGGCCCCGAGGGCGGTGTCACCACGTACGAGCTCCGGCCGGAGTTCCAGGACAAGGCCGCGGCGAACGTGGAGATGTTCTTCGGCAAGCAGCCGGCGAACCTGTCCATGCGCAGCGGCGACCTCCGGGAGGTCACGGAGACCGGCGAGCGGTTCGACCGGGTGATCCTGGACATGCCGGAGCCGTGGGGGGTGCTCGAGGCCGTCACCGAGGTCCTCGAGCCGGGCGGCATCTTGTGCGCCTACCTCCCCACGACGATCCAGATCCAGACGCTGGCCCTGGCCCTCCGTGACCACGAGTTCCAGCAGGTGGAGACGTTCGAGCTGATGCTCCGGTCCTGGTTCGTCACCGAGCGCAGCGTCCGCCCCGATCACCGCATGGTGGGCCACACGGGCTTCATCACGGTGGGCCGCTACGGGCCTGGAGGCCCGCGGGCCGACGCCATCGCGCCGGAGGACCTCCGGGACCCCGATCCGCCCGAGGTCGCACCGGACGGGCCCGAAGGGCTCCACCCCGCGGGCGGTGAAACCCCGTAGAACGGGGTACAGCCCCGAGCGGCGCGTACCGAAGATCGGAGGCAGACCGGATACACTCGGGCGGCAGGAGGTTGCGACGATGCCCCAGGACTCTCGAGAGCAGTTCGAGCAGTACGAGAAGGAACGGCACGAGCTCGAGACCCAGATCAAGTTCCTGGAGGACGAGGTGGCCCTGTTGCGTCGGCGCCTGTCGAACGCCCCACGCCAGGTGAAGATCCTCGAGGAGAAGCTGGTCCAGACCCGCGCCGACCTGTCCAGGGCCCTCGCCCAGAACGAGAAGCTCGTGACGGTGATGAAGGCCGAGCGCGACAAGATCGAGGCGCTCAAGGAGGAGGTCGAGAAGCTCACCCAGCCGCCGGCCACGTTCGGCGTGTTCCTGGCCATGGTGGAGGACGAGGATTCCGTGGCCGACGTGTTCACCGCCGGCCGGAAGATGCGCGTCTCGGTGGACCCCTCGCTGGAGCGGGACCGCCTGCGCAAGGGCGTGGAGGTCATCCTCAACGAGGCCCTCAACGTCGTGGAGATCCTGGACCAGGACCGCCAGGGCGAGGTCGTGACGGTCAAGGAGCACGTCGACGACGAACGCGTGATCGTGATCGGCCGGGGCGACGAGTCCCAGGTGGCGATGCTCTCGGAGGCGCTGCGCGACCAGGTCATCCGCGTGGGCGACTCCCTCCTGCTCGACCCCCGCTCGGGCCACGTCCTGGAGAAGCTCCCGAAGCAGGAGATCGAGGAGCTGGTCCTCGAGGAGATCCCGAACATCTCCTACGAGGACATCGGGGGCCTCACCGGGCAGATCGAGGCCATCCGCGACGCCGTGGAGCTGCCGTTCCTGTACTCGGAGCTGTTCCACGAGCACCAGCTGAAGCCGCCGAAGGGCGTGCTGCTGTACGGGCCCCCGGGATGCGGCAAGACCCTCATCGCGAAGGCCGTGGCCAAGTCGCTGGCCGAACAGGTGGCGAACAAGACCGGCCGGGCCGACGCCCACTCGTACTTCCTGAACGTGAAGGGCCCGGAGCTGTTGAACAAGTACGTCGGCGAGACCGAGCGGCAGATCCGGATGATCTTCCAGCGAGCCAAGGAGAAGTCCGACGAGGGCTTCCCCGTGATCGTGTTCTTCGACGAGATGGACTCGCTCTTCCGGACGCGGGGCTCGGGGATCTCCTCCGACGTGGAGAACACCATCGTCCCCCAGCTGCTGTCGGAGATCGACGGCGTGGAGTCGCTGAAGAACGTCATCGTGATCGGGGCCTCGAACCGCGAGGACATGATCGACCCGGCCATCCTGCGGCCCGGGCGGCTCGACGTGAAGATCAAGATCGAGCGACCGGACCAGGCGGCCGCGGGCGACATCATGTCGAAGTACCTCAACCCGGAGGTCCCGATCCACCCCGACGACGTCCAGTCGTCGGGGGGCGACAAGCCCAAGGCCATCGCCCGGATGATCGAGACCACGGTGGAGCGGATGTACGCGCCGTCGGACGAGAACCGGTTCCTGGAGGTCACGTACCAGTCCGGCGACAAGGAGATCCTGTACTTCAAGGACTTCAATTCCGGCGCGATGATCGAGAACATCGTGGCCCGGGCCAAGAAGGAGGCCATCAAGCGGTTCCTCCAGTCCGGGCAGAAGGGCATCAAGATCGACGACCTGGTCCAGGCCATCCGGGACGAGTTCAAGGAGAACGAGGACCTCCCGAACACGACGAACCCGGACGACTGGGCCCGCATCTCCGGCAAGAAGGGCGAGCGGATCGTCTACGTCCGGACCCTCCTCGCCGAGGGCGAAGAGGGCAAGTCGGGCCGCCAGGTCGAACGCATCAACTCCGGCCAGTACCTGTAGGTCGCACTCGCAGGCGCCGCTACAGCTCGACGCGGATGTTCACGTCGATGCCGAGGGGCTTCAGGACGTCGATGATCTGTGCGGTGATGTCCGCCAGTTGAGCCACGTCGGCGGCGCAGGGCAGGCCGGGGGAGTGGAGGCAGTCTGCCTGGAGGCTCGGGATCAGCCGCTCGGTCTGGTGGAGCAGCCCTCGCAGGTGGTCGACCTCGTCCTGCAGGCCGGGAGGCGCCGGGCCCGACGCGTCGATGCGCCGGATGGCCTCGTGGACGTCGTCCGGGATGTGGCGCAGCGCGGTTCCCAGCGCGTCGAGGTCCCGGGCCTTCACCGCGTCGAATGCCGCCTGGAGGTCCTGGAGAAACGGGTCCATGGCGTCCCCCACGGCCTTCGCCCACCGGGCCACGTCGGCGGTTCCGATGGGCGACGGGATGGTGGGCGTGGGGGAGGGCCTGGTGACCAGCGTGGGTTGCGGCGACGGAGACTCTTTCGCGTCACCCCCGCTGCACGCGGCCATGAGCACCCCCAGCGCGAGCGTCGTGGCCCTGATGCGTCGGCACATGTTCCTCCCGTCACCCACGTACATACCCATCCGGGCGCCCCGGCGCGAGGCAATCCAGGCGAACGGCCCTTGCGTTCCGTGAGGGGGCGGGTAGTACCCTCCATGCGATGGCGATCGACAAGGTCATGGGGATCGAGACCGAGTACGGCATCTCGGCGCCCGGTTCGGCGGAGTTCAACCCCGTGCTGTCCTCGTCGCTCCTCATCAACACGTTCGCGGGAGCCCTCCGCCGGATCCGATGGGACTACGAGCAGGAGTCCCCGCTCCGCGACGCGCGAGGGTTCGAACCGGTCCAGGCCCGTGAGCCGGCCGATGAGGATCTGGGCCTGGCCAACGTGATCCTGCCGAACGGCGCCCGCTACTACGTGGACCATGCCCACCCCGAGTACTCCACGCCGGAGTGCGCCACGCCGCGGGACCTGGTGGTGCACGACAAGGCCGGCGAACGGATCCTGGAGCGCTCCCTGCAGGAGGTCCAGTCGATCCTGCCGCCGGGGGCCCGCCTGGCCATCTACAAGAACAACACCGACGGCAAGGGGAACTCGTACGGAACCCACGAGAACTACCTGGTGGACCGCGCCACGCCGTTCGGGCGGATCGTCCGGGACCTCACGCCGTTCTTCGTGACCCGCCAGGTGTTCACCGGGGCCGGGAAGGTCGGTGCGGAGGGACCGCGGGCCCAGGGGTCGAACGTCGGCTACCAGCTCAGCCAGCGGGCCGACTTCTTCGAGGCCGAGGTGGGTTTGGAGACCACGCTGAAGCGGCCCATCATCAACACCCGGGACGAGCCCCACGCCGACCCGGAGCGGTACCGGCGCCTCCACTGCATCATCGGCGACGCGAACCTGTGCGAGGTGGCCACGTTCATCAAGGTGGGGTCCACCGGGATCGTGCTGAAGATGATCGAGGACGAGTTCCTGCCGGAGCTCTCGATCGACCAGCCCGTGCAGGCGCTGCACGAGGTCTCGTGGGACGTGACGTGCCGGGCCACGGTCCGCCTCCTCGACGGGCGCCGGGTCACCGCGATACAGCTCCAGTGGGAGTACCTGGACCACGCGAAGAAGTACGTCGAGGAGCGCGACGCGACCCCGGCGAACCTCGAGGTCCTGCAGCGGTGGGAGGCCGTCCTCACGGCCCTGGAGGACGACCCGCTGTCCCTGCACCGGGAGCTGGACTGGGTGGCCAAGTACCGCGTCCTGGAGGGCTACCGGGAACGCGACGGCCTGGCCTGGAACGATCCCAAGCTCCGCCTGGTGGACCTCCAGTACCACGACGTCCGGCGGGACAAGGGCCTGTACCAGCGCCTGGCGGCCACCGGGAAGGTCGAGCGCCTGACCACCGACGAGGAGGTCACCCGGGCCATGCTCGAACCGCCGGAGGACACCAGGGCCTTCTTCCGGGGCCGGTGCATCGAACGGTACCCGGAGGCCATCGTGGCCGCGTCGTGGGATTCGCTGATCTTCGACACGGGGCGCGACGTGCTCCAGCGCGTTCCCATGCGCGAACCCCTCCGGGGAACCCGGGGGCACGTTGACGCCCTCCTGAACGACGCCCCCGACGCCGCGACCCTGGTCGACCGTCTCCAGAGCTGATTCCCCGGCCTTGACGGCACCCGCCGGTAGAATGGGCTCCTGGTTGGTTCGGGTGGGGAAGGAGCAGGTGTGCCGCAGGAACAGGAACAGCGCAAGACCCAGAAGCGCGGAGGCGGAGGCGGCGACGGCGACGACGCCGGTCAGGTCCAGTCCACCGCCAAGGGCGAGGCCCTGAAGGAGGAGATGGACGACATCCTCGACGAGATCGATTCCGTCCTGGAGGAGAACGCCGAGGAGTTCATCAAGTCCTACGTCCAAAAAGGCGGCGAATGACCGGTTTGCCCGATCTGCCCCTCTCCGGAGGGCGGGGGTTCGGCGTCTCCCCGAGCTTCATGGATGCCCTGGCCGAACACGGCCCCGAACCGTTCCGTGCCACCTCCGCCTCCCCGCAGCAGGCCGCCGGCCAGCTCGCGATCCCGCACGGCACCACGATCATCGGGCTGAAGTTCTCGGGTGGGGTGGTGATGGCCGGTGACCGGCGGGCCACCGAGGGCTACTCGATCGCGGACGAGAAGATCGAGAAGGTGTTCCAGGCCGACGACTACTCGTGCGTCTCGATCGCCGGCGCGGCCGGGCAGGCCACGGAGATCGTGCGCCTGTTCCAGACCGAGCTCGAGCACTACGAGAAGGTGGAGGGGGAGCGGCTCTCGCTCGAGGGCAAGGCCAACCGACTGGCCCAGATGATCCGGGGGAACTTCCCGATGGCCCTCCAGGGGCTGGTGGTGGTCCCCCTGTTCGGGGGGTTCGACGAACGGCGGGCCGAGGGACGGCTGTTCCGGTACGACGCCACCGGGGGACGCTGGGAGGAGGAGAACTACATGGCCACCGGCTCGGGGGGCCGGCCGGCCAAGGGGACGCTGAAGAAGCTGTGGCGCCCTGGCCTCTCACGGGACGACGCCCTGCGGATCGTCATCGAGTCCCTCCGGGACGCGTCGGAGGAGGACGTGGCCACCGGCGGGCCCGATCCCGTGCGCGGCATCTGGCCCAGCGTGAAGGTCGTGACCTCGGACGGCGTCGAGGAGATTGCCGACCCCGACCTGAAGGCGGCCTACGACGCGGCCGGGGGTGAGGGGTCCTGATGTCCTTCCAGCCTTACGTCCCGCCCGAGCAGCTCATGAAGGACCGCTCGGAGTACGCGCGCAAGGGCATCGCCCGGGGCCGGTCGGTGGTGGCGATGGAGTTCGCCGAGGGAGTCCTGTTCGTCGCCGAGAATCCCAGCGCCACGCTGCACAAGATCAGCGAGATCTACGACCGGATCGCGTTCGCCGGCGTGGGGAAGTACAGCGAGTTCGAGGACCTCCGGATCTCCGGGATCCGCTTGGCCGACATCCGGGGCTACTCCTACGGGCGCGAGGACGTCAGCGCGAAGGCCCTGGCGAACGCGTACTCGCAGGCCCTGTCGGCCATCTTCACCCAGCAGATGAAACCCTACGAGGTGGAGATCCTGGTGGCGCAGGTGGGGGACCGTCCGGAGGAGAACGAGATCTTCCACGTGCTGTTCGACGGGAGCGTCACCGACGAGCAGGGCTACGTGGGCATCGGGGGGTTGTCCGAGGAGCTCACCCAGCACCTCCGGGACGACTACCGGGAGGACTGGGATCTGGGAAGCGGCGTCCGGGCGGCGGTGCGGGCCCTGGGGAACGGCGGCGAGCGGACCATCCCCACCGAGGACCTGGAAGTCGCCGTCCTGGACCGCACCAGGAGCCGGCGCAAGTTCCGGCGCCTCGCCGACGACGAGGTCAGCGCGATCCTGGCCGAAGGGGGCGAACCGACCCCCGCGGACGAGCCGGCGTCCGACGCCGTGTCCACCGGGGACGAACGGGCGTCGGACGAGCTCGAGTCCCCGGGCGGCTCCACCGCCACCGACGACTGAGGCCCGGGTGAGCGGGACGCCCCCGGCCGAGCCCGTCGCGGGCCACCGCACGGCCACCGGCACGCACGCGGTCCCGGAAACGCCCGTCGATCTGATCTTCAACCCGTGGCTCCCGGAGATCCACGCGAACCCGTACCCGGTCTACCGCCGGCTCCAGCGCGAGGATCCGGTCCACCGGCCGTTTCCGGGCGTCGTGATCCTGTCCCGCCACCGGGACGCGACCGCGCTGCTCCGGAATCCCGCCATGAGCAGCGACCGCCGGAACTCGCCCGTGTACGAGCAGTTCATCGCGGCGCTCCCGGTGGAGCCGGACGAGGGCGCGCTCACGCCCTCCATGCTGTTCCTGGACCCACCGGACCACGACCGGCTCCGCCGCCTGGCCAGCAAGGCCTTCACCCCCCGGGCCGTCGAACGGCTGTCGCCGCGGATCCGGGAGGTGGTCGACTCCCTGCTGGACCGGGCCCGGGAGCGGGGGGCGTTCGACGTCGTGGCCGACCTGGCCTACCCGCTGCCGGTGACCGTGATCTCCGAGATGCTGGCCATCCCCGAAGCCGATCGGCACGCCCTCCGCCGGTGGTCGCTCGACCTCATCTACACGCTGGATCCGATGCTGTCGGTGGAGGCGCTGGCCCGGGCCCAGCGGGCCGGCGCTGAGTTCCGCGCGTACCTCCGGGAGCTCATCGGCGACCGCCGCCGGCACCTCGGCGACGACCTGCTGTCCGGGCTCATCCAGGCCGAGGACGACGGGCAGCAGCTCTCGCCCCACGAGCTCGTCGCGACCTGCGTCCTGCTGCTGGTGGCCGGCCACGAGACCACCTCGAGCTTCATCGGGAACGGGATGCTGGCGCTCCTCCGCCACCCGGATGAGTACCGACGCCTCCACGAGGACCCCGGGCTGATGCGCTCGGCCGGCGAGGAGCTGCTCCGATACGACTCCCCGGTGCAGCTCACCGGCCGGCTGGTGCTCCGGGACACGGAGATCGCGGGGGTGCGGGTCTCGGCCGGGGAGGACGTCGTGGCGCTGATGGGGTCCGCGAACCGCGACCCCGAGGTGTTCGCCGAACCCGACCGCCTGGACGTGGGCCGAACCGACAACCGCCACCTGGCCTTCGGCGGCGGCATCCACTTCTGCCTGGGTGCCCCGCTGGCCCGCCTGGAGGGCGGCATCGCCATCGCGTCGCTGGTCCGCCGATTCCCGAACCTGGCGCTCGCCAACGACGACCCCCGGTGGCGCGACACCATCACCCTGCGAGCCCTCAGCTCGCTCCCCGTCGCGTCCTGACGCCGCAGGCGAGCCCTGGCCTCAGACGGGCTCACGTGCTGGGGTCGAGGGTGCTTCCGGGCCCCGGACCTGCGCTTGACGGATCGGGCCGGGCCCCATAGGTTCCGGCCGCATCCCGGCAAAGGGGGAGAAACATGCGGCGATCGTCCAGTCTCGGGTCGGCAATCCTTTCGGCTCTCCTCGTGGGCGGCGTGGGACTGATCGCGGCCGGGGTGTGGGCCCAGTCCTCTCCGTCCCCCGTGGCGCCCTCCCGGACGGTGCGGGTGCAGCTTCCCGCCGGCGAGAGCCGGCTGGAGCTCGCCGGTGGGTGGGCCATGGTGCGGGACGCGGCCGGCGCGACCGTCAGCCGGACGCGCGTCGGCTGAACGGTTCGCTGGATGCGGGATCCGCGGTGGTGAACGGCCGCGGCGACGGCGACACGTTCAACGTCAACGCCGCGCCGGGGATCCCCTTCACGGGGAACGGGCGGGGCGGCAGCGACACGATCAACGGGAGCAGCGGGGCCGAGACCTTTCGCGGAGGCAGAGGCGCCGACAGCGTCACCGGGGGCTCCGGTGCGGACGTCCTCCGCGGCGGCAAGGGCGACGACTCGGTGGATGGCGCCGATGGGGCGCCGGGCGACATCGTGGACGGCGACGCCGGCACCGACACCTGCACGGCCGACCCTGGTGACACCGTCCGGGAGTGCGAGGCGTAACGGTCCCGACGCCCAGCGAGGGGTAGCCGCGGCCGCGGGCGGCGCCCGGCCGCAGGCCTTCCCGACGGAACGTCCCCGGCGAAACGCCGGCCGCCCCTACACTGGCTTCGTGGACCGGCGGATCTTCGGGCTGGAGAATGAGTACGGGGTGACCTGCACCTTCCGGGGGCAGCGGCGGCTGTCGCCGGACGAGGTGGCCCGGTACCTGTTCCGGCGGGTGGTGCACTGGGGGCGGTCGTCGAACGTCTTCCTGGAGAACGGCGCCCGGCTGTATCTCGACGTCGGCTCGCACCCGGAGTACGCCACGCCCGAGTGCGACAAGGTCCTCGACCTGGTCGCCCACGACAAAGCGGGGGAGCGGATCCTGGAAGCGCTGCTCTCGGCGGCCCAGCTCCGGCTGCACGAGGAGGGCATCTCCGGGGAGGTGTTCCTGTTCAAGAACAACACCGACTCGGCGGGCAACTCCTACGGCTGCCACGAGAACTACCTGGTGGCCCGGCAGGGCGAGTTCGCCCGGATGGCCGACATCCTGATCCCGTTCTTCGTGACCCGCCAGATCTACTGCGGGGCCGGCAAAGTCCTGCACGGGCCCCGCGGCGCCCAGTTCTGCCTGTCCCAGCGGGCCGAGCACATCTGGGAGGGCGTCTCCAGCGCCACCACCCGGTCACGCCCGATCATCAACACCCGCGACGAGCCCCACGCGGACGCGGAGCGGTTCCGCCGGCTCCACGTGATCGTGGGCGACTCGAACATGAGCGAGTGGACGAACCTCATGAAGGTCGGCATCACCCACCTCGTCCTGCGGATGGTCGAGGAGAACACCGTGATGCGCGACCTGACCCTGGAGAACCCCATCCGGGCCATCCGGGAGATCTCCCACGACATGAGCTGCCGCAAGAAGGTTCGCCTGGCGAATGGGCGCGAGCTCTCCGCCATCGACGTCCAGAACGAGTACTACGAGCGGACCGCGAAGTTCCACGAGCGCCGGGGCGGCGACGAGCTGGCCACGAGGCTGCTCCAGGAGTGGCGGGCGGCGCTCGACGCCCTGGCCGCCCAGGAGCCCGAACGGTTGGTCCGCAAGGTGGACTGGGTCACGAAGCACGTCCTGATCGAACGGTACCGGGCCAAGCACGGGCTCCCCCTGGCGAGCGCCCGCGTGGCTCTCATGGACCTGGCGTACCACGACGTGAACCGCGACCGGGGCCTGTACTACCTGCTGGAGCGCAACGGACGCGTCGAACGGGCCGTGGACGAGCGCGACGTCCAACGGGCCATGCGGGAGCCCCCCCAGACCACCCGGGCCCGCCTCCGGGGCGAGTTCATCCGCCAGGCCAAGCAGCGCCGCCGCGACTACACCGTGGACTGGGTCCACCTCAAGCTGAACGACCAGGCCCAGCGGACGGTCCTGTGCAAGGACCCCTTCAAGTCCGTCGACGAACGAGTCGAGCAGCTGATCGCCCACATGTGACGACGGCCGGGGGGCGGGGCGACGACCCGTCAGCCGGCGAAGGAGATGCGAGGCTCCTCGGCGTCGCCCTCGGCCAGCTCGCGGGCGATGGCCTTGTGGGTGACCGGCGAGGACAGCACGATCGAGGTCACGGTCTCGCCGTAGGGCATGAGCCGATCGATGAGCTCCTGGAGGTGCTCCACGGACCGAACCGCCACCTTCATGATGTAGGACTCGGCCCCGGTGATCCGGTGGCACTCCAGGACCTCCGGATACCCCGAGACGATCCGGCCGAGCTCGAGGCAGTTCAGGCCCCGGTGGGTCACCCGGATCAGCGCGGTGAGGGGAAGCCCCAGGCGAGCGAGGTCGACGTCCAGACGGTAGCCTCGGATGATGCCGTCCTCCTCCATCCTCCGGATCCGGTCGGCGACGGCCGGTGGGGTGAGCCCCACGCGGCGGCCCAGCTCCGAGTACGAGAGGCGGGCGCTGCCCTGCAGCTCGCGGAGCATGGCCCAGCCGATGTCATCGAGTTCCTGAACGGGTTCCAAGGTCATTCCTTCCATCGGATTTCAATTTGTGATCCACATCACCCAGATAGTTTGCATTATCCGTTCACTTCGGGCAAGACTCTTTCTATGATGTCTTCCATGAGGGCCACGCACAACCCGCGGAGGCACGAGGTCCCGTGGATCGTGATCGGGGCCGCGTTCGTGGCGATCATGGCCGGCCTGGCGGCGCTGGGACGCTCCTCGGGTTGGCCAGCCGGCCTGCTGCTGCTGACCGTGTTCGGGGGCCTGGCCTGGGGCGCCTGGCGGTGGGGCGCCGACTCCCGGGACGGAGCCGACTGGAAGCCGCGGGGGCCGGGAGCCGTGCGGTGAGGGGCCGGACGGCCTCGCCGGCCACGACCCGGGATCCGGCGGTGCGCATCGGTCGGACGGTGACGCCGGCCGTGTGGGGCGCGCTGTCGATCGTGTACGTGGTGTGGGGCTCGACCTACCTGGCCATCCGCGAGGCGATCCTCACGATGCCCCCGTTCTTCATGGCATCCACGCGGTTCCTGATCGCCGGCGGGGTCCTGTACCTGGTCGCGGTCCGCCGGGGAGACCGCGAGGCGGACCGCCCGGGGCGCACGCAGTGGCGGGCCGCCACGATCGTGGGGGGCCTGCTGCTGCTCGGCGGCAACGGCGGCGTGGTGTGGGCCGAGCAGCGCATCCCGTCGGGCACCACGGCGCTGCTCGTGGCCACGGTGCCGCTGTGGATGGTCGTGATCGGCCGGGCGGCGTTCCGCGAACGGGTCAGGGTCCAGGAGACCCTGGGTGTCCTGATCGGGTTCGGCGGTATCGCCCTGCTGGTGGTGGGGTCCGGCAGCGGCTCCGGCGGGCTGAACATGGCCGGGGTGGCGGCGGCGCTGGTGGCGCCGGTGTGCTGGGCCACCGGTTCGCTGTACTCGCGAAGGGCCGCGCTGCCGTCACGTCCGCTGGTCTCGACGGCCATGCAGATGCTCGCCGGCGGCGTGCTCCTGGGGATCGCGGGGTTGGTCACCGGCGAGGTGGCCGACGTCCATCCCTCCCAAATCTCGCTGGGCTCCGTGGTGGGCCTGGTGTACCTCATCGTGCTGGGGTCGCTGGTCGCGTTCAGCACCTACATGTGGCTGCTGCGCAACGCCCCCATCTCGCTCGTGGGGACGTACGCGTACGTGAACCCGGTGGTCGCCGTGTTCCTCGGTTGGGCCTTCCTGGACGAGATCATTCGGGGGACCACCCTGCTGGCCGGCGCGGTCATCGTGGTGGCGGTCGCCCTCATCGTCACGGCCAGGCGACCCCCCGAGCCGCCGCCGGGCCGGAGCGTCCGGGCCCAGGACAACGGCCACCGTACGGTGGCCCGGGCCGAGTCCGTGGCGTCCGACCCGGCCTGAGCCGAGCTCAGCCGGCCGGCGGGCCGTTCCCCGCGGGCGGGGACGCCTTCCACGCCCGCGATCCCGCGGCCATCCGCCCCGCCAGGACCCCCGCGGCGCCGCCGGCCAGGAAGAACGCGGGGTCGTCGGACGGCCTCCGGCCCATGGACTCCACCTCCACTCCGCGGTCGTGAAGGAGATCGAGCGCGACGTCGCCGGACGCCTCCACCAGCTGGTGGCGTTCCTCCAGACGGGCGGCCCGGAGCGCGTCCCACACCAGGGACCGGTGCGGCTCGTCCAGGACCGGCACGGCCACGGTCGCCGGCACCAGGCACACCTCCGACAGGATGGTGAGCGAATGGTGGGAGACTCCCCGGTGGCGCTCTCGGGGGTCCGCGAACCCGATCCGCAGCGCCGCCACCGGGCGGCCCCCCAGCGTGTGGGCCGCGTTCATCGAGTTCCCCGTGGCCAGAGCGGAGACCCCCCACCGCGTGGCCGTCCCCAGGTTCCCCGGCCCGTCGGCCACCACGACGACATCGGCCCCCAGCACCTCCACCGCCGCCAGGAGCCCCGTCCACACCGTGGCCGCCTCCACCTCGCCCCCGAACGCCTGGCCGGCCGTGACGAACCCGTCGAGCAGCTCGCGCTCCCGCAGGCTCGCCACCAGCCTGGACAGCCCGCCGGGGAGCGCGGCCTGATCGGTCATCACGTGGACCACCCGCTCCGCCCCCGCGGCCCGCGCGCCGGCCGCCACGGGGGCCACCAGCGAGTGCAGCGGGGCCACGGCCACCGGGGTCCCGGCCAGGCCTCCGGATCGCTCCAGGACCTCCGCGTGGTCCTCCTCGACCGCCCTGACGGCCGTCTGGGACGGGGTGTACCGGGCCTTCATCATCCCGCCGGCGTCCGGGAGGAGATCCTGGTCGGGGCCTCCCTCGACCGCCATCACCACGTGGAGCCCGCCGGTCCCCAGACCGAGGGTCACGGCCGTCGTGTTGAGGACCACGGTGTCGCCGGGGACCACGGGCCCGGTCACCGCAGGGTAGGCGACGGCCGGCGCCTCGGCCCCCTCGATCTCCACGGCCAGCTCCACCGCGCCGGGCCGCTCGGCCGTCACCCGGAGCACCCGTCCCCTCCTCAGCCGGACCATGACGGCGAGTATGATCCCCGCCGGATGCACCCGCTGGAACGCCTGCTCAACCTGGTGATTCTCCTGCTCGAGACGTCCCGGCCCCTCTCCTTCGAGCAGATCCGCGAGCGTCTCCCCGCCTACGACCAGGAGGGGGACGAGGCCGCCAAGCGGATGTTCGAACGGGACAAGGACCTCCTGCGGGACCTCGGGGTGCCGGTGGAGGTGGCCTCCACGGACGCCTGGGAGGTGGAACAGGGGTACCGGATCCCCAAGGACCAGTACTACCTGCCCGAGATGGAGTTCGACGAGGAGGAGATCTCGGCGCTGTTCGTGGCCGCGCAGTCGCCGTCGGAGTCGGGCGAGGCCGGGGAGGCCGAGCAGGCCGTTCGCAAGCTCCAGGCGGGGGTCGATCCGAGCGCCCTGGCCCGGCTGTCGCCGCGGCCCCTGGCGGCGGGGGCCGACGTCGCCGCCGGGCGACTGGTGGCCGTGACCGAGGCCATCGAACGCCGCAGCAGCGTGCGGTTCGAGTACCGCGTGGCCGCCGGGGAGGCGGGTGAGCGCCACGTCGACCCGTACTCCCTCGTCTGGCGGGCCGGCCACTGGTACCTGGTGGGGCTGGACCGGGACCGCGGGGAGGTCCGGTCCTTCCGGCTGTCGCGGTTCCGGTCGGACCCGAAGGAGGCCGGGCCGGGCTCGGCCCCCCCGGAGAGGTTCAACGCGCGGGAGCACGTCACTCCCGGACGGCGGGGCACGTCCGACGAGCCCGTGGAGGCCCGGGTGGCGTTCTCGCCGGACGTCGCGTGGTGGGCGGCGCCGCCCGAGGCCCGCCATGTCCGGACGCTGGACGACGGGTGGGTGGAGATGGCCCTGCCGGCAGACCGGGGCGAGTGGTTCCTGTCGTGGGTCCTGTCGTTCGGACCGGACGCGGTGCTGCTGGCCCCCCGGGAGCTCCGCGACGAGGCGGTCCGCCGCCTGGAGGCGCTCCGTGAGGCCGGGTAGGGTCTCCGAGCGCCTGCGCCGGCTGCTGGCGGTGGTTCCGTACGTCGTCCAGCATCCCGGCGTCGGCCTGGACGACCTGTCGCGGCTGTTCGGGGTGGAGGAGCATGAGGTGGCCGCGGACCTGGAGCTGCTGTTCATGTCGGGCCTCCCCCCGTACGGGCCGGGCGACCTCATCGAGGTCCAGGTGGAGGACGGCCGGGTGTGGATCTCGATGGCCGACTACTTCGCCCGCCCCCTGCGCCTCACGCGGAGCGAGGCCCTGTGGCTGTATCTGCAGGGGACCGCCCTGCTCGGGGCCCCGGGCCTGCACGAGGCCGGGGCCCTGGAATCGGCGCTGCGCAAGCTGGAGGAGGCCCTGGGGCCGGACACCCTGGGCGGCCTGGCGGGCCGGGTGGAGGTCGCCGAGGCCGGGCCCGCGGCCGGCGACCTGGAGGCCATCCGGGAGGCCGCGGAGCGCCACCAGCGGCTGGAGATCGAGTATTACGCGGCGTCGACGGACGAGACGTCCGTTCGCCGGATCGATCCCGAGCAGGTCTTCTCGGCCATCGGGCAGTGGTACGTGGTGGCGTTCGACCATCGCTCGGAGCAGGAGCGGATGTTCCGGGTGGATCGGGTCCGGAGGGCCACCCGGACCGGGGAGACGTTCGAACCGAGGGGCCTCCCCGGCGCCGGACGACCCCTGTACAGCCGGTCGCGGGAGGACGTTCCCGTTCGCCTCCGCCTGGCACCCGACGCCCGGTGGGTGGCCGAGTACTACGAGACCGACTCCGAGGAGGAGCTGCCGGACGGGGGAGTGGAGGTGGTCCTGCCCACGAAGCGCCTGGGGTGGGTGGCCCGTCTGGTGCTGCGGCTGGGGGGCTCCGTGAGCGTGGTGGAGCCGCCGGAGCTGGGGGAGGAGGTCCGGCGGGTGGCGACGGAGGCCCTCGAACGGTACGCGGCGCTCACCTAGCCGGCATCCCGCCGCTCCCGGCCATTGGTCCGCCGCCTCCGCCGAACGGCATCGCCCACATGGGGGAGTGGATGGACCTTCGGCTCGACCGCCTCAAGGGGCGTCAAAACGCCGCCGATACCACCCTCGTCATGACCACCATCCGAACGACCTGCCCCCGGTGCGGGGAAGTGGACATGGGGCCGGAGGCCATCCTGCTCTCCGTCGAACGAGGCGGGAGCGAGGGGTTCTACCGGTTCGTCTGCCCCGAGTGCACGGGCCCGGTGGAGAAGCGGGCGGACCGCAAGATCGTGGCGCTGCTCGTGTCCGCCGGAGTGGACGTGAGCGACGGCGCCACGGCGGGGGTGCAGGGCCGCCTCGAGCAGCTCACCGAGGTGGTTCCCGACCCCCGGTTCTCCGACGCTCCCGTGTTCTCGGTGGACGATCTCATCCAGTTCCACTTCCTGCTGCAGGACGACGAGTTCTGCCGCCGGCTCGTCTCGGCCGAGTAACAGGGGCTTCGCCCCCTGGTTCGGGGGGGCCTGCCCCCCGAATGCCGCCCGAATGCGCCCCGAGACCCGACTGGCTCGGCGGCCCGGCTCCGGCCTCCCGGGCTATGCTCGCTGCCATGACGGCTCCCGAGGTGGTGTGGCTGGTGGTCGGGCTCTTCTCGATGGCGCTCCTGCTGGTCATGCTCCTCGGCCTGTTGAAGCAGCTCAAGCGCCTGACCTCGTCCGTGGCCCAGCTCCAGCGCGAGGTCCAGCCCGTCCTCCAGGGGATCCAGCAGGAGTCGGAGCGCGCCCAGGCCCGGGCCGCACGGGTCCAGGCCCAGGCCGCCGAGGTCAGGGAGGCCGGCCCGGTCGGCCGGAGCGGGCGGCGGCGGTCCCGGGACCGGGCCCGGCGGTAGAATCGGTCGACCGGGGATCGCCCCCGCCCATTCGACCATGTTCAACGTCGGTCCGGCCGAACTCCTCGTGATCATGCTCGTGGCCCTGCTCATCGTGGGCCCCAAGCGGCTCCCGGAGGTCGGGAAGTCCATCGGCAAGGCCCTCCGCGAGCTCCGCCGGCAGACCGACGAGGTCCGGTACTCGTTCGAGGCCACCTTGAATCCGGACGACGACGACGACGAGGACGTGCAGGCCACCCCCGAGGCCCACCCCAGCTCCGAGGAGAAGCCCGGGGACGCCGCCGAGCCCGAGGCCTCTGAGACCTCCGAGGCTTCCGAGGCCTCTGAGACCTCCCGGGCCCCGGGTCCGCCCTCGGGCGGGCCGGCCTAGCCCTCGGGGACCGTACCGACATCCATGCGGCTGACCAGATGGCTCCGCCGAACGCGCCGGGATCCGTCCCAGCCCATGACGATGGTCGAGCACCTCGAGGAGCTCCGCCGGCGCATCCTCATCTCGCTCATCGCGACCGCCGTGGCGGCGATCGCCGGGTGGTTCCTGTACGGGCCCGTGTTCCGGTTGATCCTGGGCCCGTACACGCACGCGTGCCTGCAACTGCCCGTCGCACAGCGACCGCCGGGGATCGATTCGTGCCGCCACGTCTTCGTGCACGGCGTGGTCGGGCCCTTCCTCATCCGGCTGAAGATCGCGCTGTACGTCGGGCTGGCCATCGCGCTGCCGGTCGTGCTGTACCAGCTGTGGCGGTTCATCACGCCGGGACTCACCCAGAAGGAGCGCAAGCTCACGGTCCCGTTCGTCCTGTCGTCCATGGTGCTGTTCGCCATGGGCGGGTTCTTCGCGTTCCTCACGATCCCGAGGGGGCTGGCGTTCCTCCTGGGGTTCGGGGGATCGAACATCGTGGTGCTGCCGGAGGCCGCCAAGTACATCAGCTTCGTTCTGCTCCTCACGCTGGCGTTCGGGATCTCCTTCGAGTTCCCGCTCGTGCTGATCTTCCTGGCGTGGATCCGGGTGGTGTCGAGCATCCGGCTCCGGCAGTGGCGGCGGTACGCCATCCTGTTCATCGTCATCTTCGCCGCGGTGATCACGCCGAGCCAGGACCCGTTCACGCTCCTGGCCATGTCGATTCCGATGGTGATCTTCTACGAGGCCACCATCTGGATCACCCGGATCATGAAGCGCTGAGATCGGTATCCTGACGGGCCGCATCCACGCAGGCAGATCGAGCAACGAGGGGACATCGACAGCATGGCGATCAAGGGCAAGGGCAGGGCGAGATCGGGCCGGCGGGCCGTGGCCAGGGGTCCCAAGCCCGGGTACGTCGAGCCGCCGAAGCCGCTGTTCCGCCGGAGATGGTTCCGGTGGACCGCCCTCGCCGTGCTGGTGGCCGGAGTGCTGGCCATCGTGCTCTCCGCGCTGCTGATCACCGCATCGAACAACCGCAAGGAGGCGAAGGCGGCGGCCGCGCTCAAGCGTCAGCAGCAGCAGGCGGCGCGCGTCAACCGGTTCGCGCTCCCCGTGACCCAAGCCCTGCAGAACGTGGTGGTCGCCACCGCGCCGGGGACGGTCGTGCGGGACTTCCCGGACCTCCCCAAGTCGTTCAGGGACCTCCGCAGCGGCGCGCTCTCGGACGAGGACGCCACCGCGAAGGGCGAGGAGGTCACGGCGAACGCGACGGCGGCCGCCAAGGTCCTGGCCGGCCTCAACGTCTCGGACATGGTCAGGGGGTTCCCCCAGATCACCGGGCTCATCGACGCGCGCCAGTACATGCTGTCCTCGCTCCAGCTGTACGAGCAGATCGGGAATGGCCTGGGCCTGGCCGCCGGCGCCACCGGTGACGAGCGGGAGGCGCTGATCACGCAGTACCTGGTGCTCATCCCCACCGCGTCGGAGCTGTTCCAGAACGGCTATCAGAAGATGGTGAACGCCGAGCTGGCGTCGAAGGTGCAGCCGGTCCAGCCTCCGGCGCCGAGCCCGGTGCCGTCCGCCTCGCCGTCCGTCTCGCCGTCCGTCTCGCCGACACCCTCGCCGGCTGTGAGCGTGACTCCGCCGCCGTCGCCCACACCTTCGCAGAAGCCGTCGCCGAAGCCGAGCGCCTCGAAGAAGGCCTCGGGCGGCGGCGGGGGCGGGAAGGCGTCACCCAAACCCTCGCCGTCGGCGAGCTGAGGGCTCCATGGCGCCCCGGGTCGTCGTCCTGGTCAATCCCTCGAGCGGCCGGGGCCGGTCCGGGAGGCTCCTGCCCCGGGTACGGGAGGCCATCGCCGCGGCCGGGCTCGACGCCGAGATCCGCGTGTCGGTCTCGGCGGAGGACCCCCCGCGGGTGGCCCGGGAGTGCGTGGAGGCCGGCGTGGGGATCGTCGCCGCCATGGGCGGAGACGGCATGACAGGGATGGTCGGCGCCGTGCTGATCGGCACCGACACCGCGCTGGGGGTCATCCCCACCGGAACCGGGAACGACTTCGCCCGGTTCATCGGCCTGAACCGTAAGAAGCCGCTGGAGGCCGTCCGGACCCTGGCCGACCCCGATATCCGGGCCATCGATGCCGTGCGGGTGACGGGTGGGGGTCGCGAGGAGCGGTTCGTCAACGTGGCCGGGGCCGGTTTCGACTCGGAGGTCAACGAGACCGCCAACGACATGACGTGGAAGGTCCAGGGCACCGCCAAGTACGTGGCCGCCGTGGTGAAGACCCTCCGACGGTTCACGGCCGCCCAGTTCGAGGTCACGGTGGACGGGGAGTCCCGATCCCTGTCCGGGATGCTCATCGCCGTGGGGAACGGCCAGTCCTACGGGGGCGGGATGAAGGTGGTGCCGAACGCCTCGCTCACCGACGGCCAGCTCGAGGTGTGCGTGGTGGGCGGGATGTCGAAGGGCCAGTTCCTGCGGGCCTTCCCGAAGGTGTTCCGGGGGACTCACGTGAGCCATCCCAAGGTCACGATGCTCCGGGGGGCGCGAGTGGAGATCTCCGCCGACCGGGGGTTCGACGTGTACGCCGACGGGGAACGTTCGGTTCCGTTGCCGGCGGTGTTCGAGGTCATGCCCGGGGCCCTGAAGGTGGCCGTGCCGAGGGGCGCCGTGATCCCCTGACCGCCCCGCCGGCCCGTGGTACGAGAGGAGACTGATCGCCATGACCGACGCCCTGCTGCTGATCCACGCGTTCCCGCTCGACGCCTCGATGTGGGAGCCCCAGGTCGAATCACTGACCGATCCGCTCATGGTCCTGGCCCCGAACCTCCCGGGATTCGGGGGCGCCGAGGGCGTGGGGAACGTCATGACGATGGGCGACGCCGCGAGCGCGTGCCTCCGGGCCCTGGACGAGGCGGGGGCCGACCGGGCCGTGGTGTGCGGGCTGTCCATGGGGGGCTACGTCGCGTTCGAGCTGTGGCGGCAGGTGCCCGACCGCGTGGCCGGACTGGTGCTGGCGAACACCCGGGCCGGAGCGGACGACGACGCGGGCCGGGAGCGCCGGCTGGCCCTGGCGTCGCGCCTTGACGCCGAGGGCAATGGGTTCCTGGTGGAATCGCCCCCGCCGCTGCTCTCCGAGGGCGCCGACGACGGCCTGTGGGGAGCGGTGAAGGCAACCATCGCCGCCCAGCCCGCCGCATCGATCGCCGCGGCCAACCGCGGGATGGCCCAGCGTCCCGACTCCAGGGGCGACCTGGCCGCGATCACCGTCCCGACGATGGTGGTGACCTCGACCGGCGACACGCTGATCCCGCAGTCGGCCACCATTCCCATGGCCGACCAGATCCCGGACGCCCAGCTCGAGATCATCGACGGCGCCGGCCACCTGTCGAACGTGGAGGCCCCCGGCGAGTTCACCCTGATCCTGGAGCGCCACCTCACCCTGTGCGGCCTGCTGTAGGGCAGGTCCGCTCAGAGGGTCAGCGCAGCGTCCAGGCCATGACGCCCCAGAACGGCACGACGTTGTCGGCGCAGTCTGGGCAGTAGTCGGGGAGCCGGTCGATCTCGAGGCTGATCACGGGGACGTCGTGGTGGGTGACGTCGATGAAGTACCGGTCGCCCTGACGGTCGGTGACGTGCCACGTGAACGGCTCCAGGGTCCAGCCGGAGTTGGATTCGGCGTCGGAGAAGTCCTTCGGCGGGTGGAGGTACCAGTCCCGCCACTCGGCGGCGAACTCCGGCCACGGGTGGGCCGCCTCGACCTCGGGCGGGAGGTTGATGGCCCAGAACTCGCACATCCGGGCCTGGCTCAGCGGCCCCATGACGTCGGTCATGACGCTCTCCAGGTGGTCGCCCTGCAGCTGTTCGCGCTGGGGCGGGCAATCCGGGTCCCCGCCGAACAGCGGGAGTGGGTCGCCGCCGCATTCCGGCTGCGGATAGCGGAACCGGGCGGAGGCCTCGAGCCGCCTGGTTCCGTCGTCCGCGACGACGACCTGGTCGCCGGTGAGGCGCTCGAAGTGCTCTCCCAGCACCGCCAGCACCGAGTCGGGCTGGGCGGGAGGGGGACGGGGGGAGGCGCCCATCGGACCGCTCATCATCAAGTTGTCGAAGACCGGGCGCACGACGATCGTGAACTCGAAGCCGGCGCTGTCGCCGACCGCCCCCACCAGGTTGTTGCAGGAGCCCTCGCCGACCGGGATCACGATCATCCCGTGGCGGATCTCGTCACAGCATGTGAACCCGTGACCCACCGGCGATCCGAACTTCGGCCCGTACGAGACGTCGATGAGCTCGTAGACAGTGCCGTCGGGCAGGTTCGTCCGGACCTCGACACGGTTGCCGTCGTCTCCCGTGAGGATGTCCGGGGAGAACTCGATGAACGAGTCCTCCGGTCCGGATGCCTCGGGCGACGGAGCCTGGGAGGCCTCCGCCGAAGCCTCCGGCGAGCTCACGGCCTGATGGCGTCCGCCGGCAGCGTTCCTCACGTGGACGGCGGTCCAGCCGATGACGGCAGCAGCCGACATGACGGCGACCGCGAGGAGCGCGGTGACCGCACGGGCCGCGAATCTCGACCGTCGTCACGTTCATGCGGACTCTTCCACGATCGATTGGGTTCCCTGCCTGCGGCAGGTTGACAGGTGATACGTATCCAGGGGAGCGCGGAGCCTCATTCGCGCCGGCTCCGTGCCGAGCCCTCCAGCTCGAAGGTCTCCCGGCGACCGGACCTGATCCGACCGGGGCGTCCGTAGACTGGCTCACGTGCCGTCCGATCTCGAACGCTTCCGCGCGCTGTATCCGTTCCCCCTCGACGACTTCCAGGTCACGGCCATCGGGGCCCTGGACGAGAGGGAGTCGGTGCTGGTGGCCGCCCCGACCGGCTCGGGGAAGACCATCGTGGCGGAGTACGCGGTGAACCGGGCGCTCGAGGGGGGCCAGAAGGCGTTCTACACCACGCCGCTGAAGGCCCTGTCGAACCAGAAGTTCGGGGACTTCGTGGCCCGGTACGGCGCGGGCCGGGTGGGCCTGCTCACCGGCGACAACGCGATCAATTCCGAGGCCCCGCTGGTGGTGATGACCACCGAGGTCCTGCGGAACATGCTGTACGAGCGGTCGTCGACGCTCCAGGGACTCCAGTACGTCGTGATGGACGAGGTCCACTATCTCCAGGATCCCTACCGCGGCGCCGTGTGGGAGGAGGTCCTGATCCACCTCGCGCTCACGGTGGGCGTCGTGTGCCTGTCCGCCACGGTCAGCAACGCGGAGGAGTTCGGAGAGTGGATCGGCACGCTCCGGGGCCCCACCCGTGTGGTGATCGAGGAGCGCCGCCCGGTGCCGCTCGAGCAGCACTACCTGGTGGGGCACGAGCTCCATCCCATGCACTCGGACGTGGACGGCCACCTGGTCCCGAACCCCTACATCGTCTCGCTCGAGCAGCACGAGCTCCGGCAGAACGTCCGGTACCGGCGGGCGTCCGGGAACCTCCAGCTGTCCCGCCAGTCCCGGCCCCGCGAGGGCCACCGGCGAGTGTTCGCGCCGCGGCGGGAGGAGGTCGTGGAGGTCCTGTCGGAGCAGGGGATGCTCCCGGCCATCTACTTCGTGTTCAGCCGGGCGGGATGCGCCCGGAGCGTCGAGTGGCTCATGGAGGCGGGTGTTCGCCTGACGAAGCGGGCCGAGGAGGCACGCATCCGGGAGTTCGCGGAGATGCGCGCGGCGTGGATGGACGAGGAGGACCTCTCGACGCTGGGGTTCTACGAGTTCCGGGAGGCGCTGGGGAGGGGGATCTCCGCGCACCACGCGGGGATGCTCCCGCTGTTCAAGGAGACCGTGGAGGACCTGTTCAAGCAGGGCCTGGTGAAGGTGGTGTTCGCCACGGAGACGCTGTCCCTCGGGATCAACATGCCCGCGAAGACCGTCGTCATCGACGACGTGGTGAAGTTCCAGGGCGAGCGCCACGAGATGCTCACGCCGGGGGAGTACACGCAGCTCACCGGGCGCGCGGGGCGCCGGGGGATCGACCCGCTAGGGCACGCCGTGGTCGTGTACCAGACCCGTCCGGACGTCACGTTCGAGCGGATCGCGTCCCTCGCGTCCACGCGAACGTACGAGCTGACCTCGTCGTTCCGGCCCTCCTACAACATGGCCGTGAACCTGGTCCGCAACTACACGCGGGCGGAGGCCCACCATCTGCTGAACTCATCGTTCGCCCAGTTCCTGGCGGACCGCGGAGTGGTGGCCATCGAACGGGACCTCGAGCGCCGCCGGGCCTCCGTCGACGGGTACCGGGAGAAGATGGCGTGTCACCTGGGGGACTTCGCCGAGTACTGGGGTCTCCGGGAGCGGGCCGACCGGATCCGCGACGAGGCCCGCCGGGGGCGGCGGGAGGCCCTGGTCGCATCGGTCCGGGATGCCCTCGGCGCGCTGAAGCCCGGGGACGTGGTGTTCGTGCCGGCGGCCCGCCGGCGGGGTCTGGCCGTGGTGGTGGCGAGCCGGGAGGGGCGGCCCACGGTGCTCACGCAGTCACGGAGGATCGTCCGGCTGGGGCCGAATGACTTCCCCGATCCGCCGGAGGTGGTCACCCGGATCCCGCCGCCGCGGGGGAGCGTCCGGAGCAAGCGGGTCCAGCGTGACCTGGCGGCCCGCATGGCCACGCTGGAGTTCCGCCCCCCCAAGCACCGCCGGGAGCGGCTCGACCAGAAGGCCATGGCGAGGGCCCGCGAGCTGGAGGAGCGGGCCGAGCAGCACCCGTGCCACGCCTGCCCCGACCGGGCCGCGCACGAACGGTGGGCCGTCCGGGCCTCGGCGCTGGAGCGCGAGATCTCCGGGCTGGACCGCCGCATCCGTGCGAAGACCGAGACCGTGGCCCGGCAGTTCGACCGCGTCCTCCGGGTCCTCGACGAGCTGGGGTACGTGCAGGGCTTCTCGATCCGGCCGAAGGGCGACATGCTGGCCCGGATCTACGGCGAGGGCGACATCCTCATGGCCGAATGCCTGTCCCGGGGCGTGTTCGAGGGGCTGTCGCCGGCGGAGTTCGCCGCGCTGGTCTCCACCGTGGTCTACGAGCACCGGGGACGGGAGCGTGCCCCGATCTCCGCGCACCTCCCGACCGCGCTCACCGAGGACCGCTACCGGCGACTGCTCCAGATGTACCGGGCGATCCGCCGGGCCGAGGACCAGAACAACGTCGAGCTGTGCCGCGAGCCCGACGCGGGATTCGCCACCACGATCTTCCACTGGGCCGAGGGCAAGCCCCTGGAGGACGTGCTCATCGAGATGGACATGGCCCCCGGCGACTTCGTCCGGAGCTGCAAGCTCCTGATCGACCTGCTCCGGCAGCTCGAGGGGGTCGCTCCCGCCGAGACGGCGTCCCTGGCCCGGCGGGCCAGGGACGCCGTGAACCGGAGTGTGGTCGCCTACACCGGCGTCTAAGGCCACCACGTGATGATGGCGTACCCAAGGTCGCCGTACCCGGCGCCGTTCCTGATCGTGGAGTCCAGGGCCCAGGGCAGGTAGAGGCGTCCACCGCCGCGTCCACCACTCCCGAATCCCATCCCCACCGAGCCGGGGGTCGGCTCGCCTCCGTCTCCGGAGTAGCCGTTGCCGAAGGCGTTTTGCCCGCGACCACCCGACCACGCCAGCGCGCTCGTGCCGCCGTTGTTCACGGTGTTCCCGCCGAATCCGCCCTGCCCCTGCGCCGTGGAGGTCCCGTTGGTGCCCGGGCGACCGCCCAACGCCGCGACCAGAACGCTCTTCTTCTCGAGGAGCGCCGTCCGGCTCCCCGGCTGCGCCAGCCCCGAGCCGGAGCAGCCGGCGGCCGTCGGCGAGACGACGACGGTGTACGCGAAGCCCGACGACACCGGGACGAACGCCCGGATGTACCCGCCGGCCCCGCCGCCCCCGCCGCCCTTCCCGCTCGACCCACCGGAGCAGCCGCCGCCGCCCCCTCCGCCCCACAGCTCGACCATGACGCTCGTCACGCCGTCGGGTGGAGTCCAGTCGGTCTGCTCGGCCTGGAACACCTGGATGCCCCCGCCGGGAGCCGGCCCCGCGTGCACAGGCGCGGTGCCGCGAACGGCGGGCCACGCCAGGAGCGCTGCGGCCGCCAACACGACCGCGGCGACGGTCCCGGTCGCCCTCCAGGCCGCGCCGCGGCCGCCTCGCGACCGGCGGCGCCGTGCTGCCCGGCCCTCGTCTCGCTGCATGGTTCCTCCTCTCATCGTGCGTCGGAGCGATGATGGAGCGGCAGCGGCGCCGGACGACTTGACCGGAAGGGACGAAGCCCTCCTCCCAAGAGCCAGGTTTCTCCACCGTCCATCGGGGATTCGATCCCCTGAGAGCCCGTCGCGTGTAGGCGATTCGGAAAATCGATCCCTCCAGTTCGGCAAGGCGAGGGGGGTTGGGGCCGCGCGGTCGAGACCGACCTCCGAGCGGGTCGGATCTGGGTCTGACCGCAAGCCGAGGGCGCCCTACCGGTCGAGCGGGGCGACGCCGAACCCCACCTTGAACCGGCGGCACCAGATCACGGCGGACCGGAAGCCCTCGACCTCCACCTCCGCCGGGACGAGGTAGTTCTGGCTGCCGACGTTGCCCTTCAGCGCGCCGAGGTCCACGTACCGGCCCTGGTCCCAGCCGTGCCAGTCGTCGGATGCGGGAAGCTCGGTGAGGTACACGCGCAGATCGGGGCCGTTCGAGGTGTCGAGGTCCTCGAATCGCAGGTACACAGAGCCGTCGGCCAGGCGCAGGAGCTTCGCCACGCCGGAGGAGTGGTGCTCCAGGCTGCGGAACTCGCCGCTGCCCAGGAGCACCGGGCCGGTCGGGGCGGGGGGAGCGGTGGTGGCCGGAGGGGGCGGCCTCGAGGACTTCTGCGAGTGGGCGGGGGAGGGGTCGGTGGACGGATCGGCGGAGGGCTCCTCGGTGGCCGTGGAGGTGGCGGGCGCCTCCGTGACGGGAGCCGAGGTCCCGCCGGGGCCGGCCGTGGGGAGAGCCTCGTTCACCTTCTGGTCCAGGAACAGCTTCTGTGGCTCGAACCACAGGACCACGAACACCGCGAGGCCGACCACGGCGACCGCCGCGGCGGTCCACACCCTCGGGCGGCGGCGGATCGAGGACCTGATGCCCATGACGCTCCTGGAGTCTCGCGGTGGGGGGCCGCCGTTACCATGGCGCACCGCCATGTCTCGCCGGAGCGTCCCCTGAGCAGCCCGTTCGGCCCCCTGTACGTGATCGCCAACCCCACCGCGGGCCGGGGACAGGTCGCTCAGCACCTGCCGGAGCTCGAACGGGCCCTGCGGGCCCGCCGGCTGGACTACCGGATCGTCGAGACCCAGGGGCCCGGCGACGCCGAACGCCTTGCCCGGGAGGCCCTGGGCGGCGGGGAGCGGTTCCTCGTGGCCGTGGGGGGTGACGGGACCGTGAACGAGGTCGTGAACGGCATGATGGGGGAGGAGGGGCCGATCGACCCCGAGGCGGTGCTGGGAGTGGTGGCCGCGGGCTCGGGCTGCGACTTCGTGAGGACGTTCGGGCTCCCCGGCGACGCCGGCCGGGCCACCGCGATCCTCCAGGGGGACTCCCTGTTCCCGATCGACATCGGGCGCGTCACGTACACGACGGCCGACGGCGGGACCGCCTCCCGGTACTACGCCGGGGTGGCCGAGGCCGGCCTGGGCGGGGCCATGGCCGCGCAGTCCTCTCGGCTGCCCCGGTCGCTGGGCCGGGGGCGCGACTTCCTGGGGTTCTGGCTCGCCGTCTCGCGGTTCAAGGCGCCGGAGATTCGCATGGTGGTCGGCGACACCGACGTGGGCGGCGTGGCCTCCGACGTGGTGGTGGCGAACTGCCAGTACCAGAACGGGGGAATGCGGATCTCCCCGAGGTCGTGGCCGGGCGACGGCCTCCTCGACGTCCTGGTGTTCCGGGGGCCGCGGTCGGAGGCGTTCACCAGGCTTCCCAAGCTGTTCCAGGGGGACTACCTGCCCGATCCGAACGTCGGGGAGTACAAGGGCCGCCGGATCGCGCTCGACGCGGACCGTCCGATGCCGATCCAGGCCGACGGCGACGTGCTGGGCACGACCCCGGCCACGTTCGAGCTGATCCGCCTCCCGATCCGCCTGAAGCTCTGAGGGGCGATGTCCGAGCCGGCCGCTATCATGCGCCCCGACATGGGGACCCCGTTCGGCGACCGACTCCTGGGCTCGATCCGTGCCACGGAGCGGGCCGGGCTCGACGCCCTCCTCGTGACCCCCTCGGCCGACCTCATCTACCTGTGCGGCTACGACGCCCCGCCGTTCGAGCGGCTGACCTGCCTGGTGCTCCGCCCCGGCGCCGACCCCGTACTGCTGGTTCCCGAGCTGGAACGACCCCGGGCCACGGCCTCTCCGGCCGGCGAACGGATCGAGCTCGCCGCCTGGCGCGACGGCGACGACCCCTACGCGGCGCTCGCGGCGCTCCTCCCGCGAACGGCCAGGATCGCCGTCACCGACACCGCATGGGCGGTCCACCTGCTGGGGTTCCAGCGGGCCGTGCCGGGGGCGGAATGGAGCGCGGGGAGCTCGGTGGTCTCGTCGCTCCGCGTGCGCAAGGACCCCCAGGAGCTGGAGCTCCTGTCGCGGGCCGCGCGCGGCGCAGACGAGGCCTTCCGCCGGCTCTGCGACCAGCGGATGGACGGGCTCCGGGAGGAGGAGGTGGCCGCGTCCCTGGACTCCCTGCTCCGGCAGTTCGGCCACGACACGGTGGAGTTCACGATCGTCGCCTCGGGCCCGAACGGGGCGTCGCCGCACCACGAACCCGGCGCCAGGCCGATCCGGGCCGGCGAGGGCGTCGTCCTCGACTTCGGCGGCACCGTCGGCGGGTACTGCTCGGACATCAGCAGGACCGTGGTGGTGGAGCGGCCCCCCCGAGGCTTCTCGCACGTATACGACGTCGTGCGGGAGGCCCAGGAGGCGGCGTTTCAGGCGGTGCGTCCGGGCGTCGCCGCGGAGGAGGTCGACGCGGCCGCCCGCGAGATCATCGCGATGGCCGGCTACGCCGACCGGTTCGTCCACCGGACCGGCCACGGGATTGGCCTCGAGGTCCACGAGCCCCCGTACCTCGTGAGCGGGAACCGCCAGGCCCTCGAGCCAGGGATGTGCTTCTCCATCGAACCCGGCATCTACCTCGAGGGCCGGTTCGGGGTCCGGATCGAGGACATCGTCACGGTCACGGAGACCGGCGCCCAGCGTCTGAATCGAGCCACGCGGGACCTCGAGACCGTGCCCTGATCCGGGATGGCGTACCGTCGATCGTGAGGGAGCCCGACCCATCGCCCACCCGGAGCTTGCCCGCGTCCACCCGCGCCGGATCGCTCGAGGAGTCGTCGTCGGCGATCCCGACCACGGAATTTCGCGCGGCTCCGTCGGTTCCTCCCTACTCGGCTCGGGTAAACTACCGGTGAGTAACCTACGCTCCGGTAGGTTGCAGACCGTCCCAGCGACACCCGGCGAGCGACCGGGAGGAGGACACCGCGATGCCGCTGCTGAACATCCCGGAGGAGATCCTCGAGCTGCGGAGCACGCTGCGCGACTTCGTCGAGCGCGAGGTCCGCCCCCTCGAGGACTCCCACCGCCAGGAGATCCTCGAAACCGGGACCTTCGAGGCCATCAAGGAGGAGAACCTCAAGCTCCGGAAGCGCTCCGCCGAGCTCGGCTTCTACACGCTTCACATGCCGGAGGAGGTGGGCGGGGGAGGGCTGTCCTACCTGGGCCAGGTGCTGCTGCACGAGGAGGCCGCCCGGAGCGGCCTGATCCTGCCGCAGATCGAATCCGTCTTCCCGGTCATCAGCGGGCCCACGCCGATCTACGTCGACTGCACCCCCCAGCAGCGGGAGAAGTACCTCGAGCCCCTCATGCGGGCCGACAAGACGACGTGCTTCGCGCTCACGGAGCCCGGCGCCGGATCCGACGCCACCCGGATCCAGACCAGGGCGGTGAAGGCCGGAGAGGGCGTCTGGCGGATCACCGGGCGCAAGCACTTCATCACCGGCGGCGCCGAGGCCGAGTTCGCGCTGGTGTTCGCCGTGACGGACGGCGAGAAGCGGGCCCAGGGCGGCATCACCGCGTTCTTCGTGGACGCCGACAAGCCCGGCTACGAGGTGACCCGGGTCCAGCGGACCATGTCGCCGTTCCAGAACCCGGTGGAGATGACGTTCTCGGACGTCGAGGTCACCGACGCCGACATCCTGGGCAAGGAGGGGTTCGGGTTCTACTCGGCCGTCCGGGGCATCAACGGCGCCCGGCTCCAGATCGCCGCCAGGGCTCTCGGCTTGGCCCAGTACCTCCTGGACCGGTCGATCGAGTACGCGAACGCGCGGACCGCGTTCGGCAAGCCCATCGGCGCGAACCAGTTCGTGCAGGGCATGATCGTGGAGTCCTACGCGGAGCTGGAGCAGGCCCGGCTACTGGTCTACCAGCAGGCCGCCGACATCGACGACGGCGCCGACGGCCGCAAGCAGGCCGCGCTGGCGAAGATGGTGGCCGCGGAGATGGTGGGCAGAGTGGCCGACCGGGCCATCCAGGTCCACGGGGGCAACGGGTTCATGACCGAGCTCGGCCTGGAGGGGTGGTACCGGGACGTCCGGGCCATGCGCCTGTACGAGGGGACCGGCGAGATCCTCCGGGCCAACGTGGCCAAGACGCTGGGACTGCCTTCGTAGATTCGGCGACGGACCCGGCTACGAGACGGCCGCGCAGGCCTCCGGTGCGTCGGGGATGCCCGTCGGGGCATCGGGGACGGGGAGCCGGTTCGCCGGGAACCCCGCCACCCGCCACGAACCACCCTCCCGGACCATCTGCCATCTCACGTTCGCCAGCGCGGCGCCGGAGCCGAGCTCCCGGACCTCGACCCGGGCGAACCGGGCGGGGGGCTCCCCGCATCCGGTGACGGTCTCGATCTGGACGCCGGTGGGGAGGTCCTTCAGGCCCCGCACGGCCCGGCAGAACCGGTCGTGCGTGAGCTCCGACCGGACCGGCCGGGACAGCAGGTGGTAGGCCCCGTCGCAGTCGCGGTCCGAGACCGCCTCGTAGTAGTCCCGGACCACCTGGCCCGGCCCGGTGGTCTTCTTGAAGAGCACGAAGATCAGGACGCTCACCGCGGCCACCGCGACGGCCAGCGAGATGGCCATCGCGGTGATGGGGATCGACGCCCGGGGACGATCGTCCCGTCCCTCTTCGTCGCCCTCGGTCCGCTCCGGTCCGTCCGCCTCCATGGCAGGGCGAAGGGTACCGCGGAGCGGAGCAGGTACGATGCCGGACCATGAGGGTCGCGGCGTTCGTGGACGCCGGACGGTCGCTGGACGCGGGCGTCGAGCGGGTCCGGCTGGCCGAGTCCCTGGGATACGACAGCGTGTGGGTGACCCACATCGCGGCGCGGGAGCCGATGCAGGTCCTGGGGCACTACGCGCGGGCCACCGAGCGGATCGGACTCGGCACCGGCGTCGTGACCATGGCCGTCCGCCATCCGGCCCTGTTGGGCCAGGAGGCCGCCACGCTCGACGAGATCTCGGATGGCCGGTTCCGCCTGGGGATCGGGGTCAGCCACAGGCTCACGATCGAGGGGTGGTACGGGCTCGAGATCGACGACCCCGTGGGCCGGATCGTGGAGTACACGAAGATCCTGCGGATGCTGTTCACCACCGACGGCGGGACGTTCGAGGGAAAGCACTACACGTCGCGGTTCGGGTTCCTGGGCTACGGCGCCCGGAAGGACCTCCCGATCCTGTGGGCGGCCATGGGGCCGAAGATGCTACGGGCCGCGGCCGAGCACGCCGACGGCATCGTGCTGTGGATGTGCTCGCCGTCGCACATCCGGCGGACCATCAGGCCGGCGCTGGATCGGGCCCTGGCCGAGGTGGGACGCTCGCCGGAGACGTTCGAGGTGGTGGCCGCGGTGCCGGCGTCGGTCACGGACAATCCCGACGCCGGCCGGGACGCGTTCCGGTCCCAGGCCCTCCCGTACCTCAGCCTGCCGAACTACCGCAAGGAGATCGAACAGGCCCATCCCGAGGTCCTGGCCTCGTTCGACGAGCGAATGAAGGCCGGCGACATGGCGGCGGCCCTGGCCGCGCTCGGGCCGGAGTTCACCGACGACTACGCCGGCATCGGCGACCCCGACGCCGTCCGGGCCAAGGTGGAGGACTACCGCTCGGCCGGCGTCACGCTCCCGGCGATCGGCCCGCTGCCCCGGCGCCCGGGCTCTGCGGGAGCGGAGGCCACACTGGAAGCCGCCGCGGGCTGACGCTCAGGCCGCGGTGGGGGTGCCGCAGTTGGGGCAGAACTTCGGTGTGCCCTCGAGGGTCTGGCCGCAGCCGGTGCAGGCGTTCACGGTGGGGTTCTGCGTCCCGCACTCCGGACAGAACTTGGCCCCGACCTTGACCTGAGCCCCGCAGCTCTTGCAGGCCATCGTGGCCACAGCGCCGCTTCCGCCCGGCTGCGGAGCCGGGATCGGCGGGGGCTGCGGGGTGGGCGAGGGGGGCGGCTGGGGCGGCGGGACCGGCGGTGTCTCGGACCGGGCGGCACCCGGGGCCGTCCCGGTTCCAGCCTCGGCCTCCTGCTGCGCGCCCTTGCCGCCGAACAGCCCGCCCAGCAACCCACCCAGCCCGGCGCCGCCGGCGGCGCCTCCGCCTCCGCCCAGGCCCCCCAACAGGCCCTGGAGCTTCTTCATGCCCTCCTGGGCCTCCTGGGCCTGACGCTGCTGCTCCTGTTCGGCGAACGCCGCCCGCTCGCCCTTCCGCCGCTCGTAGTCGGGGTCCATCTGGTCGATCTCGAGCTGCCGGGCCCGCGCACCGATCTCGTCGGCGCCGTACTCGGCGGACTGCTTGATCTCGCCCGCCTGCTCCTGGACGCCGCTGTCCGAGGTCTGGGCGATCACGTTCGCCATGTTCGCCGCGATGGACAGCAGCTCCTGGCGGTACCCCTTGAGCTGGGTGAGGTCCTCGGTGTGCTCGGCCAGCTGGGTGATGCGGTCGATGTCTTCCTGGGTGGCCATGGGCCGGCTCCTCCCGCGTTCGGTCCGGTGAATCGGCATCCTACGGGGGCGGCCCGCCCACGCTCAAGGGTCGGGGCGCGATTCAGGCCCGGCGGCGGACCCTCGTGCCCTCCGGGGAGTCCATGACCTCGTAGCCCATCGCCGTGAGGCGGTCGCGGATCGCGTCGGAGCGGCCGAAATCCCTGGCGGCGCGGGCTTCGTCCCGTTCAGCGGCCAGAGCCAGCACGTCCTCGGGCAGCTCGCCGCCCTCGCGGGCCAGGCGGCCGAGGTCGAGCGCCAGCACGTCGTCCCAGGATGACAGCAGGGCATGCTGCTCGCCGGCCTCCAGGGTCCGGGACCCGGCGGCGAGGGACAGGACCTCCAGGGCTCTCGGCAGGTCGAGGTCATCGGCCACGGCGTCCCGGAACCGCCGGTCCAGCTCGGCCGCCTCGCCGGTGAGCTCGGGTGGGGGCTCGGCGGTGGCCCACTCGGCCATCCGCTGGCGCAGCCGGCGGAGCCGCTCCTGCTCGCCCTGCAGCGCCTCCCACGAGAAGTCCATCTCGCTGCGGTACCGGGTCCCGAAGCAGAGCAGCCGGAACGCCAGCGGGTCGTACCCCTCGTCGGCCAGCTCGGTCACGCGGGTGACGTTCCTCTTCGACTTCGCCATCTTCTGGCCGGACTGCTGCAGGAACCCCCCGTACACCCAGATCGAGACGACCCGGTGGCCGGTGGCGCCGTCCGACTGGGCCATCTCGTCCTCGTGGTGGGGGAACCGCAGGTCGTTGCCGCCGGTGTGGATGTCGAAGCGCTCGCCCAGGTACTTCATGGACATGGCCGAGCACTCGATGTGCCATCCGGGGAACCCCTCGCCCCACGGGCTCGGCCACCTCATCAGGCGAGTGTCGCCTGCCCGCTTCCACAGCGCGAAGTCCTCGGGGTGGCGCTTCTTCGGGTCGACCTCCAGCTCCTGGCGGTGCCCGGCGCGGAGGGCCGCCAGCGTGTTCCCCGACAGCTTCCCGTAGTCGGGGAACGCGTGGACGTCGAAGTACACGTTGCCCCCGACCTCGTAGGCCAGGCCCCGGTCAACGAGGCGCTGCGTGAGCTCGATCATCTCCGGGATGTGGTCCGTGGCCCTCGGGTAGTGGTCGGCGCGCTCGATGTTCAGCGCGTCGAGGTCCTCCAGGAACGCCGCGGTGTACTTCGCGGCGATCTCCTGGGGCGGGAGGCCCTCGTCGGCGATGGCGATGTCCATGCGGTCGCGGGCGGCCTGGCCGATGTCGTCCGTCATGTGACCGACGTCCGTGATGTTCATGACCTGGACGACGTCCTGTCCCTCGAACCGCAACCCCCGCCGGATGAGGTCCCCGAGCATGAACGTTCGCATGTTCCCGACGTGGGCGTAGCGATACACGGTCGGGCCGCAGGAATAGATCTTCGCGGTCCGCCCGTCGGCGGGCTTGACCTCCTCGACCTGCCGGCTGAGCGCGTTGTACAGGCGCATCCCGCCGAACAGGATACCGGCGGTCCGGGGTCGGGTAGCCTCTCGTCGGTGACGCTCATGGATCGCGACCTCGGCCTGGCGGCGGACCAGCGGGAGCTGGTGGAACTGGCCCGGCGGTGGGCGGACGAGCGCGCCGCGCCGGTCGCCGCCCGGTTCGAGGAGGAGCACCGGTTCCCCCGCGAGCTGTTCGCGGAGCTGGGCGGGATGGGGTTCGGCGGGATCCCCTACGACGAGCGGTTCGGGGGCGGGGGGCAGTCATACCTCCTGTACCTGTGCGTGCTGGAGGAGGTGGCCCGGGCCTTCCTGTCGCTCGGCGTGGGACTGTCCGTCCACCACCTGTGCGCCTTCGGCATCCACCAGTTCGGATCGGATGCCCTGAAGGAGCGGTACCTCCCGGCGCTGTTCGCGGGGGAGCACCTGGGGGCGTACGGGCTGTCCGAGGCCTCGAGCGGTTCGGACGCGGCCTCCCTCCGGACCCGGGCCGAGCGAGCGAACGGCGGCGGGTACCGGATCACCGGGTCGAAGCGGTTCATCTCCCACGCGGGGGAGGCGGAGACGTACCTGGTCATGGCCCGGACCGGCGGGGGCGGTCCCGACGGCATCTCCGCCTTCGTGGTGGAGAAGGGGTGGCCGGGATTCGAGTTCGGCAGGGTGGAGGCGAAGATGGGGTGGCAGGCGTCGCCCATGCGCGAGCTGCTGTTCGATGGGTGCGAGGTGCCCGCCGGGAACCTGGTGGGGGAGGAGGGCATCGGTTTCCGGGTGGCCCTGGCCGCGCTCGACGGGGGCCGCCTGGGGATCGCGGCGTGCTCCACGGGGCTGGCCCAGGCCGCGCTGGAGGCCGCCGTGGCGTTCGCCCGGGAGCGGTCGCAGTTCGGACGGCCGGTCGTGGAGAACCAGGGCGTGCAGTTCATGCTGGCCGACATGGCGGTGGCAGTGGAGGCCTCGCGGCGCCTGTACCGGGAAGCCGCCAGGGCCCGCGACGGTGGCGACCCGTTCTCCACTGCCGCCTCCATGGCGAAGCTGTTCGCCTCCGACGCGGCGATGCGGGTCACCACCGACGCCGTGCAGCTCCACGGCGGATACGGCTACATGCGCGAATACCCGGTCGAGCGGTACATGCGGGAGGCCAAGGCCCTCCAGATCGTGGAGGGGACCAATCAGGTCCAGCGCATGATCATCGGCAGGGCCCTGACCCGCGACTGACACGCGGGTCGGCCCCGGCCGGGGTTCAACTCCGGGCGGGGACCTCGGCGCGGGTGGGACGGCCCTCGAACGGGATCGACAGCACGACCGTGGTGCGGGTCTGCACCCCCGCCTTCTCCCGCAGCCGCCGCAGGAGGTCCTCGAGGTCGCCGGTGGTGCGAGTCCGCACCTTCAGCACGTAGTTCTCGTCGCCGGCCACGCTGAGGCAGTCCTCGATCTCGGGGAACTCGCTGACCCGGTCGGGGAGGTCGTCCGGCTGCTTGGGATCGAGGGGCATCACGCTGATGAGGGCCGTCACGAACATCCCCAGCGACTCCGGGTCCACCACGGCCCGGTACCCCCGAATGACCCCGGCCTCCTCGAGGCGCCGGACCCGCTGGTGGACCGACGACGCCGAGAGGCCCACCCGCCGCGCCACGTCGGCGTACGTGGCCCGGGCGTCCTCCTGGAGGGCGGCCACGATCAGGAGATCCCGTTCGTCGAGCACGTCCCCATGATAGGCGGGCCGGGGTGGGGCTCGCGGTCCCCCGGCCGGGGGAGGCAAGCGGGGTCGCGGGGGAACCGGAAATGACGCGAACGCGCCATTGAGCGGAGGCGTCGCCGCGGCGTAGAAATGTGCCAGCACGGCCCACCCTCCTCCGGGCCGCCGGGAGGAGGTGTGCTCGTGGTCTCCATCGCCGACCCCGCCACCGCGGGGCACGTGTCCGCCGCCGAGCTGGCGACTTCGTGGGGCGAGGTCGCCGCCCACGACCGGGCCCGGTTCGAGGTCCCGGACCCCATCGGCTTCGCCGACGGGGGACCAGGCGGCTCGACGTGGACCGGGGGCCCGTGGGCCGCCGAGGGACGGATGGCCCGGATGGTCGAGGTCCCCCGCCGCGGCGGCGGGGTCCGGGCCCTGGCGCACCTCGATCCACTGGTCCACTCGGGGTACCGCGCCCTGGTGTCGCGTGTGGCCCCGTGCGTGGAACGCGCGATGGGGCCGTGGGCCCAGGCCGGCCGGTGCTTGCACCCCCGGCCCGCTCGAGGGCTGCGCCTGGAGCCGTGGCGGCTGGCCCGGCAACGGTACCTGCGTCTGGTCCACGACATGGCCCGGCCGGAGGAGCCCCTGCTCCACGCCGACGTCCGGGATTGCTACGGGAGCATCCGCCCGGGCGCGGTGGCCGAGACGCTCCGGGCCATGGGCGCGGCGGCCGGGGACGTCCGGCGGATCGAGGGGCTGTTGGAGCGCCTCGATGCCGACGGCGTCCGGGGGCTCCCCGTGGGACCCGAGCCGTCGGCCGTGCTGGCCAACGCCGTCCTGGCCTCGATCGATCGGATTCTCGCCCGGGAGGGGCTGTCGCACGTCAGATGGGTCGACGACGTGGTGATCCTTCCGGGGG
Organism: Actinomycetota bacterium; assembly: GCA_036394995.1. GTDB lineage: Bacteria > Actinomycetota > UBA4738 > UBA4738 > JACQTL01 > DASWED01. The sequence continues at coordinate 65,514 of DASWED010000089.1, forward strand.
CCGATCCGGCGGGCGCCCTCGAGGCCTTCCGGGCTGGGGCGGCGGCCATGGGCCTGCGCCCGGCCGAGGAGAAGTGCCGGCAGGTGGCCGCGGATCCGGAGCGCCACCGCGTCCCCTCGGGACCTCGGCTCCTCCGTCCCGCGCGCACGCCCCAGGCGCCCGGATCGTTCGAGGCGAGGGGATCGGTGGAGCTCGAACGAGCCGCGACCGCCGGTGACGAGCCGGACCCGTTCGTGGCCAGGGGCCTGGTGGCGGCCCTCGCCTCGGTGGCCGCCGGGAGGACGGCAGCGGCCCGGCGGCTGCTGCGCCACATCCGCGGGCGCCACCGGGAGCTGGCGCCGCTCGCCGCATGGGGACTGTCCAGGTGACCGGCGCGGTCCCGTTCGCGGTGCTCCCCCTCGACCGGCCGGCGCAGGGAGCGCCGGGCCGGGGGTACTCGAGTCATGAGGGGGAGAGACGATGAACGAACGGAAGAAGGCACGAGCAGCGAGGGTGGCGCGGGCGGCGGTCGCCATGGCCGCGATCGCGGTGACCGGCCCGGCCGTTCCCGCGGCGGGTGCGCCGCACGCCGCCGCATCCGGTGCGGGAGCCTCCATCCAGATCTTCGCGCGGTCGCCGGTCCTGGTCCGGTCCGGGGAGCGGATCCGGATCCCGGTGGACGTGGTGTGCCTCTCCGGAGGCCGGGCCTGCAGGGCCGAGGTCACCATGTCCGTTCGCGACCCGGACGGCTCGTGGCGGAGCAGGTCGGCCGGGACGACGGACGAGGTGCGATTCGACCTCTCCGGACCGGCATCCCGCGCGGCCCCGGGAGGGCGGATGGTGTTCCGGATCTCGGCCCGGGACGCGCGCGGACACAGGGCCACGCTGCCTCCCGCGGGGACGCTGCAGCTGTACGTGGCCGGCAGGATGTCCACCGTCGAGCTGCCGCCGGCCGATGGCGAGCGCCTCCGGCCGGGAACCACCGTCCTGTACATGCCGTGGGGGAGCGGACCGGGGAGCGCGGGCCTCTCGGTCGGTGACGAGTCGGCCACGGTCGGCCCGTCGTCGTTCGACGTGGACCGGGCGGGCCGCGTCCACGTGGCCGACCTGCTGCACGGCCGGATCGCGGTGTTCGAGGCGGGGAACCTGGTGCGCGAGGTCCCGGCCCGGCTGCCGGTCCGGACCGACATCGCGGTGGCCGGCCGGGCCACGCTCGCGGCGTCCCAGGACCGGAGTCAGTCGGTGGTGGTCCGGCGGCTCGATCCGAACGGCGCCACCCTGGACGAACGGTCTTTGGGAGCCGGGATCCTGTCGTCCGTTCGAGCCTCGGGGAGCCGGGGGTTCGTCCGGACACTGCCCCTCGACGAATGGGTCCCCGTGGGTGGGGGGCTCCCCTCGACGGGCCGGCCTCTGCCGGGCGGTGATGCGTTCCTCCAGGCCGTGGTCGGCAACTCCGTCCGCCTGGGGATCGCCACCGGCGGCCGGGTCCGGGGAGCCGTCGAGCTGCGGTCGAGCGAGCGGCTGGGCGAGCTGGCCCTGGCCGAGCCCAACGGACGCGGCGGGTACGTCGTCGTGGTGCACGTGGCGGGCCCCTCGACGGCGACGGACCGCTACGAGGTGATCCGCGTGCGCCGGGACCTCACCGTCGCGGCCTTCGCCGTCCCGAACGAGAGCACGGCGGAGACCATGCCGCTGTCCCGGTTCCGGCTGGGACGCGACGGCAACCTGTACCGGATCGCGACCTCCCCCGACGGGGTGCGCATCGTGCGCTACCGGATGGGAGGTTCCCGATGAAGCGCGTGCTCATGGCGGCCTGCCTGGTGGCGGGACTGCTGGCATCGGCGGGGCCCGTGTGGGCGAAGGACTACACGTGGGTGGCCGACCACTGCAACACGAACAGCCAGAGCGACATCTCGAGCTGGAAGCGGAGCGACGCCCGGGCGTACGGTGCCGTCGCCGTCTCCGAGGGCTACCAGAGGGCCGGAGGGTGCTGGAACGACAACGACGTGGACGACACCCCGCCCGTGAGCTACCACGACACCGGCAGCGAGGGACCGGACTGCTCGGGGCTCGTGTTCAAGAGCTGGTTCCTCGTGAACGACCTGGGGGCGAGCGGTGGGACGTGGTGGGGGAGGATGCGGAACATCCACGGGCCGTACGCCTCGACCGACTTCCACGACGGGGTGACGAACGGGCCGTTCTTCGTGCTGTCGGGAAAGAGCCGGGGCACCACGCTGTACATGGACGCGTTCGCCAAGGACGGTCACATCGGCCTGATCTACGACGACACGGGGACCAGCTCGAACACGGATCTCATCCTCGAGGCGAAGGGGAACTTCTTCGGAACGGGTATCTGGGAGGAGGACTACCGGGGCGACACCGCCTATGTGGCGGTGCGGCGCAAGGGGTGGACCCCGGACTGCGCGCCGCAGTGTGCCGCGTGGTCCCGGCCGCCGGTGGTGGTGATGGGGTGAGGCGGGTGACGGGGACCTCCCGGTGGGTCCAGAGGTCCGTGGCCGTGCTCCTGGCCGTCGTCGTGACGGGGTGCGAGGCGAGCTCCAGTCGCACCCCGTCCCCCAGCCCCTCCTCACCATCACGGTCGCCGGCGGCGTCGATCTCGGCCCCGGTTCCGTCGCCGCCCCGCTCCGTTTCCCCCTCCCCATCGGAACGCGTGCGGCTCCAGGGGATCGAGCTGGTCGCGGACCTGTCGGAGGAGCCGGCGGCGTGGGAGCGGGTCGTGTTCCTCCCGTTCGGCCCGACGGGCGACGAGCTGGGATCGGAGCTCCGGAAGAGGTACGCGTCGGTCCCGGTCGTCCCGCCATCGCTGGCCGTCGACCGCGACGGCTCCCTGTGGCTCCTGGACTTCGCGAAGCGCCGGGTCGTGCACTACTCCGCGGGAGGCCGCCTGCTGGACCGGTTCGGCGGGCTCGACGCGAACCGGTTCGAACCCTACGGACAGGACCTCGCGTTCGTGGGGGACGATCTGTACCTGCTCGAGGAGATCCACAACGTCCGTGGGTCGCTCCTGCGGTCGGTGACCCGGGACGGGATCGGCCCGCGGATCCCGCTCACCGTGGACGCCGAGCCGATCGTGATGCAGAACTTCGTGGCTCCGCTCCCGGTGCTGGCCGGCTTCGGGCACGCGGCGCTGGACGAGCATCTCGAGCCTCCGCCCGGAGGCGGTCCCATGGGCGACATGGAGGTCGATCCCGCCACCGGGGAGAGCACCATCGTCGACGGCTACGGACTGGCCGACGGCCACCGGATGGGCCTCGAGCTGCTTCCCGTGGGCGACGGCCGGCGGGTGCGGGTGACCCACTCCTCGGGCTCGGTGGGCACGGTGCTGTCCCTCCGGGTCCACGTGCGGCCCACCGCGACCGGACCCGATCTCCCCGCGAGCGTGGGGTGGTTCCTGGTCGGGGCCACCGAGCATTCCATCGTGGTGTGGGTCCAGCTCTCACCGACGCGCACGCGGGACTCGAGGCGGTTCGGCGGCGGGCACTGGCTGTTCCAGGCGTTCGACGACGGCGAGCCCCTCGTGTGGGAGCCCATCCGGACCCCGCCGCTCTCCTCGACCCAGTGGCGGCACCTGACGGTGGGGTTCGACGGGTCGATCTACCTCATGCTGGCCACGCGGAACGGGATGCTGATCCTGCGCCGGACGGACTGACGGGGCACTAGAATCCCCCGGCCGATGCGCACCCTCTATCGTGCCTCCCTGGTCCACACCCTCTCCCACCCCACGCAGGGGGAGTGGCTGCTGGTGGACGAGCGCCACGTGGAGCGGGTCGGGGTGGGGGAGCCCCCCCAGGCGGACCGGGTGGTGGACCTCCCGGGAACGACCATCGTCCCCGGGTTCATCGACGCCCACGTCCACCTCACCGGCACGGGTCTGCACGAGTACGGGGCCCCGATCGCCGCGGCCACCTCCCGCGAGGAGTTCCTGGGGATGCTGCGGGATGCCGTGGCGGGCGGCGAGCAGGCCCTGCTGGCGCACGGGTTCGACGAGACCAGGTGGGAATCGCCCGAGCTCCCCGGGATGGATGTGCTCGACGGGCTGTCGCCCTCCCCGGTGATCGCCGTCCGAGCCGACGGACACGTCTCCCTGGCCAATCGCCAGGCCATCACCGCGGCCGCGGTGGGCGAGATGCCGGGGGTGGAGATCGGACCCGACGGCCGGCCCTCGGGGGTGCTGCGCCGGGAGGCCAACTGGGCGATCCAGCGGTGGTTCCACGAACAGCTGGACGACCAGGAGGTCCAGCAGCTCCAGCTCCAGGCGGCGGGCCTGGCCGCCAGCCGGGGGATCACGTGCGTCCACGAGATGGCCATCCCCACGTCCCGCGGCCCCCGGGACTTCGAGGTGCTGATGGGCCACCGCGAACGGCTGCCGGTGGACGTGGTGCCCTACGTCGCGACCACGGAGATCCCATACGTGGTGGACTTCGGGCTCCCCCGGATCGGCGGCGACCTGTCGCTGGACGGATCGATCGGGGCTCGAACGGCCCACCTCGAGCGTCCCTACGTCGACGGCGACGGGACCGGGGCCCGATATCTTGCGGACGACGAGCTCGCGGAGTTCTTCCACAACGCCCACCTGGCCGGGCTCCAGGTCGCCGTGCATGCCATCGGCGACGCCGCGATCGAGCAGGCCGTCGGGTGCTGGGAGCGCGTCTACGCGGCCCTCGACTCCCGGGGCCGGCGCCATTTCCGGGCCCGGCGGCACCGCGTGGAGCACTTCGAGATGCCGACCCCCTCCCAGGTCGAACGGGCGGCGAACCTGGGCCTGGCCATCTCCGTGCAGCCCTCGTTCGATGCCGCGTGGGGCCATCCGGGCGCGATGTACGAGCTCCGACTGGGGCCGGAGCGGGCCCGCGGGATGAACCCCTTCCGGACCCTCATGGCCCGGGGCATGGCCGTGGGCGCGGGCTCGGACTCGCCGGTCACCCCCCTCGACCCGATGGCGGGCATCGCCGCGGCCGAGGGCCACCACGAACCGTTCGAGCGGCTGTCGCGCGAGGAGGCCGTCCGGCTGTTCACCCGGGGGGCCGCCATCCTGGCCGGGCTGGAGGACAAGAAGGGAAGCCTGGAACCGGGGAAGCAGGCCGACTTCGCCGCCTACGACTCCGACCCACTGGCCGAGGGGCCCGTCGAGGGCCTCCGGCCCGTGCTCACGGTCTCGCTCGGCCGCGAGGTCTTCGCCACCTGAGGCGTTCGGATCCGGCCATCCCTCGACCAGAAGTGGAGGGTTCTTGGCGCGGGCGGCGCCATGGGAGCGGGGCCAGCCGGGACTCGGACCTCGACCTCGATGGAGGATTGACACCCAGGCGCACCGAGCCTACAGTACGTCGCGCCGCCGACATCGCCGGAGGCGAAGAAGGACCCAGAGGCTGAGTAGAGAACGCGACGCCCCGGCGTCGCGGCACCAAAGGTCTCTGGGTCCTTCCTGCGTGTCCGAACCCGCCATCGCCCCCCGCCGTGTTCCCCGAGCCGCCGGACCGCACGGTGTTTCCGGCGAGGTCAACGGGGGGAGGCTGGGGTCCAGGCGCCGTGCCGGTGGGGGAGGGGCGGGAATGAAACCGATCCGGACGATGTTCTGGCGGGTGCCCGGAACCCGGTGCGTGTCGTCACGGCGGGAGTAGAATCCCCCGACCGTTGGCCCGGGAGGACACGGATCGCCGTCGAGGACGGCCTCCCGGAGCCGGGTCGAACAGGACGGGGACAGCGCCGCGGCGATGCGTCGCGGCGGATGAGGAACCGAAGACATGGATGAGAACATCGACGAGCTGACCGAGGACGACGACCTCGAGACGACCGAGGACGAGTCCGACGACGACGAGGCGACACCGGAACCCGCCCCCGCCGCACGTGGCGAGGAGGGTGAGGTGGAGTCGAGCCTCGAGGAGCTGCTGGCCAAGCGGGAGCCCCGTCCGGCGGAGGAGGAGGAAGAGGACGACTCGCTCCTCGCCCTGGGCCGCGACGAGCGGCTGGAGCCGCTCGCGGTCAAGGTGATCCCCCCGACGGACAAAGAGTTCGTATGCAGCAACTGCCACCTGGTGAAGCACCGGAGCCAGATCGCGAACAAGGAACGCATGCTCTGTCGCGACTGCGTGTGAGCCCCGGGGGGCTCCCGGAGACCAGGACGGCGGGGCGGGCAGGCGGGCGCCGAAGGGAGCCCCGATCCCGGCGTTCGGGCGGGTTGCCGCTCCCGGTCGGGATCGGTGCCGCACTGGTCTCGGGGGGCCTGCTGTGGCTGGCCAACCCCCCGGTGGAGCTCCAGCCGCTGGCGTTCGTCGCCGTGGTGCCGTTCCTGTGGGCGGTCCGGCGGGCCCGGCCGCGCCGGGGGCTCCTCCTGGGCTTCGTGTTCGGGTTCACCTACCTGGCCCTGCTCCTGTACTGGATCCGGCTGTTCGGCACGCTGGCCTGGGGAGGGTTGGCCGTGACTTCGGCCGCCTACCCGGGGCTGTTCGGCCTGGTGGCGCCGCTGGTGTGGCGCGACGAGCGGTCCCTGCGGTCGGCGGTGGGCCTGGCCGCGCTGTGGAGCCTCACCGAGTACCTCCGGGCCATGTGGCCGCTCGGGGGGTTCACCTGGGGAGGCCTGGGATACACGCAGACCGACAACGGATTCCTCATGCCACTGGCGTCGGTGACCGGGGTGTGGGGGCTGAGTCTCATCGTCCTCCTGGTGAACGTCCTCGTGCTCCTGGCGCTCGAGCGCCTGGGGTTGCTGCCCGAGGACCGGAGGCGGCGCGAGCCGGCGGCCGCCGGCGGAGCCGACCGGACCGGGGCGATGTCCGCGGACCGGCGGGTGGACCGGGGGTCGTCGCGGCGCCCTGTCCGGGCCGCCCTCCTGGCAGCCGCGGGGATCTCGGTGGTGCTGGCGCCGGGGCTGATCCCGATCCCGCAGCCGAACGGGCCACCGGTCGACGTGGCCATCCTGCAGGGCAACGACATCGAGCACCGCCTGGCCGATCCGTTCGAGGAGGACGTCCGGATCGCCCGGAACCACGCCCGGCTGGAACGGGCCCTCGCCTCCGATCCTCCGGACCTCTCGGTGTGGCCGGAGAACTCCCTGGACGAGGACCCCACCTCGTACGCCCCGTTCGGAAG
>DASWED010000090.1:0-5219 GCA_036394995.1 Actinomycetota bacterium
CTCCTGGTAGATCACGACGCCCTCGCACCTGGCCGATCGCAGTCGCCGGTACTCCTCCTCGCTCCACACCTGAACCTCGATGGCGAGCGAGGGGACCTCCCGGGCCAGCAGCCGGATCCGGTCCTCGAGGAACTCCACGCCGGTCAGGCGCTGGTGCTCGCCGGTGAGGAGGAGGATCGACCGGAAGCCCTGCCGGAGGAGGTGTCGCGCCTCGTCCAGCGTGCCCTCGGGGGTGAGCGTCTTGCGGGCGATGGGCAGCTCCCGGGCGAACCCGCAGTAGACGCACGTGGTCATGCACTCGTTCGACAGATACAGCGGGGCGTACATCCGCATGGTCCGGCCGAACCTGGCCTGGGTCAGCCGCCTCGACCCGTGGGCCAGCTCTTCCAGCCGGCCGGCCGCGGCGGGTGAGAGCAGAGCGGCGAAGTCGAACAGCGTCCGTTCCATCGGCGAGGCCCCGAGGGCCCGGGTGATCCGCTCGTCTCCCGCCGTCCGGGCCTCGTCCAGGAGCCCGTCGAAAGGGAGCCGCTCGATGGCCCCGGCGAACGTTTCATCGGGCTCGGGAGGAACGAACCCGCGGTCCGAGACAGGCGCCGGCGTGGGCGGCGTCCGCCCGTTCGCGCTCATGGCGAGGTCACGGCCGGATCGGCCTGCGAGGTGTGGAGCCGGTCCAGGAAGCCGGTCAACGGGCTGGAGGCGTCGGCTTCCTCCCGGGCCGGGGCTCCTCCGGCCAGGTGGGCCCGGCGCCCGGCCTCCACTCCGAGCCGGAAGGCCCGGGCCATCTCGACCGGGTTGCCGGCCACGGCGATGGCGGTGTTCACCAGCACGGCGTCGACGCCCAGCTCCATGGCCTCCGCGGCGTGCGACGGTGCGCCGAGCCCGGCGTCCACCACCACCGGCACGGTGGCCTGTTCCACGATGATCTGGATGGCGTCGCGCGTCCGGACGCCCTTGTTCGAACCGATCCAGGAGCCGAGCGGCATCACCGTGGCGCACCCGGCCTCCTCCAGGCGCTTGGCCAGGACGGGGTCGGCCCCGATGTACGGCAGGACGGTGAACCCGTCCCGGACCAGGAGCTCGGCGGCCTTCAGGGTCTCCACGGGGTCCGGCAGGAGGTAGCGCGGCTCCGGGGTGACCTCGAGCTTGATCCACTCCGGGAGCCCGGCGGCGCGGGCCAGGCGGGCGATCCGGAGCGCCTCGGCAGCGTCCACCGCCCCACTGGTGTTCGGGAGGACGAGGTACCGGGCGGGGTCGACGAACTCCAGGATGTCCGGCCCGCCGGTGGCGTCGAGGTCCACCCGGCGCAGGGCCACGGTCACCATCTCGGTCCCGGAGGCGGCCAGCGCCTCGCGCATGACGTCGAACGAACCGAACTTGCCCGTGCCCACGATCAGCCGCGAGGAGAACTCACGGTCCGCGATGACCAGAGGATCGTGTGCCATTCGATGTGGGAGCGATGCTCCCCGAAACCTCCCTTCGCCCGCATTACCGGGATCAGGTCTGTCGGGTCGCCGGCACGCCAGCCGGCCTCTCAGCCCGGTTCTCCGAGCTCCCCGGTCGTCCTTCGGTTCGAGTATACGGCGGGCGTCCCCCCGCTCCGTCGTCGGCCCCTCGCCGCCCCGAACGGCGGTGGGTATGTCACGGGGAGGATCGGTGTTAGCGTCCCTCGCACCGGACACCGACCGTTGGGGGAGGGAGAGGGGTGCGTTCACGACGATCGCTTGCAGTGGCCATGTCCGCGACGGCGTTCGCCTGGATGTTGCCGGCACTCCCCCACGCGGCCGCAGCCCGGCCGTCCCGTCCCTCGGCGGCCGCCGCCGCGACGTTCAAAGTGAACTCCACCGCGGACTTCGGCGATCCCACGCCGGACGGCGTGTGCGGCAGCACGCTGGGCCAGTGCACGCTCCGTGAGGCCATCCAGGAGGCGAACGCCACGCCGGAGACGGACACGATCGCGTTCGCCATCACGGATCCGCCCCCGAAGTCGATCCGGCCGGCCACCCCGCTGCCCGCGATCACGAGCCCGGTCGTCATCGACGGCACCACCCAGCCCGGGTACCGGTCGGCTCCGATCGTCGAGCTGAACGGTGTGAACGCGGGGGCCGGGGCCGACGGCCTCCAGATCACGGCCGGATCGAGCACCGTGCGCGGACTGGTCGTCAACCGGTTCTCCGGCGACGGGATCGAGATCTCGTCCGGCGGGGGCAACACCATCGAACGGAACCGCATCGGGACGGACCTCCAGGGAGTCCTGGACGAGGGAAACGGCGGCCGCGGCATCAACATCGTCGACTCGAGCGACAACGTGGTGGGGGCGGGGGGCTTCAGCGTCGTGGACCTCGGGAACGTCATCTCGGGCAACGCCGGCGCCGGCGTCGGCATCGTGGGGACGGGGCTCGGCAACACGGTCGCCGACAACCTGATCGGGACGGACGCCACCGGCGCCCACGCCCTGGGGAACGGCGGGGACGGGGTGTTCGTCCGGGCCCGGGGCAACCGGATCGGGGACAGCTCCTTTGGCGGCAACGTCATCTCGGCGAACGGCCGGGACGGGGTCCACATCCAGTCGGGATCCGGGATCAGCGCCGACGGGAACCTGGTGCGGGACGACGACATCGGGACCGACGCGGTCCACGGGGGTCCGCTGGGGAACGGCCGGCACGGCGTGGCCATCGTGGGCGGCGCCAGCTCGACCTCCGTGGACGAGAACACCATCGCCTTCAACCTGGGTGACGGGGTGTTCATCGGCTCGGGGACCCTCAACAGGGTCTCCTTCGACCGCACCCACGACAACGGCGGGCTGGGGATCGACCTCGGCCCCGACGGCGTCACCCCGAACGACCCCGGCGACGGGGACGGGGGCGCCAACGGGCTCCAGAACTTCCCCGTGCTGACCGCCGCCACCCCGTCCGCCAACTCGTTGCAGGTGACCGGGACTCTGAACAGCGAGCCGAACACGACCTACGAGGTCGATCTGTACCTGTCACCCGCGTGCGACGGCACGAACGGCGAGGGGAGCCAGCCGACGACGGAGGCGAACGTCACCACGAACGGCTCGGGCAACGCCAGCTTCGCGGTGACGATCAACAGTCACGTGTTCGGCGGGCAGGTGGTCACGGCCACCGCCACGTCGCCGACGAAGGGGATCTCCGAGTTCTCCGCCTGCCTCGCGGTGCCGTTCGCCCACACGTTCACGGTGAACACCACCGCGGACAACGGCGACGCCACACCGGACGGCGCGTGCAACGACGGGACCGGCCACTGCTCGCTCCGGGAGGCCCTCCAGGAGGCGAACGCCGCCGCCGGCGAGGACCTCGTCGCGTTCGGCATCCCGGTGGCGGGGGTCCACACGATCACCCCGGCCGGCGCCCTCCCGCCGCTCACCGATCGGGCCACCGTGGACGGGACCACCCAGCCCGGGTTCGCCGGCACGCCGCTGATCGAGCTGAAGGGGTCGAGCGCCGGCTCGGGGACGGACGGACTGGTCATCTCGGCGGGGCCGAGCGTGATCCGGGGGCTCGCCGTCAACCGGTTCCCGGGCGACGGCATCGAGATCTCGCAGGGCTCCGGGAACGTGATCCAGGGCAACTTCATCGGGACCGACACGTCCGGAACGACCGACCTGGGCAACAATGGGAACGGCCTCCGGGTGGGAAGTTCCGCCAACACGATCGGCGGCCAGGGCGCGGAGAACGTGATCTCGGGGAACCAGGCCAACGGCGTGCTCGTCGCCGCCAGCTCGAACTTCCTCAAGGGCAACTTCATCGGGACGGACGTCTCCGGCACGCAGCCGCTCGGCAACGCCGGCGACGGGGTGCAGATCACCTCGAACAACGTGTTCGTGGGAGGGTTCTCATCCGGACCTCCCAACGTCATCTCGGCCAACGGTGGGGACGGCGTGGAGATCAGGAGCGTGGTCTCGAGCGTGGCGGGGAACCTCATCGGGACCGACGTCGCCGGGACCGTCGACCTGGGGAACGGCGGGGACGGGGTCCGGCTGTCGGGCAGCGGCGACGCGAACTCGGTCCGCGGGAACGTGATCTCGGGCAACGGGTTCGCCGGCGTGGAGATCAGCCAGATCGTCGCGAACCCGGGGAGCACCCCGAACTCGGTCTTCGGGAACCTCATCGGGGTCTCGGCGGACGGCAGCTCGGCGCTGCCCAACCTGTTCGGCGTCCGGCTCATCGGGACCACCGACGTGGCAGTCGGATTGCCGGGCCGGCCGGGGTTCGGCAACGTGGTGTCGGGCAACTCCCTCACCGGGATCGACGTGACGGACTCCTCGGACGTGCTGGTTCAGGCCAACGTCGTGGGGCTGGGAGCCGACGGCCTCACCGCCGTCCCCAACACGCTCAACGGCATCAGCCTGTCGAACGCGTTCGACGTGACGATCGGTGAGACCGGCCAGGATCTGGGGAACGTCGTCTCCGGCAACGGGCAGTTGGGGATCCGGATCCTGAACGGATCCCACGACGTCACCCTCCTGGGCAACTTCATCGGGACCGACGCCACCGGGACCGTCGCCCGGGAGAACGCGCTGGAGGGCCTCGTGCTGTCCGACGCCCACGACAACGTCGTCGGCGGCACCACGCAGGGTGCCGGGAACGTCATCTCCGGCAACGGGGTCGACGGGCTCCAGATCCACGAGGCCGGGTCCACCGGCAACCAGGTGCTGGGCAACGTGATCGGCCTCGACGCGACCCGGACGGTGGAGCTCGGGAACGGCGAGGCCGGGGTCCACGTGTTCGCATCGGCCTCCGGCAACGTCGTGGGGGGAACAGTCCCGGGGGCGGGCAACCTGATCGGGGGAAACGGCCAGAGCGGGGTGGAGCTGGGCTCGGGGGGAACCGAGGTCCTGGGCAACCTGATCGGGCGCCCCGGGCGGGCCGGTTCGCAGCCGGTCGGGGTGTCGATCACCGGGGCCGGGAACTTCGTGGGGGGCCTGGGCCAGGGCGAGGCGAACACCATCCTGGGCAACGGCAAGGGCGTGGTCGTCACGGGGAACGCCGCCACCGGGAACCGGATCCGGGGGAACGTGTTCTCGACCAACACCGGCCTCGCCATCGACCTCGACGGGAACGGCGTCACCGCCAACGACGACAACGACGTGGACACCGGACCGAACCAACGGCAGAACTTCCCCACCCTGACCGGGGCCGTGGGGAGCGCCGGGTCCACGACGGTCCAGGGGTTCATGGACGGGGCGCCCGGACAGACCA
>DASWED010000091.1:0-16696 GCA_036394995.1 Actinomycetota bacterium
TCAACGTGCCGGTGGGCGCGGTGGTGATCGTGGCGAGCGTCCGGGTCCTGATCGAGAGCAGGATCGAGCGCGAGGTCCGGCGGTACGACGTGCCGGCGGCGGTCTCGGTCACCGCGGGGCTCATGGTGCTGGTGTACGCGCTGGTGGGCACCATCGACCACGGCTGGACGTCGGGTCGGAGCCTCCTGCTGTTCGCGCTGGCGGCCGGCCTCATCGCGGTGTTCCTGTGGCTCGAGTCCCGATCACCCGAGCCGCTGCTGCCGCTGTCGATCTTCCGGAACCGGACCCTCTCCGGCGCGAACGTCGTCGGCTTCCTCATCGGGGCCGGGGTGTTCGCGATGTTCTACTTCCTGTCGTTCTACATGCAGCTCGTGCTGGGGTTCTCGCCCCTGCGCACCGGAATGTCGTACCTGGTGTTCGGGTTCGCCGTCATCGCGTCGGCGGGCCTCGGGCAGTACCTGGTGACCCGCATCGGGATCCGGAGCGTGCTCGCGACCGGCCTCCTGATGGTCGCGGCAACCATGCTCTGGTACACGCGGCTGCCCGTGCACGGGACGTACCTGTGGGACCTGCTCCCGGCGTTCATCGTCGGGGGCCTGGGGCTGGGGTTCGCGTTCGTCCCGGACGCGATCGCCGCGCTCCAGGGCGTGCCGCCGGAGCGGAGCGGCGTGGCCTCCGGGCTCATCAACACGTCGCAGCAGGTCGGGGGCGCGCTCGGCCTGGGGCTGCTGGTGACGGTGTCGACCACCCGGACCGCCCATCTGGCCCGCGCGGCCTCGGACTCCTCGCCCGACGCCAGGCTCGGCTCGATCGTCGGGGGGTTCCACCAGGCCTTCCTGGTCGGGGCGGCGCTCGTGCTGCTGGGGTTCGTCCTCACGCTGGTCATGATCCGACCGGCCCGGGAGGATCCCACGATAGAGGCGGTCGCCGAGGCCCTGGAACCGGCGCCGGCCGAGTAGCCGGGCTGTTCAGGTCCGGGCCGTGAGGACGCGGGTCACGGCGATGCCGCCCTTGGTGCTGCGGACCCCGGAGTAGCCGGCCCGGCCCAGGAGCGTGGCCACGGCCCGGGAGCGGTCCGGGCTGACCTCGATCAGGAGCCATCCACGGGACCCGAGCCACCCCCACGCCTCCACGGCCGTGCGTTCGATCAGGCCGAGGCCCTTGGGGCTGTGGTCGGTGAGCGACTCCAGTGGCTCGAACCCCAGAACCTCGATGGGGAGCGTCTTGACCTCGCGCTTGCCCACGTACGGGGGGTGGAAGGTGATGACGTCCACCCGGTGCCGGAGGTCGGTCGGGAGCGCGCCGAACAGGTCGCCCCGGTGGAACCGGACGGCGAGGCCGAGGCGGCGGGCGTTGGCCCTCGCGGTGGCGATGGGCTTGGCGGCGAGGTCGGTGCCGTGGACCTCCGCCCCGGGGACCTCGTTCGCCACGGCCAGCGCCACCGGGCCGGAGCCCGTCGCCAGGTCCACGTGGACCGGGGCCGTTCTGCGGCGCAGCCGGCGGACGGCCTGTTCGGCCAGGAACTCGGTGGAGTCCCGGGGCACGAACACACCGGGCTTCGCGATGAGCTTCAGTCCCCGGAACTCGGCGTACCCCTTGATGTAGGGCACGGGCTCGCCGGTGGCCCGCCGCGCCACCAGGCGCCGGAAGCTCCGGATCACCGTCGGGGGGACCGTGTCCTCCGGCTGCCAGTCCGGCCCCACGAGATGGGTGAGCAGCTCCTCGGCCTCGATGCGCTCCCGGTCGCGCTGCCAGTGGTCGATGGCGGAGGAGGCCTCCAGGGCCTCCACGGCCTCGTCGATCAGCTCGTCCGCGATCATCGGCGCCGCATCCTATCGGGGCTCGCGTCCGGCGGCCCCGTTCGCTGACCGCCGGTCATTCCGGGTACGATCGAGGACGTGGACTTCCGCGACACGCCCGAGGAAGCCTCGTTCCGAGCCCGCCTCCGCGAGTGGCTCGAACAGAACATCCCGGAGGGGTGGGGCCAGCCCGGACACCGGGAGCCCGAGGGCGAGGAGCGGACCGCCTTCTACCGTGACTGGTCGAGGAAGCTGTACGAGGCCGGCTTCGTCGGACTGACCTGGCCGAAGGCGTATGGCGGCCACGAGGCCCCCATCACCCACCAGGTCATGGCGCTCGAGGAGATGTCGCGGTCCGAGGCCCCCGAGCACATGGGCGTGATCGGGCTGGGGATGGCCGGCCCCACCATCCTGGCCCACGGCACCGAGGAGCAGCGGCAGCGGTACCTCAAGCCCATCCTCACCGCCGAGCACGTGTGGTGCCAGGGGTTCTCCGAGCCGGGGAGCGGGAGCGACCTGGCCTCGCTCACCACCCGCGCGGTCCGCGACGGCGACGACTACGTGGTGAACGGGCAGAAGGTGTGGTCGTCGTTCGCCCACATCGCCGACTTCTGCATCCTGCTGACCCGAACCGACACCGGCGGCCCCAAGCACCAGGGCCTCACGTACTTCGTGCTCGACATGCACTCCCCCGGCGTGGAGGTCCGGCCGCTCCGCCAGATCACCGGCGAATCGGAGTTCAATGAGATCTTCCTCACCGATGTGCGCGTCCCCGCGGGAGGAGTGCTGGGCGGCGAGGGGAACGGCTGGGCCGTGGCCATCACGACCCTGATGAACGAACGGGCCTCGCTGGGGGTCGCGCTGACCGTTCGGCTGGAGGTGGCCCTGCGCCACCTGCTGGAGCTGGCGCGCGGCACCAAGCACGATGGCGCGCGGGCCGCCGACGACCCCCTGTTCCGCGACCGCATCGCCCAGCTGTGGACCGAGCTCCAGGCGCTGCGGTTCACGAACTACCGGGCGTTCTCGTCGTTCCTGGCCACGGGGATGCCGGGCCCCGAGGGGTCCACCGCGAAGCTGGTGTGGTCGGAGACGAACCAGCGCCTGACCAGGCTGGCCCTGGAGATCGAGGGGCCGTACGCGATGCTCTCCGGCGGGGAGCACTCGGTCCTCGACGGGAAGTGGCAGCGCCTCCAGCTCCGGAGCCGGGGGAACTCGATCGAGGGCGGGACCTCGGAGATCCTCCGCAACATCGTGGCCGAACGGGTGCTCGGCCTGCCGAAGGGGCGTTGATGGATTTCGCGCTGCACGAGGACCAGCTGGCGCTCCAGGGAACGGTTCGCGAGTTCCTGGCGGAGCGGTACCCGGTGGAGCGGGTCGCGCAGATCGCGGACGGCGAGGGATTCGAGGCCGGTGGGTGGAGCGAGGTGGCGGGCCTGGGCTGGACCGGCGTGTCGGTGCCCGAGGAAGCCGGCGGGCTGGGGATGGGGTTCGTGGAGGAGGCCGTGGTCCTCGAGCAGCTCGGGTACGCGCTGTTCCCGGGGCCGTTCTTCTCCTCCGTGACGATGGCGCTCCCGGCGCTGGCCGAGAACGGCGAGCTGCTGGAGCGGGTGGTCAGCGGGAAGTCGGCGGCCACGGTGGCGTGGGCCGGGGCCGACGGGGAGTTCCGGACCGCCGATCTCGACGTCACGGCGGAGCGCGCCGGCGACGGGTGGCGACTGTCGGGGGCCGCGATGTTCGTTCCCGACCTGGCGGTGGCCGACCTCGTGGTGGTGGCTGCGCAGGCCCCCGACGAGCCCGGCCTGTACGCGGTGGAACGCGACGGCGACGGCTCGACGTGGGGGGCCCTGCCGACGGTGGACACGACCCGGCCGGTGGGTCGGCTCGTGCTCGACGGCGCACCGGCCCGGCAGCTGGCCACGGCCGGCGAGGCCGAGGACCTGCTGCCGGCCATCCGGGACCGTGCCCTGGCCGGGCTGGCCGCGGAGGCCGTCGGCGTGGCCCAGCGGGCCCTGGACCTGGCGGTGGGGCACGCCAAGCACAGAGAGCAGTTCGGCCGCCCCATCGGCGTATACCAGGCCGTGAGCCACATCCTGTCCGACTCGTTCGTGGAGGTGGAGAGCGCCCGGTCCCTGGCCTACTGGGCCGCCTGGGCCGTGGCCAACGACAGCGACGACGCCCCGGAGGCCGCCGCGGCGGCCAAGTCCTACGCCTCCGAGGCGGCGGTCGACGCCTGCGAGCGGGCCATCCAGGTCCACGGCGGCATCGGCTTCACCTGGGAACACCCCCTCCACCGCTTCTACAAGCGAGCCCTGTGGATCTCGGCCTTCATGGGCTGGCCCGCCGCCCATCGGAGCAGGATCGCCGCCTCCCTGCTCGACTGACCGGCCCGGACCGGTCCCGTCGATAGAATCGAGCCATGCCTCGGGCGTCCCAGTCGCAGAGTGGTCGGAAGACATCCGGAACGTCGCCGCCGCGGGCGCGGTCCCGCAAGAAGGCCGATGCGGCCGAGGAGATCAGGCTGACCGGGGACCGGTTGGTGGTGGCTCAGCCGGAGAACGGGGAGCGGCGGTCGCGGAGCGGGTTGCTGATCCCGGCGACGGCCGCCGCCGCGCCGAAGCGGTGCGTGTGGGGCGACGTCACGCTGGTGGGGCCGGACGTGCGGAACGTGAAGACGGGCGACCGGGTGCTGTTCCTGCCGCAGGCGGGGCTGGAGGTCGAGATCGGCGGGGATGACTTCCTGTTGCTCCGGGAGCGCGACGTGCAGGCCATCTCCTCGCCCTCGGCCGACGGCAAGGACCACCACGGGGGGCAGTACCTCTGACGCGGTGATCAGGCTGGGACGAACGTGAGCCGGACGGTTCGCGTGTCGTTCTCGCGGTTCGGGTCCACGATCACCACGCTCTGCCACGTCCCCAGCAGCAGACGGCCGCCTTCGGCCGGGATCGACAGCGAGGGCGACACGAACACCGGCAGCAGGTGGTCGGCCCCATGGCCCGTCGAGCCGTGCCGGTGGCGGTAGCGGTCCTCACGGGGCAGGAGCCGCTCCAGCGCATCGTCGAGGTCGGGCTCGGACCCCGAGCCGGTCTCCATCAGCGCCAGGCCCGCGGTGGCGTGCGGGAGGAACACGTGGACCAACCCGTCGCCCCCGGCCTCGCGGGCGAACGCCTCCACGAGGCCCGTGACGTCCACCACCCGCCGACCGGACGTCTCCACGCGATGGGTGGCCGTTCGCACGAACCCCAGCATACGGAAGGGCGCCGGGCCGCCCACTCGGGGGAGGCCCGGCGCCCTCACGGCGCCGCTGGAACGGCTAGGGCTGGTAGCTCCCGCCTCCGCCCGACGGCTGTTCGGGGGGCGGCTGCTGAGGCGGAGGCGTGGCCGGTGGAGGCGTGGCCGGTGGAGGCGTGGCCGGTGGAGGCGTGGCCGGTGGAGCCGTGGCCGGTGGAGGCGTTGCCCCGGGAGCGGGCTGGCCGTATGCGGGCGGCGCCGCCGGACCTGGCTGCCCGTACGCCGGCGGCGGAGGGAACCCGGGGGAGGCGTACCCACCGGATGTCGCGGTCGTCTTGCCGCGCCGGAGGCCCGCGATCCCACCGACCAGGCCGATGACACCGCCGACCAGGGCCAGGTAGATCCCGACCCCCGGGTGGGCATCGAAGTCCGCGTCACCGCTCTTGGTCGCCCGGTCCAGCTCCTTCCTCACGGCATCGGTGTCGGTGGCGCGTGGGATGCACTGATTGTCGACGCAGCTCGAGGACCAGGCCGTGCGGAACCCGTCGTCCCCGGCGACGAAGATCAGGGCGAATCCGGCCGCGGCGAGGCCGGCGAGGATGGTGATGATGGCGAGCGCGACCCGCCCTCCCCGGCTTCGCACGAAGATCAGGAGGAGCCCGAGCACGATCAGCACCGCGCCGACGCCGAGGGCGAGGCCCCCGCCGCTGACCTTCACCGCGAAGTCGAAGCCGCCCTTGGTCGTGACCTCGGGCTTCCCCCAGCTGATGAACGAACTGATCAGGTAGATGACCCCGCCGATCAGCGCCAGGAGGCCCCCGGCTCGAGGCGGACGCTCGGTCGTGGTGGTCTGCTGCATGCGCTTCCCCCTTCCTCCTCCGGGCCGGCCGGGGAGCGAGCTGCAGCCTGTGGCCGGCCGCCGAAGCATAGCCCGGCCGGGTGGAGGGGTGATGGAGCCGGTGGAGTGGTGATGGAGCCGGATCAGTGGTGGTGGTGCTCGGCGTCGTCGCCGTCGCCGCCGTGAGATTCCCCCGGTGGCGCGTTCATCATCCGGAGCATGGCGGGGCCGCCCGTGCGCAGGAACCTGACCACCAGGGCCGCGGCCAGGGCCAGGAAGACGATGTTGAGGATCGTCGTGTAGTTCCAGGTGACGCTGGCCTCGACCACCTTGGCGTGGACCTCGCTGTGGCTCGGCACCAAACCCACCAGCCCGAACAGGATCTCCACCAGGAACCCGGCCACGGCCATGGCCAGGTAGAAGGTCACGAACAGGAACGCGCTCACCTTGATCCCGTAGTACTTCCGGTAGATGTTGAGGATGGGGAGCACGATGAGGTCGGCGAAGATGAAGGCCGCCACCCCGCCGAAGCTGATCCCGCCGTTCCACAGCACCGCGGCCAGCGGCACGTTCCCGATCGAGCACACGAACGAGAGCATGGCCACCAGCGGCCCCACCAGCGGCCCCCAGATCTTCGACAGCAGCGGGTGACCCTCGAAGAAGAAGCTCCGCCAGAACGACTCCGGCACCCACGCCGCCAGGGCCCCGGCGATGAGCAGCCCGATCGCGATGTCCTTCCAGATCGCGGCCCAGTCCATCACGAAGTAGTGGCTGGTGGCCGTGACCCCCTTGTCCGAGAACAGCCGGGACCGCAGGGACCCGCCGGAGACCGACATGTCCATCTCGGCGTGGCCCTCCATGATCCCCCGGAGGCCCTTCTCGGCCTGGCGGCGGGCCAGCTCGACCAGCTTCGGCGAGAGGAACGTGCGAAACAGCAGCCCCACCACCATGATCATGAGCACGCCGCCCACGAACTCCGCGGCCGTGAACTGCCAACCGATCAGCAGGGTCAGGATCACCCCCAGCTCGATGACCAGGTTCGTCGAGGCGAACTCGAACGCCATGGCCGCGGTGAAGTCGGCCCCCTTGCGGAAGATCGAACGGGCCAGCGCGACCGCCGCGTAGGAGCAGGACGAGGACGCCGCGCCGAGGCCGCAGGCGATGGCCAGAGATCGCGGGGAGTCGTCGGGCAGCAGACGCGTCATCTCGGACTTCGACACCACGGCCTGCACGGCCCCCGACAGCGCGAATCCCAGGATCAGCGCCCACAGGATCTCCCAGGTCATGCCGCCGGTGAAGCTCAGCGCGTCGACGATCCCGCCGCCGACCGAGCCGAGGATCGCGTCTCCCATGGCGCCCGTGAGTATACCCCCAGGGGGTATTATGGGTCACATCCTCGCGCCGGCCGCCCTGCCGCGCTAACGTCGCGGCGTCATGGGGCTCGGACTGCTCACGGACCTGTACGAGCTCAACATGGCCGCGAGCTACCTCCGCCGGGACATGGTCGCCCCCGCCACGTTCAGCCTGTTCGTTCGGGGCCTCCCCCCGGAGCGCGGGTTCGCCGTCGTCGCGGGGCTGGAGGACTGCCTCGACTACCTGGAGTCGCTCCGGTTCGACGACACGGACCTCGCGTACCTGCGCGAGCTCGGGTTCCGCCCGGACGACGTGGAGCGGTTCGCCGCCCTCCGGTTCACCGGGGAGGTCTGGGCGGTCCCGGAGGGCCGGATGATGTTCTCCGGCGAACCCGTCCTGGAGGTCACCGCCCCGATCGCGGAGGCCCAGCTTGCCGAGACGTATCTGCTGAACCAGGTGACGCTCCACGCCACGCTGGCCTCGAAGGCGGCGCGGTGCCGGATCGCGGCCGGGGACCGCGACGTGGTGGACTTCGCGTTCCGGCGGACCCACGGGGTGGGCGCGGCCATGGCCCTCGCCCGGGCCACCGCCATGTGCGGCTTCTCGGCCACCAGCAACGTGGAGGCGGCCCGGCGGTACGGCCTGCGGGCCGCCGGGACCATGGCCCATTCCTACATCGAGGCCTTCCCCACGGAGCGGGACGCCTTCGTGGCGTTCGCCGAGGACTTCCCCGGCCGGGTGACGTTCCTGGTGGACACGTACGACACGGCCCGCGGCGTGGACGCGGCCATCGGCGTCATCCGGGACCTCCGGCTGGAAGGGGAGCTGGCCGTCCGGCTCGATTCGGGCGACCTCGACGCACTGTCCCGTGAGGCCCGCCGGCGCCTGGACGGGGCGGGCCTCACCCGGGTGCGGATCTTCGCCAGCGGCGGGCTGGACGACATCGAGATCGAACGCCTGGTCACGGGTGGCGCGCCGATCGACGCGTTCGGCGTGGGGACCCGCCTGGGGGTGTCGGCCGACGCGCCGTACCTGGACACGGTCTACAAGCTGGTAGAGGTGGACGGGCGGCCGGTGGCCAAGCTCTCCACCGGAAAAGCCACGTGGCCGGGCCGCAAGCAGGTGTTCCGGGGCCCGCGGCCGGGGGACGACGTCATCGGCCTCCGCGACGAGCCCGCACCGGAGGGCGCCCGGCCACTCCTGGAGCGGGTCATGGCGACCGGCTGGCGGACCGGACCCCCCGGGACCCTGGAGGCCGCGCGGGGCCGGTTCGAGGAGGACCTCTCGACGCTGCCGGAGGGAGCGCGCCGCCTGGACCGGCCGGATGCTCCGGTTCCGGAGCCGAGCGCGGCTCTCCGGGACCTGTCCCGCCGGGTCTCGTCTCAGCACGGGGCGTGACGGAATTTCCGGCCCGAAAGCGGACCGATCGGGGCAATGACGTTGACGAACGGGGGAACGTCCGGTTAGGTAGGTGACCCATGCGAGCGAACCGAGGACGCTCCCGCGCTGGTGCACGTCGCCTGACCGGCGCGGCCGTGGCGGTGCTGATGCTCCTCGGGATGCTCGACATCGCTCCCGCCGGCGCCGACACGAAGTCCGAGCTGAAGGCGGCTCGCGCTCGCCTGGCCACCCTCGAGCGCGAGATCGGCGAGGCCGGGGCCCGGCTGGACACCGTGCAGCAGGAGATGGCCGACCAGCGGGCCAGGCTCGCGTCCCTCCAGCAGGAACTCAACGAGCTGGCCGTGAAGCTCGACGAGGCCCAGAACGCCTACGACGCCACGGTGGGCCAGATCGTCGAGACGGAAGATCGAATCGACGCCGCCGAGGCCCGCCTCGCCGAGCTCCAGGGCCGGCTGGACCAGCGGGCCCGCGCCGCGTACGAGGATGGGCCCGCGTCCAGCCTCGGGTTCATCCTGGGATCAACCTCGCTCACGGACCTGTCCGACCGCCTGGAGTTCGCGAACGAGCTGTCCCGGTCCGACACCGAGCTGGCCGCGGAGGTGCAGAACCGCAGGAACGACCTGGCCGACCAGAAGGACCACCTCGAGGACGTGCAGTCACAGCAGTTCGCGGCGCTCACCAATCTGAACACACAGAAGGAAGCCCTCGACTCGAAGTTCGCGGAGGCCCAGGGCATCTACGACGACCTCACGGCGAAGGCAGCCGAGGTCGATCAGCTGCTCGGGAGCCTGGCGTCCAATCGCAACGAGGTGGACGGCCTGGTGCTGAAGCTCAAGAACCAGCTGCGGGCCGAGGAGATCGCCGCGGCCAAGGAGGCCGCCCGCGAGGCCGCGGAGGCGAAGCGCAAGGCCGCCGAGGCGGCCAGGCGCGAACGGGAGCGCGAGAAGAACCAGCACGACCACGACACCGACCCGGGCGGGGGCGGTGGCGGCGGGGGCGGTGGCGGCGGCGGCGGGGGCGGTGGCTCTGCCGAGGGCTCGCCGTTCTCCGTGTGCCCGGTGGACCAGCCTCGGGCCTACGGCGACTCGTTCGGCGCCCCGCGCTACGCCGGCGGCTACCACCCCCACGCCGGGAACGACATCATGGCTCCGGAGGGGACCATCGTCCGGGCTCCGTTCTCCGGCACCGTGGAGCAGCATCCCAACTCCCTCGGGGGGAACGCGATCATCGAGTACGGCAGCGAGGGGTACGTGTACGGCGCCCACCTGACCGGGTATGCAGCCACCGGCTCGGTGAGCGCCGGCGACGTCATCGGCTACGTGGGCAACACCGGCGACGCCATGGGCGGCCCGTACCACCTCCACTTCGAGTGGCACCCGGACGTGATCCCCGCGGACCCGTATCGGAGCTCGTACGGCTACACGGTGATCGGCGACGCCATCGACCCGTACCCGTACCTGAACCAGGTCTGCTGACCCTCCGGGCTCACGCCTCCCGAAGGCCCATCCGGTACACCTCGCGGTCCCCGTCCAGATCGAGGAGGGCGACCTCCTCCACCCCCGTCGCCAGCAGGTCGGCCCACCTCCCGCCCAGCCAGGCCTCGGCCTCCTC
The DNA here is from genome assembly GCA_036394995.1 of Actinomycetota bacterium. GTDB lineage: Bacteria > Actinomycetota > UBA4738 > UBA4738 > JACQTL01 > DASWED01. Next base: position 10,231 of record DASWED010000091.1, read on the forward strand.
CCGGCCCGGGAACGCCTCCGAACGGCCCGTCTCGGACCCGGCCCCGTCGAGAAGGGCCCACGCGAAGCTCACCCCTCCAGGGTAGCCCCTCCGGGGCGGATCCCCGCCAGACAGGGCTCCTGACCTGTGCGTTCGCCTTCCTCATGGCTGCCCGCGTAGGGTCCTGGGGTGCTGCTTCGGGCAGGAGCGCACGGCGTTCCGTTCAAGTTTGGGCCCCCCATATCCGAAAGAGGGGGTATGACCCCGCGGCCCCCCTCGCGGCGCCTGTTCGCCGTGTTCACGCTTGTCGCAGGACTTCTCGGCCTCCTGGCCGTTCCCTCCATGGCAGCCTCCTTTCCCTCCGTCCGGGACACCGGCGGCATCCTCGGCGGCGACCCCGCGGTGGGCCCGCCGGAGGACCAGGCCCCGGCTCCGGCGCTCCAGGCGAAGACCTCGCAGTGGACCGACGTCCCCAGCGGCTACTGGGCGAAGTCGGCCATCGACGCCGTGGCCGGCTCGAAGACCTGGATGCGCGACTTCGGCCTGAAGACCTTCAAGCCCGACGCCCTCGAGACCCGGGCGCTGTTCGCGAAGGCCGTGGTCATGGCGTTCGCCCCGGACGAGAGCCGGGACCCCAAGCTGAAGTTCGTCGACGTGAGCTCGGACGACCCGCTGGAGCCGTACATCAACGTCGCGGCGAAGCTGGGGTGGATGCTCCCGTTGGGAACGTCGTTCTACCCGAAGGACCCCGTGACCACCATCCAGGTGCACCGGGCGCTCCTGTGGGCACTGGGCCTCGACGACGTGGTGGCTGGCGCGAACGCCATCCACACCACCGACGGGTACGTCTTCGAGCACGGAGCCTCGTTCGGCGTCCGCCTGCTGGGGAACTCGCTCGGCCTCCGCTACAACCACGACCAGGAGTCCCTGGACGTCGGCCCGGGAAGCCGGCTCCCCCGTTCCGAGGTGGCGTGGTCGCTGTACCGGGCGTGGGTCATCGAGAACTCGGAGTCCTGGCGCCTCTCGTCCGCCCAGGCCTTCAAGACCATCCACCTGGGGCCGGTGCCGGAGTCGTTCCGCCCGGTGGTGGAGTTCGCCATGAAGTTCGTGGGCTACCCGTACATCTACGCCGGGGAGTGGGACGTCAAGACGCCGTCGGGCTACTGCTGCGGCGCCCAGCCCCGGGGCGGGTTCGACTGCTCCGGCCTGATGTGGTGGGTCCTGCGTGCCCCCGACGGCATCTACGACAACACGAAGGTCCGCCCCTACCAGGGGTACATCCTGGGCGAACGCTCGTCGAACGACATGGCCCACGCCATCCCGAAGGCCGAGCGCCTGACGTTCGACCAGTCCAAGGCCGGCGACCTCCAGTTCTACGACAGCAACCACGACGGGACCGTGGACCACGTCGACCTGTACCTGGGGTGGGGCTGGGTCCTGGACTCCGGGTCGAACGGCGTGACCATGATCCGGGTGGTCGATCCCGACAGCTGGTACCGCGAGACCTTCGTGTGGGGCCGCCGCCTGGTCCCGGCGAACACCAAGTCCTAGCTCCGCGCTACGGCGGGCCGATCACCCGCTCCACCGCCTCGAGCATCTGGGCCATGCTGAACGGCCGGCGGAGCTCGGCCTCCACCGGGATCAGCATGAGCTTCCCGGTCTCCCCCTGCGGGGCCATGAACACGATGATCTTCGTGTCGGCGATCGCCGGATCCTCCCGGACGGCCCGTAGCGTGGCCCAGCCGTCGCTCTCCGGTAGCTCGGCGTCCAGCATCAGGAGGTGGTACGGCTCCGAACGGAGGGACTCGATGCCGTCCTCCCCGTTCGTGCACTCCTCCACCTCGTAGCCCTCCAGGCGCAGGCGCAGCACCGGCTGGTGCATGAACTCGGGCCGGTTGTCCACGAACAGGATCCGCTTCTTCGCCACGTCGCCCGCCTATTCCGTGAGCCGCTCCACGGTGATCCCGCGCTCGGCCAGCCACGCCACCGCGTCCGCCACAGACCGCTCGTCCCCGGACATCTCCAGGATGACCCAGGCGAACCGGTCGTCCACGTTCGCCCCCCGGATGTTCGTCACCACGTCGAACCGCTTCCCCAGCTCGTAGACGACGGGCTCGTCGATGAGGTGCTCGGGGAACGTGAGATGGAACCGCGTACCGCCTGGCGGACCGCCCCCGCTCACGCCGGGACGTCTCCCGGCGGGGCCGTCGCCCCCGGCGGGTTCATGCTCCCGCTGCGGAATCCCTCCAGGTCCAGCGTGACGTACCGGTACCCCAGGGCCTTGAGGACCTCCAGCGCGCGCTCCCGCGTGGCCGGTTCGGCCAGCCGGGCCACGTCCTCGGCCTCCACCTCCACGCGGACCAGGTCGCCGTGGACCCGGACCCGGACCTGGCGGAACCCCAGCTCCTTCAGGGCCCGTTCGGCCCGACCCACCCTCGACAGCTCGTCCACCGTGATCCTCACCCCGTGCGCAATCCTGGAGGACAGGCAGGCCGACGCCGGCTTGTCCCACGACGGCAGGCCGAGCTCCCGGGCGGCCTCCCGGACCTCAGCCTTCGTGAACCCCGCCTCGACCAGCGGATGCCGGACCCCGTGCTCCCCGGCCGCCGCGAGTCCCGGACGGTAGTCACCGAGGTCGTCGAGGTTCGCTCCGGAGACCACCACCGGCAGCCCCTCCTCGACGGCGATCCGTTCCAGCGTCCCGTACAGCTCGGACTTGCAGTGGTAGCAGCGGTCGGCTCCGTTCGCCAGGTACGCCTCCAGCTCCACCTCGAGCGTCCGGACGCTCCGGTGCCGGATCCCGGCGTGCCGGGCCAGGCGGCGGGCTTCCTCCAGCTCTCCGGGCGGGAGCGAGGGCGACACGGCCGTCACGGCCAGCGCCCGGGGCCCCAGGGCCCGGGCCGCCACGGCCGCCACCAGCGCCGAGTCCGTCCCTCCGGAGAACGCCACCACGGCGCCGCCCGTGGAGGCGAGGACCGCGTGGAGCCGTTGGACCTTCGCCGACGCCGAAGTGGAGGTCAGAGTCACAGCCCCGATTCTTGCACGCCGCGCCCACACGCCGACCCGGTGCGGGATCACTCCGGGCAGTCGGTTCGAGGGGGAAGCGGTTCGGGCGGGCGCGGTGGTTGCTCGAAGTCGAACGCCTCGGACAGGTTCGAGGCCCGGGCGTCGCGTTCGGTGAGCTGCGACAGCCCCCAGTTGTCCTCGATGAACCGCAGCACGCTCGAGAACTCACCGCCGGTGTGGTCCACCAGGCCCTCCCGAGCGTACGGCGAGATCACCAGCAGCGGGACCCTGATCCCCAGGCCGAAGTCGTCGACCTGGCGGGGCGCCACGTGGTCGTAGAAGCCGCCCCAGTCGTCCCACGTGAGGAAGATCGCGGTGTCCCGCCACATGGGGCCCCGCATGATCGCGTCGACGACCTCGGTGGTCCAGCTCTCGCCCCGGCACAGGCTGTACTCCGGGTGATCGGACACCTCGAACCGCGGGGTGACCCACGTCACGGGGGGAAGGCGGTTCGAGCCGATGTCCTCAAGGAGCTGGTCCACGCCGAACACCCGGCGCTGCCATTCGCCGGACTCCCGGATGTGCCGGATGGCGTCGTAGGCGGACCAGATGTAGCCCTGCTGGGTGTATTCGGCCGAGTAGTAGGCCCACGGGATGCCCGCTCCCGCGAGGAGGTCGCCCTCGGTCTGGAAGTCGAAGCACGGGAGGACCTGGACCACCTTGCCCTCCTCGTCGGTGACCTCCACGGTCTGGCCGGGCCGGGCGTCGCATCCCCACACCTTGCGGAACCCGCTGCCCTGGGTTACCACCACGTCGTCGTCGGGGCGGGGATTGTCGTGGGTGCCACCGGACTGGGCCGCGATCGTGAACAGGTGGTTCGGGAACGAGGGCCCGTTCACCGACGCGAAGAACCGGTCGGCCAGGACGTACCGCTCGGCCCACCGCCAGTAGTTCGGGATGTCGCTCGGGACGGCCTCCGTGTAGGCGTGGGCCCGCGCGAAGTCGCTGTAGGCGAACCCGTCCATCCGGCCCCCGTTCCAGTCCTCCAGGGCCCGGCGGTACGAGTGCACGATGTCCCGGGGGAGGCGGTCCGGGATGCCCCTGGCGAGCGGGACGACATCGTCTCCGGCCCTTCCCGTGGTGGCGCCGTCGGCCCCCGGGAACAGCCCGAACAGCTGGTCGAAGCTCCGGTTCTCCTTGACGATGAACACGACGTGCTTGATGGGCCACCGGGTCGGGAGTGCCCCCGCGTCGACCATCGGGGGGTGGGGAGGATCGGGGGTCGAGCCGTACGCCCCGGCCCCGGCCACCGCCAGCGCAGCCACGCACAGCAGTCCCACCGCGGCCCGTACGCCGCCGGGGCCTCGCACCCACGCAGTGTACGAACCCCCGAAACCTGAGGACCCCGACGGGGGCGCCGGGGTCCTCTCAACCTCCAGGGAGGGGGGTTGCACATGTTGTTCGACACCGTCCCGGCGAGGGTTCGGGTCGATCCGGGGAAAGATCCGGCCGGTCCCGGGGGGCGCAGCCCGTGCTCAGTCGCCGATCGGGTACCCCACCTCGGTCCGCCACGTCGCGGGGGCCGGATCGTCCCGGGGGCCGCTCCAGTACACCTCCCACGGGGGCCCGGTGGCGGCGCGTCCCTCCTGCTTCAGCCAGGCGCCGACGGCGCCGTGGGCCTCGCCGAGGGAGTCGTAGTGGCCGTGGTGCCAGGTCACGGCGGCGAGCGTCGCCGCGAGCTCCCGCCCGATGACCCGCCCGGAGGTCGGGATGGGCCCGTCCAGGGGGAACCCCACCTCCATGTCGACTTCGTCGTCGCCGTAGGTGTGGAAGATCGCGAACGGAGGCCCCGCCGGCCGGGTGCCCGCGTTCACGATCTCGGCGTCGACCTCGGGGAGCAGGTCGTCGAACGCGGCGCCGATCCCAGTTCGCGAGGTGGTGATCCGGATGGTGGCCACATAGCGGTCCGGGAGGTCCTTGATCTCGATCTCGTCGCCCATGGCTCGCTCCTTCTGCCGTTCGGGGCTCCCGGTCAACGTTCCCACAGCCGCGCCCGCTCGATCACGGGCAGAGGACGGCCGTGCGACGCTCCACGGTGCATGGTGACCTCGGGAGAAGGGAGCGAACCGGCATGCTGGCCGCGCTGAGCCTCACCCACGACACCACGAGCACCGCCGGGATCCTCCTGGTCGCCGTGGTGGCCATCGAGTACGGCGGGACGTTCATGCTGAAGGTGGTCCGGGGCAAGGTCCCGCTGACGTCGTTCCAGCGCGCGTTCTCACGCGCGGGGCACGCCCACGCCGGCGTGCTGGTGATCCTGTCGCTCGTGGCGCTGCTGTACGCCGACGCGGCCGACCTGAGCGGGGCCGCCGACACCCTGGCCCGCAACGCCATCCCGCTGGCCGCGATCCTCATCCCGGCGGGCTTCTTCTTCTCGATGATCGGCCGGGACCGCACCGCGCCGAGCCGCTGGATCGCCCTGGTGTGGGCCGGCGCGATGAGCCTCGCCGTCGGGGTCTCCGCGCTCGGCATCGGACTCCTCACCGCCTAGGCCGTAGTGCCCACGTTGAAGCCGGACATTTCACGAACCTCCCACAGAAGCAAAGGAGCCAGGGGGATGCTCCACCCGTTGAGCGGGAACTCGACGGGAAGGAGACGCCCATGGCTCCGGCGACGAGTCTGGCACGCCTGCGCAAGCAGGTGTTGGACCTGGTGACCCGAGGGAAGTTGAGCGTGGTGGAGGCCTGCCGCCACCTCGGGATCTCCCGCAGCCGGTACTACGAGCTGCGCCACCGGTACCTCAAACTACGGGGAGCCCGGGCTCCTGCCGAAGCCCCGTCCCGCGGCCCGGCCGGACCGCCGGGTGTCGCCGGCGCTGGTCGACCAGATCATCGCCTACGCCATCAACCACCCCACCGAGGGCCCCCGCACGATCGCCTCGGCCCTCGCCCTCGCCCGCTACGGCGGATGGCGGGTGTCCCACGGCGGGGTCTACAACGTGCTCCGCCGGGCCGGGCTCGAGCGGACCTCGGCCTGACTCGCCGCCGCCGAGGCCCTGGCCGCCTCGGAGGGTGGGCCGATCACCGAGCGGGTCCTCCGCGAGCTCCGGTCCCTGGAGGTCACCCACCGCCACATCGGCTCCGACGTGCTCGGTGAGCAGGTCTTCCTCGACACCATGTACGTCGGCAAGCTCAAGGGCGTCGGGAAGATCTGGCAGTACTCGGCGGTCGACGGGGCCTGCTCCTTCGGCTTCGCGGAGGTGCGCTCTGGGGAGAAGTCGGCCAAGGCCGCCGCCCGGTTCCTCGAGCACCACGTCCTGCCCGTGTACCGGGAAGCCGGGATCGAGCTGGTGGAGGTGGTGGTCGACGGCGGGCCGGAGTTCAAGGGGGAGTTCACCCGGACCTGCCGGCGCCTGGGGATCGCCGTGCACCGGCTCCCCCCGCGCTCGCCCGATCTCAACGCCTTCGTCGAGCGGTTCCAG
>DASWED010000092.1:0-11683 GCA_036394995.1 Actinomycetota bacterium
CGACCCACCCCGCCTCGTCATGGAACCCCGGACAGATCCCCGGGGGGCCGAAGAAGGATTCCGCAAATCCCACAACGGGGCACGGGCCGGGCCTATGATCCGGCCCCCTCGCGGGCGGGGCGCCGGCCCGGCGCCGCCGCGGGGCAGGAGCGAGACGAGCCATGCTGGACCTGGGCGACCCCTTTGCCCCGCCGAGGCGGCGGCCCCGGCTCCGTGCACCGTGGTCGGCGCTCGGCCACGACCTCGCGGTGGACCTCGGGACCGCGAACACGCTGGTGTTCGTGCGGGGCCGGGGGGTCGTGCTCGACCAGCCCTCGTTCGTCGCGGTGGACCGCGAGAGCGGGCGGTTCCTCGCGGTGGGGGCCGAGGCCAAGGAGATGCTGGGGCGGGCGCCCGAGCCCATCGACGTCATCCGCCCGCTGCGATCCGGCGTGATCGGGGACTTCGAGGCGGCCCAGCACCTGCTCCGGGACTTCATCCTGCGGGTCCATCACCGACGGCGGTTCGTGAAGCCCCGGGTGATCGTGTGCGTTCCCACTGCCGTGACCCAGGTGGAGCAGCGGGCCGTGGAGGAGGCGGCGCTCCAGGCAGGGGCCCGCCGGGTGACCATCGTGTCCGAGCCCCTGGCGGCGGCCGTCGGCGCGGGGCTGCCGGTGGAGGCCCCTCGCGGATCGATGGTGGTGGACATCGGCGGCGGCACCACGGATGTGGCGGTCTTCGTCTTGGGCGGCATCGTGGCCAGCACGAACGCCCCGGTGGGCGGCGACGTCCTGGACCAGGCCGTGATGGCGTACTGCCGCAAGGAGCTCGGGGTCATGATCGGCGAGCGGACCGCGGAGCGGCTGAAGGTGGTGGGGGGCTCGGCGTTCGCCAGCGCGCGGAACGTGGTGATCGAGTTCATGGGACGCGACGTGGCGACGGGGAAGCCCCAGACCGTCCGGGTCCATTCCTCTGCGCTGGCGGAGGGCCTGGCCGAGCCGGTGGCGACGATCTGCGACACGGTGGTCTCCGTGTTCGAACGGCTACCCCCGGAGGTCGTCCCCGACATCGCCTCCCGGGGGATCACGCTGACCGGCGGCGGGGCGCTGCTGGCCGGCCTGGCCCTGCGCCTCGAACGGGAGTGCGGGATCAAGGTGCTCGTCGATCCCGAGCCGCTGTCGTGCGTGGTCCGGGGCGCGGGGATGCTCCTGGACCGTCTGCCTGGCCGGCCCCCCCGGCGATCCCGGTAAGCCTCAGCGGCCCCCGCGCCGAGTGGTGTTCGGCTTCCCGAGCGACAGCAGCGCGGCCCCTCCGGCCACCATGAGGGCCCCGATCACCGTCCACGTGATCGTGCTGCTCATGAAGCTGCCGCCCAGGATCCCCACGCCCTGGAGGAAGAACACCGCCCCGGTCAGGCACGCCAGGACCCCGGTGACGGACAGGGCCATGCGGATCGAGGGGCGCATGGTTCAGCCCGTGGACCGGTCGAGCCAGCCGCCCACGCGCCCGGCCCGCGCGGCCAGGAGGCCGGCGGCGATCGACACGGCGATCTCGGCGGGCGTTCGGGCGCCGACGTCCAGACCCACCGGCGAGCGAACCCTGGCCAGATCCTCGTCGGAGAACCCGGCCGCCCGAAGGGCCTCCACGTGCGGCCCGACGTGCCGGCGGCTCCCCAGTACCCCGACGAACCCGGCGGGCGTGCGGAGCGCCGCGGCCACGGACTCGGCCACCCCGGGGGCGTCGTGGTCGGTGTGGACCACGGATGCGTCGGGGTCGAGGTCGCCCGGATCCAGCGATTCCAGCACCCGATCCGCTGCGGCACGGTGCTCGGGCAGGATCCGCTCGGTCCGCGGTTCCACCAGGGCGGTCCGCCACCCCAGGGCCCCGACCGCTCGCAGGAGCTCGAGCGCGATGGGAGTCGCCGTCACCGCCACCAGGAGCGGCGCCCGGGCCCGGGGCTCCAGGAACACCTCGACGTCACCGAGTTCGTGGGTGTAGGTCCTGGTCACGGGCTCGCGGCCGGCCGCCACCCCGGCCGCATCGGCCACCGCCGCCGAGTCGAACTCCGCGCACCCGAGCGTTCCCTCGAGGGGGCCGCCGGGCCCGATCGAGAGGCGCTGTCCCACCCGGCAGGGCGGGTTCCCGTGGACCTTCACGGCCGTGGCCACCACCCTCCAGGCCTCCCGCGACGGGACATCCGCCGAGGTGGCGGGCCCGGGCCGTGTCTCCCCCGGGGGTGCGTGACCGGTGGGGTGCTCTCCGGTCCGGCCGGCCAGCAGGTCGAGCGCGTGGGGGAGGACCGGGAGCACCGCCTCGAGGCTCTCGCGGACGCCGGAAGGGCTCCCCGGCAGGTTCACGACGAGCGTTCCCCCGACGGTTCCCACAACGGCCCGCGACAGCGCGGCCTGGGGCGTGTGGGCCAGCCCGGCCGCCCGCATCAGCTCGGCGAGCCCGGGAGCCTCCCGTTCGATCACGGCGCGGGTGGCCTCCGGCGTGACGTCCCGGGGCCCGAACCCCGTCCCGCCGGTGGTGACCACGAGGTCCACGGGTTCCCCGGCCAGGTCGCGGAGCACCGCCTCGATCTGCGGACCGACGTCGGGAACCACCCGGCGGTCGACCTCCTCGAAGCCGGCCTCCCGGAGCATGTCCTCGGCGGCCTGCCCGGAGCGATCCTCCCTGGTGCCCCCGGACACGCCATCGGACACCGTGACCACCGCCGCCCGGATCCTTTCCCGCATGGCCCTATTGTGCCGCGGTTCGGACCCGGACCCCTCGGGAGAGCGTCGGCCGCGTTCGGGGTACCCTGGTGGGGATGACGAACGACCCCTCCTGGACGCCCCCCGAGACCGATCCGCCGGGTGCCGGACCGCTGGTCGACACGTTCGGCCGGATCGCCGACGATCTCCGCGTCTCGGTGACGGACCGGTGCAACTTCCGGTGCACGTACTGCATGCCGGCGGAGGGCCTGGCCTGGCTGCCCAAGTCGGACATCCTCACGTTCGAGGAGATCACGCGGGTGGTGGGCGTGTTCGTGTCGCTGGGGGTCCGTTCGATCAAGATCACCGGCGGTGAGCCCACGGTCCGGGCCGACCTCCCGGTGCTGGTGCGCATGCTCCGGGAGGCGAGTCCGGACCTCGAGATGTCCATGACCACGAACGGGCTCCTCCTGGACCGGCTGGCCGAGCCGCTGGCCCGGGCCGGGCTCGACCGGGTCACGGTGTCGTGCGATTCCCTGATGCGGCACCGGTTCGAACAGATGACCCGCCGCGACGCCCTGGACCGGGTGCTGGCGGGGATGCGGGCGGCCGAGGCCGCCGGGCTCACCCCGATCAAGATCAACAGCGTGATCATCGGCGGGACCAACGACGACGAGGCCGTGGAGTTCGCCGAGTTCGTTCGCGAGACCGGCTACGAGGTGCGGTTCATCGAGTACATGCCGCTCGACGCCGAACAAGCCTGGGAGCGGGCCAAGGTGGTCCCGAACGCGAACCTCCTGGAGCAGATCGACGCCGCGCACCCGCTGGTCCCGGTGGGACACGGGGCCGAACCCGCCACCTCGTACCGGTTCGCCGATGGCGCGCAGGGCGCGATCGGAGTCATCTCGAGCGTCACCGAGCCGTTCTGCGACACCTGCAACCGCCTCCGCCTCACCGCCGAGGGGGACTTCCGTTCGTGCCTGTTCTCGCTGGAGGAGGTGGACCTCCGGGAGCCGCTGCGCTCCGGAGCCACCGACTCCGAGCTCGCGGCCCTGATCCGCCGCGGCGTGTGGCGGAAATGGTCGGGCCACCGCATCAACCACCCCGACTTCGTCAGGCCCGACCGCAGCATGTCGATGATCGGCGGCTGATTCCCTCACGACGATCCACTGTCAAACCACCTCTCCCAGCGTCGTTGACGCGTCCCGTTCAGGAGCGGGTGCCCCTCGCCATCACCGCCCAGGCCCGCTCGGCGAGGTGGGCCGCCACCACGCACGGTGCCTTGGTGTGGGTGGCCCCCCTCGATGGGCTGCAGGGTCTCCCGGGCCACGATTGCGAGCCGGGCCAGGGTCTCCGCGTCGATGGAGTTCGACTTGGCATGGCGCGACAGGAACTTCCGGAGGTCCGAGGCCTTCTCCGAGCTCACCCGGTAGCAGGCGTGGCCCCTGCGGCCGCGGCGATAGCTTCTTCGACGTAGATGACGTCGGCCCCGTTCACCATGACCTCCGCCGTCCCGACCTCACCACCAGGGTCGCTTCGGGGCCGTCGTGCTTTCGTGCGCGGCTGCCACCTCAGCCGCAGCGGAACTCCACCAGCGTTCGCTGGGGTCGGCCGTCGGTCCAGTGGCCGACCGCCCAGAACCGGTTCGTGTGGGGGACGCGCGCGATCGCCTCCAGCGCGCTGACGGTCCCCGGAGCGGGCGTCGACGCGATGGTCCAGGCGCTCCCGTCCCAGTGTTCGGCCAGGGTCGCGGTCCCGGCCGAGCCCACCGCCCACGCGCCGCCTCCGGGCCCGAGGGCCACACCATCCAGCCGGCTGTCGTTGGAACCCGGGTCGGGAGTCGAGACCTGGCTCCACGCGTTCCCGTCCCATTGCTCGACCAGGGGATCGCGGGGCAGGAAGAAGGGATCGCCGGTGAACCCGACCGCCCAGATCTCGCTCGAGGAACGGGCGGCCATCCCCAGGACCCCTCCCTCCCCGACATCGGATCCTCGACGCAGGCTCCACCGGGTGCCATTCCAGTGCTCAAAGAGGGGGGAGGTCACGTCATTCCCGTAGAACACGCCGGCTGCCCATGCGTGCGAGCGGGACACCGGCGCCACGGCCTCGAACCATGATCCTCCGATCGCGTCCAGGTTCGGGGTCGGGACGAAGGCCCACTGAGCCCCGTTCCAGTGCTCGGAGCCCGGGTTGCCGAAGTCGCTGCCCACCGCCCACACGTTGGTTCCGGAGCGGGCCGCGACCGCGAACATGTCCCCGCCGTCGGGCGCGTCGGAGACCGTCCATCGGGTGCCGTCCCAGTGCTCGATGAGCGTGGACCCCACGTGCTGGCCCGTGTTCCGGGTCGATCCGACCGCCCAGACGTTCGTCGGAGAGAGCGCGGTCACCCCGGAGAGGAAGTTGATGGCGAGGTCCCCGTCCGGGCTCGGGACGGTGCGCCACCTGGTCCCGTTCCAGTGCTCGATCAGCGTGTGCTGGACCGTCCCGTCCATGTACGATCCCACGGCCCACGCGTCGTCCGCGGCGATCGCGGCCACGCCGGTCAGGGCGTTGGCGCCCCGCCCGGGCGCGGGCGTCCGGGGCACCGACGTGCCGTGAGGGGCGAAGTGTTCGGCGAGCGTCGTGCCGCCCCGGTTGCCCACGGCCCACGTGTCCCCCGGGGCACGGACGGCCACCCCCCGGAACTCCCCGCCGACGTGGTCGTTGGGGATCACCGACCACCTCGTCCCGTCCCACCGCTCCACCAGGGCCAGCCCGTCGAGGACGCCGACGGCGAGCACCCTCCGCGTCCCGGGGACGCGCGCGGCGCCGGCCAGGAAGCCCCTGCCGGAGGCGTGCGTCGACACCACACCCCAAGCGGTGCCGTCCCACCGGAGGGCGAGCGGGTGGGAGCCGTGCCACCCGACCGCGAGCACGTCTCGCCGCCCGACGGCCGCGACCCCCGACAGCCCGAAACCGTGCTCCAGGTGGGGACCGAGGACGGCCCGCCACGAGGTCCCGTCGAAGAACGCGGTCCAGATCCGGTGGGTGCCGAAGGTTCGGTGGACCCCGACCGCCCACAGGTGGTCCGTGCCGGGCACGCGGGTCACCGCCGAGAGCTCCATGCCCTCCCCGCCCGGGCTCGGGGTCGGGACGGCCGTCCACGAGGACCCGTCCCAGCGCTCGGCGAGCGTCCGGGGGAAGTTACCCTCGGCGTTGAATGCACCCTGGCCGCCGACCGCCCACACCTCGTCGGGTGACACGACGACCACGGCGTTGAGCCCCGCTCCCCCCGGATCGGGATCAACGGTCGGCGCCACCGCCCACGACGAGCCGTCCCAATGCACCGCGAGCGTCCTCGGGGTCGAGGCGTCATCGAAGCGCCACCCCACCGCCCACACGTCGTCCGGCCCCGCCGCGGCGACGCCGATGAGGAGGTTCCTGACCGGGCCGGGGTTCGGGCTCGGGACCTTGCTCCATCTCGTGCCGTTCCAGTGCTCGATGAGCGTCCGGGTCAGGTCGGGCCTCGGTGACCACGACCCGACCGCCCACACGTCGTCAGAGCCGACGGAGGCGACGCCCCTCAGGAAGCTTGGTGCCCGGCCCTTGTTGGGGCTGGGCACCTGCGTCCACGCCCCGCACGACGTGGCGCCGGCCCTGGCCGTTGTGGCTCCGCCCGAGGTCGCGCCCACGGAGAGCCCCGTCGTCGCCACCAGCAGGACGCTGACGGCACACATCACCGCGGGTCGTCGTATCGTCCGCTTCCCCGCCCGGAACCCGCGCCTTCCCTCACCCATGCTCCCGCTCCCCGCGATTCGTCTCGTCTCTACGCGATCGCAAAGGTCCTGTCGAGGGTCATGTGGACCGGTCATGGCTCCGCTGGCCGATTCGGGGTGACCGAAGAGGAGCGCACCAAACTGCTGCCCAGCGGCACTGGCCGGCTGTACGAGAACCGCGTCGCTTGGGCTTACGTCCATCTCTACCATGCCAGGGCAATCCAACGAGTCGGCCGAGGCGTTGATCGCATCACGCCCCGCGGTCTCAAGCTGTTGGCCGACAACCCGGAAACCGGGTGGACGTCAGGACCCTGAGCCAGTTCCCCGAGCTAGTCGCCTTCCGGAAGGGGAGCAAATGCGGTGCGTCCCTCAGAACCGCTCTCGACGCCTCCCCCCGGACCAGCTGGGTTGACTCATGCAACCCTGGGACCCCGGGCCGATCAAGCACCGAGGCCCTTACATGATTCGCGCCCGTTCCCCTACAGCTCCGCGATCTTCCTGAGGCCCGACACGTTCTTCAGCACGTAGCGGCGTTCGACCCTCTCGACCAACCCCCGGCGCTGGAACTCCGACAGGATCCTCGTGATGTTCTCCCGGGAGCCCCCGCACAGGCTGGCCAGGTCCGCGTGCGTGACGACGCTGGGCACCACCACGCCATCGGCCGGCAGGTCGTCGAGCGATGGCGACACGAGCTGGAGGAGCCGCTTGGCCACCCGGCCCTTGAGGTCCAGGAACAGCAGGTCCTCCATGAACGCCTCGTGAGCCTGGACCTGCCGGGCCAGCGCCCGGAGCAGCGCGCCGGAGACCTTGGGCTGCGCCGCGAGGAAGTCCAGGAACACCTCGCCCTCCACCCCCCACACCGTGCTGTCCTCGAGGGCCACGGCCGCGGCCGTTCGGGGCATCTGGCCGAGCACCCCCAGCTCCCCGAAGAACTGGTGGCTCTCGAGGGTCGTGTGGAGCTGCCGGTGGCCGGTCACCGAGAGCGACGAGATCTCGACGCGTCCCTCGGTCAGGTAGTGCACGTTCGGCGAGGCGTCGCCCTGGTGGAACAGGTAGGTTCCGCGCCGATAGTGCCGGATGGAACCCTTGCCGGCCAGGCCCCTGATGGTGGCGGCGGGAACGCCGGCCAGGATGGGCGCCGTGGACATGGCCGACACGAGGCCGTCCAGCGTCGCAGCGTCCCCCACGGCAGCCATGCCCGGGGAGCCTACCGAACCGCCCCGCCCGGATGGAAGCGACCCATGTACCGGAGTCTCGCTCCTCGGAACGACCCCGCGCAACGCGAACGCGGGTCCGGAGGGACTTCTGATCCGGACCCGCGTTCGGGAGAACTTCGGTGCGGCGGTTGCTAGGCCTTCTTGAACTTCTTCATCTTCTTGAGGGAGACGCGCGCGGCGGGCGTCTTGGCGTCGGACTTCTCCGACTTCTTCTCCGAAGGAGCCTTCGGAGTCACCTTCTTGTCTGCCATGTTCTTCACCTCCTGGGGTGCGGGCCCCGTGGGTTGGTGGTCAACCTCTGCGCGCATCCTCGCCCTCCGGGACCCGCCAGGTCTGTGACCGTCGTCACCAACCCGGATGTGTCCTCCGTCACCGAACCACGGTGACGCCGGTCACCCACTCGATGTGACGCGCGTCACACACCTGGGCGCCTGGGCGACCTGCGCGTTCGTCAATCGAGCTCGGGGACGTCGAGGGGGTCGGGGCGCGGGGTGCAGACGCCGCAGTACAGGGCGTCCTCGACCACCAGGACCTTCGTGGTCTCCTGTGATCGGTACACCTCGAGGATGAACGGGTGGATCTGGACGTGGTCCTCGCAGATCCCCCGGCCGCAGAACCGGCAGGACCCCACCGCGGTTCGCTTGCAGTGCCAGCAGTCCATCGGTCTCCTCAGTGATGCTGGGTCCGATCCGCGCTGGGCTGCTTCAGGAGGCCCTTGCGGAACGTCCCGGCAACCAGGCGGTCGAACCCGGCGCGGTCCAACCGGAATGCCCGGACCGGAGTGTAGGCGACCACGGTCGCGGTCCGGGGGACATCGAGCAGCAGCGCGATCTGGCCCACGTACTCGCCGGCCCCCGCCGTGTCGACGCGCTCGCCGTCGACCACCACGCTGACCTTGCCCGCGGCGATCGCGAAGAAGTCGTCGCCCACCTCGCCCTGCTGCATCAGCACCTCGCCGGGCGAGAGGTTCACCCACTCCCCGTGCTCGACCAGCTCGTTGAGCTGGGCCGAATCCAGGTGCGAGAACGCCGGCATGGCCCCCAGCTCCCCGAGCTGCTGGAGGGAGGGGACGAACTCCGGAACGTCGGTCATGTTCGCCAGCAGCCGGCCGAACGTCGAGCGGTCCACCTGGAACAGCTCGCTCTCCCCGGTGGCGCGGGCCGTGGCGGAGCGGGCGGTCTGCATGAGCAGGGCCAGCTCGCCGAACGACTCCCCGCGATGGAGCGTCTTCATCACGCGCTCCTGGCCCGTCGACTCGTCCTCCTCCACGATCTGGATCTCGCCCTTGCGGACCACGTAGAAGGCGTCCGCAGCGTCACCCTGGCGGAAGACGGCCTTCCCCTTCGGGTACTCGCGCAGCCTCATCCGGCCGGCCAGGTCGTTGAGGACCTCGCCGGGGATGTCCCCGAAGGCCGGCAGCGCGTCGATCATCTCGGCCGCCTCCACGCGCCATTTCAACTGCAACCGGAACCGGATGCCCCGGTACCACGACCGGAGCTGCCTGAGCACCGCTCCCAGCAGGTTCAGGGCCCCCCGGATGAGCGGACCCAGGACGAACAACCCCAGCGCCACCAGGATGATCTTGCTGGTCAGCCCTCCTCGCCACAGCCGCCGGACCAGACCACCGAAGATGGTCTCCCAGAAGAAGTACGCCGTGTAGAACGAGAACAGCGTGAAGATCGTCCCCAGGATCGCGTAGGCGGCGAGCCCCACCTCCTGCTTCTTCCACCGCTCGCGGTGGCGGATCTTGTGCCACAGGTCATGGCGGAGGAACGAGAGCGAGCGGGGCCGCAGGTCCGGCACGTCGATGGCCTCTGCCAGCAGCCAGTACCCGTCCAGCTCCAGCAGGGGGATGAGGTTCATGAGGATCGACAGGTACGTGATCACCGCGAACCGGTAGAACGTCTCGGCCAGGAACCATCCGGGGGAGGCCCACGCCACGAGGGAGACCACGGCGGCCAGGATCATGTCGGCGTAGGGTCCCGCCGCCGACTGCGTGAGGCGGGCCCGCTTGTCCAACATCAGGACGTCGGTGCTCTCGACGAAGAACGCCGGCGACCCGAAGTAGATCAGGAACCCGGCGCTCTTGATGTGACGGCCGTGGCGGACAAGCACCAGCGCGTGCCCGAGCTCGTGCACGAACACCGCGACGAAGTCGAGCACCAGCAGCAGCACGAACCCCAGCGCCAGGGACTTCCCGGCCAGGCTGAACCGGTGGGAGCCCGCCGTGTCCACGAACGCCGCGAACCCCGCCACGGACGCCACCGCGGTGAGCGCCAGGACCCATCTGTTGAAGAAGACCTTCAGGCCGTGGCGGTACAGCCATTGCACCAGCCTGTCGGCCCCGTTCCACTCGATCGAGAGCGTCCGGCCGAAGGTCCGGGCCTTCCTCCTGGCCAGCGAGGCCGTGTCCATGGACTCCTTCACCGCGGCGTCCACGTCCTGGAACCTCGTCGTGAGGAAGTTCGCCTCGTACAGGCTCTTGACCATGGCGGCGACGCTCTCGAGCTCCAGGGTCCCCCTGTCCTCGAACCGTTCGAGCACGATCTCCTTCACGGTGCGCGTGCCGTCCATGAGCGCCAGCAGCTCCAGGTCCGGTGGGGCCAGCTGGATGTGGATCTGGTCGCGCGGATTTGCGATCACCGCATAGTCGTTGCCCCATCGGAGCTTCTGGACCACCGTCTCGATGTCCTCCGCGAGCTTCGGTCGGTACAGCGCGGGGTCCACCAGCTCGGACAGCCGGCGCCACACGTCCGTCGACGACGTCGGGGTGGCTTTGATGGCGGCGTCCAGCCGGTCGAAGAACGTCGGGCGAGCCGCGTTCTCCGTCATCGATCGTCCTCGGCCCGCTCGTCGTCCAGATGGCGCTGGATGATCGCGTACACCGAGGGCCGGGCGCGGGCCCGGGCCGCTCGGCCGGAGAACAGGTTCCCGACGAAGGCACCGACGAACAGGGCGGCAGCAACCCCCACTCCGATCGTCCACCAGGTGGAGGCCTTCAGCAGCAGGCCGACGATCGCAGCCCCCCAACACGGTTCCATTGCCGGGATCCTGACTCCTGGGTGGTGGGCGGGCAAGTGGTCCCGAATCTTCCCCCGCGTATCCCCCGTTCGGGCTCAAGTGAGACCTTCGACCGTCCGATTCGAACGGCCAAGGGTGATCGACCGGATCACCCGGTCGACAGGGAGCACGATCATGCGGCGGATGCAGATCCAGCACCGAACCGGCCCCCGGAGGGACGATTCGGACCGCGTGCTGCCCCTCGACCCCCGGGACCCCGCCGTGCTCCGCGCCAAGCAGCTCAAGCGCAGCGCCCCGCTCGCCGGCAAGGCCTCCCGGTAGTCTCCCGCCGGCTCGCCTTTCTGCCCCGTCCGGAATTTCGCCGGCGTGTCAGTGGGTTGTGCGTTCAATAGGCTCTCCCGGCTCGCCGGTCGGCATGTTCCGGTGGGCCGTGATGCAAACGAGAGACGAAGGGGATCCGGCCAATGTCCGAGGAACAGGTGACCGACCGCAGGAAGTGGCTGTCGCTGGTGCTGCTGGGGGCGACGCAGTTCATGGTGGTGCTCGACGTGGCGATCGTGAACGTCGCGCTCCCGACCATCCAGCGAGCGCTGAGCTTCTCCTCCGGGAGCATCCAGTGGGTCAGCACGGCCTACGCCATCACATTCGGCGGCCTCCTACTGCTCGGGGGTCGGGCCGCCGACCTCATCGGGCGCAAGCGGATGTTCATGATCGGGCTGGTCCTGTTCTCCGGGGCGTCGCTGGCCTGCGGGTTGTCGACGTCGAGCGGCCTGCTCATCGCGGCGCGGGCCCTGCAGGGCATCGGCGCCGCGATCATCTCCCCCGCGGCGCTGTCCATCCTCGTGACGACCTTCAAGGAGGGCGCCGAACGGAACAAGGCCCTGGGCATCTGGGGCGGGATCGCGGGCTTCGGCGGGGTGGCCGGGGTCCTGCTCGGCGGGATCCTGGTCGACTCCCTGGGGTGGCGGTGGATCTTCTTCATCAACGTGCCGGTGGGCGCACTGGTGATCCTGGC
>DASWED010000093.1:0-60202 GCA_036394995.1 Actinomycetota bacterium
TCGGGCGCGTTCAGCTCGGCCCCCAGGGCGGCGACCGCCTCCACCAGTTCCAGCCCGGCGCGAACGGCCCGTTCGGCGTCGTCCTCCTGGGCGGTGGGGGTGCCCCACACCGCCATCACGGCGTCACCGATGAACTTCTCGACGGTGCCGCCGTAGCGGTCGATGAGCCGGCGGCACGTGTCGAAGTACCGCGAGAGAAGGTCCCGGACCTCCTCGGCGTCTCGGGTCTCGGACAGGGTGGTGAACCCCACCAGGTCGGCGAACAGCACGGAGACCAATCGTCGTTCGGAGCCGGGTTCGGCCTGGGGTGGTCGGGCTGCGGATTCCGGCGCCAGCGCCGAGCCGCACTCGCCGCAGAACTTCACGCCGGGGCCGTTCGACGCGCCGCAGGTGGCACACACGATCGCGAGGGGCGACCCGCACTCCCCGCAGAACTTCCGCCCGACCTCGTTCTCGGTGCCGCAGACGGAACAGATCACGCAGTCATCCTCCCGAAGGCCCCCGGTCCGAGGTTCAGGGTAGCGAAGGGGGCCGGGGAGGGATAGGGGAGCGGGGAAGGAGCAGCAGCTTCCCGGTGGTGCGGCGGGCCTCGAGGTCCTCGTGGGCCCGGCGAGCGTCCTCCAGGGGGTAGCGGGCGCCGATCCGCACCCGGAGCCGGCCATCCGCCACCCAGCCGAAGACCTCCGACGCGCGCTCCAGCAGCTCCTGCCGGGTCGCGGTGTAGTGGTGGAGCGTGGGACGCGTGAGGAAGAACGAGCCCTCGTTCAGCCGGGCGAGCTCGACGGGAGGCGGCTGGCCACTCGCCGATCCGTAGACGACGAGGTATCCGCGGGGGCGGAGGCTCTTCAGGCCTTCTTCGAACGTGGACCGCCCGATCCCGTCGTAGACGGCCGGCACGCCCGGGCCGCCCGTCAGCTCGCGGACGCGGTCCGAGAACCCGTCGTAGCCGATGACCTCGTCGGCTCCGGCCTGCCGGGCCAGCTCGGCCTTCTCGGGGGTGGACGTCGTGGCGATCACCCGGCCCCCGCGGAGCTTCACGATCTGGGTGAGGAGGAGGCCGACGCCGCCCGCGGCGGCATGGACCACGACGGTGTCGCCCTCGGCCACCGGGTACGTGGAGGTGGCGAGGTAGTGGGCGGTCATCCCCTGGAGGAGGACGGCCGCCGCGACCTCGTCGGTGAGCTCGTCCGGGATGTGCACAGCGTTCGCCGCCGGGACGGAGACGGCTTCCGCGTAGCTCCCTGGGGCCTGCCACCAGACCACGTGGTCGCCCGGGCGAAACTCCCGGACGCCGGTCCCGACCTCGCGGACCGTGCCGGCGCCCTCCACGCCGGCGGGGATGGGGGTGGGGGCCATGTACGCACCCAGGCCGCGGCGCTCGTAGACGTCGCGGTAGTTCACGCCCGCGGCCGCCACCTCGACGACGATCCGGCCGGGCTCCGCCGCGGGCTCGTCCACGTTCCGAACCTCGAGGACCTCCGGGCCCCCGTGCTCGGTGATCACCACCGCTCGCACGTCCGCTCCTCTCGTCGATCCGAACGTACTCGCTGCGCCGGGTGTTCGTCCCCTGTGGCCGGGAGCGGCTCCCGCGGGTACCTTCGAGGTGGACGGGAGGGGATCGTTGGAGATCGGCGTCTACACGTTCGCCGACGTGGGGACCGACCCGGCGACGGGACGGTCGGTCGGGCCTGCGGAGCGGTTGCGGAACCTCATGGAGGAGGTCCGGCTGGCCGACGAGATCGGGCTCGACGTGTTCGGCGTGGGGGAGCACCACCGGCCCGACTTCGCGGTGTCGGCGCCGGGGGTGGTGCTGGGGGCCGCCGCGGTGGCGACCAGGACGATCAGGCTGTCCTCCGCGGTGTCGGTGATCAGCACCGACGACCCCGTCCGCGTGTTCGAGGAGTTCGCCACGGTGGACCTGCTGTCCGGTGGGCGGGCGGAGATCATGGCCGGGCGGGGGTCGTTCACCGAGACGTTCCCGCTGTTCGGGTACGACCTCGAGGACTACGACGAGCTGTTCGCCGAGAAGCTCGAGCTGCTGCTGCGGGTGTGCGAATCCGTGCGGGTGACGTGGTCGGGGAAGCACCGGCCGCCGCTGGAGGACGTGGGCGTGTACCCGCGGCCGGTGCAGGACCCGTTGCCGGTGTGGATCGCGGTGGGCGGCGCGCCCCAGTCGGTCATCCGGGCGGGGACGCTCGGGCTGCCGATGGCGCTCGCGATCATCGGCGGGCGGCCCGCGCGGTTCGCGCCGTTCGTCGAGCTGTACCGGGAGGCCGGGCGCCGGGCCGGTCACGAGGAGTCGAAGCTCGCGCTCGGGATCAACTCGCACACGTACGTCGCGGAGACGTCGCAGCAGGCCGCCGACGAGTTCTTCCCCCCGTACGCGGCGATGATGAACCGGATCGGCGCGGAGCGAGGATGGTCCGGGATCGGCCGAGCCGAGTTCGACGTCCTGCGCTCGCCCGCCGGCGCGCTCCTGGTGGGCAGCCCGCAGGAGGTGATCGACAAGATCCTCCGCCAGCACGAGATCTTCGGCCACCAGCGGTTCCTCGGGCAGATCAGCGTGGGTCCTCTCCCGCACGCGAACACCATCCGAGCCATCGAGCTCCTTGGAACCGAGGTCGCCCCCGCGGTCCGCAAGGAGCTCGATACGAACGACCAGGCCGCGGCCTCTCCCTGAGATCAGCCGGCCTGAATTCGGCATCCCCCCGGGGAACCGACCGGGATGCCATGCGTGGCCGCCAGACCATCCTCTTGAGTCCGTGTCAGTAGGTCGCGATGGTGGGACGACCCTTGACCCGGGGTCGGTCGTCATGGCTAGATGTAGCCATGAGACGCGTGAAGATTGCTGAGCTCAAGGATCAACTCTCCAAGTACCTGCGGGCGGTGGAGCAGGGGGAGGAGGTGGAGGTGACCGACCGGAACAGGCCGATCGCGCGGATCGTCCAGGTGGACCGCAGCCCGGTTCGCGTTGCCGTGATGCGCCCGGCGCGCTCGTTCGCCGTGCTTCGGGGAAGGCGATTTCGGCCGGCTCGGTGGGCGGTGGACTCGACCGAGCTGCTGCTGGAGGAGCGACAGGGACGGTGAACGTCTATGTCGACTCATCGGTCCTGCTCCGGGTGGTGCTGGGCGAGCCGGGACGCCTCCGCACCTGGACGAAGATCACGGCGGCCGTATCGAGCGAGCTGACCCGGCTCGAATGCCTCCGAACGATCGACCGGGCCAGGATCCGTCTCCGTCTCGACGACGACGTGGTCGTCGAGCGGCGAACCGCCGTGATGGAGGCGCTCGAGGCCTTCAATCTGGTCCCGGTCCACCGATCCGTGCTGGAGCGCGCCGCCGACCCGTTCCCGGTCACGCTGGGGTCGCTCGACGCCATCCACCTGGCCACGGCAGTCCTGGTCCGCGACCAGTTCGAGGGGCTGCGATTGGCCACACACGATGCCGCGCTCGCCGCCGCCGCCCGAGCAGTTGGTTTCCAGGTCGACGGCTACCGCTGATCTCGGTCGCAGGGGCCCAACTCACCTTCGCTGCCCGGAATGCCGATAGGCACCCATGAAGCGTCGTTCTTGGGGCGTGTTCCTCGCCGTGGGCGTTGGGCTGTCGCTCGCCTACTTCCTGCTGCCCCGTGGGCCCCTGCTCAATGGTCTCTACGACGCGCTGAACCTGGCGTCGGCGGGCGCGGTGGTGGTGGCCGTCCGGCTCCACCGGCCCCAGTGAACGCCGTCCGGCACACGGAGCCTGGGACCCCGGTGTGGGTACGGGTCGAAGCGAAGGCCGACGGCGTGCTGCTGAGCGTGGAGGACGCCGGCCCGGGGGTCCCCGAGGACCTGCGGACCGGCGTGTTCGAACCGTTCCGGCAGGGGCCGTCGAAGGACGAACACTCGCCCGGCGTGGGGATCGGCCTCTCGCTCGTGGCCCGGTTCGCCAAGCTGCACGGCGGGACCGCATGGCTGGAGGACCGGCCGGGAGGCGGGGCCGCGTTCCGGGTGTCGCTGCCGGCTCCGGTCACGAGGCCGGACAGCGAGGGGCTCCGCGCCGAGCATCGCGTCGGCTGATCGACGGTTCAGGGCGGGGGCGTGGCCGGACGGTAGTTCACGCGAAACAACGAGTACACCGTCGACGCCGGGGACGCGGCGATGGGAATCGGGCGGGTGGGGTCGCCGATCCGGAGCGAGAGCGTGACGTCGTCGCGGTCGGGCCAGTTCGGATCGTACAGGTGCAGGGTCAGCAGGTCCCCGTCGAGGTCGTAGGCGAAGGCCAGGACCTGGTGGTCCTCCTTGAGGTCGAACGGATCCGCCGACTTCACCTTCACCAGGCCGAGGGGTGACGGCTTCCCTGCGTCGATGTCGGCGCGCACCTTGGGCCATTCGTCCCTGACGATCCTCCACGCCCTCCCGTGCGGAACCAGCCCGAGCCGGCTGAGCCACGACTCGCCGTCGGGGAGCGCGGGGTTCATCAGCTCGAGGTACCTGGCCGGACCGAACGGCATCCCGTAGCTGTCGAACAGCCGCCGGACGAGGTAGTCGAACATCGGGCCCTCCGACGGCGTCTCGGTGTCCGCCGGCGGCTGCCGCCCGGCCTCCAGGTAGTCCCGGACCGCGAACGCCATCCCGCCGCACAGCCCGTACGACGCGTCGCCGATGGGCATGGACAGCACGCCGGGGATGCCGATGTACCGCACCGGCACGTGCGGGAAGTCGTTCGCGAAATGGAAGGCGTGCGTCGAGGGGAGGAACCCGGGCACGCTCACGCTCGCCACGGCGTCAAACCTCCCGCTAGTCCGGGAGGGACTTCCGGATCGCGATGAGGTCGTCCTCGTGCCGCCAGCCCGCCCGCCGGGGACCGGCGTCGGCCGGCTCCGGCCGGCGGAAGCGGCGGTCCATCTGGCCCAGCGCAAACTCCCTCACGCGCTGTTCGTCCTCGCTGGGTCTGCCGATGTGCAGGTCGATCGCCTCCCAGTCGGCTTCCGTCCACGACGCGGGCGAGGGGCGGTGGGCCGGCGGCGTGAGGACCTCGTCGTCGTCCCGCTCCATCGCCACCACCGGCGCCGACCCGCCGATCGTCAGGCGGTCGAGGTCGGTCAGCAGCACGTTCATGTCGCCGGGGCCTATGCCGGGCGCCGACTTCGGGTTGGTCGTGAAGTTGTCCTTGCCGTCGGTGTACTGCCACAGGTCGGCCTGGGAGAATCCGATGTCGTCGGTCGGCCCCAGCTCGTCGTTGTACCGGGCACACCAGGCGAAGTCGCACCCCATATCGGAGGTGATCCCCAGGTCGCGGAGCATCGAGCGCGCGTACCGAATGACGCGGTGTCCCTCCTGGTTCACCTTCTCGACGAACTCGCCCGCGCAGTCGAGCACCTGCTCCTTCGTCGCGCCGTCGTTGAGCTTCCATTCCAGGTCGAAGATCGGGTGCATGTCAACGTCGCGGAAGCCGCCGTTCGCCTCGATCGTCTGGAGGTAGAACTCGGCCTGTTCCTTGCCGCTGTGGCTCACGATCATGAAGTGGTACGCGCCTCGGATGAGCGACGTCTTCCCGACCGCCTTCCAGTTCTGCGGGAACCACCGCTCGGCCCAGGAGTACTCGGTCCCCTCCGTCGCCTTGAGGATGCAGAAGCCGAACCGTGGATCCTCCGCGATCCTGGCGGCGGGCACCAGGTCCACGTTCGAGTGGTAGATGTCCGGCCCCAAGACCGGACTCATGGGGCGCTCCGTTCCATCAGCCGAACCTCCCGGTCGAGCCCCCTCCGGGGGAAGTCTTCCGGCGGCGGAGCCCGCGTGTCCAGTCGGCCGATGGGCCGAAAGCGCGCGAAGCTCAGGGCTTCCGCTCGAACGAGCCGATGTCGCAGGCCCGGCCGTGGAGCCGATGAGGTTGTGGCTGTCCGATCCGACGGTGCCGCGGCAGTTGGGGCCGGGCGAGCCGGTGTTGAGGGCGACGATCGTCGCCTCGACGGTCATGGTCCCCGTGGTCACGCTGATGCCGCCGCCCCGGTTTCGGCGGTCGACGACGATGAGATGATCGCGTTCCCGGCCACCGTGACGTTCATGAGCGTCAGGTCGTCCGGTCCGGCGACGGCCGGGAACCTGAGCCCGCCACCGATCGCGCCCGCTTGGTCGTCCTGGAGGACCCTGGCGTCGACCCGGTTGCCGCTCACCATCGAGGAACTCCTGGCAGCGGCGGAGCGTAGCAACTGCGGTTTCGGTCCGGGGTCAATCGACCGCGCTGATCGTGAGCGAGACGTCGTGGTGTCCCTCGGGCGTGTTGTCGAAGACCGAGAGCGTCGCCTCCTTGAAGTCCCCCTGGAACTCCGCGGGTTGGAAGGCGACGGTGATCCCGCACGCGTCGCCGATCACGAGCGAATCGCACGTGTTGTCGACGACCTGGAAGTCCGCCGCGTCCGGCCCGGTCACCTCGACGCCGGTGATCGTGAGGAGCGCGGTCCCGGAGTTCGTGACGGGGATGATCGCGAAGTCCTTCACGAAGGTCGCCCCCTCCGGAACGTCGGCGTGCGGCGTCCCCGAGAGCTGGAGGATCAGCGGAACGCCGGCGTTGCTCTCGATGGTGAGCGTGGCCTGGCCGATCCCTCCCTCCCTGGGTTCGAACACGATGTCGAGGACGCAGCTGTCACCGGCCGCAACCTCCGGCCGGCACGTGCTGGTCTCGCCGTCGACGCGGAACTCCGCCTGCTCCTCGCCGTCGCCGGGGCGAACGCCGGCGACGAACCGGAGCGGAGCCCGGCCGGTGCTGAGGACGGTGAGCTGCTGGCGCTGGAACGGCTCGGTGAAGCTCGGGAGCGTGGGCGGGTCGAGCGCCAGGCCGGGGACGTCCGGTTCCCGGGCGAGGCCGACCCCGCGCAGGTCCACCGCGACCGGTCCGCCGGGGGCATTCGTGTCGAGTACCAGCGTCGCGTTCCTGGGACCCGTGGCCGCCGGGAGGAACGCCACCTGCACGTCGCAGGCCTGGCCCCGGTCGAGCCTCGCCCCGGAGCACTGGTCCAGGGTCAGGACGAAGTCCTTCCGGTTCGGGCCTCCGAGCCGTGCCGTCCCGATCTCCAGCGGCGAGTCGCCCTCACTCGTGATCCTTACCGTGCTGGTGGCGCTCTGGGTGTCCTGTACCTCGTCGTCGAACGTCACCGAGCCCGGATCGACGCCGGCGGCGGCCTCCGCCGCCGCTCCACCGTTGCCGAGGTTCGAGACCACCACAGCGGCGCCGGCGCCAAGGGCTCCCACCACGACACCGGCCACCACGATCCGGAGCCACCACCGGGGGCGGGGCCGGGGGCGATCGGGGCCACCCCCGCGGCCGGGCGGCGGCCCGCCTCCGGTGGCCAGCTGGAGGTTCCGGCGGGTCAGCTCCGCGCCGTGCCGGTCGCCGATGGCCTCCCGGATGGCCAGGGCCTGGCGGAGGGCGTCGGCGGCCAGGGCGGCCCGGTCCAGGCCGAGGGCCCGGGTCCCCAGCTGATGCATCGCCCAGGCCTCATGGTTCCGGTCACCCAGCCGCCGGGCCGCCCCCAGGACGCTCACCAGGACGGCCTCCCACCGGTCCCACCGGCCCGCCTCGGCCAGAGCCCCATCGATGGCCCTCCCCAGCCGAACCGTCTCGGGCCACCGCTCGTGCCGTTCCGCCCATCCGAGCATCCCCACCAGCCCGTCGATCTCCTCCAGGATCCGGGGGTGGTCGTCGCGATGCTCCTCGGCCCACACCACCATGTGGTCGAGCGCCATCGCCGGCCACGGGGTGACGTCGAGGGCACCTGCCACGCCGGCCGGAACGGGCTCGGCCAGGTCGTACCGGGGGCTGTTCGATTGGATGATCCCGCGCTCCTCCATGTCATCGAGGACCGGCGCCGCGTCGGCCGGCGGGAGGCCCAGGACCTGCGCCAGGACCTCCGCGTGGATGGGGGCCCCGGCGGCCTGGAGCACGGCCCGGACGCGGTCGTCGGTCCCGGTGAGGGAGGCGGGGTCGAGCACCGGCGGGGGAGGGGCCCCGGCCTCGCTGGCCACCTCGGCCAGGGGGAGCCGGTCGTCGCGGACCCGCGACGCGGCCTTCACCAGCTCCAGGGGCAGCCCCCCCACCGCACCGGCCAGCGCCTCGGCCGCCGGACGCTCCTCCGGGGCCAGGGCCCGGCCCAAGCGCCGCTCCAGCAGCGCCACCGCCGCCTCCGGCGACAGACCGTGGAGGGCCACGGCCGGCCCCTCCTCGAACAGGACCCGCTCCCGGGATGCCAGGACAAGCTGCGCGTTCGGGACGACGTTCGACACCAGCTCCACGTCGTCGCGGGAGAGCCGGAGGTCGTCGAGCTCCACCAGCGCCCGGACCGCGTGGAGGTGCTGCCGGAGCTCGGCCTCGGTGGGCTTGAGGGGGGTGGGCGTCTCGTAGAACGTCTGGAACAGGAACTGCAGGAGGTCGGCGGCCGGCTGCGGCGACGAGGTGTACACGGCGCCGTCCGGGAACTGGGCGGCCGGGTGGTGGGCCACGTTCCGGAGCAGGGCGGTCTTGCCCGCGCCGTCCGGGCCAGAGACCTCCACCGGCGGCCTGGTGGGGTCCGGCTGGAGGAACGCCTGGGCCACCGCCTCGATCTCGGCGTCCCGGCCCAGGAGGTCCGGGAAGTCCTTGGGGCGGAGGTCGATCGGGGGTCGCCGGAGCCGGGGGATGGGCCGTTCCTCCGGCACGGTCACCGCCGCGACCGCCCCCGCCGGATCCCGGAGGGCCAGCACCTTGTCGCCGGCGTAGACCACGCCCGCGGGCTCCGGTGCGGCGCCGGGAACCGCCAGGGGATCGACCTCGGCGTGGGCGGCCACCGGGGGAGCGGCGCCCGCGATGTCGAACAGCCGCCCGTCGGGCGCGCGCAGGTACAGCACCGGCGTGGCCCACTCCACCCGGTTCCCCGTGAAGTACACGGCCTTTCGGGCCTCCGCCAGCGCCGCGTCCACCGGATAGCCCATGGCCAGCGCCGCGTAGAACTCCTGGGCCACGGTGGTGGCGGCGTCGTCGGAGATCTGGAACTGCATGGCCACCACGGCGGGGACGCCCTGCTGGACCAGACCCTGGGCGGTTCCGGCGAACGGATCCCGGGCCGAGCCCCGGGCCCCCTCGCATGTGTTGAGGACGGCCAACCGGAGGTGCGCGTCGTGCAGGGCCACCCCCAGGTCGTGGCCGGGGACCACCACGCCGGCGTTCCCCGGACCCTCCAGCAGCAGCACCCCGTCCTGGTCCCGCGGGTCGAACCCCCCGTGGCCCAGGAAGTGGAACACGTGGTACGGGGAGCCCATGAGGCGGTCCTGCAGCGCGGGGAACGTGGCGTCGTCCAGCCGGTCCAGCGCGATGGTCCCGGCCTGGACCAGCCCGGCCAGGGCCTGGTTCAGCTTGGCCCATTCCGCCTCGACGTCGAGCGGCGGGTGGTCGGCCGGGCTGGAGATCATCACCAGCACCCGCAGGGGCGGCGTGACGGTGACCGTCCGGACGGGCTCGGGGATCTCCAGGTACCGGACCACCGGGGTCTCCGCGGAGAGCGAGAGGAACCGGTCGAGGGGCCGGTTGTACAGCAGCTCCCACGGGATTCCGGAGAGCGAGGGGTCGAGGCGCAGCCGAAGCCGGAGTCCGTTGCCGTCGCGGGAGGCCTCGCTCTGCGCGGACCGCAGCAGCTCGCCGACGACGTCGCGGAACACCGCGTCGAACAGCCCGCCTCCGAAGGCCCGGATCCGGTCGAGGTCCGCGTCGCGGTCGCCACCGGCCGGCGGTGCCCCGGCCGAGGATCGGAGCCGAACGAGGAGCTCGTTCAGCTCGGGTTCGCCGAACGGGAGGTCGAACTGCGCCGACCCCTCCCCGGCGGGGGACGCGAACACCCGCGCCCGGTATCCGGTCCCGGCGCGCTCCAGCGCCATGTCGAAGTCCCGGTACCGGAAGACGGCGCTCACCGGCCGTGTCCCGGCGCGGCGGCCGGGGGCGGGCCCAGGGCGCGCTTCGCCGTCCCCTCAGCCGTCTCCCCGCACCCCGGAGGCATACTGGCCCGAGCTCGCCCTTTCCGTGCCGATCGGGACCAAAAGCTCCCGAGCGAACTCTAATCCGCCCACCGAGGGCGGTTCGTCGGTTCTCCGGCCCACTGTTCATGGACCGCAACCGGTGCCAGAATGCTGCTTCGCGAGGGGCGGGAGGTGGCGTGCGTGTCCGAGCAACTGACCCCGGCCGAGGGGAATGCGCCCGCCGTCCTGGACTCCGCCGACGTCGCTCCCGTCCTGGCTGCGATGCGCTCCGGCTCTCCCGACGTCCGGATGGCGCTGTTCGAGGCGATGATCAGGCTCCCCCTGCATCCCTCCGACTGGTCGGAGCTGTGCGACTACGCCTCGTGGGTGCTGGGCTCGAAGGAGTCCGCCGCCGAACGGTCCCGGGTGGTCGAGGCGGCGCCGTACATTCCGGTCCGCGCCTTCCGGGAGCAGGTGGCCGGGATCGCGGAGGATCCCCAAGATCCGGACCGGGGCAGCGCGGCCGCGGCCCTGGCCCTCCTCGAGGACGCCCGGTCCGCAGGCGCGACCGGCGACGAGGCGGCTGCGGCCGACCAGGGCACGAAGCTCTCCCCGGCCTGGGCCGCCGGAATGCCCGCCGGGTTCACCCCGCACTCGGACGCCGAGCTCGATGCGGCCCGTTCGCGACTCCCCGACCTGGACGTGCTGGACCGGGGGCATCCGGCCCTCGGCATGCTCGTCGAGCATCCTGGGCGGCAGCCCGATCCATTCGAGGTCACGGCGTTGTTCGAGCGTGCGGGGGCGTATCCGATGTTTTCGGTCGAGCTGAGGAACCACCTGGTCAGGTGGATCCGCCGCTTCCAGCGGGAGTTTCGTCCGGACGCCCTCGGCCTGTTCCGGGAGTACGCACGCTTGGAGCACGACAGGATCCGTTGGTACCGGTGGCAGATTGCATGGGCGGTGTCGCGCGGCGGACTGCGCGGACTGGTGGCCGAACTGGCGCCGGCACTCGAATCTCCCGATCCCCAGGACCCGATTGCCGCGGGTCATCTGATCGCCGACGCGGCGGACTACGTGCTGGATGGCTTGGCGCCGCTGTTCGGTGGTGACAGCGACGGACCGCCCGGTCCGGCGATCCTGATCGAGGAGGTGGAGGCCTGGGGCGGGGTCCGCGCGGAGCTGATGGCCGGGCCGCCCGACGAGATCGGGGCCGAGCCCCCAGGGGACACGGGGGCCGAGCCCCCAGGGGACACGGGGGCCGAGGCGGCCATGGAGGACCACGGCCGCAGGACGCGGGGCCTCGAGTTCCCCGACGCGGGGGCCGAAGCGGCGATCGATGACCACGGCCGCAGGACGCGGGGCCTCGAGTTCCCCGACGCGGGGGCGGACGGCGACACGGCCGCCGACGCGGCTCCGCCCGAGGAGCCGGCCCGGGAGGCACGTTGGATCCTTGCACAGCCCTACGACGCCTCCGACCCGATCCACCCTGCGAAGCTGGACCGAGCCTTCCGGGCGGGCGCCCCCCACCTGGTCCAGGTCCAGATCGGGCCGGTCCGGCCGGACATGTTGCGGGGGACCGGCGGTGCTCCCATCGACGAGGTTCTGCCGGCGGACGGCACGAGCCACGACCTGGTCGTCGTGTTCGTGCCTCCGCCGGGGGGCGACGTGCAATCGGCGCCGGTGACCCTTCCCCCGACCGGCCCCACGGAGGTGGTCACGTTCCAGTTCCGGGCCGGTCCGGCGGGAGGGGCGCTCGAGGCGCAGATCGTCGTCCTCCATCAGAACCGCGTCCTCCAGACCGCCATCCTGCGCGGGGCCGTGCTGGACGACCCGGCGGCCGCGCCGGCCGATGCCGCGATGGAGTTCGCCTACGCCGTGATCCGGCCGGGGATGGCGGACCTCGACTCCCGGAGCCACTTCGACTCCGCGGTGGTGGTGAGTCACACCATCGAGGGAAAGCCCGCGGCGGCCGCCGTCAGCGGCCAGAAGGTGTCCCTGTTCGACGACGACGGGATCGGACGGGCGGCGGACAAGATCTCGTCGATCCTCACCGACCTCGCCGACAACCCGGACAAGTACGCGCCGCCGCTCGACTCGGAGGGGAACGTCGGGCTCATCCGCCAGCTGGCGTTCCAGGGCGTGGAGCTGTGGGGCGCCATGGGGCGGTTCGTGGTTCAGGACCTGGGGGCCGAGGACCTCGCCGCCATCCAGGTCCTGGTGTCCGACCCGAACGACCTCGTCCCCGTGGAGTTCGTGTACGACCTCCCGGCTCCGACGCTCACCGCCGGCCTCTGTCCGAACTGGCGGACGGCGCTCGCCGAGGGCCGCTGTGACCCGGCCAACCATCCGGTGGACGGGACCGGCCTGGCCACGGTGATCTGCCCCACGGGGTTCTGGGCGCTGTCGAAGGTGATCGAACGGCAGGTCGTGGACCGGGGCAACCAGGTGGTCGACCTGCAGGGCAAGGACTTCGCGGTTCGATCCGAGCCGAACGGGCAGCGCATGCACCTGGCGCCGTTGACCTCCGCGCTGTTCGGGGCGAGCCAGCGGGTGGACCGGGTCAAGCCAGGGCTCTCGGACCAGGTCCTGGCCACGCTGCGGGGCCTCGTCGGTGACCGCGCATCCCGGGCCGACACGTGGGCCGACTGGGTCCAGGGCGTGGCCACGCTGCAGCCGCCGCTGATGGTCCTGCTGTCCCACACCGAGAAGACGCAGGGGTCGGTGGCCCTCGAGATCGGCGCGGGGGACCTCCGCGTGCTGGCGCAGATCACCTCGACGCTGGTGAAGGCCGCGCCCGACGGCGCTCCGGTGGTGCTGCTCCTCGGCTGCGACACGGCCGTGGCCGATCGCGAGCTCCAGAGCTTCGTCTCGCAGTTCCGCGACAGCGGCGCCGCGCTGGTGGTGGGGACCATCGCCGCGGTGCTGGGCGAGCACGCCGCGCCCGTGGCCCAGGCGCTGACCACCGCGATCCACGAAGCCGCGTCGCGGGCGGAGGACGCCGACGGCCCGACGTTCGGCACGGTGATGCGGGACATCCGGCGGAAGCTCCTGGCCGAGGGCGAGCTGATGTCACTGTGCCTGGCCACCTATGGTGACGCCGACTGGCGTCTGAGCGCGGGGTGACGATGTTCAGGATCGAGATGCTTCCGGCCCAGCAGGGCGACGCCCTGTGGATCGAGTACGGCGACGACGCCGCCCCGACCCGCATCCTCATCGACGCCGGGACGCCACCGACCTACGAGGTGGTCAAGGACCGGCTCCTGCAGCTCGACCCCGACGACCGCCGGTTCGAGCTCCTGGTGGTGACCCACATCGACACCGACCACATCGGCGGCGTCCTCAAGCTCCTGGCCGACGACACGCTCGGGCTGGCGTTCGACGAGGTCTGGTTCAACGCGTGGCGGCACCTGGAGGCCGTCCCGACCGACCGGCTCGGGCCGATCGACGGCGAGATCCTCTCCGTGCTGCTCGACCACCTCGACTGTCCCTGGAACGACGCGTTCGGCGAAGGGCCGGCCATGGTTCCGGCGGAGGGCCCCCTGCCGTCGCACCAGCTCCCGGGCGGGATGACCCTCACGCTCCTGTCGCCGGGAGCGGAACAACTGCTCGACCTGAAGCGGGAGTGGGCCAAGGTGATCCAGGACGCCGGGCTGGACCCGTCCGATCCCGGGCGGGCCCAGGAGATCCTGGAGGAGCTCGCCGCGAAGAAGGGCGTCCGCCTGGACCGTCTGGGGGCCGAGGAGATCGACGTCGAGGAGCTGGCGGCGTCCGCGTTCGTCCCCGACCGTGCGGAGGCCAACGGCAGCACGATCGCCGTGCTGGCCGAGTTCGAGGGCTCGAGCGCGGTGCTGGCCGGCGACGGGTTCCCGGACGTGATCGCCCCGAACGTCGCGCGCCTGATCCAGGAGCGAGGCACCCAGAAGCTCGCGATCGACGTCTTCAAGCTCCCCCATCACGGGAGCATGCACAACATCAGCAACGACCTCCTGTCGTTGGTCTCCTGCGGCCGGTACCTGTTCTCGTCGAGCGGGGCGATCTTCGGCCACCCGGACCAGGAGGCGGTGGCCCGGGTGATCGTGAACGGCGGCTCGGAGCCGGATCTCCTGTTCAACTACCGGACCGAGATCAACTCGGTGTGGGACGACCCTGGCCTCATGGACGAGTTCGGGTACACGGTCGCGTACCCGGCGGACGACGCCCCGGGGCTGACGGTCGATCTGATGTAGGCCGGCGCCGGGCGATCAGGACACCAGGGCCACGAACCGCTGCCGATCCGGCATCGGCAGCAGCGGGGTCCCCAGGATCACGTGCAGGTTCGCCATGGTCAGCACGTACGCGTGGTGGATCAGCCGGGCCGAGACGTCGGTCCCCAGCTTCGACAGCACGGTGCCGACCGTCGAGTCGGCCTTCGCCGTCTCGGCCCATTCGGCCTCGGTGTTCCCCAGCGCCTTCAGCACGTCGCCGGCCCGGGTGGCCCGGTCCGGCCAGGTGGCGTCGGCCTCGAACGCCTTCGGGACGACGAATGGGCTCTCGGGGATGTGCACCAACGCACCGCGGAGGCCCTTCCCGGTGAGCGCGGCCCGGTCGAACCGCCCCACCAAGCCCTGGCGGCGGACGGCCGTGGTCTGGTCGTACAGGACGTCCTTGTCCTTCAGCAGCGCGGCGATCTCGCCGAACGCCGGGATCCGGGCCCGATTGAACGGCTTCCACTCCAGCCCGGCGGAGGCGTTCGCCACGATCAGCACCTCGGGCTCGTGGGCGTCCTGCGCGATCGTGGGCCAGCACCGCTTCCGCCCGGCGAACCCCTGCCCCCACTGGTCGGCCATGTTGTCGTAGACGCCGCCGTCCACCAGCACCATGTTCCGCTTCGACGCCGGCCGGTCCTCGGGCGGCGGGCAGTCGGGGGTCGAGTACTGGAATCCGTGGGGGGCCGTGGGCAGCCATCTGGGCGGGAACGCGCCGGGCAGGCACGACGAGGCCTGGACGGCGACGTGGAGCGGGAGATCGGCCGGGACGCCCTTCCCGAACCGGTAGCCGTACACGAACGACCCCGAGAAGTAGACCTGCTCGGCACTCTGGAGCTCGGTGGCGCAGATGACGTGGTCCACGTTCGTGTGCACGTCCCGGAGCAGGGTGGGCTTCCCGGTGGGGGAGAACACCGTCGTGGCGAACGCCCGCGCGCAGACCGAGCCCCGCCGGCCGAACACCAGCGACATCCAGGCCAGGAGCGCCGCCACGAACACGAGGCCCTGGACGAACCCCGGGGCGGGGACGACCCACGGGCCCACGATGGCGGCCAGGACGGTGATCGCCGCGACCACCAGGTAGACCGTGGTCCCCCTGGTGGCGAACAGCGTTCCCCGCTGGGCCAGCTGCTTCGCATAGGGGGCCACCGCCTGTTCGAACTCCGGTCCCGAGACGGCCCGGAAGTCCACCGTCTGCCCCACGTAGCCGTTGGTGATCGACCCCCCCGAGACCGACGCGATCGACGTGACGTCGCGGTTGACGCCCGCGTCCGCGAGGTACATCAGCACGCCCAGGCCGAACAGGCTGGCCCGGTGTCCCCCTCCGGACATCGCCACGCCCACATCCGCCACGACACCGCCTCCTCCCGCGGGCACCCGGCACGACCATTCCGGTCGTCTCCCGATGTGGAACGTCCGCACCGTAGGCCAGCCCCGAGCCGCGGTCAACGCGGGTCAGGGTGACCGGCTCCGGTGCGTTCCGCGGATGTAGGGTCCCGAGGGTGGCGGGCTTCCGGTTGTCTCGGCGGGTCCGGCGGGTGCTGGTTCGTCTCGCCCCCTGGGTGTGTCCGCCGGAGGTGGCGGAGCTCGGGCTGGTCGAGCCGGTGGTGGACCACGTGGAGCTCAGCCTGGGGTCGTTCCCGGCCGGGTTGCGGCTCGCGCTCGTCGGGGTGGTGCGGGCGCTCGGCGCGACGGCCCTGGTCGGGCGGCGCTCGCCGGGGGAGCAGTTCGTCCGGTGGTTCTCCGCCAGGAGCCGGCTCCGGCGCACGGCGGCCCGGGGGATCAAGGCGCTGTTCGCGCTGGCGTTCTACGAGCAGCCCGGGGTCAGGGAACGGATGGGGTACCGGCCGGATGACTGGATCGCGCGGGCCTCCGCCCGTCGGCTCCAGCTGTACTCGCCGGACATCCGGCAGCACCAACGGGACCTGATCCGGCCCGACCCGCTCGTCGTCGCCTCGCCCGTGCGGCCGCCGCCGGGCATCCGCGCGGGTGGGATCTCCAGCGCCACGGAATGGCGGGCGCCATCCGGCCGGCGGCCGGTGGAGATGGACTGCGACGTGGTGGTCGTCGGCTCGGGCGCCGGCGGCGCCGTGGTGGCGGCGGAGCTGGCCGAGGCCGGGCTCGACGTGGTCGTGCTGGAGGAGGGGGGCCACCACGTCACGGAGGAGTTCACGACGGACTCCTCGGCGATGGTCCGGATGATGTACCGGGACGGCGGCGCCGCGTTCGCCCGGGGGACGCCGCCGGTGCAGTTCGCGGAGGGGCGGTGCGTCGGCGGTTCGACCGTGGTGAACGGCGCGATGAGCTGGCGAACCCCGGAGCGCGTCCTTGAGCGGTGGGTTCGCGACGAGGGCGTCGAAGGGGCCTCCCCCCAGGAGATGGACCGGTTCTTCGCGCGCGTCGAGCGCTTCCTCTCCGTGGCCCCCCAGGATCCCGGCTCGATCGGCCGGGACAACGAGCTGCTCCGGGAGGGGGCCGAACGGATGGGGTGGCGCGTGGCCGGCAACCGCCGGGCCCAGGTCCACTGCGCCGGGTGCAACGTCTGCACGTACGGGTGCCCCACGGGGGCCAAACAGTCCGCGCTGGTCTCCTACCTCCCCCGGGCCGCCCACTTCGGGGCCCGCATCCACGCGGACGCGCGGGTCGAGCGCGTGCTGTTCGATCGCGGGCGGGCGGCCGGGGTCTCCGGGCGCGTCGTCGAACGCGAGGGTGGTCGCGGTTCGCCATTCACGGTCCGGGCCCGCGCCACGTTCGTCTGTGCGGGTGCGATCCAGACCCCCATCCTGTTGACCCGGTCCGGCGTCCGGTCGGCCTCGGGGCGGCTGGGGCGGAACCTGTCGCTGCATCCGAACGCCCGGGTGGTGGCGTTCTTCGACGAGGACGTGCTGGGGTTCCAGGGGGCCCACCAGGCTTACCAGGTCCGGGAGTTCGAGGATCAGGGCCTGATCATGGCGGCGGTGAACCTCCCGCCCGGACTCCTGGCCGCGTCGCTCCCGCAGTACGGGCGGGCCATGGGCGAGACCATGGAGGACTACGACCGGATCGTCACGGCCGGCGTCCTGGTGGAGGACACGAGCACCGGGCGCGTGCGCCCGAGGGGCGGCGGGGCGGCCGTCACGTACGCGCTGAACGACGCCGACGCCGCCATCATCGTGCGGGGGGTCGCGCTCCTGTCGGAGGCCCTGTTCGCCGCCGGGGCCCGCCGGGTCCTGCTCCCGTTCGAAGGAGTGCCGGATCTGGTCCGCCCCGACGACGCCCGGGCCCTCCAGGAGCGGAGGATCCCCAAGGCGTCGATGGAGCTGTTCACGGTGCACATGATGGGGACCGCGGCCATGGGCGGGGACCCGGCGCGCCACGTGTGCGATCCCCACGGCCGGGTGTTCGGCGCCGAGGGGCTCCTCGTGTCCGACGCCAGCCTGTTCCCCACTCCGGTGGGGGTGAATCCGATGGAGACGATCATGGCCCTGGCCACCCGCAACGCCGAGCGGTTCCTGGAGACCGGGGCCTGACGGTCCGGTTCAGGTGGGCTCGCCGCGGCACAGCACGAACCAGTTGTCCATGGGCCTGCCCCGCTTGGTGGCGCGGCCGACCGAGACGTGGCGGCTGACCCCCCGCAGGACGTCCCGCGTTCCCCCGTACACGAACCGGCCCCGCGCCGACGAGTTCGGCCTGATCGGGGGCCAGGCCTGGGGCTTCTCCGGGGGCACCTCGAGGTAGTCGACGAGGACCTCGCCGGACCCGTGGGGCCTGGCCACGAAGTAGCCCGGTCCGGTCATCCACCGCACCGAGTGCTCGTTGTAGCCCCACAGGACGCCGCCTCGTTCGCTCGGCCGGCAGAACCGCTTCTCGAAGATCCGGAACACCGGCAGCGAGTTCCGCCCGTGATGGATCACCTCGGCCAGCGGGGGCGTCGCCGGCGGGACGAAGTCGTCCAGCGTGACCGGTTTCGTTCCCGCCGCCGCCTCGAACAGCCGAGCCTGTTCGCTCCGGGAGAGCTCGCGGACGGATCGGATCCTGGCGGCGTCGTCCAGCCCGTCCAGGTACCGGGCCAGCCCGGCGACGTCGAGTCCCGCCGCCGAGAGGTGGTCATGGATGGGCATGACGGTTCGGAGTGTACGGCCCTCCTCGCGGCGGCCGGAAGGCCGGGGAGGGGAAGTAGACTTGCGCGTCGAGGGGCGAGCACCCTTCCCACCTGCGGAGACCTGGAGGCTTGGCATGAACGAGGACGACCGGACCTGGGAGGGCGTGCTGATCTACGAGGTCGTCGCGAAGCTCCAGAGCACCTCGGACCAGCCGATGAGCACCGACCCGGAGCAGGAGGGGGCCCGGCTGCGACAGGTCGTCGAGGACGCGCTCCGGTCCGACGCCGCCCGGGGGCAGTTCGAGGTCGGCGAGGTCCGGTTCGCCGGCGCCAGGGGCTCCACGCGGTACAACTGACTGCGATACACTGCGTGTCTGGCCCAGAGAGCCGCCAGGTCCCACCGTTCGATCCCAACTCCCCGGTCGCCGATGGACGCCGCTGCATGGCGGCTGCAGACCGAGGAGATGTCGCATGGCCCACACGCCCGGGGTTCCCACCCCTGATCTGCTCGCCGAGCTCCAGCCCCTCGTCGGATCGTCGATGGACCGGCACCTCAAGGCCACCACGGAGTGGTTCCCGCACGAGTACGTCCCGTACGAGGAGGGCCGGAACTTCCTCGACGAGCCGTGGACGCCGTCGGACAGCCGTCTCGACGACGTGGCGCAGACCGCGCTCGAGGTGAACCTCCTGACCGAGGACAACCTCCCCTACTACCACCTGGCCATCTGGGAGATGTTCGGGAACGACGGCCCGTGGGCGGAGTGGATCCGGCGGTGGACGGCCGAGGAGGGCCGCCACGCGATCGTCCTTCGGGACTACCTCACGGTCACGCGCGGGATCGACCCGGTGGCCCTGGAGCGGGGCCGGATGGACCAGGTCTCCCGGGGCTACTACTTCGAAGGCGACATGAGCCCCCTGGACGGGCTGGTCTACACCACCCTCCAGGAGCTCGCCACCAGGATCTCCCATCGCAACACCGGGACGTTCACCGAGGACCCGCTCATCGAGAAGCTCACGGCCAGGATCGCCGTGGACGAGAACCTCCACTACGTCTTCTACCGCGACGTCGCGTCCGGCGCGATCGAGATGGACCCCTCCGCCATGGTGCTCGCGATGCGCCGGCAGGTGATCGGCTTCTCGATGCCCGGGTTGGAGATCCCGGAGTTCCGCCAGAAGGCCATCACGATCGCGAACGCCGGCATCTACGACCTCCGCATTCACCACGACCAGGTGCTGGTGCCCGTCCTGTACCGGCAGTGGAAGCTCGACGAGCTGACGGGGCTGACCGACGACGCCGAACGCGCCCGCGACGAGATCCGCGACTTCGTGGCGATGGTCGACGCAACGGCCCAGCGCTTCGAGGCGAAGAGGGTCGCGCGCGCCGCCGTGGCATCCGCCGCCGGTCGCTGACAGGGCGCGTCGGAGCCGGACACGTCCGGGCTTCCCGGGAATGGTTGCTGGTACACTCGATGCACGTAGGCATCCCGCCTACCATTCGCGCCGAGCGACCGACTCGTGGCCATCTGGCTCCCAAGCCACCGGCCCTTCGCCCCTCTCGAATCGAGGAGCAACGAGGGAGGTCGACATGGTGCACTGCCCGGTCTGTCTCGCAGTTCAGGTCGTCTTCGTCGTGAGTCCGCGGCGCACCAGTTGCCCCTATTGCGGGGCGTCATGGACGCAGGACGACGGCCGGCAGACGACGATCGATCGCTCCCAGCTCCGCCTGCCATCTCCGCCGGTTTCCCTCGGAGCCGCCCTCCCCTGAGAGGCCGCTCACAGGGGCGGGCACGAACCAGGCACCAGGCACGATCGAGGCACCGGGAAGGACAGGGCAATGGGCACGACGTTCGCACTGAAGCCGCTGGATGACCGCATCGCGGTCCATCCCAGCGAGGAGGATCAGACGACGGCCTCGGGCATCGTGATCCCGGACACCGCCAAGGAGAAGCCCCAGGAGGGCGAGGTCATGGCGGTGGGCCCGGGTCGGTTCGAGGACGGGCAACGCATCCCGATGGACGTGAGCGTCGGCGACACGGTCATCTACTCGAAGTACGGGGGCACCGAGGTCAAGGTGGAGGGCGAGGAATACCTCCTCCTCTCCGCCCGCGACGTGCTCGCCGTCATCAGCTCAGCGAGGAAGGCGTCATGACAGCGAAGGTATTGAAGTTCGACGAAGAGGCCCGTCGGGCCCTCGAGGCCGGCGTGAGCAAGCTCGCGGACGCCGTGTCGATCACGCTCGGCCCGAAGGGCCGCAACGTCGTGCTCGACAAGAAGTGGGGATCCCCCACCATCACGAACGACGGAGTGACGATCGCCAAGGAGATCGAGCTGGAGGATCCGTTCGAGAACATGGGCGCCCAGCTCGCCAAGGAGGTCGCCACCAAGACCAACGACGTCGCCGGTGACGGCACCACCACGGCGACGGTCCTGGCGCGGGCCATGGTCCACAACGGGATGCGAAACGTCGCCGCGGGGGCCAATCCGATGGCCCTGAAGCGGGGCATCGAGCGTGCCGTGGATGCGGCCGTGGCGCACATCGGAAAGCAGGCCCACGACGTCGACGGCAGGGAGGACATCGCCCACGTGGCCGCCCTGTCGGCGGCCGACGGATCCATCGGCGACTCGATCGCCGAGGCGTTCGAGAAGGTCGGCAAGGACGGGGTCATCACCGTCGA
This sequence comes from Actinomycetota bacterium, assembly GCA_036394995.1. GTDB lineage: Bacteria > Actinomycetota > UBA4738 > UBA4738 > JACQTL01 > DASWED01. The sequence continues at coordinate 20,963 of DASWED010000093.1, forward strand.
GGAGTCGCAGACGTTCGGCATCGAGCTCGAGTTCGTCGAGGGGATGCAGTTCGACAAGGGCTACATCTCGCCGTACTTCGTGACCGACACCGAGGCCATGGAGGCGCGGCTCGAGGAGCCCCGCATCCTGCTGGTCGGCGGGAAGGTCTCGAGGGTCAAGGACCTCCTGCCCGTGCTGGAGCGCGTGATGGAGGCCGGGAAGCCGCTCCTGATCGTGGCCGAGGACGTCGACAGCGAGGCGCTGGCCACCCTCGTGGTGAACAAGATCCGGGGCACGTTCTCCGCCGTCGCGGTGAAGGCCCCCGGGTTCGGCGATCGCCGCAAGGCGATGTTGCAGGACATGGCCATCCTCACCGGTGGCCAGGTCATCTCCGAGGAGGTCGGGCTGAAGCTCGAGAACACCTCATTGGACCTCCTGGGCTCCGCGCGCAAGGTCATCGTGACCAAGGACGACACCACGGTCGTCGAGGGCCAGGGCGACCCCGAGGAGATCAAGGGCCGCGTGGCCCAGCTCAAGGCCGAGATCGAGAAGACCGACTCCGACTACGACCGCGAGAAGTTGCAGGAGCGCCTGGCCAAGCTGTCCGGCGGCGTCGCGGTGATCAAGGTCGGGGCGGCCACCGAGGTCGAGCTGAAGGAGAAGAAGCACCGAATCGAGGACGCCGTGTCCGCGACGCGTGCGGCCATCGAGGAGGGCACGGTCCCGGGCGGCGGTGTGGCCCTGATCCGAGCCGAGGAGGCCATCGACGTCGACAGCCTCGGTCTCTCGGGGGACGAGGCGACCGGCGCGCTGATCGTTCGCCATTCGCTGCAGGAGCCGGCGAAGCTGATCGCCGGCAACGCCGGGTTCGAGGGCGCCGTCGTGGTGGAGCGCATCCGCGGCGAGTCCGAGGCCACGGGCTTCAACGCGGCCACCGGTCAGTGGGAGGACCTCAGGAAGACCGGGATCATCGACCCGGCCAAGGTCACCCGTTCCGCCCTCCAGAACGCGGCATCCGTCGCGGCGCTGGTGCTGACCACCGAGTGCGCCATCGTGGAGAAGCCGGAACGGGCTCAGAGCCCCGGCGACTACGGCCAGATGGAGTAGGGCCGGCCGAGATCGGAGTCATGCGCGCGAGAGCGAGGGTCCGGGCGACCGGGCCCTCGCTCTCCTCAGCGGTCATTCCAGGGCCAGCCCGAAGGGGCTTCCCTCGCTGTCCCGGCAGACGCTCCAGCGCTCGCCGGGGTGGATGACGTCGCCCCCGAGGTCTCGGACCCTCCGCAGGGCCGCGTGCATGTCCGGGACGGAGAGGTACGGGAGGGAGACCCGGTCGCCGGGGCCCGTGCCCCGAGGGTGCAGCCCCAGCGCGGGTCCGTCCCCGGGGGTCTGCCAGCCCTCGCCCTGACCCTCGTCCCGGGCCCGGAGCTCGACACCCAGCAGCCCCCTCCAGAATGCGAGCGCCCGGTCCGCGTCGTCGGCCGGGAACTCCACCAGCCGGATCGGTGTGGTCATGTCCCCGGAGTGTACGGCCGGCCGGCGCCGGGGCGGCTCGCCCGGCGGCGGGACCGCTGCTACCGTGCCGCTCCGTGGCGGACGCGGAGCTGCTGCTGACCGGTGGGCCGGTGGTGACGATGGACCGGGCGTCCCCGCGGGCCGAAGCGGTGGCCGTGTCCGGTGGCCGCATCGTCGCAGTGGGCGGTTCCGACGAGCTCGCGGATCTCGCCGGCGGTGACACCCGGGTGGTCGCTCTCTCCGGCCGGATGGTGGTGCCCGGGTTCCAGGACGCGCACGTGCACCCGCCGAGCTCCGGGCTGGAGCGCCTCCGCTGCGACCTGCACGACATCGCGGGAGCCGGCGCAGTGCTGGACGCCGTCCGGCGGTACGCGCTGACCCATCCCGACGCGGCGTGGGTGCTGGGCGGGGGATGGCGGCTCCCGGACTTCCCGGGCGGTACGCCGCACCGGTCGATGCTCGATGACGTCACCGGGGACCGGCCGGCGTACCTGACGAATCGCGACGGGCACGGGGCCTGGGTGAACACCGCCGCTCTGCAGTTGGCGGGGATCGCCGCCGGCACGCCCGATCCACCGGACGGTCGCATCGAACGCGATCCGGATGGCGTGCCCAGCGGGACGCTCCACGAGGGGGCCATGGACCTGGTGGAGCGACTCGCGCCCGCGACGACGGCCGCCGAGTGGCGGGCCGCCACGATGGAGGCCCAGGCGTTCCTCCATTCGCTGGGGATCACGGCCTGGCAGGACGCGTGGGTGCTGCCCGCGAACCAGGAGGCGTACCTCGCGCTCGACCGCGAGGGCCTGCTCACCGCCCGGGTGGTGGGAGGACTGTGGTGGGACCGGGATCGGGGGCTGGAGCAGATTCTGGAGCTGGTGGAGCGCCGGGAAGCCTCAGGGGGAGGGTTCCCCTGGCCGGCCTCCGGCACCCGGAGGTTCCGGGCCGGAACGGTGAAGATCATGCAGGACGGCATCTGCGAGAACTTCACGGCCGGGGTGCTGGAGCCGTACCTCGATGCGGCGACCGGCCGGCCGACCGACCGCCGCGGGCTGTCGTTCGTGGACCCCGGGCTCCTCGCCGAGGCGGTGGCCCGGCTGGACTCGGAGGGGTTCCAGGTGCACGTCCACGCGATCGGCGACCGGGCGGTCCGTGAGGCCCTCGACGCGTTCGAGCTCGCCGCGGCCCGGAACGGCCCCTCGACCATGCGCCACCACATCGCGCACCTCCAGGTGGTGGGTCCCGCGGACGTCCCGCGGTTCGGCGCGCTCGGCGTCGTGGCGAACTGCCAGCCCTTCTGGGCCTGCCTCGACGACCAGATGCGCGACCTCAACGCGCCCATCCTGGGCCCCGAGCGGGTGGCCACGCAGTACCCGTTTCGATCGCTCCATCGGGCCGGGGCGAGGCTCGCGTTCGGCAGCGACTGGTCGGTGACCACCCCGGATCCGCTGGCCATCGTGCAGGTCGCGGTCACGCGGGTCCCGTTCGACGAGCCGGACGTCGAGCCGTTCCTTCCCGACGAGCGCCTCGACCTGGACGCCGCGCTCGAGGCAGCGACCGCCGGCTCGGCGTTCGTCAATCACCTCGACGAGCTCACCGGCGCCATCCGTCCGGGGATGGCGGCAGACCTCGCGGTGGTCGACCGGGACATCTTCGCGGTGGCGCCGATGGAGATCGGACGGGCTCGGGTGGACCTCACGCTCGCGAGGGGAGCGCCCGTGTTCGACCGGCACGGCGAGCTCCGCTGAGCCCGCATCGCACGTTGCTATTGCGAAGGAACGTGGGTTTCTGCCCCGATGGGGTCGGTTGGTGCAGGTACGCCAGGGGGGTGTGCATGTGAGCGCCAATCGAGGGGGGAACCACGGCGACGGGACGTACAACGTCACCGAGCAGTTCAAGAACGGTACCTTCGTCACGACCGGCGGGCCCAGCCCGGGCGCCTGTGACACGAACCCCGGAGGGACCCTGACGGCCGGGATCACCGGCAAGATGGACGGGTCCTTCCTGGTTGTGGTCTCGAACGGGACCTACAACCCGAGCGCCACCTGCCCGGGCGCGTGCTCCACGTCCCAGTTCGTGGCGGAGTTCTTCGGGGGATCGGCGACGTACGACGTCCCGACGTACCTGTTCCACTACAACGCCAAGAACCACGGCGACTGGAAGGACGCGTCGGCAGACCGCGGGGGCAACCGGGGCGACATCACCGGGTAATCAGCCTCGACGATTGACGCACGAAGGGCCGCCTGCGGGCGGCCCTTCTGCACGGTGCGGTTGTAGGGTCGAAGGGATGAGGATCGGAGCTGCGCTCTCGACAGAGCACGATCCGGCGGCGGCTGCGGGGGCGGCCTGCGAGGAGGCGATGTCGCGGCTCGGCGGGGCCGAGGTCTCGCTCGCGGTGGTGGTGGCGTCGCGTCACCACGCCCCGTTCGCCGGCGCCGTCTCTGACGCCGTTCGGGCCGCCGCGGCGCCGGAGCGGGTCATCGGGTGCATCGCGGAGACCGTGGTGGCGGGCGACCGGGAGGTGGAGGAGGGCCCGGCGGTTGCGGTGTGGCTGGCCTCGCTTCCGGAGCCGGCCGAGACGTTCGACATGGAGTTCCTTCGAACATCCGCCGGCGGGGTGTTCGGCGGGTACCGGTTCGAGGAGGCGGGCCCGGCCCCGTACCTCCTGATCGGCGACCCCTACTCGTTCCCGGCGGACCTGCTGCTCCAGCACGTGAACGCGCGGGTTCCCGGGACGGTGGTCATGGGCGGGATGGCGAGCGGCGGGACGGGGCCCGGCGAGACCCGACTGTTCCTGGACGACCGGGTGCTGGACGGCGGCGCGGTCGGAGCCCGCCTGTCCGGTGTCCGGATCCGGCCGCTCGTCTCGCAGGGGTGCCGCCCCATCGGCAGCGTCTACACGGTGACCAGGGCGGAGGGCAACGTGATCCACGAGCTGGGCGGGCGCCCTCCGCTCCAGCGGCTCCAGGACCTCGTGACGACGCTCCCGCCGGAGGACCGTGAGCTGGTCAGCCGGGGCCTCCACGTCGGCCGGGCCATCGACGAGTACACGGCCGAACCGGGACGCGGCGACTTCCTGATCAGGGGGATCGTGGGCGTGGATCCGGAGACCGGCGCCCTCGCGGTGGGCGAAGCGATCGAGGTGGGGCAGACCATCCAGTTCCACGTCCGCGACGCGGCCACCGCGGACGAGGACCTCCGTACGCTCCTCGGGCGGGAGGCCCGCCCGGCCACCGGCGCGCTGCTGTTCACGTGCAACGGCCGGGGGTCGCGCCTGTTCGACGTCCCGGATCACGACGCGTCGCTGGTCTCGAAGACGCTGGGGGGCCTTCCGGTGGCCGGCTTCAACTGCGCCGGCGAGATCGGCCCGGTCGGCGGCAAGAACTTCCTCCACGGCTTCACGGCCTCGATCGCCCTGTTCGACGACCCGGATCCGGTGGAGGGCTGAGCGTTCGCCGGTCAGGCGCCCTCGGGCGCCGGTGCCGGAACGGTCCGGAGCGGGGGGAAGTCGGTGGGGAGTCCCTTCGCCTTCACCTGGAACAGGGTCTCGGCGCGGGTGAGGCCGGGGAGGCGGTGGGCGCCGAGGTTGTGCAGGCGGACGCCGGCCGGGACGGATCCCCGGAGCGCCGTCCTGGTCTGGCCGGACACCACGATCTGGGCGCCGTGGGCCGCCGTGCAGATCCTCGCCGCGGTGTGGACGGCGAGGCCCACGTATCCGGTGTCCGTCAGGCTGGGCCGGCCGCTGTGGATCCCGATCCGGACCCGGCACTGAACGTCGTCGGGCCACGACCGTTCACCCAGCGTGCCCTGCATGGCCACGGCGGCCACGATGGCCGGGGCGGGCCGGGCGAACGCCGCGAAGAACTCGTCGGCGCGGCTGTCGACCTCGCGCCCGCCGGCCTCGAGCACGGCGCCCCGCACGATGTCGCGGACGTCCTTCAGGAGGGCCGCGTACCGGTCGCCCAGCCGCTCGAGCAGGCCGGTGGACCCCTCGATGTCGGTCAGCAGGAACGTGACGAACCCGGTGGGGAGGGTCGCGGCGTCGAGCGTCCGGCCGTCCGCTGCCCCGAGCGTCCGCTCAGCCCGCAGCTGGCCGGTGATGAACCCCACCGGCAGGATGCCGTACCGCTTGGCCGCGTTCAGCAGCCGTCGCCGGGCCCGCTCCCTGGCGGCCTCGTCCTCGAACGCCACCCGTTCGAACCGGGCCAGCGCGTTGCGGACGTGCGACTCGTCGTTGATCGGCAGCCGCCGCCGCCCCCGGGAGTCCACGTACGCGAACGCACTGTCCGGAAGCCGTGCCCGATCCGAAGAGCTCAGTCGTGCCATACGAGGACAGTATCCAGTGCCGGTGACACCGGTCGCCGCCTCGGGAGCGCGAGCGATCGCTCAGCCGCTGGCGGGGCTCGGCGGGTTGAGGATCTTCAGGGCGCGGTCGCGGAGGCGGTCGGAGTACTCGTTCCAGGCGTCCGGCGCCTCGTTCGATCTCTGGAACATGTCGAAGTGGCACACGCTGGAGCCAGACGGGATGGTGCTGGTGAACCGGACGTCGAACATCGAACTGCCGAACGCGCGGCGGCCCGCGGCGATCATCCCCTCCACCAGGTAACGCTGGACCCGGCAGTCGAACGCGCCGTACACGTCCTCGTGCGGGCAGTAGTGGATGTCGAACTCGGCCCCCTCCTCACCGACGCCGGGGTTCTCGATCGAGGCGTAGCAGACCTCGTTGATCCACGACGCGATGAGGCTGGTCATCTCGGCCGGCGTGGCATCCGCCGCCGGCTCGACCCCCTCGGTCATCTCGGCGAGGATCCGGTCGCCGGTTCGGGCCAGCGCGGCCCGGACCACGTCGTGGCCCTCCTCGCCGAAGCGCTCCTCCACCGCCTTCAGCGCCTCGATGAGTCCCACCGCCATCATCTGGCCCCACACGAACGTCGCCGCCGGGTCGTAGTCGGGGTTGGCCAGCGCCTTCCGCCGGTACCCCTCGACCGCCTCGGCGAACGGCCACCGGAGCGCCAGCCGTTCCCGGCGCTCCCCCCACGGCAGCGACTCCGCGCCGTTGTCCCGTGCCCCCTCGTGCGGGCGCACGGGCGTCCCGGTCCAGGCGACCTCGCTCATGGAATCCTCCTCGTCAGGTGTCGAGGCGCCCATCATCGCCCGCTACGAGCCGCGCGTGCGAGCGTCGACCTAGCCCGGGCCGCCCTTCGCGACGGCCGTCGGTGCGCCGCAGAACTCGTCGTGCTGGGCGAACAGCGGTCGTTGCTCCGGGTCCGTCGTGGGCAGGGTGTAGTCGTCCACCGACACCACCTCGAACCTCCCGTTCGGCCCGGTGTGCGGCGAGAACCGCAACTCGGTCTCGTGCACGTGCCACACGGCGTCGGGGCTGTCGTGGGGGAGGCTCTCCGCCGCGGTCTGGATCAGGACCGGTCCGTTGGAGCCATCCTCACAGCGCACGTTGTAGGTCGTGAATCCGTCGCCGCCGAAGGCGAACCGGGCCGGCTCCCCCGGCTCGAACCCGCCGGCCGGGTCCCCGGGTGCCGCGACCGTGATCGTGCCGGGACCGATCTCCCGGGGCAACGCGACGTACAGGACGACCTCCTGGATGGAGAACCCCACCGTCACGACGGCGAGCTCGTCCGTGCCGTCCCCGTTCAGGTCCGGGGCGGCGAGCAGGGAGCATCCCTCCCGGCACTCCTCGAGCTGCCAGGACCCTTCGGGCCCGCCCCAGTCGATGTCGATGATCCATCGCGCGTCGCCGCCGGTGCACTCGCTCAGTCGGGCCACTGCCGATCCGTTGCCGTCGAAATCCCCCCGCAGGACGCTGCGCTCGCGGCACTCGGGCTCGCTCGACGGTGAGAGGCTGGGCGTCGGCCACGCCGGGGCGGGGGAGGGCGCCTCTTCGGAGGGAAGGATGACTGGGGCGCCCGAAGGCGGCACGGCTGACGGTGTGGGCGCGACCGTCGGGGGGTTGGTCGCCGGCTCCCCGGAACCCAGGCCGAAGGTGCGGGCCAGCGCCCAGGTGGCCGCGCCGGCGCCGACGAGCACCGCCACCGCGAGCGCGACCGAGGCCAGTCGTGTCCGCAGCCGGAAGCGGGAACGCCGCCGGGCCACCGCCTCGAACACGCCCTCGGCGTCCGCGGGCTCGGCCGCTCGCTGCAGGGCCTCGCGAAGGGTGCGGTCATCGCCGGCCATGTTCGACCTCCTCTTCCGGCTGCTCACTTTCGGACAGGGCGCGCCCCATGGACCGCCGGGCTCGGTGGAGCGATGTCTTGACCGTCCCCTCGGCCACTCGCTGTGCGGAAGCGACCTCGGACACGGACAGGTCGAGGTAGTAGTGGAGCACCACGGCCTCGCGCTCGCGCCGGGGCAGGGCGGCCAGGGCCCGGCGCACGTCGGCGACCTCGTCCGCGGGCGGGGGAGCGGCGGGTGGCCCGAGCCTCGCGCGCGCCCTGCTCTCCGCGCGCATGCGGCGCCACCAGCTTCGGGCCAGGTTGAGCGCCACGGTGGTCATCCACGCCTGCGGCGAATCGATCGCATCTCCGCGGGAGGACCGCTCCCAGCAACGAGCGAGGGCCTCCTGGGCGGCGTCCTCGGCCGCGGCCCGGCTCCCGCAGACGAACGTGAGCCCGGCGACCAGCTTCGGGTACGCCACCTCGATCAGCCGGCGGAGCTCGACCTCGTCCAGCGGGAATCCCTCCTGTGCTGCCGTCACCACCATGACGCTCCCGGAGGTGGGACGGTTGACACTGCGTTGCACCATTCCATCAGCGAGCCCGCGGAGCGATACGGTCTTGCCGGAGATGCTCAGTTCTCAGCCGCTGGTGGCGCGAGGAGGATTCAGTGGCCCGTGAGTCCACGCTGTTCGAGTTCGATGAAGCGGTGGCGGTGGAGCCGGCCGGCGACGGGCGGTTCCGGGCGGAGATCACCGACCGCTGGAACATCGGGATCGCGCCCAACGGGGGCTACCTGGTGGCCGTGGTGCTCTCGGCGGTCCGGGCGTCGGTGTCGAAGCCCGATCCCGTGGCGGTGAGCGCGCACTTCCTCTCGCGAACGGAGCCGGGGCCTGCGGCGGTCGAGGTGGAGATCCTCCGGGAGGGCGGGCACTCCGCGGCGGCCGCCCGCATGCACCAGGGCGGCGCGACCCGCCTCCACGTCGTGGCCACCTACGGCGACCTCGGCACGGCGACCGGCCCCACCGCCGTGCTCGAGCCGATCCCGGTGTTCGCGCCTCCGGACGAGTGTGTCCGGGCCGCGGGGCCGGTCGCGCCGGAGTTCTCCAAGCGGTTCGACCTCCGGCTGACCCCGGAGACCGCCGTGTGGGCCACCACCCGGCCCAGCGGGACTCCGGAGATGTCCGGCTGGGTCCGCCTGGCCGACGGGCGCGAACCGGACACCGCGATGCTCCCGCTGGTGGCGGACGCATTTCCCCCGACCCTGTTCAACCTCATGCAGACCGGCTGGGTCCCGACGATCGAGTTCACGGTCCACGTCCGGGGCCGGCCCGCCCCGGGGTGGCTCCAGTGCCGGTTCCGGTCCCGGTACCTCATCGAGGGCTACGTGGAGGAGGACGGCGAGGTGTGGGACTCCACCGGGCGACTGGTCGCGCTGTCCCGCCAGCTCGCCAGGGTCCGCGGCTGACCACGCGTCCCTCGCCACCGGAAGGCGGGGATGACAGAATCGCGGTCGGGCCCCGGCATCCGGGGAAACGGAGGAGGAAGCCATGAAGCGTGCCGTCGTCGTGCTTGCCGCTGGGGTGCTCGCCGTCGCGACCGGGTGGCCCGCCTGGGCATCCACCAGCAACGTCGAGATGACCAGCACCCTCAAGTTCGATCCCACCCCGATCTCGGTGGCCATCGGGGACACGGTCCAGTGGAACAACGACTCGGGGTTCACCCATACGGCCACATCGAACGCCGGGTGGTTCAACACCGGCGACGTCACGACGGGCAACTTCAAGACCAAGCTGTTCCTGTTCGGCGGGGCCTTCAAGTACCACTGCAAGTACCACGGGAGCCAGGGGATGGTGGGGTCCGTGAAGGTGCCCGACAGGTGGCTGAACACGGGGACCCAGCACGCCGGCGACGTCCAGAAGATCAGGATCGCCGCGGTGGCCGCACCGAACGGCCTGGCCTACGACGTCCAGATGCGCACGACCGGCGGGGACTGGCACGTCTACAAGTCGAAGATCACGAACGCGGTGGTGAAGTTCACCCCGTCCGACCCCGGCGAGTACCAGTTCCGCTCGCGGGTCCACCGGCTGTCGAACAACAGGGTGAGCGGGTACGGCCCGCCGGCGTTCGTCGAGATCTCCGCGTAGCCGGGCAGGCCCGGCGCGGACTTCCGAGCGTCGGGGGCATCCGGGCGGGGTAAGGCGATTCGCCGCCCTGCAACTGGCTCACGGACACGTCGACGAACACGCTGAGCCGGTCGGGCCGTACACTCTGCCGCGCCGTGAAGAAGTGTCCGTACTGCGCGGAGGTGATCCAGGACGAGGCCGTCAAGTGCCGCTACTGCGGCGAGTGGCTGACGCCCGACCACCGTCCGCCGGGCTCGACCGCCGAGCCGGGCTCGGCGGCCGCCCAGGGATGGTTCGCTGGCACGTTCGACGTGGTGCTGGAGAGCGCCGGCGACCGCGTGATCAACGTCATCAAGGAGGTCCGCGCGGCCACCAACCTCGGCCTGAGGGAAGCGAAGGACCTCGTGGACAGCGCTCCGAGCGTCGTGCTGAAGGGCGCCCGGTCGGAGGACGCCGAGGTCGTGCGGGAGCTGCTCGAGGCGGTCGGAGCCGCGGCCACGGTCCGCCCGTCGGACCCGGCCTCGTCCACCTGGCCGACGCCGTGACCGGCCGTCAGCCGGAACGGCCCGGCGCGTTCGGGCCGCGTTTCACCCCCCGTGCCTCCGGGGACTGACCAGGCATGCGGTGGAAACGCGGGCGGGGGCGCGACCAGATCGAGGACCGGCGGGGCCAGTCGCCGTCCGGCGGGTTCGGCGGCGGGCTCGGCGGGATCCTCGGCCGGGGCGGCGGCTTTCCCCTGCCGGCCGGGCGCGGGGGCCTCTCGATCGGCGCCGTCGTCGTGGTCCTGATCATCCTGGCCGTCCTGTGGTTCACGGGCGCGTTCGGCGGGAGCGACCAGGGAGCGTCGAACGGCGTCGCGCCCGGCGTCTCTGGGGCGCCCGATCCGGACGCCGACCTCGTCGACTTCGTCGGGTTCGTGGTGGACGACGTGCAGGACTTCTGGCGGGCGGACTTCCGGACAGACGGCCGCACCTACCAGACCACGAAGATCGTCCTTTTCACGGGACAGACCCAATCCGGGTGCGGCATGGCCTCGTCGGAGACCGGGCCGTTCTACTGCCCCGTGGACCGCAAGGTGTTCCTGGACCTGGGGTTCTTCCGGGAGCTGGCCACGCAGTTTCAGGCCCCCGGCGACTTCGCCGAGGCCTACGTCATCGCCCACGAGTTCGGCCATCACGTCCAGACCCTGCTGGGAACCGAGGAGCGTGTCCGTGGGGAATCCCAGCGGCACCCCGGTGAGGCGAACGACCTGTCGGTGCGTCTGGAGCTGCAGGCCGACTGCTTCGCCGGCGTGTGGGGCCACCACGCGTACGAGACCGAAGAGCTGGATCCCGGGGACCTCGACGAGGCCCTCCGGGCTGCGGCCTCGGTGGGGGACGACCGCATCCAGCGCTCGGCGGGGGAGCGGGTGAACCCGGAGACCTGGACCCACGGCTCCGCCGCCCAGCGGTCCCAGTGGCTCCGGACAGGGTTCGACACCGGCGATCCCCGGGCCTGCGACACGTTCAGCGCCAGCATCTGAGCCCGGGAGTCGCCCGCGCCGATATCATCCGGCCGATCGGGGCCGCGTGCCCCGGCCCGTTCGGAGGAGGCGCGATGGGGCGCAGGGGCAGGACCCGAGAGGCCGTCAAGGCGTCCTGGGGTTCGAGTTCGAGGGCGACCTCTGGTACCTGTGACCCAACGGCGCCGCCTGTCGTACCCTCGTCTTCCCCGGCCGAGCCGGGGGTGACGACGAGGTCGGGCGGGAACCAATGACCGAACACGGCGGGTCGGACGAGCCCGAGGAGCGCACGCCGGGGACTCCTCCCGTGCCTCCCATGCCTGCCGAACCCGACCAACCCGCCGCCGGCCCTCCCGCGCCGCCCATGCCGGGCCCGCCCGCGCCGCCGGAGCCCGAGGACGACGACGAGGACAAGGCCTCCGCGGCGCTGGGCGCCGGTGCCGGTGGGGGCGCCGGGGCCGGTGTCGCCGCGGCCGGAGCGAAGGGCGCACCGCCCGGCCCGGCCGGGCCCTCGGGCCCCACCGCACCCGGAGGCGCGCCCGCCGCCGGGCCCACGGCACCGGGGGGAACGCCCGGCGCGGGGCCGACGGCTCCCGGAGGATCCGGCTCCGCCGGCCCCACGGCTCCCGGCGGAGCCCAGGGCGCCGGCCCCGCGGCTCCCGGCGGGTCGGCTCCGGCCGGTCCCACCGGGCCCGGTTCGCTCCGCCACATGGGGAAGGTCGCCCGCCGGACGAGCCTCCCCGTCCGGCTGGCCGTGATCGGGACCGCAGCGGTGGTGGTGGCCGGCGCGGCCGTGGTGGTGGTGAAGGCGACCGGCTCGAAGAGCACGACATCGGCCCCCGCGACGAGCCCGGCTCCCGCGACCAGCCAGGCCCCCGCGACCAGCCCAGCACCATCGAGCGCGGGACCGAGCGGGTCACCCCCCGCTTCCAGCCCGCCCGCGAAGACCCTCCCGCCGGGCACCACCGTGGCGCCCCCCACGGCGAGCAAGCTCGCGGGCACATGGGACGGAGTGTGGCAGAGCGACCGTTTCCCGGCCGATGGCTCGTTCCGGATGACGTTCACCGTCGACGGCGGGACGCTGACGGGCCGGATCTCCGTACGCGGCTCGGGCTGCATCTCCCGGGGGACCGTGGAGGGAACGGCATCGGGGAGTGCGATCAGGATCGGAGCCATCAAGGGGGGTCTCGCCGCGATCAGGTTCACCGGCACGCTCTCGGGGAACCGGCTGAGCGGCGAATACGACTCCCCTCCCGCGTGCGGGTCCGACAGGGGGACCTGGACGGCAACCCGAGCGCACGCCTGAGTGGCCGGCGTCACGCCGAGTCGTCCAGGGCCTCCAGCAGCCTCCGGTCGTGGTCGTAGGACAGGAGGTCGGGTGCCCGTTCGACCCGGACCCACCGGAGGTCGTCGACCTCGTCGGTGGGCTCGAACGCACCCATCAGCGGGCGCATGACCCAGTACCGAACGACCTTGTCCCGGCCCGCCGCGTCCCGGTACCGGACGCTCGGGAGCTCTAGCTCCATCGAGCAGCGGAGGCCGGTCTCCTCCTCCACCTCCCGGAGCGCGGCCTCCTCGTCCGTCTCCCCCTGGTGGAGCTTGCCCTTGGGGAAGCTCCAGTCGTCGTACTTCGGCCGGTGAACCAGCGCCACCTCCCTCCGCCCGCCCTCCCCGTCCCGCAGCACCAGCCCGCCGGCCGCCCGGACGACGTCGCTCACCGTTCGACCAGCGACGACGCGTGGTCGGGCACGTACGTGTACGCGTCCCGCGGCGGGCGGATGTAGCCCTCGTCGCTCTGGCGCCTGGGGAGCTTCACCGTGGGCAGTGGCCTCGCCTCGTAGGGGACCCTGGTCAGGAGGTGGGCCATGCAGTTGATCCTGGCGGTCCGCTTGTCGTCGGCCTCCACCACGAACCACGGCGCGTCGGGGATGTCCGTGTGCACGAACATCTCGTCCTTGGCCCGGGAGTAGTCGATCCACCTGGTCCGCGACGACAGGTCGGTGGAGGACAGCTTCCACCGGCGCATGGGATCGGAGATCCGGGCGTCGAACCGCCGGGCCTGCTCCTCGTCGCTCACCGAGAACCAGTACTTCGTGAGCAGGATCCCGTCGTCCACGAGCAGCCGTTCGAAGATGGGGCACTGCCGGAGGAACCGCTGGTGCTCGGCCGGCGTGCAGAACCCCAGCACCTTCTCGATGCCGGCCCGGTTGTACCAGCTCCGGTCGAACAGGACCATCTCCCCGGCGGCCGGCAGCTCGGCCACGAACCGCTGGAAGTACCACTGGCTCTTCTCGCGCTCGGTCGGGACGGGGAGCGCGACGATGCGGGCGATGCGCGGGTTGAGGTGCTCGGTGATGCGCTTGATGGTCCCCCCCTTCCCGGCCGCGTCCCTCCCTTCGAAGATCACCACCACCCGGGCGCCGGACTCCCGCACCCACTCGGTCATCTTCACGAGCTCCTCCTGCAACCGCAGGAGATCCCCTTCGTAGGCCTTCCGTGGGAGCCTGGAGACGCCGGATGGGCCCCCCGATCCTCTCCCGCCCGAATCGCGTACGGTCTTGCGAGCGCTCACGATGCCCTCACCCCGATCCCGTTCCTCCGTGTCACCGGCAAGGCTAAACCCGCGGCCCGTCCGGCGGGTGGTCCGGCTGGCGGTCGTCGTGGCGGCCGTCGTGGCGGTCCTGGTACCGGCTCCGCGGCCGGCCACCCACGTGCTGGAGGTCGCCGGGGTCCGCGATCTCGGCACGCTCGTCCAGCCGGCGGGCTGGCTGCGCGACGGCGGACAGTCCACCCTGGTGGGTTCCCGGATCCTGTGGACGTTCGGCGACACCCTGTTCCCGGTCACCGCGACCGACGGCTCCCACCTGCGCTCCAACACCGCCGCCTGGAGCGATCCGAGCGTTCCCCGCGAGCTCGAGGTGGCCACCGACACGACCGGCGTCCCGATCCAGTTCATCCCGTTCGACTTCGCCGAGGAGGCCTACAACCGGGGGACGGGTCGAAGCGACGACCGGATGGCCGTGTGGCCGCTCAGCGCGATCTCGCTCTCCGAGGGGACCGCAACGGTCTTCTTCCAGGTCATGAAGATCTCGCCGGGGCCCCTGAACTACCAGGAGGTGGGCAGCGGGATCGCCACCGGCGTCCCCGCCTCACCCGTCGCCGCCCGCGATCCCGCGCTGCTGTTCCGGGCCCCGGAGCCCAGCTTCGGCAACGGCGCCGTGCTCGCCGACGGGTTCGTGTTCGTGTACGGGTGCGGGCGCATCGAGGGGCTCCTGTTCGGATGCCGCGTCGCCCGCGTGCCCCCCGGCGAGGTGCACGTTCGATCCGCGTACCGCTTCTGGGACGGGTCCGGATGGACGGCCGATGTCGGGGCCGCGGTGTTCGCGCTCCCCGGTCCGAGTGGCGGGCTCTCGGTCAGCTGGAACCCGTGGCTGGGGCGGTACCTGGCGGTCTACAACCTCGGCCTGACGAACCGGATCCTGGTCCGCACCGCCCCGGGGCCGGAGGGTCCGTGGAGCCGCCCGGTGCCGGCGTTCAGCGGGCGGCCCGTCCCCGCGGGGACCTTCGACTACGCGGCGGTCGAGCACCCGGAGCTTGCCCGGGACGGAGGCCGGACCGTCACGATCAGCTACTTCCACCCGATCAGCGGCTTCGTCGGTGAGATCCGGCTGGTCGAGGTGACGTTCGCCTGACCGGCGGGTCAGGCCCGGCCCATGTACAGCGCGTTGAACCGCTGGGCCACAGCCTTGTTCGCGGTGATGCGGGCGTTCCAGCCGTCCATGGCGGCCTGCCAGTTCTCGGCGTTGACCCCGCGCTGCGCGGCCATCTCCGGGGCCCGGGTCTGGTCGTAGTTCACGGTGGCCAGGCTCTTCGAGATCTCGGCGTACAGCTCGAGGCTCACGCCGGCGATGGGCTCGAAGTCGGGATCGGTGCTCATGTGGCTCCTCTCGTTCGATGCGGGCCGGGTCTGGTCGATCGCGCCGCATGCTCTCACGCCCGCCCGGATTCCACGGTGCGTGTCGGTGGGTCGGCCTACCATGGAGCAATGAAGGGAGACCGGGTGGAGATCCTGGTGGACACCGGGAACGGCGTGCAGACGTTCGGGATCGAGGCCACGAGGGCCGGGAGGCGGGTCGAGGTCTCGACGGGCCGGGGACTGGTGGAGGTCTCGGAGCTCACGCGCACCGGGCAGCCCGTCCGCACCGGCCGGTTCATGGCCACCCGCGTGGTGGCCCTGGTGGAGCATCCCGCGGCGGAGGAGCGGGGAGGCTCGCGCCGCCGGGTCCCCGACAACCAGGAGTCGCTCCTGTAGGACCCTCGCGAAACGAGGCCCGCACCGGCTACCCTCGTCGCGGGGAGGTATGAAGCGCATCCGTGTGAGGGCCACCTGGGGGAAGGTCGTCGACGCCGTCGTGATCCTCGCCCTCGCGGGGGTCGTGGCGTTGCCGGTCGCGGCGCGGCTCTCGGCCCCGAAGCCCATCCCGCCGCTCACGCCGGCGGCCCGCCTCCCCGCGCTCCAGCGGTCGCCGGCGCCCCCCATCCGCGACGTGCCGGTATTCGCCCACGGCGGGGCGGCCGAGGACGCGGTGGAGCAGGGCGCCGTGCTCACCGACCCCGCGGCGATGCTGGACGCGCTGGACCGTGCGGCAGCCGCCGCGCTCCCCGAGGGAACGGGCGCCGATCTCCTGCGCATCGCGAAGCAGGGCCCGGCGCTGTTCGATGTGGTCGCCTATCGTCCGGTGCCGTATCCCTTCCGGTATCCGCGGCTCGAGGCCGTGCTCGGTGGCGTGCCCGCCGGCCTCTCCGAGCAGCAGGCGACGGCGCTCGGTGACCTCGGAGCGCTGCTGATCGTCGCGGGTGCCCGATTCCCTCAGGAGTTCCCGCTCGCGGGCCCCGTGGCGTTCGCGGTGCTCGACCGGGCGGGCGGCGCGTGCGATCCGCAGCTGAACCTGGCCTTCCTGCTGTCGACGGACAAGGAATCCCGCGACGACGACACCGCCCGGGAGTTCGCCATGGCCGAGCGCGCCTGCCCTGGGGACCCCACCCCGCTGTACCTCCTGGGCCAGTTCCAGGGTCTCCGGACCGTGGTGGACGGGATCGTCGGGGAGTCCACGCCGTTCGAGGAGCGGATCCGCCGCGCGATCCGGACGTTCCGCCGGCTGGAGCAGATGGACCCGGGGTCGCCGGCGGGGTGGTCCGGCGAGGCCGACACGTGGCTCCGACTGGGCCTGGTGGTTCAGGCGAAGAAGCCGTTCACCGCGCGGGTGCGGTTCCGGCGGGCCCTGGCCCTGTACCGGCGGTCGGAGGCGCTGGATCCCGGTTCCACCGCCGCGGCGGGGACCGCCCGGGCCCTGGACGGGTTGGGGCTCGGCGCCCAGGCGGTGGCCGCGCAGGAGCGGGTCCTCCGGACCGCTCCGGACTCGACCCTCCTGCAGAACGGCCTGGTGGGGATCATGGAGCGGGCTCATATGTTCGGCCGGGCCGCCGACCGGGCCGGGGACCTCCCGGACTCGGTGTCGGTCCCGAGCGGGAGCGCGCTGTTCCCCGGGCTGGTCGGGTTCCAGGGGCCGATCGACGACGCCGGCGCCGGCCGCCCGGTGTCCATCGGCGTGGACCGATGGGACCCCGTCTCGTTCTCGCTGGAGCCGATCAGCCAGGTGATCGGCGGGGGCGGTCTGGAGAACTTCTCGTTCATCCCGGAGTTCCGCTCCATCCCCCCCACGCAGATCGATCCCTCGTGCCGCGAGTGGTCGCGCCTCCGGGACCTCTTGCTGGCGGGCCGGCCCCGCGAGGCGGTCGAGCAGATGCCCCCGGCCTTCTTCGACCTGCGCGGCCACCGGGTGTTCTGCGGGGACGACGAGCTGCGGCCGGTCGCCTTGCTGGAGGCGGGGCGCATCGACGATGCCAGGACGCTGATCTCGAGGTACGTGCGCCAGGGCCTCGACTCGCTGGCCCGTTATCGGGGGAGCGCGGATCCGGGCATCGCATTCCTCCAGGACCTCCGCCAGAACGTGTGGCGGTTCGCCGGGGACCTTCCACGCGCCGCGGCCGTGGCGAAGGAGTGGGCAGAGGCGGATCCCGGGCTCGCCCTCCCCGATGACCGGGCCGGCGAGATCGCGTTCCTGCAGGGGGACTTCGCCGCTGCGGCGGTGTGGTTCGGCCGGGAGGCCGAGCATCCCGGACGGCCCCTGGACCGGGCCACGGCGCTGCTGAAGGGGGGAACCGCGCTGGAGAAGGCCCGCCGGTTCGACGAAGCACTCCGCCTGTTCGCGGATGCCGACGCCATCGCCGTCCGGGTCGCGCGGCTCCGGCCCGCCTCGGCCGCGGAGCCCGAGTTCATCTCCTACAACGCGCGAGTCCAGGCCGGGGACACGGAGCTCCGGGCGCAGCGGTTCCGGGAGGCCGTGGGGCACTACGAGGCGGCGCGCCGGCACGAGGCCCAGCTCCGGGTCTACGGCGCGGGCGACGTCCCCCTGTTCCGGCCGGAGGTCCTCGAGAACAACGAGGCGCTGGTGCTGGCCCACCTCGGCGAGGAGGACCGGGCCGTCGCCGCGATCGACGCCGCCGTGGCCTCCGACCCGGCGAACCCGGTCTTCCTGGAGAATCAGGGGCTGGTCCGGTACCGGCTGGGCCGGCCCGAGGAGGCCGAGGCCGCGTACCGGTCCACGCTGGCGGCGGACCCCAGCGTGTTCCCGGCGGCGAACGACCTCGGGGTGATCCTGGCCGAAGACGGGCGGTTCGACGAGGCGGCGGTGGCGCTCCGGCGGGCCGTCGGCGCGGAGCCGGGCTACGCGCAGGGGTGGTTCAACCTGGGCGTCGTGCTGTCGAGGATGGGCGGGTCCCACTTCCTGCAGGCGCAGGGGGCGTTCGCCCGGGCCTCGAGCCTGGACTCCGCGTTCCGGGAACATGAACGCGAGCTGATCTTCGACGACGACCTGTTCTTCACCACGCTCGACCTCTCGAAGCCGGTGCCGCCGAACTGGCGGTTCGCCGGGTCCACGGACCGGACGCCGGTGGCCGTGGCGGGGCTGGTGCTGCTGCTCCTGGCGTTCCGGGTCGGCCACGCGCTGTTCCGGGAGTACGTCGCCGGCAGGGTGCACGACGAGGCCCTGGAACGGGGCGGGCGGTGGAGGCGGCTGTCGGTCCTGGGCCGGGGGATCACGCCCGTGGTGGCGCTGGTGGCCACCGTGGCGGTGGTGGTGTGGCCGCTGGTGCGCGAGGACGGGGTTCCCATCCAGGAGGAACTCACGCTGGCGGCGGGGACCCTGGTGCTGGCCGGCGTCTATCTCCGGGTCCGGGCGGGCGCGGCGCGCCGGCGGGGAGTTGGCGTGCGGCACTACACGTGGACGCCGTCCGTGCTCATCGGCGTGGGGGCCACCGCGCTGGGATTCGGCTTCGCGCCGCTGCCGGCGGCGGAGCAGGACCAGACCGCGCTTCCCGCGCGCGCGCTCGCCGTGGGCGCGCTGGGCGCGCTGACCGTGGTGCTCCTGGGGCTGGGGCTCGTGACGGGCGTGCCGCTGGCCAGGGCCCTCGGTGCCACGGCCTTGCTCATGACCAGCTCCGTGCTGGCCCCCGTCGAGCCGCTGGACGGCGCCTTCGTGGCCAGGGGCCGCGCCGGGCTGCTCGTCGGCGTGGGACTGATGGCCCTGGCCCTCCTCCTGGCCCTCGGGGTGCTGTAGCGGCCGATCGCCGCCGGTAGGATGCGCCCCGACCCATGCCGAACGCCGAGGAAGCCCTGCTCGAACGGGCCCGGGAGGTCCTGCGCCGGGCGCCGCTGATCGACGGGCACAACGACGTGTTGTGGGAGCTCCGCGACCGCGTCAGGTACGACTTCGACCGGCTGGACCTGGCCGGGGCATGCCCGGACCTCATGACGGACATCCCGCGTCTGCGGGCGGGCGGCCTCGGCGGGCAGTTCTGGTCCGTGTACGTGCCGTCGAACCTCCCGGGCGACACGGCCGTCACCGCCACGCTCGAGCAGATCGACACCTTCCACGCCATGGTGGCGCGCTACCCGGACACGTTCGCGCTCGCCCGGACGGCGGCGGACGTCGAGCGGGCTGCCGCCGAGGGCCGGGTGGCGTCCATGGTCGGGGTGGAGGGCGGGCAGGCGATCGGGTCGTCCCTCGGAACGCTGCGGATGCTGGCCCGGCTGGGAGCGGCGTACATGACACTCACCCACAACCACAACACCCCGTGGGCGGACTCGGCGACGGACGACCCCGAGCACGGAGGGTTGACCCGGTTCGGCGAGGAGGTCGTCCGCGAGATGAACCGGCTGGGGATCATGGTGGACCTCTCCCACGTCTCCGCCGACACCATGGCCCACGCGATCGACGTCTCCGAGTCGCCGGTGATCTTCTCCCACTCCTCGGCCCGGGCCCTGTGCGGCGTCCCCCGCAATGTTCCCGACGACGTCCTGCGCCGGGTGGCCGCGACCGGCGCCGTGGTGATGCACGTTCGTGCCGATGTTCCTGGTGCGGGCCGGCGAGCAGCTGTCCGCTGCCGCATGGGACGAGGCCAGTCGGCAGGAGGCCCTCCACCCGGGGGAGCCGGACGCGGTGCGGGCGGCCATGGACGCCTGGTTCGAGGAGCATCCGATGCCGCCCGCCTCGGTCACGGACGTCGCCGACCACGTCGACCATGTTCGCGACGTGGCCGGGATCGACCACGTCGGGATCGGGAGCGACTTCGACGGCGTCTCGGCCGTGCCGGAGGGCCTGGACGACGTCTCGACCTACCCGAACCTGTTCGCCGAGCTGCTCCGCCGGGGCTACTCGGACGAGGAACTGGCGAAGATCAGCCGCCACAACGTCCTCCGGGTGATGCGCGAGGCCGAGCGGACGGCCGAGCGGCTCCGCCGTGAACGTCCCCCGTCGTTGGCCCGCATCGACGATCGGGAGCCCGAAGTCGCGGCGGCAGTTCCGGAGGAGGAGCAGCAGCCGGGCATCGCCGCGGGGCCGGCGAGCTCCACCGGGTAGGGTCTGAGGCGGCGGCCACGGGGTCCGGGGACCGGGGACCGGGGACGGATCTCCGGGCGGACGTGCTGGTGGCCGGCGGCGGGATCGTGGGCATGGCCACCGCGATGGCGCTGCTCGGCGCGTTCCCGGGCCTGGGGGTGATCGTCGCCGAGAAGGAACCGACGCTCGGCCGTCACCAGACCGGGCGCAACAGCGGCGTCATCCACTCCGGGATCTACTACCGGCCGGGGTCGCTGAAGGCGCGGCTGTGCCGTGAGGGCGGCGGGCGCCTCCGCGAGTTCTGCCGCGACGCCGGCATCCGCTACGAGGACTGCGGGAAGGTGATCGTCGCCGCAACGCCCTCCGAGGTGCCGGCGTTGCACCGCCTGGAGGAGCGGGGCCGCGCGAACGGGGTCCCCGGGGTCCGGGTCGTCGGACCGGGGGAGCTGGCGGAGCTCGAGCCGAGCGCCGCCGGGATCCGGGCCCTGCACGTCCCGGCCACGGGGATCGTGGACTACCGGGAGGTCCTCGGGGCCATGGCGGACCGGGTCCGGGCGGCGGGGGGCCGGGTGATGACGAACGCGGAGGTCCTCGGGATCCGGCGGGGTTCCGGCGGCAGCACCGTCGCGACGTCCGCCGGCGAGGCGCGCGTCCGGCTGGTGGTGAACTGCGCCGGGCTGTACGCGGACCGCGTCGCCCGGCTGGCGGGGGCCCGCCCGAACATGCGGATCGTGCCGTTCCGCGGGGAGTACTTCACGCTGCGGCCGGCCGCCGGCCGTGAGATCCGCGGCCTGATCTATCCCGTGCCCGATCCGGCGCTGCCGTTCCTCGGCGTCCACGTCACCCGCGGGATCCACGGCGACGTCCACGTCGGGCCGAACGCCGTCCTGGCGTTCGCACGCGAGGGCTACCGCCGCTCGACCATCCGGCCGGGAGAGCTGTGGGACACGCTGCGGTTCCCGGGGTTCTGGCTGCTGGCCAGGCGGTTCTGGCGGACCGCGATCGGGGAGTACGCGAGGTCGCTCGGCCGGGACGGGTTCGCCCGCGCGGTGTCGAGGCTGGTCCCCGGCGTCACGGCCACGGACCTCCGTCCGGCCCCAGCCGGGGTCCGGGCCCAGGCCCTGGGCCGCGACGGCCGGCTGGTGGAGGACTTCTGGATCGCCCGGACGCCGGGTGCCATCCACGTCCTCAACGCCCCGTCGCCGGCGGCCACGGCCTCGATCGTCATCGGCGAGCACATCGCCGAGCTGGCGGGCGAGTCGCTGGCCTGAGTTCGATTCCCGTCTTCAGTCCTGATCGGGCTCGTCCTCGAGGGGGTCGCCGTGGTGCCCGTGCTCCGCGCCCGGACCGTCCTCACCCGCGTGGCCGTGCTCCTCTTCGTGGCCGTGCGCCTTGTCGTGGCCGTGGCCGTGGCCCGGTTCGCCCGGATCGGCCGGCGGGCCGGGCGTGTGCGTCTCGTGCCGCTCCCGGTTGGCCATCAGGCGGTCGAGGGCGTTGGCCAGACCCCGGTTGGGGTGGCGTTCGAGATTGGCGGCCACGCGCTCGATGGCCCGGTCCAGGCCGGTCGGCCCGGTGTGCTCGCCGGGTTCCTCACCAGATCCCTCGGGACGCTCGCTCGGCTCCGGCTCGGGAGACCCCTCGGGCTCGGGAGACTCATGCGGCTCGGGGGACTCGGCGGGATGCTCCGACGGGTGCGGGGCCGGTGTGTGGTGGACGGCATTCCCGGGACGGTGCGCCGACGAGGCGGCGACCAGGTGCACCACCTGTGCGCCGCCTCCCGCCGCGACCGCACCGATCACGGCCGCGGCCAGCATCGCGAGACCACGGTGCAGCCACCTCATACGTCAGGTATCGGCCGCGGGCCCCCGGATTCTTGACCGCGAAAGCCTGTCCGGTCCGCAAAAGCGGACCTCAGCTCAGCGACGGCGCGCCGGGGGCCGGTACAGCAGGGACCGGCGGCCCTTCTTGGAGACGAACACGCTCCGCGGCGGGGCCATCTTCATGCCCTCGGCGCTGAACTCGGTCTCCAGCTGGAGCTGCGCGGCCATGCGGCTCACGTCGGCCTGCTGCTCCGGAAGGACCAGCGTGGTCCCGATCCCGGTGGCGCCGGCGCGAGCCGTGCGGCCCACTCGGTGGACGTACGCCGTGTGGTCCTCGGGCGGGTCGTAGTTCACGACGTTCGCGATGCCCTCGACGTGGAGCCCCCGGGCGGCCACGTCGGTGGCCACCAGCGCCCGGACCTTGCCTGCCTGGAACCGCTCCAGGGCCCGCTCCCGGGCCGGCTGGGTGAGGTCCCCGTGCATGGCGGCCGCCTGGACCCCCTGCTGCTTCAGCTTCTGGACCAGCCGGTCCGCGCCGCGCTTGGTCCGGACGAACACCAGCACCAGGCCGGGCTCCTCCGCGATGAGCTTGGCCAGCGAGGCCACCTTGCCCTCCGAGGTCACCGAGACGAACCGGTGCGTGGCCTCGTCGACCGTGGGCTTGGCCGACTCGACCTCGTGCAGGACCGCGTTCGGCGCGTACCGGGCGGCCAGCCGCCCGACCTGCCCGTCGAGGGTGGCCGAAAGGAACATGGTCTGCCGTTCGGCCGGGATCCTCCGGACGATGGCCTCGACCTGGGGCAGGAACCCCATGTCCAGCATGCGGTCGGCCTCGTCGAGGATCAGGACCCGGATGCCGTCCAGGGCGACGAACCGCCGGTTGACGATGTCCTCCAGCCGGCCGGGGGTGGCGACCAGGATGTCGGCCCGGCCGGCGGCCTGGCCCGAGGCGTGGAGGCCGGTCCCGCCGTACACGGCGGTCGCGCGCAGCCCCCGGGCCGCGGCGAGGGGCTTGATCTCGTTCAGGACCTGGACGGCCAGCTCGCGGGTCGGGACGAGCACGAGCGCGGCGGGGCCGCCCTTCGGCCCACGGTTCGATCCGTTCGAGGACCGCCCGTGCGACCGGTTTGACCCGTTCGGGGACCATTCGTTCGAGACCGGACGCGGCGAGGCCGCGAGGCGTTCCACGATGGTGATGGCGAACGCCAGGGTCTTGCCCGAGCCGGTCCGGGACCGGGCCAGGACGTTCCGCCCGGCCAGGGAGTCCGGCAGGACCTTGCCCTGGATGGCGAACGGCTCGGTGATGCCGCTTCGTTCGAGCTCCGCCACCACGGGGGAGGACACGCCGAGATCGGCGAACGACACGCC
This sequence comes from Actinomycetota bacterium, assembly GCA_036394995.1. GTDB lineage: Bacteria > Actinomycetota > UBA4738 > UBA4738 > JACQTL01 > DASWED01. The sequence continues at coordinate 44,394 of DASWED010000093.1, forward strand.
GAGGTCGGCGTACGACGGTGATGCCATGTTCACAACCTTCCTGCGGCTACGGGAGCCGCGGTACCGGAGGGTTCAACTTCCTGCCGGGACCGCCAGAAGGAGGAACTGGAGAAGAGAAACCTCACAGGGCATACATGCCCTTCGCAAGAGAGAGTATCGGATTCCCGGGCCCCCGACTGGAGTTCCGCGATGGATCTTCACGGTACCGTCCCGAGCGTGGCGAACGAACCCTGGAGCATCGAGGGGCGGCGAGTCGTGATCACCGGCGCGACCGCCGGGATCGGACTGGCCGCCGCCGAGTCCCTGGCGGCGATGGGGGCCCGGCTGACGATCGTGGCCCGGGACGCCGGCCGGGCCGAGGAGGCCGCCGAACGCATCTCGACCGGGGGCGTCCGGCCCGATGTGCTGCTGGCCGATCTCGCGTCCCTTGATGCCGTGCGCCGGCTGGCCGGCGAGATCCTCGAGCGACACGAGCGCCTCGACGTCCTGGTGAACAACGCCGGGGCCGTCCACACGCGACGCCGGGTCACCGATGACGGGATCGAGCTGACGTGGGCCGTGAACCACCTGGCGCCGTTCCTGCTGACGAACCTGCTCCTGGAGCGGCTGCGGGAGAGCGCTCCGGCCCGGATCGTGACCACGTCCTCCGACGCCCACTCCGGGATGCGGATCCCGTTCGACGACCTGAACGCCGAGCGGGGGTACGGCGGCTTCCGGCGGTACGGCGAGACGAAGCTGGCGAACATCCTGTTCACCGCGGAGCTGGGCCATCGGCTCCAGGGCACCGGCGTGACCGCGACCTGCTACCACCCCGGGTTCGTGGCCTCGAGCTTCAACAAGAACAACGGGTGGCGGATGCGCCTGGCCATGACCCTGGCCCGTCCGTTCGCCCGGAGCGTCTCCAAGGGCGCCGACACCCTGGTGTGGCTGGTGGCCTCGCCCGAGTCCGCCGACCAGACCGGGGGCTACTTCCTGGACCGTCGCCTGGCCGTCCCCGGCCAGGCCGCCCGCGACCCCGATGCCGCCCGCCGGCTGTGGGAGGTCAGCGAACACCAGACCGGCCTGGCATGACGGGTCCGAGGGCCGTTCGAACCCCCATCGTCATGGCCGGTACAGCAGGTCCACGTACCTGCGCAGGAGGTCGTCGACCATGCCCCGGAACGGGATCGTGCCGGCCAGGCCGTACACGGGGGCCAGGCCCTCGCCGGCGGGCTCGGTGGATCGGGCCTCCTCGACGGCACCGGGGAGGTCGGCCAGGAACCGCTCGGCCACGCCGGGCTCCGTGTGCCGGAGGGTGACGCAGATGTGCACGGCCGCGGGCCGGTGGAGGCCGTTCAGGCTCCATCCCCGCTTCGCCATGCCGTCCAGGACCCGGTAGACGTCCACCTGCTCGGAGTCGGACGCGAACGCGATGACCCACAGCGGATCGCCCAGGACGCGCAGCTCGGGGATGGCCTCGATGCCCCCCCGGATGCGCGCCGCCGTCTCGAGGATCCGGCGGGTGGCGTCCAGATAGCCGTCCTCCCCGGTGGCCACCATGGCCGCCCACGCCGCAGCGGACAGGGCTCCCGGGCGGCTCCCGGCCAGGGTGGGGGAGAAATACAGGCCCCCCGGCCAATCGGTGGCCGTGAAGTACTGGTGCCGGCGGAGCTCCGCCCCCCGGTACAGGACCACCGAGGTCCCCTTCGCCGCATAGCCGAACTTGTGGGTGTCGGCCGACATCGACGTCACGCCGGGGAGCCGGAAGTCGAACCCAGGGACGTCGTGGCCCAGGCGTTCGGCCCAGGGCAGCACGAATCCCCCCAGGCAGGCGTCGGTGTGGAAGCCGACCCCCCGGGCCCTCGCCGCCCCCGCCAGCTCGCGGATGGGGTCGATGACCCCGTGGGGGAACGAGGGCGCCGAGCCCACCACCACCACGGTGTCTCTCGACATGGCCCGGCGCATGGCCGCGGCGTCGGCCCGGAAGTCGCCGCCCACCGGCACCCGGGTCATCCGCATCCCGAAGTACCGGGCCGCCTTGTCGAACGCCACGTGCGCGGACGAAGGGGCCACGATCTCCGGGTGGCGGGGCCGGCGGGCCCGGCCCAGGGACATCGCCCGGTCCCGGTACGTCTTCATGGCCAGCAGGATGCTCTCGGTCCCCCCGCTGGTGACGGTCCCCACCACGGCCCGTTCGGGATCGGGGTCGGTGGCGTCGCCCCCCAGCATCGCCGCGGTCATCGCCACGATCTCGGCCTCGAACTTCGCCCCGCTCGGCCACAGGTCGGCGTGGAGGGGATTGGTCTGCGAGGTCAGCGCGTACACGCGGTTCAGGAACCCCACGTGGCCGTCGTCCCCCTGGTACACGGCGCCCGAGGCGAACCCGTCGTGCCACCGGGGGCGCTCGGCGCCGGCGAGCTCCTCGATCTCCCGGAGCACGTCCTCCCGAGGAATGCCTGCCGACGGAAGCCGGACGAACGACGCCGCCCGGCCCCGGTACGGCTTCACCTCGTGCTCCATCCCGGCCAGCATCCGTTCGTACTCCCGGTCCAGCCGGGCCCGGAGCGCCGGAACCCGCCGGGCGAGGCGCTCGGCAGCGCGCGCCACCCTCGGGTCCAGCCGCCGGAGCTTCGCGGCGATGTCGGCGATGTCCATTCGGCGGTTCCTTTCGCAGTGGTCTTCGGCCGCCGCTACCGGCCGGCGTTCAGCCGCGCGGCGATCTTCCTCGTGCTCCGATAGAGGTTGACGAACTCGTCGAACATGGGTCCGTACACGGCGGCGTTCGCCGGGTCCGGCTCGAACGTGGCGGCGATCGGGACCAGGGCCGGGATGTCGTCCCACGACAGCTCGCCCAGCGCAACCCAGGCCTGGAACGCGACGCCCCGGGCGTTCGACATCACGGGCTCGGCGGCCTGGCGGACCGGGATCCCCATGACGTCCGCGTGGATCCGGCACCACAGCTCGGAGCGGGCGCCGCCGCCCACCATGGTCACGGCGTCGAGCTTCCGCTTCACGAACTTCTCCACGTACACCTGCAGCCACCGCGAGTTGTACGCCACGCCCTCCAGGACCGCCCGGACCAGGTGCCCCCGGGTGGCCTCGAGGGACTGGTTGAAGAACCCGCCCCGGATGGTCCGGTCGTCCACCGGCGACCGCTCCCCGTTGAGCCACGGCGCGAACATCAGCCCGTCGCTGCCGGCCGGGACGGCCCCGGCCTCGGCCAACAGCGGCTCGTACGCCGCGTCCTCGCCGGGCCGGAGGATGCGGTCCTTCAGCACCGTCAAACACAGCCCTGCCGCCTCCTGTTCGTTCGCCAGGATGTACCGGCCCGGGATGGCCGACGGCAGCGACGCCATGTTGTGGACGACGTCGGTCTTCTTGAACGGCACGTGGCAGATCAGCCACGACGATGTGCCGATGCACAGGTGGGCGTCGTAGTCGCGCACCGCGCCGGCGCCCATCGCGGCTGCCATCACGTCGGGCGCGCCGGAGACCACCTGCACCGACGCCGGCAATCCCAGCTCCTCGGCGGCCGCGGGCGTGAGCGTGCCGAGGACCGTGGCCGCGGGCTCGATGTCCGGGAGGCGGTCCCGGTCCAGGCCGGTCATCCGCAGCAGCGCCGGGTCGTACCGAACCGCCCGGATGTCGCGGGAATCGACTACCCAGTGCAGGGTCACGGCGTCGACGGTGGTGGCGAACCGCCCCGTCAGCCGGTGGTTGATCCAGTCGCGGGGCTCCAGGAACAGGTGCGTCCGCTCGTACACCTCGGGCAGCTCCTCGCGGACGAACAGGATGTGGGCGATGGGGTCCTTGCCCGAGTGCCCCGGTGCGCCGCCGGTCCGGCGGATCCACCGCATGAGCTTCCATGCCCCGTACCCCTCGACGAGGGGGAACCCCCGGAGCACGGGCCGGAGGTGGCGGGCTCCCCGGGAGTCCATCCAGATGATGGCCCGGTGGAGCGGACGGCCCTCCCGGTCCACCGGGACCGTCCCCGACCACTGCGAGCTGCAGGCCGCGCCCACCACCGAACCTGGCTCGACCCCGCTGGCCCGGATCACCCGGCGCGTGGCCGAGACGATGGCCCGCCACCAGTCCTCCGGGTCCTGCTCGGCGCCGCCGCCGGGAAGGACGTGGACCGGCGGGAACGGCTCCACGACGGACGCGGCGATCCGGCCGTCCGCCGTCACCAGCGCGAGCTTGAGCCCGGACGTACCCAGGTCGATGGCCAGGACGTGCCCCGGCCGGCCGTCATTCGCCACCGTGGGCCCCGGCGTCACCTGGCCGGCCGCCGCCTGCCGAGCGGTTCGGGCACCGTGAGCGCCACGACGGCGGTGAGCACGGCCAGTCCCGTGATCACCGCGATCGCCCCCGAGAACGACCCCTGGACGTCCTTCAGCACGCCCATCAGGCCCACCACCACCGCGCCCCCCACGTTGCCGGCGGCCAGCATCACCCCCACCGCCGTGCTCCCCACCTGGGTCCCCAGCGAGGGATCCTCCGAGGCCACCGCGATCACGATCGGGAGCGCCGCCAGCAGGAAGAACCCCAGGACGAACGCCACCGGCAGCAGCGCTCCCAGTGATCCGAGGTGCCCCAGGAGCCACAGCGTCGGCGCGGCCACGGCCCCCGCGAGCACCAGGAACGGCTTCCGCCGGCGGATCCGGTCGCTGGCCGCGCCCAGCGCCACCGAGCCCAGGATCCCCGCCATCGTGATCATCCCGGCCACCAGCCCCGCGCCGGTCTCGTCGATCCCGCGCGGCTTCAGGATCTCCTCCAGCCACGACGTGATGCCCAGGTAGAACCCGAACCCCAGGAACAGCGCCGCGGAGAGCTTCCACAGGGTCCGCGACCGCAGGGCCCTCCGGAGCGCCGCGCGGATCCCCATCTCCTCCGGCGCCACCAGCCGTTCGGGCACGGGAGAGGGCGCGATGCGCCAGAACGCCAGCAGGGCGACGACCGACAGGCCCCCGTACACGAGCTGGGATCCCCGGACGCCGAACGCATCCACGAGCGGCGGGGTGGCCACCAGGCCCACCGTGATCCCCAGGAAGATGGCCATGGTCCCCACGCCGGTGGCGGTGGCCGCCTCCTGTTCCGGGAAGTGCCGGTTCACCACGTCCGCCACGGCGTTGATGAGGAACGGCTGGGGCACCAGCAGCCCCACGGTCAGCACCAGCAGGAGCGGGAAGCTCCCAGCGGCCGGCCGGGCGAACGCGAACACGGAAGTGACCAGGCCGGCCCACAGCAGCGGCGTCCGGTAGCCGTACCGGTCGGCCACCGCGCCCGCCGGGATCGACAGTGCCGCCGAGCACAGCGGCCCGACCGAGACCAGGAGTCCGATCGACGTGTCCGTGGTGTGGAAGGCCGCTGCGGCCTTCTCCGTCACCGAGGCGAACGAGATCCACAGCACGTGGCTGGCCGAGACCACCGCCACGTACGCGCCGAGGACCCGCCAGGACCCCGGCCGGGCGCCGGTGGCCCCCGGCGCCCCGGCATCAGCGGGCGCATCCACCTGTCGCTCCACGCCGTCCTCCCGCCCCGAGGTGCGAAGCGTACCGGTCGGGAGGGGTCCGGTGGTTAGGGGTTCGCTCGGTCCGGGTAAAAAGTTGACGACCTACCCGGAATCGGGATTCGATCGACGAGGGCCGGGTACGTCCGCTTCAGTTCGAATGCGGGTCGGAAAGGAGCGAGGATGGTGGTCGCCACGATGCTGGTCCTCGCCGGGGTCCTCCTGGCGGCGACGATCATCATGGTGGCCGCGCTGCGGTCGAGGCTCAACGCGCGGCGCGAGCCCGAGGCGAACCGTTTCCCTGCGGCCCTCGTCGGTCGACCGGCTCCGCCGGTCGAGGATCCGGCAGACGCGCGGCACCGCCGGGCGTCGTGACCGGAATGCGCCGAGCGCGTGGATACCCCTTTGTGGGGTCCGCGGCGGCCGACTCGCGGGCGTCGGCCGACGGTGGGACCCACGCGCTCGGCAAGTTGGGCGCTGGCCGGACGTTCGGCTCCCCCCTCGCCGGACGTCCGGCCCGCCCGTCCCTTTCCAGCTGATCCGCCGCCACCGCGGGCTCATCCACGTCATCCGCCCGGGCATTCAAGAGTGCTCGCGGACTGCTCGCGGACGGATGGCGAACCTGCGGCGAATTCGTGGAGTCCCGGGCCAAGCCGTTCACCGGAACGCGCCGGACCGGTAGGTTGGGGGGAGCCGAGCGGGAGGTGTCGATGAACGCGATCACGGTGGCACTGATGACCGATCCATCCGACCGGAGCCTGTTCTACCGGGCCCGGGAGACGGAGAACGGGGTGTGGGCCGATTCGGACCACGTGCGGGGGCTCCACGAACGCGACTACCACACGATGTCCGCGCTGGCGTCGCAGGCCGTGGCCCGGCTGGGGGAGAAGCTGGAGTCCGCCGCCGTGGCTCGGAGCAGGGGAGCGCGGGTCTAGCCCCTCGAGCGGCGAACGTTGGCGCGCAACATCTACCGGGTGGTCCCCGACTCGACCCTGTGGGCCGTGCAGATCGGGCGGCGGGTCCTCGGCCGGTGGCGGTCCCGTGACAACGCCATCCGCCGGGCCGCCGCCATGGCCGAGGGCGACCAGCCCAGCCTGGTGATCGTCCACCGCCGGGACGGCTCGATCGAGTACGAACGCCCCCACGGGCACGACCCCCACCCCGCGGTGGGCTGAGCGGATTCGAAAGGGCGCCGCCGCCGCCCACCTTCCCCGTGGGGCGGCGACGGCGCCACTCGTGGTGCCTACCCCCCGTCCGGGACCGGGAAACGGCCGCAGTGTCCATCGCTATCCTTCGCTGGCATCAACGGGTCGACATCACGGGGACGGGCGTGAGCGAGCAGCGGGACGGCGGACGCGACCTGTGGTTCCACGTGGGCCGGATCGGTGCGGGCGCGGTGTTCGGTGCGGCGTTCCGGGTCCGTCACCACGGCCTCCACCACATCCCGGCCACCGGCGGGGCCCTCATCTGCACGAACCACGTCTCGGTCCTCGACCCGGTGTTCGTGGCGCTGGGCGGGGCCAAGCGGGGCCGTCCGGTCCGGTTCCTGGGCCTCTCCGAGCTGTTCGAGTCGGGGTTCGTGGGCTGGACGATGCGGGCCGGGCGGCACATCCCGCTCCGGCGGGGGACCGGCGACTGGGAGGCCATCCACGCGGTGGCGGCCGTGATCCGGTCGGGGGCCGTGGCCGGGATGTCGCCGGAGGGCCGGGTCACCGACGGGGTGGAGGAGCTGGCCGGGCAGAAGGGCGCCGCGCGCATCGCGCTCGACGCCGAATGCCCCGTGATCCCCTCCGGGCTGTGGGGATCGAACTGGCGGTGGCCCAAGGACGGGCTGCACTACCGCCGGCCGCTCCGGCCCCCCGTGGTGATGGTGTTCGGCCCGGCCATCCGGCCGGCGGGCGATCCCCGAGACCCCCGTGACGTGCGGGCCCTGACCGAGGAGATCATGGACGAGATCCGGTCCCTGAGGGCCCTGGCCCGGGCCCGCGCGGAGTCGTTCCTGGTCGGTTCCAAGGCATAGACGGGCCCCCCGGGCGCCCCCTACACTTCCGGCGATGTCCGACACCAGCGCAGATGGAATCCTCACGGAGGCCGGCGACCGGCCGGTCCGCGACCCGTTCCGCTACCTGATGGGCCTGGCCCGCACGCACGGCCCGGTGGCGCCGTACCGGGCGGGGACCGAGCGGGCCTACCTCGTCGACGACGCCGAGCTCATCAAGCACGTCCTCGCCGACAACCACGCGAACTACTCCAAGGGAACGTTCATCAACTCCCAGTTCAAGGAGGCCGTGGCGGACGGGCTGCTGACCCTGGAGGGCCCGCAGTGGCGGCAGGAACGGCGTCTCATGCAGCCGGCGTTCCATCGCGAGCGGTTGAACGCCCTCGGTACCGGGATGACCGACGCCACGCTGACGATGCTCGACCGGTGGGAGGAGATCGCCGACACCGGACGGGTGGTGGACATGACGAAGGAGATGGGATCCCTGACCATGACCATCACCGCCCGGGCGCTGTTCGGTTCGGACATCGCCGAGGACGTGGAGGAGATCGGGCGGCAGATCGCGGCGGGCGTGGCCATGCTGGCCGCCCCCCACAAGCCCGAGTTCCAGCTGGCCAAGCGGCACCTGGTGGAGATCGTCGATGATCTGATCGCGGCCCGTCGCGCGAACCCCCACGGCGACACGGACCTGTTGACCATGCTCATGGAGGCCCGGGACGAGGACACCGGGGAGGCCATGGGCGACGAACAGCTCCGCGACGAGGTGGTCACGCTGATCCTGGCGGGGTACGACACCACGGCGAACTCGCTGTCGTGGACCTGGTTCCTGCTGGCCCGGAATCCCGAGGTGCTGGACCGGGTCCGGGCGGAGCAGGCCGCCATCCTCGGGGGCCGGGTCCCGGGGTTCCGGGACCTCGGGCTGCTGCCGTACACCCGGCGGATGCTGGACGAGTCGCTCCGGCTGTACCCGCCGGCCTGGATCCTGGGGCGCCGGGCCCTGGGCCCCGACCGCCTGGGCGACGTGGACATCCCCGCCGGGACCGTCCTGGCCCTCTCCCCGTACGTCACCCACCGCAACCCGCGGTACTGGGCGGACCCCGAGCGGTTCGACCCCGACCGCTTCCGCGACCTCCGGGCGGCCGAGAAGCAGCCGTTCGCGTACTTCCCGTTCGGCGGCGGTCCGCGCCTGTGCATCGGGCACAACATGGCCGTCCTGGAGGCCCAGCTGATCGTGGCCACGGTGGCGCAGCGGTTCGACCTCCGGCTGGTGGACGGCCACGACGTCGTCCCGCACCGGCTGTTCGTCCTGCGGCCCCGGGGCGGCCTCCCCATGACCATCCACCGGCTCGCCGCCGCGGCCTGATCGAAGCCCTCCCGCCGGCCGAGGGCGACAGAGCCGGCCCTACTGCCGGGCGATTGAGCGGAGGGGCCGTCTCGGTCCGAACCGGGGAGCCGTGATGCCGCCGGCCTCGAGGAGGCGCTGGACCCGGCCGCGCTGGCCGCGGTAGGGCTCGAGGAGCTCGAGCATTCGCTCGTCGGTGCCGCGGGGCTCGCCGGCCAGCGCCCAAGACACCAGGTTCGGCAGATGGAAGTCGCCGACCGAGACCGCGTCGGGGTCGCCGAGGCCCAGCCGGGCCACCTCTGCCGCGGTCCACGGCCCGACGCCGGGGAGGGTCCGGAGGGCGGCCCGCGCTGCGGACCACCCGGCCGGATCCCGGGCCCCGGCCAGGGCCTCCAGCGAACGGGACCGCGACGCCGCGGCCCGGATGACCTCGGCGCGCCGGCGCTCCAGCCCCAGGGGGTGGAACGCGTGATACGGGAGCGCGGCGAGGACGCCGGGCGCCGGGGGGAGCATCAGGCCGCCGGGACCTGGCGCCGGTTCCCCGTGGGCCAGGACCATCACCCGATGGATCCGCCGGGCCTCCTTCCCCACGATCCTCTGTTCGGCCACCGCCGGCACCAGCACGTCGAGGACCGACGACGTCCGGGTCAGGCGGACTCCGGCCAGCCGGCGCTGGAGGTCACGCAGCACCGGGTGGGCCGCGACGAGCAGGTCCGGCCGGTCCTCCAGGCCGGCCAGCCCCGGGGCGGCGTCCAGCGCGGCCCCGGCGCCGGGCCCCCAGGCCTCGGCCACCAGCTCGCCGGCGTCCCAGGCCAGCCGGAGCGTGGCCGGCCCGTCGGGAGTCCGCCAGGCCCGCCAGCCCTCCCGCGGGCCCAACCGCATCGTGGGGTCGCCGGAGCCGCGGAGGAGCGGACCCAGGGTCAGGCCCAGGGCCAGGGGGCCGTCGGGGCGGAGGACGCGGCGAGGCATGATCGGTCGCAGGCTACCGGCGGCCGCCGATACGGCGCGAACCCGCCGTCAGGGGCGGTGGCGCGGACGGTGGTCGTGGCGCCTCACGGAGAACCCCTGGATGGTCCAGCCGTGCTTCCCGGGCATCAGGAAGTACCTGCCGTCGGAGACGATCACCGTCCGACCGCGGCCCTGCGTGCGGATGGCCTTCTCGAAGAACAGGGCCTGAACCGACGCGGTCACCGGCCCCCCGCCGGCCCCGATCAGCACGCTGATCTTCAGCTGCCCGGAGGCCTCCTGGACCGATCTGAACAGGCGGCCGGCGTCCGGCCCGAGGGTCAGGGTTCGCTTGTGGCCCCGGGCGATCTCTCGGCCCCTCCCGGCGAAGAACCGCTCGAACACCGGCCCGTACTTCCCCTCCCGCCACACGTGGGGGTCGACGAACGCCATCCGGAACATCGCGTCAAAGCGTTCCTTGATGTTCCTGGCCGGTCCCCTGGTGGCCCTCCGGACCTTTGCCGGCCCCAGCTTCGCGGTGAGGACGTGCGTCACCTTCGTCAGATGGAACCGGAACGGCCGGCGGCGGTGGTGCTGCGGCTTGGGCTTCGTCTTCGGAGGTTTCCCGGTTCCTCTGGGCTTCTGGCTCGCGTGCGGTCCGCCGTGTGATCCGGTGGGCCCCGGGGCGCTCGACACCACGGTGCTTCGATGGGAGCTGGGTGTAGGGCCCACGAAACCGTCACTCGAACACGCCCCCAGCAGGAGCGTGACCAGGACGGCGGCCGCCACCGGTGCGACCGCCCGTCCCCGTTGGTCGGACCGAGCGTTCCGCGAGCGGGCCAAGACGGGCAGCCTACCGACGGGAGGGCGGCCTTTCAATCAGAGCAAGGACCCGGTGTTCACCAGGACCACACGGTCATCCCCGCCGAGCTCTCCCCGCTCCCGGAGCGGCCCCAGGGCGGCCAGCGTCGCGGCTCCCTCGGCCGAGGCCAGCAGCCCGGTGGTCCGGGCCAGCTCACCTTGAGCACTCAGGATGTCCCGGTCGGCGACCGCCACCGCCGTTCCGCCGGTGTCCCGGACGGCCCGGAGCACCAGCTCGTCCCCGAGCGGCGCGGGGACCCGGAGACCGTGTGCGACGGTCCGGGCGCCCTCCCAGGGCTCGGCCCGTTCGGCCCCGCGTTCGAACGCCCGGACCAGGGGCGCGCACCCGTCGGACTGCACGACGATCAATCGGGGAGGGGCCCCGATCACCCACCCCAGCGACGAGAGCTGGGCGAACGCCCTCCACATCCCGATGAGCCCCACCCCGCCGCCGGCCGGGTACACCACGGCGTCCGGGAACCGCCATCCCAGCTGCTCGACGATCTCGAACCCCAGGGTCTTCTTCCCCTCGATCCGGTAGGGCTCCCGGAGGGTCCCGGCGTCGTACCAGCCGTGGCGTTCGATACCGTCGGCGACCACGCGCCCGGCGTCGGAGATCAGCCCGTCCACCAGCACCAGGTCCGCACCGAGCACCCGGCACGCCTCCTGGACCTGGGCCGGGGCATCGGCCGGCATGGCCACGTGCACCGGGAGCCCGGCCGCCGCACCGTAGGCCGCCCAGGCCACGCCGGCGTTCCCGGCCGTGGGGAGGGCCAGCTCCGACGCCCCGCGCTCCACCGCCGCGGTCACGCCCGCCGCGGCCCCGCGGGCCTTGAACGTCCCCGTGGGGTTCCGCCCATCGTCCTTCACGAACAGCTCGCCGAGGCCGCTCAGGGCGGCCAGCCGGGGGGCCGCCAGGAGCGGCGTGCCGCCCTCGCCCAGGGTCACGATCCGGGCCGGATCCTCCACCGGGAGGAGCTCCAGCCATCGCCACATCCCACCGGATCGTCCCTCCACGTCCTCCCGGACCACCGCAGCGCCCGCCCGCTCCAGGTCGTAGTCGACGAGGAGGGGCCCGCCGCATTCGCACAGATGGTGGATCCGGAGGTGTCCGTACACCCGCCCGCACCGCGAGCACGACAGCCGACCGACCAAAGAGGCCATGGCCCGCCGAGCCTATCCTCCCCCGGCCGAGGCCCACCCCGGAGGACGATCTCTTCGGGCCCACACAAGTGACCCCCACCGAATGCCCAATTCGGGCGATTTCGACCTTGACCCCGGCACGGCTCCCGAGATAGCGTCCACCCGCCGGGGCCGGGGAGGCTCCGGTATCCGTCTGGTCCCAACAGGGGAGGGGGAGGACCCATGATTCGCCGCCGATTCATCGGTAAGTTCGGCGCGCTCGTCGCGATCTCCGTAGTGGCCGCACAGGCCCTATTGGGAACGGCGAACGCGACTGTCACGGCCAGCGTCCCCGTGGCGCCGGCCGACAAGGCCCTGTTCTTCTCGTCCGACGGGATGCGACCGGACCTCATGCAGAAGTACGTGAACCAGGGCTCGATGCCGGCGTACGCCCAGATGCTCGCCGACGGTGTGCACGGGGCGAACGGCATGGAGCAGGCCTTCCCGCCCAACACGGGCGTCGGCTGGTACTCCATGGCCACGGGCACGTGGCCGAGCGAGACCGGCTCCACGAACAACACCTTCTTCCGGACGGGCGACACGTTCAGCAACCGCTCGTCGTTCTCGGGCGCGGGCGTCCTGCAGGCCGACACCATCGCGAACTCGGCGGAGCGGGCCGGCAAGACCGTCGCCCAGATCGACTGGGTGGGCGGCGTCCCCGCGGCCATCGCGGGTCCCACGGTGGACTTCGCGACCTTCTACTCCAGCCGCGGCGTCGTGGTGCCGGCGAACGTCCCGGCCGACGCCACCGCCGCGGCGAACTTCGGCGTGAACTACCTGGTCTCGGCTCCGGTCGCGGCCTCGGGATGGACGAATGCCCCCCTCGGCGACCCCCTGTCGCCGCCCATGGAGGCGACGTTCATCATCCCGAACACCACGAGCAACGGCACGAACGTCAACCGGACGTACAACCTGTACTACTTCGACAAGCTGAACGACGGAGTGCAGAAGTACGACACGGTGTTCATGGTGCCCAACTCGAAGAACGGTTCCCTGCGGGACGCCAGGCTGAAGGTCGGCAAGTTCCAGTCGATCCGGCTGACCGGGGCCAACGGCCTCACCGGCTCGAAGGCGGGGGAGTCCGCGGGCTTCCACGTGAAGCTCATCAGCATGGCCAGCGACCTCTCGTCCTACAAGATCTACTTCACCTCGATCGCTCGCCCCCAGGCCACCTGCTCCACCGCGGCCTGCAACGCGCTGCCGGCGGGCGTGGCCGGTGAGAACCCGCTGGAGAAGTACATCGCGGACAACCTGCCCCCGTGGAGTGCCGCGGACTTCGCGGCCGAGGAGGCCGGGCTCATCGACGAGGACACCTACGTCCAGCAGGGTCGCGAGCTCGAGGTCAAGTACGCCAACGCCGTGATGAAATTCGTGCTCGGCACCCTGCAGCCGAACACCGACGTCGCGCTGGTCGGCTACCCCTTCACCGACGAGGTCTCGCACCAGTTCCTGGGCCTCACCGAGAAGTACGACCTCGACGGCGACGTGAACCCGTTCTACGACGACGCCAACGGCGACGGCGTGGCCGATGGTCGGCGGGCCGCGCGCAAGGGGTACATCAAGAGCGCCTACGTGGCCGCGGACAAGAAGCTGGCCCTGGCCCGCAAGCTGCTGGACCCGGCCGCCCCGAAGTCGGTGACGACGATCGCCGCCTCGGACCACGGGTTCGCCACACAGTGGTGGGCCATCAACGCGAACAAGATCCTGAACGACGCGACGGTGTTCAACCCGAGCACCAGCACGAACGAGTCGCTGCACGCGGGCGGCTCGGGCACCAGCAACTGCAGCGCTCTCACCAGCGACCTCACCAAGGCCTGCTGGGCGGGCGGCACGGCGCAGATCTACATCAACCCGACCCTCCCGGCCGGCCTGACCTACTCGTCGGTCCGGACGGCGGTGGTCGACGCCTTCAACAGCCTGGCCGACCCGGCCTACCCGGGCAAGCGGGTGCTCCAGACGGTCCTGCTGAAGGAGGACCTCCGGAACGTGCAGGGCGACGACTCGCTGCACCCCAACCGCAGCGGTGACGTGGTCGTGGTGTCCCGTCCCCCGTACCAGTGGGATGCGCCCACGGCCGGAGTGCGGATCGCCTGGTCCCACTTCTTCGGCCAGCACGGCTACCTGCCGAACACGGTGAACGTCGCCAGGAACGTGAACATGCATGCCACGTTCGTGGCGGCCGGGCCCGGCATCGTGGCCGACCCCACGCCGGTGCCGGACGTGCGCTCCATCGACCTCGCGCCGACGCTGGCCTACCTGATGGGGATCCCGGGTCCGCTGAACGCCCGGGGCCACATCCTGCTGGGCACCACCGAGGGCGGATCGAATGTCGACGACATCACGATCCTGCAGGTCAGCGACTGGCACGGCCAGCTCATCCCGCTGACGGAGAACCCCGACACGTTGGGCAGCGCGGTGTTCGCCATCGGCGGCGCGGCGTTCCTGAAGCCGTGGTTCGACTGGTACGAGAACGACGCCAACGGCGACACGTACCGGATGAGCGCCGGTGACACCATCGGGGCCACGCCGCCGATCTCGTCCTCGTTCGGGGACGAGCCGGCGATCAACGCCATGAACGGGATGGGCATCGACATCGACGGCATCGGGAACCACAACTTCGATGCCGGACAGGCCCACTTCCGGAACGACCTCATCCCGCTGGCGAACTTCCCGTTCGTGTCGTCGAACGTCGTCGACGGCGGGACGAACAACCCGCCGGCGGAGTGGACGCGGTCGCACGTGTTCACCACGTCGGCCGGGACGAAGATCGGATTCATCGGATTCTCGAACGACGACCTGCCGAGCCTGACGAGCCCGGCGGCCGTGTCCCCGTTCGTCGTCCAGGACGCGCTGACGAACACGAACGCCGAGTCCGCGAACCTCACGGGCCAGGGCGTGGACGTCCAGGTCGCCATGGGCCACATGGGGGCCACGGGCGGCACCCTGACGGCGCCGAACGGACCCGGCATCACGCTGGCGGATGGGGTGAGCCCCGCCATCGACGCGGTGCTGGGCGACCACACCGACGTCGAGGCCGTGTCGAAGCGCCCCAACGGCGTCATGTACTCGGAAGCCCGCAGCAAGGGGCTGCGGTTCAACCGGACGCAGGTCCTGGTCGACACGACCACGGGCCAGGTCATCTACACGACCGCCGACTGGCACAAGCCGTGGGACATCGGCGTGACGCCGGACCCGGCGCTCCAGAACTACATCGACCAGCTGAACGCTCAGCTGGCTCCCATCCTGAACACGGTGATCGGGCACTCCGACGTGGCCATCCCGCGCGCCGACTCCTGCGCCCACCCGACGGGCCGGGCGTGCGAGTCCCTGGTCGGCGACATCATCACCGACGGGATGCGGAACACGTACGGCGTGGACTTCGCCATCACGAACTCGGGAGGCATTCGGGCCGACCTGACCTGCCCGCGGGGAGCCAACCCGGGCGATCCCGACCCGAACCCGAACGACTTCTGCCCGGCGAACAACCCACCGGATCCGTACGTCATCACGAGGGGCCAGAACCAGACGGTCCTGCCCTTCGGGAACCAGGTGGTGACGGCGACGATCAACGGCGCGCAGCTCAAGGCGATGCTGGAGAACGGCGTTTCGCTGCAGCCCTCCGCCCCGTTCGGGCAGGGGCCGCAGGGCCGGTTCCCCCAGGTGTCGGGACTGTGCTTCACCTGGGAGATCACGGCAGCCTCCGGGAGCCGCATCACCAGCGTGACCCGACAGCTGCCGGGCGGATCGTGCGCCGGCGCAGCGGTGGGTCTCACTGCCGGCGACGGGCCGTACACGATCGCCGAGAACGACTTCATGATGAACGGCGGTGACGGCTATCCGAACTTCGCCGCCATCGGGACGACCCGAGACCTCATGGAGAGCGTCAACGCGGCGTGGGTGACCGCGAACGACCCGCTGGCCCCGGTGATCCAGGGCCGCATCACCTGCACCGACAGCAACGGCCCGACCGCCCCGAACTGCCCCTTCTAGGG
>DASWED010000094.1:0-17526 GCA_036394995.1 Actinomycetota bacterium
CTCGAGCCCCTCCTGCGACCCCAGCGGCAACGGCGAGGGGAAGGTGTTCGTGGGCCGGACGACGGTCACGACCGGCCAGGCCGGGACGGGGAACTTCAACGTCGTCCTCCAGGTGGCGTCCAAGGTCGGGAGCAAGGTCACGGCGACCGCCACCACGCCGGGGGGCAGCACGTCCGAGTTTTGTCCAAGTGCCGGGGAGTGGTCAGCGGATCCTGACCGCGTCACCTCGAACATTGACAAACGTCGATGAAGACCGTACGGTTCGGCATCGATGAACGTCGATGTAGTTGAGGAGGCTCGGGTGCGGAGGACCCTGGAGGTCCGCGACACCCGTGCCCGGCTGGCGGCCGAGTGCTGCCAGCCCGTGGCGGCGCCCGATGTGACGCCGGAGCAGGCCGGGACGCTCTCCTCGCTGTTCCGGGCCCTGGGCGACCCGCACCGGGTCCGCATCGTGAACATCCTGGCCAACTCGGACGAGCCGATCTGCGTGTGTGACTTCATCCCCGCTCTCGGGCTGTCGCAGCCCACGGTGAGCTTCCATCTGAAGAAGCTGCTCTCCGTCGGGCTGGTGCAGCGGGAGCAGCGGGGCACGTGGGCGTACTACTCGCTCAACCGGTCCGCGCTCGGCCGACTGGCCGGCGTGTTCGAGCTCGAAGGAGGGAAGCCATGACCGCGGATGTGGAGCTTCGCGAGCAGGTGCGGGATCGGTACGCGGAGTCGGCGCGCTCGGTGCAGCGTAGTTCCCAGGGAGGATGCGGCGAGGAGTGCTGCAGCGATGGGGTGTTCGGTCCGGGGCTGTACGAGGCGCTCGAGACGGACACCCTGCCGGACGCGGCCGTTCTGGCCAGCTTGGGGTGCGGAAACCCCACGGCGGTGGCCGACCTCCGCGAGGGCGAGACCGTGCTCGACCTCGGGTCCGGGGGCGGGATCGACGTGCTGCTGTCGGCGAAGCGGGTGGGCCCGAGCGGCAAGGTGTACGGACTCGACATGACGGACGAGATGCTGGCCCTCGCGCTCGAGAACAAGCGGCAGGCAAGCGCGACGAACGTGGAGTTCCTGAAGGGCTACATCGAGGAGGTCCCGCTGCCCGCGGCAACCGTCGACGTGGTCATCTCGAACTGCGTGATCAACCTGTCCACCGACAAGCCCAGGGTGTTCGCCGAGATGTTCCGGGTCCTCCGCCCCGGCGGGCGCATCGGCATCAGCGACGTGGTGGCCGGCGACGAGCTCGGCCCCGAGCAGCGGGCCGAACGCGGCAGCTATGTGGGTTGCATCGCGGGAGCCCTGTCGTTCCGCGAATACGAGGACGGCCTCCGCGCGGCCGGGTTCGAGGACGTCTCGATCACGCCCACCCACTCGGTGGCCGACGGGATGCATTCCGCGATCGTGCAGGCGACGAAGCCGGAGGCGCCGGCGACGCCGCCGGTGGCAGGGGTTCCGGGGGCGTCGTTGCAGCGCGGCCGCACGGCGCTGCCGGTCGTCACCCGGGCCTGCTGCTGACGGTCAGCCGCCCGAGGCCGAGGCGGCGTATGCCTCGAGGGCGGCCAGGTACCGGTCCCGCTCGGACGGGTCGAGCCACGCGATCGTGAAGGCGTTCCTGGCCAGCTGGAGGAGCTCGTCGCGGGTCAGGCCGGCGGCCTCCCGGACCGCGGCGAGGTTCTCGTTCACGTAGCCGGGGAAGTACGCGGGGTCGTCGGAGTTCACCGTGGCCCGCATGTCACGGTCGAGCATGGCCTTGAGCTCGTTCGCCTTCAGGCCGTCGCTGACCCAGCTGTTCGAGATCGGGCACACGGTGAGACCCAGACCGCGGTCGAGGATGGCCCCGACCAGGGATTCGTCCTCCAGGCAGTTCACGCCGTGGTCGATGCGTTCGACGCCGATCACGTCGAGGCACTGCCGGATGTGTTCGACCGAGTCCTCCTGGTCCACGTCGCAGTGCATCGTGAGCCGGTACCCCTCCGTCCGGGCCCTGGCGAACACCTCGGCGAACTTCACCGGGGGGTTCCCCCTCTCGTCGGAGTCCAGTCCGACCCCCACGATCCGGTCGCGGTAGGGGAGGGACCGCTCCAGCGTCTCCATGGCCGAGTCCGCGGGCATGTCCCGGAGGAAGCACATGATCAGCTGCGAACGGAGGCCGAGGGTTGCCTCCGCCTCCCGCCGGGCCCGGTGGAACCCGTCGATCACCGTGTCAAAAGGGATCCCCCGCGAGGTGTGGGCTTGCGGATCGAAGAACACCTCGGCGTAGACCACGTTCTGGGCGCTGACCCTGCGGAAGTACGCCATCGCCAGGTCGAAGAAGTCCTTCTCCCGCCGCAGGACCCCCATGCCCTCGTAGTACATGGCGAGGAACGACGCCAGATCGTCGTAGTCGTACGCCGCCCGCATCTCCTCGGCCGAGCGGTACGGGAGGTCGACGCCGTTCCGGGCCGCCAGCTCGAACTTCAGCTCGGGCTCCAGCGTGCCCTCCAGGTGGAGGTGCAGCTCCGCCTTGGGCATCCCCTCGATGAACGCCGACAGTTCCCTCACGTCTCGCACGCACCTCCCCGGCCGGATCGGCCCGATGATACGTGCCCGCCGCTCAGCCCTTCGGCGCCAGCACGTCCGCCATCGCCGTCGCGGTTCCCGCGTTGTTGAGGTGCTCGGAGATGCCGAACGAGTCCTCGAGCGTGCGCAGGAGGGACATGTGGTCGTACTCGGTGTCCACCACCTTGCCCCCGGGGAGCCTCGGCGACAGGGCCAGGAGCCCGATCCGCCCGCCGAAACCGGGGGTGCCGCCCGGGCCGCCCGTGCAGCACCCGACCGGGGGACCGTCGGTGACGCCGTTCTCGTCGAGCGTGATGATCAGCAGCCCGTCGTGGCGCCACAGGTAGTGGAGGATGGCCGGGACCTGCTGCGACAGCCACAGGTCGGCGCTGACCAGCCCGCCGGGCTTCCCGTTCGAACACGGATCGTCGTGGCCGTCGTGGCACGTGTCGGGGGTGATGAACCCGAACCGCGGCGCCCGGTCGTTCCGGATGTCGGCGGCGAGCCGGGTGAACGGGACCACGTGGGCCTTGCAGCGCGCGTCGTTCCCCACGATGTCGTCGAAGTAGATGAACGGGTTGTGCCGGTCCGCGTAGTCCTTGGCCGGCGGCTCCTGGCTGTCGCCCTGGTACGGGTCCGGCGGTGGCGCCGTCGGCGCGTAGTCGCTGTGGAAGCACGGAGACGGCATCGAGTCCATGTACCCCTTCCACGAGACGTGGGCCCGATCCATCTGATCGGCCAGGTTCCGCCCACCGCTCATGGCGGACTGCGGCTGGACGCACGTCCACAGGTTCACCGCGAGGCAGTCCGACCCCGTGACCGGATTGTCCGGCTGCCCGCTCACCATCGCGATGTAGTTGTCCAGGCTGGCGTGGCCGGTGGCGAAGTACTGCGTGGCGAACACGCCACGCTTCCGCAACGAGTTGAGGTAGTGGGCGGGGCTGGACGGCCCCCACGTGGCGTCGAAGTTCTCGTTCTCGAGGATCAGGACGAACACGTGCGAGAAGCGCGGGATCCGTTCCAGGCGCCGGCCGGAGCCGGCCGCGGACGCCACGGGTCCGGCCGCCGCGGCCGGGACCACGAGCGCCGCGGCGACGCCCAGTGCAAGCAGACGAGCCAGCCTTCCCCCTCGACGAATCCGCACTTCGCTCCTCCTCACGATCGGTGTCGGGAGGAGTCGTCCCCTCCGAACGTGAACGGCGGATGGCCCCGGTGTGGCATTCGGACGAACGGGTCGCGTCTCCGGCGGCCGTCGCGCGGGAACGTAGCCGTCGCCCGACCGAGGGGAACCGTTCGCCCCTGAGAGGAGCCCGCCCCAGCGCCGCGGGCGAGTTCGTGGTCGACGGCACCGCCGGCACCGCGCCGTAGCCGCCCGCCGTCCGGGCGCGCGGAATCCTCGCGGTTGGCGCGCCTCCGGCCATGCCGTCCATACTGCCGCGGCATGGACATCGCCATCCCGGCGTCGTTCGACGGCCTGCCGTTGCACCGGGCCAAGGTGGAGCCGATCTGCCGGTATGCGGTCGGGCGCGCAGAGGTCGTGGGCATGGCCGTGACGGGGTCGTTCGCCGCAGGTCATCCCGATGCGTACTCCGATGTGGACCTCCGGGTCGCGGTGGAGGACGACGCGCTGGAGTCGGCGCTGGCCGACCGGCGCGTGTTTGCCGATGCCGGAGGCACGGTGGTGGCGATGTTCACCGGGGAGCACGTCGGGGCACCCGAGCTGGCCATCGTTCTGTACGACGACCTGACCCACGTGGACCTGCACTTCCAGCCGGCGGGACGGGTGGGGGAGATGGGCAGGGGACTCCCGGCGATCGTGTTGTGGGAACGGGACGGCCGGCTCACCGCTCAGCTTCCGGGAGCCGATCCGGAGGACCCCGCCGCGAAGCTGGCCTGGTGGGAGGCTCGGATGTGGACGTGGTGCTGGTACGTCCAGGCCAAGATCCTGCGGGGCGAGGTGTACGAGGCCCTGGACGGGCTCGGGTACCTGCGGGCGACCGTCCTGTTTCCGCTCCTGGCCATGTCCCGCGGCCGCCGCGCCGCCGGGGCTCGCCGGGTGGAGGAAATGCTCGGCGACCTGGAGCAGGAGTTCGCCCGGACCGCGTCGCCGCCGGACCGCCTGGAGGCCATGGAGGGGCTCCGGGCGGCCGTCCGGCTGTACCGGACCCTGGCCGACCCTTTGCTGGACCGTCATGGAGTCCCGGCCGAGGAGGCCGCCCGCGAGGTGGCGTCCGCCGCGCTGGGCCGGGGACTCGGCTGGAGGCCTTCACCATGAGCCCGAGGATCGCGGTGCTGGGGGCGGGGGCCATGGGGGCGTCGGTCACGAAGCTGCTGGCCCGTCACGACGACGTCGAGATCCTCGTCCTCGACGTGGACGGCGAACGCGCGAGCGCGGCGGCGGCTGCCGTCGGATCCACCCGGGCGGAGGCCCGAGCGTTCGATGCCGAGGCCACCGGCGAGCTGGCCGGGGCACTCCGCGGCGCGGGCGCGGTCGCGGCCTGCCTGCCCTACCGGCTCAACCTCACCGCCATGCGCGCCGCGCTCGACGCCGGCGTCCCCTATTCGGACCTCGGCGGACTGTTCCACATGACCCGGCGACAGCTCGAGCTGGACGGGGAGTTCCGCGCGGCCGGGCTCCCGGCGGTGATCGGCATCGGGGCATGCCCCGGCCTGTCGAACGTCATGGCTCGGCTGGCATCGCAGCGCCTGGACGCCGTCGACGCGATCGACATCGTGGACGGCTCCGTGGACCCCTCGCTGACCGGCTTCGCCGTCCCGTACTCGGCCGAGACCATCCTCGATGAGCTGGACCTCCCCGCGATGGTGTTCGAGGACGGCGAGCTCCGGGAGGTCCCGGCCGGATCCGGCGCCGTCGACTACGAGTTCCCCGATCCCGTGGGCCGCATGGAGGCCGTGTACACCCTGCACTCGGAGCTGGCCACGCTCCCCACGACCATCCCAGGCGTGCGCGACGTGCGGTGGCGGCTGGCCCTGCCGCCCGAGGTCATCGGGGCCTACCGGGCGCTGGTGGAGCTGGGCCTGGCCTCGCGCCAGCCGGTCGCGCTCGCGTCCGGCGATGTCGTGCCGCGCGAGCTGCTCCTGGCCCTGCTGAGGAGGCTGCCCGCGCCGTCCGGGCCGCCCGCCGACGTGGAGTTCCTCGACGTCCGCGCCACCGGGACCGTGGACGGCGCTCCGGCGTCGTTCCTGGGGCGGTCGCGGTTCGATCCGCAGCCCGAGGGGATCGGGGGAGGGCCGTTCGGGACCTCGGCCCCCATCGCCGTGGCCGCGCGGTGGCTGGCCGGGGGCCGAGTGCCGCCGGGCGTGCACCCGCCGGAGGATGCGTTCGATCCTGAGCCGTTCCTGGAAGGCCTGGCCGCCGAAGGAGTGGCGTTCGAGGTCGTCCTGGAGGTGTGACCGAAAGTCCCTGGAGCGATCGGGCACCGGCGCGGTACCCTGGGAGCCGCGCGAGCCCGGGCGATCACCCCATCGGATCGACCGCCCACCGCGCTTGGGTCGTTCGAGTTCGAGGTCGGCGAAGGGCGGGGGAGGAATGCGCGGACGGTACCTGGCGGCGGTGGCCGCCGTCGCGATATGCCTGGTGTGCATTGCCGCGCCGGCGCTGGCCGCACAGGACCACACGCTGACCCTGGAGGCCACCACGCCCACCGTCGTGACGCTCGGCGATGCCGTCCACCTGACGGGCAAGCTCACGCCGGGAAGCACGGTCGGCGGCGAGGTCATCCAGCTGCTGGACCACGACGACCACGTCCTGGCCCAGACCAGGGCCGTGAAGTACGGGAAGTTCTCGTTCGACTACGCGCCGACCCGGACCCTGTGGGTCCACGCGGCCTGGAAGTACCACAAGGTCCGCAGCGACCCCGTCCAGCTCAAGGTCCGGCCCCGCCTCGCGCTGTCGATGTCGAACGTCCTGCTGTTCGGGACGGCCACGGTTCGCGGCGCGCTCACGCCGTGGGACGCGGGTGCTCCCGTGACCGTCACCGTCCGGCGCGACGGCACGGCGATCCTGACGAAGACCGTGAAGCTGGGTTCGTCGAGCAAGTTCTCGTTCGCCCTGCCCATCTCGCAGCCGGGGACGTACGTGGTCCACGGCGTGTACGCGCCTCAGGGCGGGCTGAAGGCGGTGGCGGACTCGCCCGGAGTGGCCACCCCGCTGCCGTCGTTGAGCTCCGGCGACACGGGCAAGGCCGTGTACCTGCTGGAGCGCCGCTTGGCGCAGCTGCACGTCCGGATCACGAACGTGAACACCACATACGACGGCGTCACCGGCGACGCGGTGATGGCGTTCCGGAAGACCCAGGGGCTGGAGCGGACCTGGACCGTCGACTCGTCGGTGTGGAGGGCGCTGGCCTCACCGATCGTGCGGCACGCGCTGGTGGGCGGCGACGGGTTCCACGTGGAGGTGAACCAGACGCTGCAGGTGCTGTACACGGTGAGCGACGGGGCGATCACGAACATCCTGCACGTATCCACCGGCAAGCCGTCCACGCCCACCCACGACGGCACGTTCTACGTCCACCGCAAGGTGGCGGGCTACAGCATCGGGGGCCTGTACTACCCGAGCTACTTCGACGGGAACCGCGCCGTCCACGGATGGACCGAGGTCCCTGAGTACGCCGCCAGCCACGGCTGCGTGCGGATCCCGTACTGGAACGCCACCTTCATGTACGACCTCATGCCGCTCGGCACGAAGGTCGTCGTGTACCACTCCTAGGCCCGGCGGTCACCTCGGCGATCAGATCGGCGAGGCGCGCGCGGGCTGCGGCGAACTCGGACCGGGTGGCGTTCGTCCGGTACATCGTCGGGAACAGATCCCGGGCGATCTCCATGGCCTCGGCGCGCCTGCCGTGGAGGGACAGGAACCGCAGGTACTCGTAGTCCTCCCGGCCGTCGCGGATGCGCTTCAGGCGGATCGATTCCACGGGGATGTCGTGCGAGCCGCCGATGCACCCCACGCCCGACGGGCACGCCCGCCCCGGATAGAACAGCGTCCCGTCGCCGTTCCCGCCGAAGTCGAACTCGTCCGTCCACGCCCTCTTCAGCGCGTAGTCCGTGTCGAAGTACAGGTCGCCGGCCGTGCGGTACTCGAAGGCCAGGAAGCCCATGGCCCGGTGCTCCGATCCGGGCTGGTCCACCACGTAGGACGGCCACCCGGCCCAGTACGGGTTCGAGCCGGGGTCGCCGGAGCATCCATGGCTCTCGCACGAGGTGTATGTCCATACCTCGTTCGGGCCCTGCGCGGTGTCGAACGCGTCGTACGCGGGCCGCTGGTTCCCCGCGTACCGGCTCGCCCCGGGCTTGTCGTGCATCTCGTTCACGATCGGGACCAGCAGATCGATGAGCGGCACCGCGTCGAAACGCTTCGCGTTCTGGATGGTCCCGGTGATGAGCACCCGGAGCCCGGGCCACCGCTGCCGGGCGGCCCGGGCGCTGTCCTTGCAGTCGGCCCACGCGCCCGCATCGGTGTTCGGCTCGTCGCAGGTGTACAGGAAGGCGCGGGAGGTGAACCCGCCGAACGCGGCCTCCCGCTTCCAGTCGGCCAGCTGCGACGGGTCGCTGTCGACCTGGATCTCGGTGAGCCGGGCGCCGGGGAGGCGGAGGTCGGTCCACAGCCCGGCCGGGTCTCTTGGTGCATGGCCTTGCAACAGCGGCAGGATGTATCTGCGAAAGGATGCGGATTCCGAACCCGCCGCCCCGTCGCCCGAGGGCGGCTGGAACGCGGGATACGAGATCGTGATCCGGTCCTCCAGTGCGGCCCGCACGTACAGCGACTTCAGCTGCCACTGCTCGGCCTCGTCGGCGAAGCAGTTCCCGCCCGTGTGGGCCAGGCACTCGCCGTCCCACTCCATGCCGAACGTGCTCTTCAGCGAGGAGGTCGACGAAAGGGTGAGCGCGAGGACCCTCAGGTGGATCGGCACGGTCACCGAGAAACCGCCGTCCGCGGTCACGGCCAGCGAGCCGTCGTACCGGCCGGCCGCCTGCGCCCTCGGCACCAGGACGTCCACCCAGGCCACCCGGTTCTCGTCCGGGGGGACGGTCACCGGGAAGGCCCGCCGGGACTCCCGGTAGAACGGGTCGATCGCCGGGATCAGCGGGTCGGGCCACCGGCCGGTCCCTCCCTCGAGGTCGGATGAGTGCCGGAGGTCGACGTAGGCCTCGCGGGAGATGGTCACGTCGGCCCGGGGGATCGTGCCGCCGGGGCCGTGCAGGGCGGTGGCGAGGCGGATCCGGAGGCCGCCGACCGGCGACGAGCCCGCCTCCACCACCACCTGGAACGACTCGAACTCGTTCCGGGCGGCCAGCAGGTTCGCCGCGGATGCCCCGGCGGGATGCCGGCCCGGCCGCACCGTCACCAGCGACCCGACGACCACGACGGCCGGCGATCCGGTGCCCCGCCCCTCCTCACCGGATGGTGCTCCCGGCGTGGGTGGCCCGAACGTGACCAGGGCGAGCACGACCGCGAGCGTTCGACGCATGTCCTGACTCAGCGTATCGGTGCGGGGCGGGCGGGGCGTCAGGCCAGTCCGCCGGAGTGCAGGTCGCCGGTCGCTCGGGCCACGGGGCGGCCCAGCCCTTCCAGCAGCTCGATCATGGTCGTCGCGTCGCGTACCGCGGCCCCGCCCGGGTCGTTGTTGAAGTACACGTAGACCTCGTCGGTGCCCAGTCCTGCGATGCGCTCGGCCCACCGGCGGAGCTTCTCGCGCGTGTACTCGGACCCCCGCGGCCCGTGGCCCCCCTGGTGGAACCTGATGTAGCCCCACCCGCCGGTCACGACCGTCCGGACCCGCCACCCCGGCCGGTCGGGGATGACCCACCCCGCTCCGGCCCGGTCCAGCGTCCGGTAGACCTCGTCGGTCTCCCACGACCCGTCGCGGAACTCGAACGCCGGCCGGCGGAGCCCGCTCGGAAGCCGCCGGAGGAACGCCGACAGCAGGTCCACGTCCGCCCCGAACTTGGGCGGCAGCTGGAACAGGACCGTCCCCAGCTTGTCGCCCAGGAGCCGGGCCCGCGACCAGAACAGCTCCACCGGGTCGCCCGCGTCGCGGAGCCGGCGGATGTGGGTGATGTACCGGCTGGCCTTCACCGTGATCAGGAACCCCGGCGGGGTCCCGTCGCGCCACCGTTCGAACGAGGATTCCTTCGGCAGCATGTAGAACGAGTTGTTCACCTCGACCGTGGGGAACCGCGAGGCGAAGAACTCCAGCCACCGCCGCTGGGGGAGCTTCTCGGGGTAGAACGTCCCCCGCCAGTCCCGGTACTGCCAGCCGCTGGTGCCGACGCAGATCACGTCTCGATCCTGCCCGGCGGGGCCGCCGGGAAACGGCCTACGCGGACGCGCCGCGCCTGCTCGCGAGGTAGGCGCCGAGATCCACCGGGAGCCTCCGCAACCGCGACCGCATCTTCGAACGGATCAGCGGCGCCATGAGCCGGCCCACGAGGTTCGGCTCCACGGTCCCCCACTGCGTGAGCGCGGTGCCGTCTCCGTCAGCTCGACCATCGTCTCCTCCTCCCCGGGACGCTCCCCGGCTCACCATTCGCGAGGCTCAGCTGTGCACCGAGCGTTCGACGAACTCACCGATCAGCGTGGCGACCTCCTTCTCGCGCTTCCAGAAGAAGTGGTCGGTGTTCGGCAGGATCACCACCTCGCCGCGCGGGAGCCGACGTGCCAGGCGGTTGAGGTCCGGGACCGGCGAGAACTGGTCGGCCTCCCCGGACACGAACAGGACCGGCCGGTCGAACGCGGCCAGCTCGTCGCGGCCGGGCGGCGGCGGCAGTCCCAGCGGGTCGTTCACGGGGAACCCGATCAGGGCCAGGGCGGCCGCCCGTTCGTCGTCGACCGCCTCCCGCAGCGCGACATTCGCCCCGAAGGACCATCCGGCCACGACGGTGGGGCCCGGCGCCTCCTCCCGGACCCGGCCGATGGCCGCGCGCACGTCCTCGATCTCGTCGACGCCGCCCCCGTGTTCCCCTTCCGAGCCCATCACGCCGCGGAAGTTGAACCCGAGCACCACGAATCCCCGCCCGGCCAGGTCGTTCCGGATGTTCCACAGCAGGGGGTGATCCTTGCTGCCGCCGTGCAGGGGGTGCGGGTGGCAGATCACGGCGGTGCCGCGGGGCTCGCCCTCGGGCCGCCGGAGCTCGGCGTCCAGCGAGACCCCGTCGGCGGTCACGCAGCGGAGGGGTTCCACGGCGTGGCACGATGGCAGACCTGATGGGAACGCCGCAACGTGCCTCCACCGAACCGCTGGCGGTGGCCCTCCGTGACCCCCTGCCGTGGCGCGACTTCGAGATGCTGGCCACCACGGCCGAGGAGACCGGGTTCGACGCCGTGTTCCTTCCCGAGATCACCGGGCGGGACGCGACCGCCGCGCTGGCCGCCCTGGCGGGACACACGTCGGCCATCCGCCTGGGCACCGGCGTGGTGCCCCTGACCTCCCGCCGGCTCCCCCTCCTCGCCATGGCCGCCGCCACCGTGCACGAGCGCTCGGGGGGCCGTCTGATCCTGGGGGTGGGGGCGGGACCGCCGGGCCCCGGGTCGCTCCAGCGCGTCCGCGACGCGGTGGCGTTCCTCCGGGAGGCCTTCGCGGGGAAGGTCGCCGCCGAGCCCGGCACCGGGGAGCCGTTCGAGCCGGCCCTGGTCCCGGACCGGCCGCCGCCGATCTGGCTGGCGGCGCTCGGCGACCGCATGGTCTCGCTGGCCGGGGAGGTGGCCGACGGCGTCCTGCTGAACTGGACCACGCCGGAGAGGGTCCGCCGGGCCGCGGCGCTGGTGGCCGAGTCGGCCTCGCGGGCCGGCCGGGGTCCCGCCGCCGTGACCGTCTCGACGTACATCCGGGCCTGTCTGGGGGCCGAGGAGTCGTCGGCCCTGGACGCCCTCCGCGCGGCCACCGCGCAGTACGCGGCGATGCCCCACTACCGTCGCCAGATGGAATCCGTCGGCCTGGGCGACGCTGCCGCGAGGGCGGCCGACGCCGCGAAGGCCGGCCGGCCCGGCGACGTCCCCGAGGAGCTGGTCCGGGAGCTGTGCCTGGTGGGCGATCCCCCCTCCGCCGCCCGCCGCCTCCAGGAGTACCGCGACGCCGGCGCCGTGCTCCCGGTGATCTATCCGGTCCCGGCCCTGGACCCGCCGTCCTCGATCATGGCCTCGATGCTGGCCCTCGCCCCCCACCCCGCCCTCGAGCCCTGAGCGCGGGCCGTCTTGCACGACGGGGCGTGGCGAGTACACTTGATTTCCACGGTCGGCACGGTGGAAAAGGGGAGAATCCCATGACCTACACGATCACGGAGCCCTGCATCGACGTCAAGGACCGGTCCTGCGTCGACGAGTGTCCGGTGGACTGCATCTACGAGGGCGGCCGGATGCTGTACATCCAGCCCGACGAGTGCGTGGACTGCGGTGCCTGCGAGCCCGTCTGCCCGGTCACCGCGATCTTCTACGAGGACGACGTCCCCGCCGAGTGGAAGCAGTTCACCCCGATCAACGCCGAGTTCTTCAGCGACAACGTGAGCGGGATCGGCTCCCCCGGCGGCGCGGCGCAGGTCGGCCCCACCGAGAAGGACCATCCCATCGTCGCGGGGTGGGGCACCGCCGGATAGCACCTCCCGCTCCGTCGGCCGCCCGGGACCCACCCGCCACCCGGGCTCCCCCAAGATTTGGTCCCGCCTTAGCCGGTACGCTGCGAATCCTTGGGGGTTCGGTCCTCATACTCCCTCATTGACCGGGCCGTTCCGGTCGATACGCAGCATGAGGCCACCGGCCCGGTCGAGCGCGGAGAGCGAAGGATGCCCAAGGAGTTCTGGATCACCATCGCGCTCGCGGTGCTCGTCTTCGCGGGGCTCCACGTCGAATGGCTTCGCCACCGCCGCGCACTGGCCCGCATCCCCGTCCGCATCCACGTGAACGGTTCCCGGGGGAAATCGAGCGTGACCCGGCTCATCGCGGCCATGCTCCGCGAGCACGGGATCGCCACCGTTGCGAAGACCACCGGCACGTCGGCCCGCCTGATCCTCCCCGACGGCTCGGAGCGGCCGGTATTCCGCGACGGCCGGCCCACCATCCGCGAGCTGGCCTGGGCCATGCGCCGGGCCTCGCGCGAGGGAGCTGGAGCCGTGGTGTTCGAGTGCATGGCCGTCGATCCCGAGCTGCAATGGGTGGCGGAGAACCTCATGGTGAAACCGACCGTCACCGTCGTGACGAACGCCCGCCTCGATCACACGGACGTCCAGGGCACCGACCCGAGGGTCATCGCGGCCGGCTTCCCGGTGCGGTGGGGCGGCACCCTGGCGACGGCGGATCCCGTGGTGGCGGCGGTCCACGAGGAGCGGGTCCGGGCCACCGGGGGCTCCGTCCACCTGGTCGACCCGGCGGCCGTGGGCCCCACCGAGCTCGCCAGGATGAGCTACCTGGAGCACCCGGCGAACGTCGCGCTGGCACTCGAGGTGGGCCGCCTGCTGGGGATCCCGAGGGACGAGGCCCTGCTCGGCCTCGCGGCCGCCGATCCGGATCCCGGCGCCGCCGCGGTGCTCGACGTCGCCGATCCGCGGGGCCCGTGGGTCCTCGTGAACCTGTTCGCCGCGAACGACTCCCAGTCGACGTTCCTGGCCCTGGACACCGCCACCGCCATGTTCGACCTGCCCCCGCATCCGGTGGTGCTGTTCGTGTCCCGGGGTGACCGGACCGCCCGATCCGCGGAGTTCGCGGCGGCGCTGGCGGCGAACCAGGACCGGTTCCGGCATCTCGTGGTGTGGGGGGAGCGGACCAGGGCGATGGCCCGCAGGGCCGTTCGCAGGGGAGTCCCCGCCGGACGGGTCACCGACGCGGGGGCGCGGGCCCCGGAGGCCCTCACCGACGTCCTGCTCGACCGGATGGAGGGCGGCCCGCGAGTCGTGGTGGGGATGGGCAACATCATCGGACCGGGCCAGCGGTGGTTGTCGTTCCTGGCGGAGCGCCTGGAGGCCGCGGACCCCCCGCCCCCGGTCGGCGAACGCGAGCCGGTGGGGGCGTGATGCCGGAGTTCAGCGTGGTCCTGGGGCTCGGGGTGGGACTGTCGGCATCGCTGGCGCTGGCCGAGATCCTCTCGATCGCCCCCGGCGGCTACATCGTCCCGGGATACCTGGCCCTGAGCCTCGATCACCCGGCCCGGGTCCTGGCCACCGTCGGCGTGGCGCTGGTCACCCTGGTGGTGCTGAAGGTGGTGGGGCAGTTCCTGATCCTGTACGGGATGCGGCGGTTCGTGTTGTACCTGCTGGTCGGGTTCGCGCTCGGCACCGCCTACGCCACGCTGGTGGCCGAGCACGCGCACACGCCCATCCAGGCAGTGGGGTTCCTGGTGCCCGGGCTGATCGCCTCCTGGATGGACCGCCAGGGGGTCCTCGTCACCCTGGGCTCGATGATCACCGTGGCGATCATCGCCCGCCTCGTCCTGCTGCTGTTCGCGAGGCTGTGATCCGATGATCGAACGGTTGCGACGAGCGCTGTACTCCCATCAGCGGGGCCATCGGCCGCTGGCGTTCGTGTTCCTGGGGCTGGTGTCGATCGGGGTGTACAGCCTGGTGGTGCACATCCCGGACAGCTCGGTTGCCGGATCGGTCCTGAAGGCCCGGAAGGAGGCCGTGCAGACGGCCCTCCGGGGCCAGGCGGTCATCCGGAGCGCCCGGGAGACCCGGGGGCTGGTCGTGAACCCTGGAGACCGGTTCGGGACCGGGTTGATCGGGGTGGCGTCCTCGCCCGTGACCACCGAGCTCGGGTCCCTCGACTCCCACCGGACGGCCGCGAACCCGGTCTTCGCCGCCGCCGTGGTCCAGATGCTGTCCCGGGCCGGGGTGGGGGAGGGCGACCTCGTCGCCGTGGGCCAGACCGGCTCCTATCCGGGGTTCGACCTCGACGTGGAGGCGGCGGTGGAGGCGCTCGGGGCCCGGGCGGTCACGGTGTCCCTGATCGGGAGCTCGGCCTACGGGGCGAACGAGATCGCGCTCACGTGGGTGGACATGGAAACCGAGCTGGCCCGGGCCGGCGTCATCCATCGCCGGAGCGCAGCCGTGGGCCCCGGGGGCTCGCTGGCCGGTCCGGACGCGGCCCGGCGTCTCCAGCTGGTCCAGGACTCCGGCCTGCCGACGATCCCGGTGCTCCCCACCACCGAGGCCGTGAAGTACCTCGACCGCCTCTACATCCGGGCCGCGAACCGGCTGGGCACGCCCATCGCGGCGTTCGTGGACGTGGGCGGCTCGTCGGTCGTCATCGGGTCCGGCGGCTCGGAGAGCATCATCAGGCCGGGGCTGTCGCGGCCGCGGTGGACCCCGTTCGAGGCCAGGCGGCTCGGGGTCGTGGGGCGGATGGCCCTGCGGGGGATCCCGATCGTGGCCATGATCGACGTGGCCTCGCTGGCGAGGCAGTTCGGGGTGGCGTTCGATCCCCACCTCCGGCCCACCGCCCGGGACATCGCGGAACCGCCCCCGAACCCCATCGGGGTGGTACTCGCGCTGCTGGTCCTGGTGGGGCTGGTGGTAGGGATGCACCGCCTGGGGCTGTTCCGGGTCCCGCACTGGGAGCTTCCCGCCGCGCTCCGGCGCCGGTCCCGCCGGCCCGGGCCCCCTCGGCAGGGTCCCGAGCCGGGAGTCCCGCCGGAGGACGCCCCCTCGACCGATTCCGTCGCCACCGCGGGCTAGGGCGAAGGACGGTATCAACGAACTGCGAATGCAGGCCGAAAGAATCGAATACGGGGAAAGGATGGACATGATGGACATGCAGGGCCGGCATCGAGGACGCCGCGGCCGGTGGCTGGCGGTCGCGGGCGCGCTGGCGCTCGTGACGCTGCTCGCCGCTCCCGCCCTGGCGGCGACGAGCACACGGGCCAGCGTGAACAACGCGGGGGTCCAGGGCAACGACAACAGCGGAGCGACGTACACGGCCGGCGGGGGCCGGTTCGTCGTGTTCGAGTCGAGCGCCACGAACCTGGCCAAGGGCGACACGAACAGCGTCTCCGACATCTTCCTGCGCGACCGCCAGTACGGGAAGACCTACCGGGTCAGCGTGGGGCCGATCAACCCGGCCACGGGGAAGCCGGTCCAGGCCAACGGGCCCAGCCACAGCGCGCGCGGACTCACGCCGGACGGGAAGTTCATCGCGTTCGAGTCCTTCGCCACGAACCTGGTGAACCACGACTTCAACGGCACGTGGGATGCGTTCGTCCGGAGTCGGGCCGCCAAGGCCACCTACCGGGTGAGCCAGAGCACGGACGGCGCCGAGGGGAACGGACCCAGCGCGGACCCGGTGATCTCGGCCGACGGCCGGTTCGTGGCCTTCGAGTCCTCCGCCTCGAACCTCATCCCGAACGACACGAACGGCGCCATCACCGACGTGTTCCTGCGCGACCGGGTCAACCAGACGACCACACTGATCAGCCAGTCCACGGCGGGCGGGCACGGCAACCACAGCAGCTCCGACCCGTTCATCTCCACCAACGGCCGGTTCGTGGTGTTCGAGTCCTCCGCCTCGAACCTGGTCCCGAACGACACGAACGGCGAGACCGACATCTTCGTCCGGGACCGCTCGAACGGCACCACGACCCGGGTGAGCGTGAACTCCAGCGAGGTCGCGGGGAACGCGGGGAGCTACAGCGCCCGCATCACCCCCGACGGGCAGTTCGTGGCGTTCGAGTCGTTCTCCTCGAACCTCATCCCCGCCGTCGACGACAACCACGTCGCGGATGTGTTCGTCCGTGACCGGTCGACCGGCACCACCAGCCGGGTGAGCCTGTCGTCCTCCGAGGGCCAGGGCAACGGGTTCAGCTCCGACCCCACGATCTCCGCGGACGGCAGGTACGTCGCGTTCGAGTCCGCGGCCACGAACTTCTTCTCGGGCGACGACAACGCCCACGTGGACGTGTTCATCCGGGATCGCTCGAACGGAGCGACCTTCCCGGCCAGCGTGGGGCCCGGCGGCGGGATCGGCAATGCCGGATCGGAGAACCCGTGCTTCTCGGTGGACGGACGGTACCTGGCCTTCGCGTCGAACTCCTCCAACCTGGTGAGCGGCGACACGAACAACAAGAAGGACATCTTCGTCCGGGGTCCGTTCTCCTGAGCGTGACATCACGGTCCGCGGCTCCCCCGGGACCGCTCCCGGTGGAGAATCGCACCGTGGAGCGGTCCGGGCGGCGGGTGGCACGCATCGCCGTCCCGGTCGCGGTCGTCGTGGCCTTCGGGGGCGTCGCCGGATACCTCGCCCTGCGAGGCCACGGGCCGACCGCTCCGGTGGCGAAGGCATCTCGAGGCGATCTGATGGGTCGAGTGGAGGATCTGGTTCGTTCGATGCCCCTCCCCGGGTCGGACGCGTACGAGGTTCCCTCGGCGTCCGACCGGGAGGCGATGTCCAGCGCATTCCGGCTCGTGCAGGAGGGCGACCTCGGGAACGCCGCGGCGGTCGCCCGGCCCCTCGGCTACGAGGTCCGGCCCTTCACCGACACCGCGACCGGCACCCACCTGGTGCTCCTCGAGGGCGTCGCGGGCCACCGCTCACGCGGCTGGGGGCTGTTCGTGTGGTCGCCCGGATCGTCCAGCCGGCTGGTCGTGGAGGTGGCGCATCCACTCGACGACATCGACACGCCCCCCGTAGGGGTGGACGCGTTCCGCGTGGCCGGCGCCCGGGCCCTGCTGGTCGCGGGGGCCAGCCGGTTCGCCGGGAACGGGGGTTCCGCCGACGTGGCCCACAGCCAGCAGACCATCTTCGAGGCCGTCCACCGGACCCTGGTCGGTCCCCGGACCGTCGTGTTCGAGCCCCACGGTTTCGAGGCGGCCCGGCACGCCGACTACGGGGACGTGGTCGTGTCCTCCGGGGCGTTCCCCCCCGGCCCGGTGGCCCGCGCCGTCGCCTCGGCGCTCACGTCGGACGGGCTCACGGTGTGCCTGTACGACGGGCTGCACTGCAGCATGCTCGGGGGGACGACCAACGTCCAGGGCGCCTCGACGAGAGCCGCCGGCGGGGAG
>DASWED010000095.1:0-37811 GCA_036394995.1 Actinomycetota bacterium
TCCTCGCACTCCGCCAACCGTCGAGCGAGGGTGGGAAGAGGTCCAAGTTCCGGGGGATGCCTTGGAAGACCGTATAGACAGGGCCTTTCCGGACTCCCTCCGCATCTGTCCTCCCCGGCCCGAGACCAGCCTCTGCCGGAATGCCGGGAATGTGGATTGCGGATGAGAGAGGACATGCCCCCCGGGTCACATCGGCGAGGTCAAGATCCCTGTTTCGCAGCGCTCGGAAGGCGTCGGGTGTCGCCCGTCCCGTCGGTCCGACGGTGGCGGTACAACCCCCACGATGAGCAAGACCAACAGCGCCCCCCGTGTGGCGGCCCCTGTCGTTAGACTTCACCTGGTCTTGGTCCCCTCGGTCAAGGACGTCCGTTCCGCGCTCATGGTTCCCCGAGGGGACAGGGCTGACATCGCCCGAACGCTCGCCAGGTGACATTCGTGGACGCTGGGGTGCCAGAGAGAGCCGTCACCTGCCGAGAATGTCGTCTCCCGCCGGAAGCGACATCCTAAGGGACGTATCCTCGTGGCCCTTCTAGGCTGAGAGCGCTGATGGATCGCGCGGATGAGGTCATCAGAACCCGAAGGCTCCCGCCCGCTGTGCAACAGTGGGCAGGCTCGATTCGCCTCTCCGAGGCTCCGACCAGCGAGCCTGGGTTCCGGTCCTACAAGCTCCGCCGCCACCGCGCTCTGTACGAGCGGGTGGCCGCTCAACTCCTGCGCGACGGGTTCTTCGAACTTGCGACAAAAGGTGGGCCAATGGGGCTGTGGGTCGAGCGGTTCGATGACGGCACTGGCGTCTTCGGGTACCTCTACTTCACAAGCTCGGGCATGACCAGGCTCGCCGGTGCGAATTTCGAGCCCGCCCATATCGCCAGGGCCATTGAGTTCGCGCTGCTCGACAGCCGCCTTCATCCGCTTCCACAGCAGCCGTCACTACGCGATTCCGCCGAGTGAGGGATCATGGACTCCGCGTTGGGAGGGATTGTCGTTTCGTGACGGAAGCGACTGCTTGCGTCAGTCGTCGGGTGTTAACTCTCCTCACCACAATGCTCCAGGCCATCGCCTCTGACGTAATCCCGCCACCCTAGCCAAAGGGGAGCCTCGAAGCAGTCCTCCTCGGATGACATTCCCAAACGCTGGCGTGAGCTGCGGAACCCTCACCCGCAGTGGGATGGTCTGCTGCCAGAGATACGCTTGTGGGAGATGGACAGAAGCGCATCATCGACCCTGGGCAACCAGCCCAAGGCTCGCCCTTGGTTCTATTGGGGCCTGGTCATCGCGTTGGTGTTGTTCGGGATGGTCGCGATCTTCAGCATCGGCGCGCCCTTCTTCCTACTCGGGGTGACTCTCGCCGCTGTCGCCCCGTGGCGCCACCGTCCCACCGTGCTGTGGCCCGCGATCGTGGGCGTACTCGGGTTCGTGGCCGGTTTCATCCTGACCGCTCCCCTTGCCTGCTCAGTCATGGTGGTTCCCGCTCCCAACTTCCATCCAGCACAGCACTGCACGACCGTGCTTGGCCTGTTCCACTACAACGCGTTCTCGCCGAGCCTCGTCCCGCCGCTCGCGGTCGGTCTCGCGACAGCGGCGCTGACCGCAGCAATCACCAACCGCGTCATCGCCCGCGGCCGACACGAGCACAAGGAACCGGCGCGCGGAGTGTGATCCCCCCGTGCCGCGGCCACTCACCGTCCGGTGTTCAGCCGCGGAATCCGGCAGGGGGTGCCGGGGAGGCGGAGGGTGCGGAGCGAGCGAAGCGAGCGACGCGGAGCGGAGGCCGTACGAGGCAAGCCCCATCGGCGAAGTACGGAGTAGGCCGGAGCGAGTCGCCCGGAGCCGACCGTAGGCATTCCCCCTGGCGGTACCCCGGCGACCACTCGCAGTACAGAGAGCGAGGAGCCGAGGCACGGCCCGAACCCCGTCAGCCGAGCGGGCCGCCGCCGGGGGACTGCAGGATCTCGACGCTCGAGACCTTCCAGCCGCCGGTGGTGTCGAGCAGCTCGACGTCGATGCGGACGGTCTCGCTGCGGGGGGCCGACCGGGCGTTCGTGATCACCTCGTCGACCACGCCGAACACCGAGGCGGACGAGGCGTCGAGCGATTGCACGAACACCTCCCGGACGCGCCCGACGCTCTCGGCCTGGGCCCGCTTCAGGGCGGCCACGGTGTCCGGCCCGAAGAACTGGTCGACCTGGTCGGCGAAGTCGCCCACGGCGTAGGAGCGGATGCGCTCGACGTCGGCGTCGATGGTGTCGGCCTTGAAGTTCGTGAGCACGGAGAGGAACTCGGTGCCGACCGACACGACCTCGGCCCGGCGGCGGTTCTCGGCGTCCGCCCGGTCCCTGGCCCTCGCCGCACCCAGCCACAGGACGGCGAACGCCACCGCCGCCGCGGTGGTGACCGCCAGCAGGATCCAGGGCAGGTTCCGGCGGACCTTCATCTCGCGCGCATGCTACGCCGCTCGCCTCGCTCGGGGGCCGTCTCGCCGACCCGGCTCAGTGGCCCATGTGGAGGTGGGAGCCGTGCGCGATCCAGACCGTGCCGGGCTGGGACACCGGGCCCACGCCCTTGCCGTAGATGGAACGGCAGGCGTCGCCGCCGTACACGTCGGGGGGCGGGCGCTTCTGGCCGTACTGCTGCCCAGCCGGCTGCTGGGCCGGCAGGAGCTGGACTCGGAACCACGCCAGGCCGTCCTTGCCCTTCTGCACGGACTGCCACACCGCGTCGAAGAAGTAGTGGTTGAGCTCGAGCGTGTTCTCGAGGTTCCGGAGGTTCTCCGGCTGAGCGAGAGTCTGGTTGAAGGTCCCGAGGTCCGACACCAGGCAGGCCAGGTTGGGCTTCTCCGACACCAGCAGCTGGTTGTAGAGCTCGGCGAAGTTCGCGCCGTTCTTCGACAGCTTGACCAGGTCGTAGCGCCGGTCGCGCAGGATGTCGGCCAGTGCGGCGGTCTGGACGATGTCGTCGGCCAGGGCGTGGGAGTTCGCCGCGAACACGCCGGTGACCTTGGGGCCGGTCCGGATGAGGTCGTCGAGCTGGCGCTGGACGCGCAGGATCCGGGCCGGGAGCTGGCCGGACACCTCCGACAGCGTGGCCAGGTCCTGGCCCCGTCCCCGCACCGCCAGGGCCAGCTCGTGCACCAGGGTCTCGAGGTCGGTGGACGGGACGGCGTGCAGGATCTGGGCCAGCTCGGTGATGGTCCGTTCCGGATCGGGCGGGATCGTCGTGTCCCGCACCGGGATCACCGCGTTGTCGGGGAGCACCGGCCCGTCTCCGGGCGTGAAGTCCAGCGTGAGGTCGCCGATGGGGCTCCGCCGGCTGATCGTGGCGTGCGACCCCTCCGTGACGTCCACGCCGGGTTCCAGCAGGACCCTGACCTCCGCGATCCCCTTCGGGGTCAGGGTCACGCTCTTCACCGTCCCCACCGGGACGCCCCGCATCGTGACGTCGTTGCGCTCGTTCAGGCCGGACGCGTCGGTGAAGTCCACCGTGACGAACTTCCCCCCGCCCTTCTCGAACAGCAGCGAGGTGGCTCCCACGTAGACGAGGAACGCCGACAGGGCCAGGAACACCCCCATGTTGATCAGCACGCGCTTGCCGATCATCAGTCCCCCTTGCACCGTCGGGCGGGATCCGACGGATCGTCGTTGAGGCCGCAGATCACGAAGTCCTGCAGGATCTGGTTGAACTCCTGGTAGTTCACGAGCTGCGTGTTCCGGTTGTGCAGCGGCGCGTACTTCAGGATCCCCAGGATGCTGGCCTGGTCGGCGTTCAGCTGCCCCACGATCGTCCGCATCTGGCGGAAGAACCGCCCCATCTGGTCGGCGTGGGCCCGCAGGATGCTCTCGCCACCCACCGACAGGCGGTTCAGCGACTTGATGGCCGCGCGCAGCGCCGGCATCTGGGTCCGCAGCGACGACAGGGCCTTCTCGGTGTTCACCACCGACAGCCCCTGCTGCCTGGCGTGCGACGCGAGCGTGGTGTTGAGCTGGTTCATGGACCCGACGAGCGACTCGATGTCCCCGGTGTGGGTCTCGTACGCATGGACGATGTCCTTCAGCTCGACGAGGAGCGTTCGCAGGGTCCCACCGCTGGAGCCGAACCCCTTGGCGCCCTCGTCCACCAGCGTGGCCAGCTCCCCCGCCGCCACGGGGGCCAGGGCCGCGGTCCCCGACTTCACCAGGTCCTCGAGGTCCGGCCGGACCATCGTCTCGCGGATCACCGCGCCGTCCTTCAGCAGCGGCGCGTTCTCCGGCAGCCCGTCCGGGACCACCAGGTCGATGATCCGCTCGCCGAGGAGGCTGGTCCGGCGGACCCGGGCCACCACGTCCTGCGGCACGTGGGCCGAGGGGTCGATCGACATGGTCACCAGGGCCAGGTTGTGGTCGAGCGAGATCGAATCGACCTTCCCGATGCGGACGTCCGCCATCATCACGGGGGCGGAGGGCGCCAGGTCGGCGACATCGGTGAACCGGGCCTGGACCGTCATGTCGTTCGAGCCGCCGCACGCCGACAGGCCGAGGGCCAGGACCGTCCCCGCCACGGTCAGCACCGACACGAGCCTCCGCCGGGGGCCCGTCATGCCGACCCCGCCATCCACCGGTAGGGATCCCCCACCGTCTTGTCGAGCAGGTCCTTGACCAGGGCCGAGACCGTGGTGTCCTGCGTCTTCGCCTGGTCCCTCACGGCGGCCCGCGTCTCGGGCTGGGACCGCAGGGCCCGGGTCACGGCCTGCGGGACCGGCACCGGGGACTGGGAGCACGACCCCAGGAAGCAGAACAGGTCCGGGACGTTCGTGGCCCAGAACTCCTGGGTGGCGCACTGGGGCGATCCGGAATCGTTGCACAGCTCCATCAGCCGCTCCTCCAGCCGGAGCAGGATCAGCGCCGCCAGGGGCTGTCCCTGGTTCCCCAGGCGGAGCCAGTCGCGGTTGTAGTCGACGGCCCGGGAGGCGGCCTGGAACAGCAGCGTGGCCCAGTGGCCCGTCTCGGCCAGCGCGTCCACGTTCGCCACCAGCGTCCGCCCGGTCCGGGTCAGGCGCTCGATGTCCGTGTGCAGGGGCGCCCGGTGGGCGACGAGCAGATTCGCCAGCTGGATGGCCGCGTCATTGAGCCCGGAGATCGTCCCCTCCAGGGCGGCCCGGTTGGTGTTCACCGTGCCCGCCACCACGCCGTAGGTCCGGATGAGCCGGCCGATCGCCGTCTGGCGGGTTGCCAGGGCGTCGGTCAGCCGGTCGAGCTGCACCACCAGGTCGGCCAGGTCGTCGCGCTTGGAGTTCAGCAGGGACAGCAGCCTCGTGCCGTGCAGGATCAGGCGGTTCGTGGCGGCGCCGTTGCCGTCGAGGAGCCGGGCCCCGTTCTCCACGAACCGGGTGACGACGTCGGGGTCCAGGCCGCCCAGGTAGTCCTGAAGCGAACGCAGGAGCTCGTCGGGCTCGGCGGGGACCGCGGTGCGCTCGATCGGGATCTTCCCGCCGGGCTGGAGGACCGGTCCGCCGTCGTAGGCCGGGAACAGCTGGATGTACCGTTCGCCGAGCAGCGACACCGGGACCACCGCGGCCTGGACGCCGGCCGGGAGCCGGATGTCGGGGTCGTCCACCGTGAACTGCACCTGCACGCCGTCCCCGTTGTTGTCGATGCCCGTGACGTGCCCGACGTCCACCCCCAGCACCCGGACCTTGATCCCCGGGAACACCTGGATGGCCCGGCTGAACTCCGCCGAGTAGGCGTGGGAGCCGCCGCCCCCGCCGCACGACGACAGGGCCGTCGCCAACAGGCCGACCGCAACGAAGGCCGCCACGCGCCGCACCGCCGGCCTCATCCGTTCCCCCTCAGCATCGACCGGACCAGGTCGCCGAGGTCCTGGGGCAGCGCGGCCTCGCCACGGAACTGCTCGGTCTCCGACGACGACTTCACGAGCGGGAGCGACGGCGAGGGTAGCGGCAGGCCGCCCCCGTCGGGCAGCTCGGTCGAACCGGTGGGCAGCGGGATCGGGAGGCTCGGGGTGGTGGTGGGGATGGGCAGGCCCCCGGAGGTCGTGGGGATGGGCAGGGTCGGGGTGGGCAGCGGCGGGAGGCTCGGCGTCGGCAGGGGCGGCAGCGTGGGCGTGGGCAGCGGACCGCCATCGCCCCCGTCGCCCGAGTCCTTGCAGTCGGTGCCCAGGACCTGGTCGATGAGCTGGTCCACCGCTCCGCACTGGCCGAGGATGGCGTCCACGCCGGCGGGGCCCAGGGACTGCACGAAGATGTTGGCCCACCGGTTCGGGAACCCGCTGGAGTACCCAATGCTCGAGTACCCCTGGACGGCCTGGTTCAGGTACTGGATCGACGCCGCGATGTCCAGCTGGTGCTGGTCGAGCACCTCCAGGTCGTCATGCAGCCCGTTCAGGGTGGCGTCGAGCGTGGAGCGGTTCCGCCGGACCAGGCTCGCCGCCTCGTGCGAGGCCGAATCCGTCGCCTCCAGCAGCGTCCTGATCTCCCGCTGGCGGTTGGCCAGGTTCGTCAGCACCGGGTTGAGGTTGTCGATCAGGCTGATGATCGTCTTGTCCTTCCCGGCCAGCGTGGTGGAGAGCTTCTTCAGCGCGTCGATGAGGCCCGAGAGCTGGGACCGTCGGGCGTCCACCGCCTGGGCCAGGTCGGCCAGCCCGGTGACCAGCCCGTGGACGTCCTGGCCCTTGCCCTGGCTGATCTCCGACAGCTCCTGCATGAAGTGGTTGAAGGCCTGGGCGTCCGAATGGTTCAGCAGCCGGACCGAGATGTCGTTGAGCTGCGTGATGTTCACCGGAGTGGTGGTCCGGGCGACCGGGATGGTGTCGCCGTCCGCCAGGTCGGCCTTCGAGCTCCCCGCCACGAGGTCCACGGCCTGCTTGCCCAGCAGGGTCTGGACCACGATGTTCGCGGTGGAGTCGCGGGGCATGTCCACGCCGGTGTTGATGGCGAGGTCCATCGCCACCAGGCCGTGGTCGACCTTCAGCGACTTCACGATCCCGGCCGACAGCCCCGCCACGGTCACGGGGTCGCCCGGCTTCATCCCTGCCGCGTCGCTGAAGTACGCCGTCACGTGGTAGCGCGAGGCGAACACCCCGCCCGTCAGCAGCAGCGCGAAGGCGGATCCCCCGAACAGCAGCAGGATGGCCAGGAGGCCGATGACCCGCTGGTTGCGTTCGAGGAACGACTTGCGCAGGGCGTCGCGGATCCTAGGCATGCTTGACCCCCTGCAGAATGGTCTGGAGGAACCCGCCGAGGCCGGTGAACCCCGAGGAGTCCACCGCGCCGCCCACGGCCGGCAACGACCCGATGGGCCCGTTCTCGTCCGGGTTCACGCCCGTCCCGGGGACGCCCACGCCGCACGTGTAGGGCTTCGCCGAGTCGCCGCTGCGCTGGTTGTCGGTCTCGCCTTGGCTGACCAACGTCCGGCCGGTGCTGTCCTTGATCGTGAACCGGACGATGCGGACGTTGAACCACTCGCCCCACGACGTGGTCTGGAAGTACGGCGCGACCCCCGCCGGGAGGCTGCACAGGGTCTGGGCCAGCTCGGCCCGCTTGCCCTGGAGCAGCTGCACCAGCAGCTTCAGCTGGCCGAGCGACGCGTCGATGTCGCCGCGGTTGTCCTTCAGCAGCCGGTCCAGCTGCTGCTGAACCTTGGCGAAGTTCACCACGAGCGAGTCGATGTCGCCGGTCATCCCGTGGAGGCTCCCGCCGACCGAGTTCAGGTCGTCGAGGATCCTCGCGATCTCGTGATTCTGGTTCGCGTAGGTCGTGAGCACGGTGTCCGAGGACGAGATCAGTGTCTGGATCTGGCGGTCCATGCCGGCCAGGCGCTGGGCCAGGATGGAGCCGTCGCCGAGGAGCTGGCGAACGGTCCCCTCGTTCCCGTCGAGGGCCTCGTTCATGGCGTCGAGGAACGCGTTGGCCTTGTCGGGATCGATGGCCTTGAGGATGGGCCCCAGCTCGTTCAGCAGCTGTCCGAGGTCGCCGGAGTCCTCAGTGTGGGTGATCGGGATGGTGTCACCGTCCTTCAGGGAAGGGCCCGAGCCCCCGGGGAACACGTACAGGAACCGCTGCCCCAGGACGTTTCGCCACCGGATGGCCACGCGGGTGTCCTTGGGCAGCTTCACGTTGTCGCTCACGGTGAAGTCCACGACCCCATGTCCGTTCTCGATCCGGGTGCCGCTGACCCGTCCCACGTCGACGCCGGCCAGCTTCACCGCGTCGCCCTTGAACACGCCCTGGGCGTTCGTGAACACCGCCGAGAGGCCGTACTCGTGGCGGAACAGCTGGAGGTTCCCGATCTTCATCGCCAGGATCACGGTGAAGAACGCCGACACGGCCATGAACGCGAGGACCTTCATCAGGGTCTTCTTCGAGAAGCGGATCGAGCGCGCCATCACGCGCCCCCGTTGCAGATCGGGACGATCTGGCGGATCTCCTCGGGCAGCGCCGTGCAGATCTGCTTGCGGTTCTCCTCGTCGCTGTTCCCCCCGATGAAGTTCGTGAACGCCGCCGAGCCGCTGCCGTCCTTGAGCATGTAGGGCGGGCTGGACAGCCGGTACACGTAGCGGTACAGGCCCTGGACCAGGTCGTGGAGCCCGCCCGGCCGGTCGGCGATGGCCTGGAGCACCACGTCGCCGTTGTCGATCATGCGGTCCCAGTCCTTCCGGTTGAGGATCACCAGGTCCGCCAGGTTGTCGGCGAAGGGCCTCACGGCCACCAGGGCCCGGTGCAAGGCGGCCTGGGCGCTCTTCGACGCGTAGACGGGCGCGCCCTGGTTCACTGCGTCGGCAAGCTTGTTGAGGTCGACGCCGCTGTTCCGCAGTGCCCCGAAGATGACCCGGAAGTCGTGGAGCGCCTGGAGCTGCGAGGGCAGGGTCCGCTGAAACTCGCCGGAGAGCGCCGCGTTGTAGCGGAGGCTCGCGGCGATGTCGTCGCCGTGTCCCCGGGCGCCGACGGCCAGCTCATGGATCACGGTGGCCAGGTCGTTCGGACGGATCGCGTCGAGGACGTTCACGCCGTCGGCCACGGCGTCTTCCAGCTCCGGCCCGATGTGGGTGGCCTCGATGCGGTCGCCGTCGGCCAGATACGGCCCGCCATAGCTGGGCACCCGGAGGTCCACGAACTTCGCCCCCAGCAGGGTCTTCAGCGTGATGTACGCCTGGGCGTCCTGGGGGACGCGGTAGTTCGAATCGATCCGCAGCGTCACCTTCACGTCGCGGTCCCGGAGGTCGATCTCCTTGACCTTCCCGATCACGACGCCCCGCAGCCGGACGTCGGAGCCCGTCTGGAGCTGCTGGCCGGCCCGCGGGAGGTTCATGGACAGGTCGTACGTGTTGGCGTAGCCGCCGTACGCGTTCTTGATCGCCACATAGATCAGCGCGAACACCGCGATGATGACCACGGGACCCTTGATCCAGGCGGGCACGCGCTTCATCAGCGCTCCGCCCCCCTCATCCGGCGATCCTCACGGTGTCGGCGCCGCCCCAGAAGATCAGGGACAGGACGAGGTTGATGATGACGACGCACACGATCGAGGTCCGGATGGCCCGGCCCGACGCCACGCCAACCCCCGCCGGCCCTCCGCTCGCGTTGTAGCCGTAGTAGCAGTGGATGAGCGTGACGATGACCGCGAAGATCACGGCCTTGATCACGCTGTACACGACGTCGATGGGCGGCAGGAACAGGTGGAAGTAGTGGACGTAGGTGCCCGGGTCAAGCGAGAAGAACTTCGTGACGATGGCCTCGGTGGCGATGTAGGAGGAGAACAGCGCCGCGAGGTACAGCGGGATCATCGTGATCAGCGCGGCCCAGATCCGGGTGGAGACCATGTACGTCATGGACGGCACGGCCATGACCTCCAGCGCGTCGATCTCGTCGGAGATCCTGGCGGCCCCGAGCTCGGCGGTGAACGACGTGCCGACCTGCGCCGCGAGGGCCACGCCGGCCACGAGCGGCGTGATCTCCCTGGTGTTCGCCCACGACGACACGAGCCCCGTGAAGGCCTGGGCCCCGATCTGGGAAAGGCCCTGGAACCCCTCCAGGCCCACCTGGGTGCCCGTGAAGAACGACATCGCGAAGATCACGAAGAAGGTCCCGGCACCCACCACCAGCGCCCCGACCCCGATGGTGATGTCGGAGACCGTGGACGCGATGACCTTGCGGTACCGCAGGGCCGCGGGCATGGCCTTGATCGCCTTCGCGTAGAACCGGACCTGGTCGATCATCTGGTCGAACGGCTTCGACAGGATCTTGTTGGACCGGGCGAGCGGGCGGAACCGGCGGCCGCGCGGCATCGAGGCGGAGGCCGAGGCCATTACAGCCCCCCTCCGAGCTTCTGGGGCACGAAATTGAAGTAGACGGCCGTGAGGATGAAGTTCAGGAAGAACAGCAGCAGGAACGTGATGACCACGGCCTGGTTCACGGCGTCGCCGACGCCCTTCGGCCCGCCCTTGGCGAAGAAGCCCTTGTAGCAGGCCACCATGCCCCCCACGAAGCCGAAGATCGCCGCCTTCATCAGCGCCATGAACAGGTCGGGGAGCTGTGAGAGCTCGTTGAAGCTGGAGAAGTAGCTGGAGGTCGTGCCGTGCTGCACGATCACCGCGAAGAACCATCCGCCGGCGATCCCCGCCACCGACACGATGGCGTCGAGCAGGATCGCCACCACCATCGCCGCCAGGATCCGGGGCATGATCAGGCGCTGGACGGGGTCGATGCCGAGGACCTCCATCGCGTCGATCTCGTCGCGGATCCGACGGGAACCCAGGTCGGCGCACATGGCCGAGCCGCCCGCCCCCGCGATCAGCAGCGCCGTGGCCACCGGGGCCTCCTCGCGGACGACCGCCAGA
Source organism: Actinomycetota bacterium (assembly GCA_036394995.1). Classification (GTDB taxonomy): domain Bacteria; phylum Actinomycetota; class UBA4738; order UBA4738; family JACQTL01; genus DASWED01. Next base: position 10,828 of record DASWED010000095.1, read on the forward strand.
ACCATCGCCGCGCCCATGTGGGCCTGCGCGGCCAGCTGGGTCAGGAACGACCCCACGTGCAGCGAGATGACCATCCCGAACGGGATCGAGATCAGGATGACGGGGACCGTCGTGACCTTGGCCAGGAACCAGATCTGCTGGAGGAACTCCTCCAGGGGCCAGGGCCGGCGGAAGATCGTGTGGACCGACTCCAGGCCGACCGAGAACATCCGGCCGGCCTCGTCGACGAGGCGGAACGCGCGGCGGGGCGCGAGGCGGGCGGCCACGGTCAGCCCCCCCGTTTCCCCTCGTCCTCGCCCTTCGGCTCGTCCTCGGGTCGGGCTTCGGGCTGGTCTTGCGTGCGGGCCTCGTCCGGCTGGGGCTCGCTGTCACCCCCGCCCGGAGCGGGGGCCTGCGGATCCGCGGCCTCGTCGGTGTCCTCGTCGCCGGCACCGGCGGGCTCCGGGTCCGGGTTCTCCTCGCGCGCCTCCGGCTTCCTCGCCTGGGCCCTCCCGCGATCCCCTTCCACCGGGGCGCCGGCCTCGCGCTCGAGGGCCTCGGTCTCCTCCGCGGACATGCCGGACGTGGACACGGCCTCGGGGTCGGCGCCGGGCCGGCCCTTGTCGGCCTCCTCGGACATCCCGATGGGGCCCTCGGTGGCGCCGGCCAGGAACTGGCGGACCACGGGGATGTCCGAGTTGAACATCTTCTCCTTGGTGTCGAACTTGACCAGGTTCCGCAGGTACAGCATCCCGATGAAGTCGGCCACCCGGCGGGCCGTGGCGATGTCGTGGGTGACCACGATGAACGTGGCACCGAGCTGGCGGTTGAGGTCCAGGATCAGCTCGTTCAGGAACGCCGTCCGGACGGGGTCGAGCCCGGAGTCCGGCTCGTCGAACATCACGATCTCGGGGTCGAGGACCAGGGCCCGGGCCAGCCCGGCCCGCTTCTTCATGCCGCCCGAGATCTCGCCGGGGAGCTTCTTCTCGGCCCCCTGGAGGCCGACCATCTTCAGCTTGTCGTCGACGATCTTCTTGATCTCGCGTTCGGGCTTGCGGGTGTGCTCGCGCAGCGGGAACGCGACGTTGTCGTAGATGTTCATGGACCCGAACAGGGCCCCGTCCTGGAACAGCACGCCGAACTTGCGGCGGATCTTGTACAGCTCGCGGGAGGACAGCTTCACGATGTCCTTGCCGTCGATGATGATCTCGCCGCGCTCGGGCTTGAGCAGCCCCATGACGTTCTTGAGGAACACGGACTTGCCCGTGCCGGACGGCCCGAGCATGAGGGTGATCTTCCCCTTCGGGATGTCGCACGTGATGTCGTCGAGGATGGTCTGGGACCCGAACGACTTCGTCAGGCCCCGGACGGAAATCTCGGTCTCGAGGCCGTCGCCGGCCTGACCGTTCCCGTGTCCGTTGGCCTGCGTTGTGTCGGAACGCGGAAGCACCGCGGTGTCCGTGGGTTGCACGATCTCCCCCTCGTCCTCACCCTCGTGGGCGTGTCTGTGTGCGGACTCGCCGTTGTTTCCCCGTTCCCGGCGCGTGGAAACCACGGGGGGCGGAAATGAACGGTCGAACGCGCAGGTCAGGGACCACTCGCGGCGGTCCGGGCGAGCCACCCGAGGGCTCGCGAGCCGGACGCGATCCGCACCTGGAACGGCTGTCGGAGCGGAAGCAGGAGGTCCGCGAGCGGGTGTGGGCGGCCCTGGAGCGGGAGCGGGCCGCCCGGTTCCCGGGGGCCCGGGGAAGGATCCCGAACTTCGTGGGGGCCGAACGGGCCGCCGAGCGCCTGGCCCAGACGCCCGAGTGGAACGCCGCCGGGACGATCAAGGCCAATCCCGACGCCCCGCAGCTCCCGGTCCGGGCCCGGGCCCTGGCTGACGGAAAGATCGTGTACATGGCGGTCCCGCGCCTGGCCGCCGAGCGCCCGTTCCTGCTCCTGGATCCCTCGCGCCTCCAGGTCTCGCCCAGGGCCGCGGCCTCCATCCGCGGGGCGGCGTCGGCCGGGAGGCCGGTGAAGGTCGAGGACCTCGAGCACGTGGACCTCGTGGTGTGCGGGACCGTCGCCGTGAACCGCTCAGGCGCCCGGATCGGCAAGGGCGGCGGCTACTCGGACCTGGAGTTCGCCCTCCTCACGGAATCCGGCGCCATCGACGACCGGACCGCCATCGCCACCACCGTCCACCCGCTCCAGGTCCTGTCCGGCCGCCTCCCCGAGACCGGGCACGACTTCCGCGTGGACCTGGTGGTGACGCCTGACGAGGCGTACCGGCCGCGCGCGCGGGACCGCCCCACCGGCATCCTGTGGGACCACCTCGACGACGAGAGGATCGCCGCGATCCCGGCTCTCCGTGAGATCCGTCGCGGACCCGGTGGTGCTTGACGACCGATCGTCCTCTGGGAATCAGGCCGGGAGCCGCGAGCCCTTCGAGCCGTCGCGCTCCTCGAGGAGCGCCGGGAGGTCGCGGCGGAGGATCTTCCCCGTGGAGGTCCTGGGGAGGCCTCCCGGCACCACGTTCACCACCCGCGGGACCTTGAACGACGCGAGCGCCTCGCGGCAGGCTTCCTCGACCGCCGCCGGGCTCGCCGTACCCTCCACGAACGCCGCCAGCACGCGGCCGTACTGGCGGTCGGGGATCCCGACCACGGCGACGTCGATCACGCCCTCGAGCTTCCCGATCACCGACTCCACCTCGGCCGGGTACACGTTCTCGCCGCCCACGACCACCATGTCGTCGGCCCGGCCCTCGACGAACAGCCGGCCCTCCTCGTCGATCCGGCCGATGTCGCCCATCGACAGGAAGCCCTCCCGTTCGTCGGTGCCCTCGCCGGACTGGTACCCCTCGAACAGCACGTCGCTGCGGACGTGGAGCGTGCCCCGCTCCCCCCGACCCAGGCGCCTCCCGTCGTCGTCGAACACCACCACCTCCACGCCCCGCACGGCGTGCCCGGCCGTCCGGGGGTCGGCCGCGATGTCCTCGGGGGTGGCCACGGCCACCCATCCGCCCTCCGTGGAGCCGTACACGTCGTACAGGACGTCGCCGAACAGCTCCCGGGTCTCGGCACGGAGCTCCGGCGACATCGCCGACCCGCTCACCACCACGGCCCGGAGCCCCTCCGGCCGGTCCCTCCGCTTGGCGGCCGGGAGGTCCAGGATCCGCCGGATCATCACCGGGACGAGCGCCACGACCGTGGCGTCGTGCTCGCGGATCAGTTCCAGGGTGCCCTCCGGCTCGAACTTGTCCGGAAGCACGAACGTGGCGCCGAGGGCCATGCCCAGCGACAGCATCAGCAGCCCGAACGAATGGAACAGGGGCGCCGGGCACACGATGACGTCGTCGCGGCGGATCGGCACCGCCGACAGGAGCCCGGCGATGGCCGCTGGCCCGCTCGACCGGGGGCTCCGCGCCGCGGCCTTGGGCGTCCCCGTGGTCCCGGACGTGTGGATCACCACCCGCCCGTGGCGCCGGGGGACGGCCACCGGGAACAGCGGGACCGGCGGCTCGGTCCGCAGCAGTGCCTCGTAGGCCTCGCCCGTCTGCACGAGCGCCGTCCGCTTCGGGATCCCCGCTGCGATCGGCTCGGCGTGTCGGGGGTCGGCGATCAGTACCTTCGGCCGGAGGCGTTCGAGGAGGGCCACGATCTCCGGCTCACGGCCCCACGTGTTGAGCGGGGCGATAGCCACGCCGAGCTTCTGCGCCGCCACCATGGACTCCACCGCCTCCCGGCCGTTGCGCACGAGCGTCGCCACCGTGTCGCCGGGGCCGATGCCCTGCGACGCCATGACCCGGGCCAGCCGTGCGCTCCGCTGTTCGAGCTGGAGCCAGGTCAGCGTTCCCTCCCGGTCGTGCAGGGCGATCCGGGCGGGAGAGGACAGCGCGTTGATCTGGACGGCGATGCCCAGCGAGACGCCCCGTCCGATCAGCCACGGTGTGGTCAGCCACGCCGCGGTGGCCCGCAGCGGGCTCACCGCGCCGGTGCGGACCACGGCCAGGCCGGCGCGCGGATCGAGCGCACCGGCCACGCGCCGGAGGAATCGGAACGGATCGAATGCCACGGCGACCTCCGGAGGAATCTTCCTCCCAACTCGCCACTCACGCGGCCCGTCGTGTTTGTGGCAGGTCCCCGGCGGGGAATCCTTCGAGCCGTCCCGCGCCGACACCCGAGGGGGTCACCGCATGCGTCGCCGATTCCTGCTCACCGCATCCGCAGCACTGGTCTTCGCCGGGGTTGCCACCACCGTGGTGGTCTCCCCGTCAGCGGGCGCCACCGCGTCGTCCCGGATGGGGCCACCCGTCACCGTGGGCACCGACGGGAACGAGCCGCTGGTGAAGGTGGCGCCCGACGGGACCCTGTACATCAGCGCGCTCGAGTACCTGTACGTCTCCCGCGACCAGGGCCGGACGTGGTTCCGCTCGCCCGGCACCATCTACAGCGATCCGGAGAGCGGCGGCCAGGGCGTGAACCTGAACACCGACAGCTCGGTCGCCGTCGATCCGGGTGGCCGTCTGTACTTCACGTTCGACTACCCATATGCCGGCGTGACCGCCGTGTGCACCAGCGACGACCGGGCCCAGCACTTCACCTGCGACGAGAAGACCGTGCCCGGCGGGACCGACCGCATGTGGATCGCGGCGCCCACCACCCATCAGGCGTATCTGGTCACGAACGAGGGGCTGTACCAGACGCTGTTCTTCACCTCGTCGGATCGCGGCGCGTCGTGGACGCCCGCCGGGACCGTGACCTCCACCCTCGACCCCAACACCGGCGAGTTGGTGTCGTCGCCGGACGGAACGCACCTCTACCAGGCCTACATCGACAACAGCACGAACCTCACCGCGACCGACGACGAGCTGTCCGGGCCCCTGGCCATGCACGTCTGGGACCCAGCAGGCGGAGTGCCTCAGGACCTTCCGATCCCGCTCCCGGGCGGGGCGGCGCTCCCCAGCCTGGCCGTCACGCCGAACGGAACGATCTACGTGGCCAGCGAGGGCGTGAGCGGCACCGACGCGACCGGCAACCCGACCGGCAAGGACGTCCGGGTGGCCCGCTCCACCGACGGCGGGAAGACGTGGGCCGTGCTGCCGGCTCTTCCGGGGACCTCGTCCGGCACGGCGGCGTTCACCGCGATCGCCGCGGCGGACGACGGCCACATCGGGGTCCTGTACTACCAGACCACGGCCGGGGGCCGCGCCGACGCGGTGAACGGGACGTGGAACGTGATGTGGGCGGAGACGAAGGGCGCGGCCGCCGCCCGCCCCAGCTGGAACGTCAGGACCATCGAGACGAACGTGCACCACGGCGCGATGTGCACCACCGCCGGCTGCACCGGAGCCAACCGCTACTCGGGCGACTTCATCGACGCCGAGTTCGATTCCCTGGGACGGCCGTACCTCACCTGGAACCGCGACACCACCGGCAAGGTCGAGGTCAGGTTCGCCGGACCCCGCCGGTAGCCCGCCCCGGGGGGGGTGGTTGGTCCCGGGGCGGGCGCGGATCGTGCTCGTCCGGCAGTGGTTCAGGTCGCGGCAGGATGGGCGACCAGGGCCGCCACCGCTCCGCTCGCTGTACGCCATCCCACCGTGATGACTCCCTCCGCCGTCAGGTCGCCGGAGAGCGGGACCACCACGCCCTTCGATCCCGGACCGGCGAACGGGACGGAGACCTGCCCCACCAGGGCGCTGCCCGTCCACGCGGACACGTACGCGGTCCCCTTGCCGGTCGCCTTGAGGGTGAGCGTTGCTTGCGATCCAGACACGGCCGGACCGCTCGACACGTGGACGGTGTCGGTCGCCGGTGCGGCGGGATCCCCCGACAGCGGCACGCCGCTGTTCACCGACTGGACGATCGACTGCGGCGACTGCACCGACAGCAGCGCGGTGTCGGGCACGATGGGGGGCGGGGCCACCACCGGCATCCTGGCCGGCGGAAGGTAACCGGGCATCCGGGCGTGCCCCCACCGGTACGGGTCACCCTGGACGCCTCCCCACACCGACCACCCCAGCCGGTTCTGGCCCGTCTTGTCCTGGGTGTCGGAGTCGTAGATGAGGATGTTCAGACCGCTCCTCGACGCCTTGAGCGCCGCCGGGAGGTCCTTGAACGGGATCTTCACCTCGAGCGTGTACCCCTGGTACGGCGACGTGACGTTCGCCACCACCTGCATCCCCGGCGCCGTCTCCGGGCCCCCCTGATGGTTGTCCGCGTCGCGCTCGAAGCAGGGCGGGTTGCCGTGGTCGGGATCGTTCGTCCACGGCAGGATCCCCGTCTTGAACGTGGTGGACGTGTTCTCCGAATGGGCCCGCGGGTCGATCGTGATCTCGACCGAGTCGGTCCTCCAGTGCCGCTTGCAGTCCGACGGGTCCAGGGACGTCCCCTGAATGTCGTCGACCACGTTCACCAGGAAGTACAGGTTCCCGCCGAACCAGGTGATCTTGGCCGAGCCGGACGCGTCCTGCGATCCCATCGTGGGGGTCAGCCCCTCCCACTGCCGGCTGAGGTCGAGGGACGGGCCCGTGTACTCGCCGTCGCCCTCCACACCGTCGAGCTTCGGTGCCTGCGTTGCGTGGGGGACGGTCGTGGAGGGGACGAGCTCGAGTCCCGCGTTCTCCCTCCCGGTGGCTCCCTTGCTCGTGGTCGTGATGGTGACCGGGTAGTCGCCGCCGTCGCTGGACGTCGCGAGGGAGGCGTCCGTGTTCTTCACCGCGAACTTCAGTCGCTTCACCTTGCCGGGAGCGAGCCCCGAGTAGCTCCTGGACGACGGGGTGATCGCGAAGCCGTCGGGCGGCGTGACGGTCACCCTCCCGGACTGCGTGATCGCGCTGTAGTTCGTCACGGTCACGCCGATCACCCGGCGCTCCCCCGCACCCAGGGAGAGCACGGGGAACACGATGTCCTCGATCTGGGGCACGCCGACGTGGTTGGCCCACGCCCGGAACTGCGCGACCTGGGCCAGGCGCTGCAGCCGGCCCGCCACAGGCGGCACCACGCCGACCTTGTGGTCCGTGTACCCGGTCGCGCTCCCGGCGGTGATCGTGGCCCTGACCTTGTTGACGACCGCCTCGGCGCCTTTCGGAATGGCCACTGTGAACGAGGCGGTCTTCTCCTGGCCGGGCACCAGCGGACCGAGGCTGCCGGTTCCGTTCGACGTCCATCCGTCCGGGAGCTGGAGCGCCACGCTGGCCGCGGGACTCGGAGATGACCCGCCCCACGTGGCGTGGGCGGTGACGGTGAGGGACGTGCCGGCCACCACGTGGTACCGGCTCACCGTGAGGGAGAGCTCCGTGCCCTTCGGGAGGCCGCCGGCCGCGCCGTACGTGGCCCCCTCGAACACCGCGTTCACGTCGGGGTTCGTCTCCGAGAACGGGACCCGGCTGTCCACCTGGATGAACGCAGGACACAGCGCGGCCTCCAGGCCGCCCAGGACCGCTCCCGTGGTCCCGGCGTACCCCTGGGAGGCGTAGTTGCTGAGGGCATCGTTCCCCGCCTTCCACCAGGGCTCGTTCCACGTCGTGGAGAACCCGTCGTTCGAGAAGCTGTACACGTCGTCGTTCGCGTCCGACGTCCCACCGAACAGCGGGTTGTCCGGCGAGCAGTCGCCCTCCACGGCGACCGGGAGGAGGCCGCTACTCCCGAGGAGGCTCGTGGCCACCGCCTGCGGCGTGGCGGTGCCGAGGCCCCCCAGGTACAGGCGCTTGGCCCGCCAGGCCCTCAGTCCCTCGTTCGTGATCTGGGAGCGGAACGCGTTCGGGTTGGCCGCGGCATAGAACCCCTCGATGGCCATCCGCCCGGCGTACTGGTGGTTGCCGTGGTTGCCCGGGGAGGGAGCCGGATCCATCGTGACGATGATGTCGGGCTTGGTCTCCCGGATGATCCGGACCACCTTGTCCAGGGTGGACTCGTGCCCCCACAGCTCCTCGGTGAGGGGCGCGCTGACGGTGTAGTAGAAATCGACCTTGTCCGGGTAGAAGATGTCGTCGACGAGACCGTACGCGACCGCCCGGCGCTCTTCGCCCTCGCGGAGCAGGCCGAGGGCGGGACCCTCTTCGGGACCGACAGCGTTCCCGCCACCCTCCCCCCGGGTGATCGTGACCACGCCCGATCTCAGGCCGTAGTCCTCGGCCCATTGGCCGAACGCGGTGATGTCGAACCCCTCGTCGTCGGGGTGGGCCCCGATGAACAGGGCGTCGAGGTCGGTGTTCGCCGCTGAAGCCGCCCCGGCAGGGGCGGCCACGGCGAACAAGAGGTTCGCCACCAGGAGCAGCGGGACGGGGATCAACAGGAACCAGCGGGCACGAGCGTTCATGGTCGGTCCTCCCAGGTGGAGCGCGGGCATGCGGGGTGTCTCTCTACCCGGAGCGGTTTCCCTCCAATCGGCGTTCGTCCTTTCTCTCGTCCGTCGGGTGTCGGACCTGTCGTCATATGCGCCGTTCCTCCAGGAACCGGCGGTTGCGGGCCTGGGCCGCGGCGGCTTCGGCCACGGGCTCGCCGGGGCCCGGGATCCGGTCCTGCTCCACGACCAGCCAGCCCCGGTACTCCAGCTCGAACAGCCCTCGGAGCACTCCGTCGATGTCGAGGTCCCCCGTTCCCAGCTCGCAGAAGGCGCCGCGCCGCCAGACGTCCTCCACCGCGCCCCCCTCCTCCGCGATCCTGTCGAGGACGCCCCGACGCGCGTCCTTGAGGTGGACGTGGTTGACCCGGTGCCCCCAGTCGCGGAGCGCCGCGACGGGGTCGCCCCCTCCCAGCAGGAGGTGGCCGGTGTCGAGGCACAGCCCGACGTCGGTTGCCTCCAGGAGGCGTTCGATCTCCGCCGGCGTCTGGACCCGGGTCCCGGCGTGATGGTGGAACGTCGGCTCGAAGCCGCGTTCGCGGCACCGTTCCGCGGCCGCCCGGACCGACCTGGCCAGGTGGTCCCAGCCGTCGCGGTCGGGGGGGAGCTCGGGGCGGTTCGACGGACGCGCGCTGGACGCTCCCTGCGGATCGCCGGCGTCGGCGATCGTGGGTTTCGGCTGGAAGGCCGCCTCCGCCTCCCCGTTCGCCTCGACGAAGGCATCGAGCACCTCGTCGAGGGCCTCGAGATCCTCCTTCAGCGCGGCGGGGTCGGTGAGGCGGAACGCGACCCATCCGCCGGCCAGCTGGAGCCCCCTCGACTCCAGCCGCTCGCGGAGGGCCGCGCCCCGCCCGAGGAACCCCGCCGGCCCGAGGTCGATGCCGTCGTAGCCCGCGTCGCGGACCGCGCCCAGTACCTCCTCGGGCCCCGGGAGCCCCTCGATCCGTCCCACGGTGAGCTCGAACACCCCAAAGCTCACCGGCGCGTTCGCCACCCTGATCACGCGGGCCTCCCCACCATCGGGACCCGCGGGTCCGGAACCGCTCCCTCCCATGAGGCGCGGATCCACGCGTACCGGGGGTCGTCCGAGGCCGCCAGCGAACGGCGGTCCCCGGCCAGCCCGTTCAGGTAGTACAGGTCGAACCCATGGGGGGCGGCGCTCATGTGGTACCCGTACGGCACCTGGAGCAGGTCTCCGTCGCCGACCCGCTCGGTGAGATCGAGGCCGTGGCGGGGACTGTACAGGCGCTGCAGGCCGAACCCGTCCGGCGGCGAGACCCGGAAGTAATAGACCTCCTCGAGGACCGACTCCTCCCCGCCGTCCTCGTCGTGCTTGTGCGGCGGATAGGACGACCAGTTGCCGGAGGGGGTGAACACCTCCACCACGTGCAGCCGGTGCGCGGGGGCCTCGGACGGCAGGATGTGGTTGATCTGTCTCGTGGCGCTGCCCGCCCCGCGGACCTCCACCTCGACGTCCGAGGGGGCGATGCATCGGGCGGGATGCCGTTCCTCGGCCACGGCGCCGGCCACGGCGAGGGTCAGGGTGCGGTCGCCCTCGGCCCGGAAGCGGTATTCGGCGCCCGGTGGGAGGTACAGCGCCCATGGCATCCCGTCGAACACGGAAGCCCGCCCGGGGAGCTCCCACGTGTTCCCTCCCACGCTCGCTCGCCCGGAGCCCTGGACGACGACGAAGCAGAGCTCCTCGTCGCCGGTGGTCCCGGAGTGCTTTGCGCCGGCGGGCATCTCGAGCAGCCGCATCGACAGGTACTTCCACCCGGCCGTCTCGGGCGTGATCTCGTCCCACCGCCCGGCCCGCTTCAGGAGACGCTCGCTCACGGCGCGCTCCCGGCCGCCACATGCCGATGCAGGAACGCGTCGAGCTCCTCCGCCGACGGCATCGCCTCGCTGCACGCGAGCGCCCCCGCGACGATGGCTCCGGCGGCGTTGGCACGGGCCAGGGTCACGTCCAGGGGGTCCCCCCGGAGGATCCCGCGGCACAGGGCGGCCGCGAACGCGTCGCCGGCCCCGAGCCCGTTCACCACCTCCGACCGCATGCCGTCGACCTCGTGGCGTTCGGAACCCGACACGGCCACCGCGCCGTGTTCGCCCAGCTTCGCCACGACCGTTCCCGGCCCCAGCTCGAGCAGCGCCCGGATGCCCGACTCGAGATCGCGCTCGCCGGTGGCCTCGGCGATCTCCTCCTCGTTGCCCACCACCACGTCAGACATCCGAACGACCCGCCGAACCACCTCCGGGTACTCGCCGGGAACGGGCCACAGCACGGGGCGGTGGTCGAGGTCCAGCACCGCGATGCCCTCGCACCCGGCCAGGGAGGCCAGGGTGGCCCGGCGGCTGGGACCGCGGGCCAGCCCGGTCCCGGACACCACGAGCATCCGAGCGCTCAGCACCTGGAGATCGATGTCCTGCGGACCGATCTCCCAGTCGGGCGCCGAGGGATCCCGGTAGAACGTGAGCGGGAAGCGGTCGGGAGGCCAGACCTCGCAGAACGCCAGCGGTGTGCGCAGGCGTGGATGCGTGCCCAGCCACCGCACGTCCACCCCCTCCCCGGCCAGGAACGACCGGATGAACGCGCCGTGGCCGTCCGCGCCGACCGCGCTCACCACCGCCGCGCGGACGCCGAGCCGGGCCAGCCCCGTGGCGACGTTCGCCGCGAACCCGCCGGCAAACCGCGTGAACGTCCGAACCTCGGCCAGGGGCCTGCGGAGCTCGTTCGGATACAGGTCGGCCCCGACCCTCCCCATGACCACGACCTCGGGCGCCGCGGGCGCGCTCGGGTGCGTCATGGTGGCTGGACCTCCTCACGCTGGGCCTCGTAGGCGGCCCGGCGCTCCTCGAGGTACTCGGGCACGGGCACGTCCCACCAGCCCACCTTGGACAGCCGGGCGTCCCGACCTTCGGAGGCGGTGAGGACCTCGACCACCGCCGGACCCTCCGCCGCCAGGGCCCGGCGCAGCGCGTCGGCGACCTCCCCGGGCTTCTCCACCCGTTCGCCCCACGCTCCGAAGGCCCGGGCCACCTGCGAGAAGTCCGGGGAGAACGTCTCGCCCCCGGCCCGGAACCGGGTGATCTGCTCGTGGTCCGGCCCGTAGGCACCCCGCTGGAGGTTGTTGATGGACTGCCACCCCGAGTTGTTCAGGACGAGGTACACGACCGGCATCCCCCACTGGACGGCCGTCGAGAGCTCCTGGACGTTCAGCGCGAAGTCCCCGTCCCCGGCGATGCCCACGACCTGGCGATCCGGGGCCGCGAGCTTCGCTCCGATGGCCCCGGGCACGGTGAACCCCATCGTTGAGAACCCGCCGCTGGTGATGTGCGTTCGGGGCTCGTAGACCGGGAGCTCCTGGTACACCTGGCTCTGGGGGAGTCCGGCCCCGGTCACCACGATCGCGTCCCGATCCAGCACGTCGCGGACCTCGGCCAGGGCCCGCGAGATGGAGACCGGCACCGCATCGGACTCGCGGCGGTCGCGCCACGAGGCCATCCAGCGATCCACCGAGGCCCGGATCTCCGCCCGGTGGGCCGCTCGCCGGCCCGGGCCGCCGCCGTGGGTGCGGAGCCACTCGTTCAGGTCGGACAGGGCCTCCTTCGCATCGGCCACCATGCCGACCTCCGTCGGGAAGTTCTTGCCGATCTCGTTCGGATCGAGGTCCACGTGGATCAGCCGCGTGGGCGGGATCGAATAGGTCAGCCCGCGCCGGTAGCTCGACGCCGTCCAGTCGACGAACCGGGTGCCCACGGCCAGGATCACGTCCGCCGTTCGCAGCATCTCGTTCGCGCAGGACGCCCCGATGTCCCCGGGATGCCAGACGTAGAGCTCGTGGTCCTCGGGGAAAGTGCCCTTGCCCATCCAGGTCGTGGCCACCGCGGCCCCGAGGAGTTCGGCCAGCTCGCGCAGCAGGACAGAGGCCCCGGCGGAGATCACGCCACCCCCCGCGACGATGGCCGGCCGCTCGGCTTCGGCCAGCAGCCGCCCCGCCCGCTCCACCGCGACGGAGGACGGCCGCGACCCGCCGGCCGCCCGGCGAAGCGCCGGGGCCGGGATCTCGACGTCGGCGGACTCGGCCTGGAGGTCCATGGCCAGGTCCACCAGCACCGGGCCCCGCCGGCCGGAGAGCATCGCGTTGAACGCCCGGTGCAGGGTCCACGGCAGCTCGCCGACGTGGGAGGGCTGCCACCACCGCTTCACCACCGGCTCGGCCATGCGCGGGAAGTTCGCCGGGTGGTCCCGTTCGATCTCCTGGAGCACGCCGCGGCCCCGCATGTACGTGTGCGGGCTCCCGGTGACGAGCAGGAGCGGGATGCCGTCCACGTACGCCTGTGGCAGCCCGGCCACGGCATTCGCGGCACCGGGCCCGATGGACGTGCTCACGGCGAGGGGCCGCCCCGTGACCCGGGCGTACGCATCGGCGATGTGGACCGCGGACTGTTCGTGGACCACGTGGAGGACGCGGACGTCGTCCCGGCCGACGAATGCGTCGAGGAGGGCGACGTTGCCGTGGCCCGGGATGGACAGGAGGTACGGCACGCCCTCGCTCGCCAGGACCTCGGCGACGATCTGTCCCCCGGTGAGCCTAGGCAACGGCGGCCTCCAGGTCGATCACGGCCTTCACCGCGCGCCCCTCGCGCAGGGCATCCACCGCCGCGGGCAACGAGCTCAGCGGGCCGTGGTGCGTGATCATGGGCCTCGCATCGAACAGCCCCCGCTCCAGGACCCGGATGGCCTTCGGGAACACGTCCCGGCCCACGTAGGTCCCGACCACCGTCAGCTCGTTGCGCGTCAGGTCGAACGGCCGGACCCGGGCCGAGGCGTTGGCGTTCATCCCGAACAGCAGCACGCGGCCGGCGCGTCGGGCCGAAGCGACGGCGGGCTCGAAGAGCGAGCCCACCGCGTCGACAGCGACGGACGCGCCGTCGCCGTCGGTCGCTTCACGGATCGCCGCCACCGCGTCCCCGGCTCCCGGGTCGACCAGGACGTCGGCGCCCATCTGCTTGGCCACGTCACGGCGAGCGTCGGAGGGTTCGACCACGATCACTCGCCCCGCCCCCGCCGCCCGGAACAGGGCCAGGAACAGCAGCCCGACGGGACCCGCTCCGAACACCGCGACGTCCTCCCCGGGAACGACCGCGGCTTGCTCGACGCCGTTGATCACACACGACAGCGGCTCGGTCAACGCGGCCACCTCCGGCGCGATGTCGCGCCGGATCGGGTGACACGCCCTCGCCGGCGCCACCGCGAACCGGGCCAGGCCGCCGTCGGTGAAGATGCCGAGGGTGGTGAACCGTTCGCAGTGGTTGGCGAGTCCCCGCCGGCACCACCGGCACGATCCGCAGGACAGGTTCGACGCGACGGCGACCCGTCCGCCCCGCTCCACGCCCAGGGCCTCCGGGCCGGCGTCGTGGACGATGCCCACGAACTCGTGCCCGAGCACGACTCCCGGCGTGGCCGGGTGCCCGGGCGGGACCTCGAGGATGTGGAGGTCGGTCCCGCAGATGCCACACGCCTCCACCCGGATCAGCACGTCGTCCGGGTGGCGAACGGACGGGACGGGCCGCTCGACGAGCGCGAGCCGGCCGTCTCCGTCGAAGACCGCTGCAGGCATCGTGGCGGGCACCAAGTCAGTCCCCGATCGCACACTCTCGATCATGTTCGCACATGATGACCGCGGATACTAACAGAAACGCGCCGGAAGCGCGTTCGCATGTGTGCGATCCCCCGTGTATACTCCGCGCGATGCTGTCCGCCCAGCGACGGGAGCTGGTCCTGCGAGCCGTCCAGAGCGACCAGGCCAGCCGCGTGACCGACCTCGCGGACATGTTCGACGTGTCGGAGATGACGATCCGGCGGGACCTCGACACGCTGGCCGACCTGGGCAAGCTGACCCGGGTCCACGGCGGGGCGGTGGCCGACGGCCAGGAGCCGCCGTTCGAACAGACCGCCGACGAGCGGTCCGAGGAGAAGGCGCGCATCGGCGCCGCGGCGGCTGACATGGTCGGCGACGGCGAGACGATCATCCTGGACATCGGGACGACGACCCTCCAGGTGGCCCGGCACCTCCGGGGCCGCCGCCTGACCGTCGTCACGTCGAACCTCGCCGTCTACGAGGAGCTGCGGGACGACACCGACGTCGAGCTGGTCCTGCTGGGCGGCGCGGTCCGCCGGAACTACCGGTCGATGGTCGGCTTCCTGGCCGAGGACGCCCTGCGCCAGATCCGGGCGGACCGGGCGTTCCTGGGGGCGAGCGGGCTGCGGTGGGACCTCTCGGTGATGGACTCCACGATGATGGAGGTGCCGATCAAGCGCGGGATGATGGCCGCCGCCACGGAGTCCGTCCTCCTGATCGACTCCGCCAAGCTGGGGGTGGGGGGCAACGCCCGGGTGTGCGGGGCGGACGACATGGACGCCCTGGTGACGGATACGGGTGCTCCGCCGACCCTCGTCGGGGCGCTGGAGGATGCCGGGGTCCGGGTGGTGCAGGCGTGAAGGTCGCGCTCGTCGGCGGTGGGGGATTCCGGGCACCGATCGTGTACCGGGCCATCGTGGAGGCCGCCAAGGAGCTTTCGGTGGACACGTTGGTCCTCCAGGACGTGGACGAGACCCGGCTCGAGCGCATCACGCGCGTCCTCAGCGGGATCGCGGAGGAGCGCGGGGAGGGCGTGCCCGTCGCGTTGACCACTCGGCTGGAGGAGGCGGTGGAGGACGCCGACTTCGTGTTCTGTGCCATCCGGGTCGGCGGTCTCGAGGGACGGGTCGTGGACGAGACGGTGCCCCTCGGCCAGGGCGTGCTGGGCCAGGAGACCACCGGCCCAGCCGGGATCTGCTTCGCGCTCCGAACGGTCCCGGTCATGGAGGCCATCGCCGCCGTGGTGGCCGAGCGGGCCCCCCGGGCCTGGTTTCTGAACTTCACCAACCCAGCGGGCCTGGTCACCGAGGCCCTCCGGGACACGCTCGGGGACCGCGCCGTCGGCATCTGCGACTCCCCGGCCGCGCTGTGCCGAAGGGTGGCCGCCGCACTGGGGCGGGATCCGGCTGAGCTGTGGTTCGACTACTTCGGTCTCAACCACCTGGGCTGGCTGCGATCCGTGCAGAGCGCCGACGGCGACCTCCTGCCCGCTCTGCTGGACAGCGACGAACGGCTGGCCGCCCTGGACGAGGGCCGCCTGTTCGGGCCCGAGCTCCTGCGCGGGCTCCGGATGATCCCCAACGAGTACCTCGCCTACTACTCCTTCACGGAGCGGGTGGTGGAGGCCCTGGTGCGCGCCGGCTCGGCCCGCGGCGAATACCTGCTCGAGCAGCAGCGGTCGTTCTACGAAGGAACCGCGTCGTCCCCGGCCGAGGAGCTGGACAGATGGCGGCAGGCGGAGCGCGAGCGCCACCGGACCTACATGGCGGAGGCGAGGCCCGGCGCCGGGCCTGCGGTCGATTCCACCCTGAACGGGTGGGACCCCGGATACGCGGGAGTGGCCCTGGACCTGGTTCGTGCCGTGGCCGGCGACTCCCGGCAGGTGCTGATCCTGAACGTCGCGAACCGGAGCGCCCTCCCCTTCCTGGACGGTGCCGCGGTGGTCGAGGTCCCGTGCATCGCCGGGGCCTCGGGGATCGTCCCGGTCGCGGTGGGCGACGTGCCCGAGGAGCAGCGACGGATGATCGAACGCATGAAGGAGGTCGAGCGCACGACCATCCGCGCCGCCCGGGAGGGGTCCGCGGACCTCGCGGTGGCCGCGCTGGCCATGCATCCGCTCGTTCCCTCGGAGGACGCCGCCCGCCGGGTGTTCGGCGGCTATCTCGAACGGCACCCGGGGATGCGGGAGCAGCTGACGTGACGCACGACGTGGCGGTGGTCGGGAGCCCGTTCCTGGACCTGACCTTCGAGGGTCTCGACGGGCTGCCCGCCCCCGGAGAGGAGATGCTGTCGCGCGAGCTCCATCTGTCGCCGGGAGGGTCCGCGATGACCGCCATCGGCGCGGCGCGGCTGGGCCTCGCTGTGGCGCTGGTCAGCCCGATCGGCGGGGACCTGGCCGGCTCCTACATCGGATCGGTGCTGCGAACCGAGGGCGTGACCTGGGAGGGGCCGTCGGCCCCCCGGACTGCCGTGACAGTGGTCATGCCATGGGCCGAGGACCGGGCCATGGCCACGTTCAATCCGATGGTCGAGCCCGCCGCCGCGGACGTGGCTCGGGTCGTCGCTCGGGCCTACGTGGTCTCCCTGCGGAGGCTCCAGGTGGTCCCGCCGGGCGCCGCGGTCTATGCCGTGACCGGCTACCCGGAGGTGGTCGGGCCCGGGAACGGCCCGGCGGAGGGCCTCGACGGCGTCCGGGCGATCATCGCGAACGAGTTCGAGGCCGGACAGCTCACCGGCGCGGCGAGCGCGGAGGACGCCGCTCTCGCCCTGTCGGCGCTCGCTCCCACCGCGGTCGTGACGTGCGGCCCCCTGGGCGCCGTGGCCGCGGAGGGCGGCCGGATCGCCCGGGCTCCTGGACTCGAGGTCCTGGGGCGCGACACCACGGGAGCGGGCGACCTGTTCGTGTCGGCGTTCGTGTGGGCCGACCTGCAGGGGATGGCGCTCGAGGACCGGTTGCGCTGGGCGACCCTGTACGCGGGACTCTCGGTGCGCACCTACACGCCGCTGGCCGGGGCCGTTCGGCTCGCGGAGCTGGTGGCGGCGGGCCGGCAGGCCGGGTTGGCGCTGGCCGGCACAGACGTGGAGAGCGACTCGAGCACGGCCGAGGCTCGAGGGGCTCGAGGGGGACACGGGGGGCGAACGGACGAAGGGGTCGTCTTCCGCTCGGCCGAGCGGTAGGCCCCATGGGAAGGGAGCCGTCATGACAGGAAGGCATCGTGGGGCCGCGTCGGGTCCCGGCCGGCTCGTCCTCGCGGTCGCGACCGCGCTGCTGGTGCTCGCGGCCTGCACCCCCGGTGGCAAGGCCAAGGACGAGACGTCGAACCCGCCGGCGTCCGGCGTGGAGACCGGCGTGCCGGCCCAGGGGAACTTCACGCTCGTCGTGTGGGACCAGGAGGTGCGTGGGGGCCAGGACGAGGAGATCACGCAGCTCAACGACGAGTTCATGGCGAAGTACCCGAACGTGAAGATCAAGCGCGTGTCGAAGTCGTTCACCGACCTGCTGAACACCGTGAAGCTGGCCGTCTCGGGGCCGAACCCACCGGACGTGGTGGAGGCCAACCAGGGCTGGGGGGTCATGGGCGCGATGGTGAAGGCGGGGCTGCTCAGGCCCCTCGACGACTACACGAAGGCCTACGGCTGGGACCAGCGGTTCGCCAGGCCGCTGCTCGACCTGAACAGCTTCACATCCGACGGCACCAAGTTCGGGACGGGGAGCCTCTACGGCCTCTCCCAGACCGGCGAGTACGTGGGCGTCTACTACAACAAGGACAAGCTCGACGCGCTGGGAGTTGGCGTGCCGACCACGTTCGACGAGTTCCAGGCCGACCTGCAGAAGGCCAAGGACGCAGGACAGACCCCCATCCAGTTCGGCAACCTCGACAAGTGGCCCGGGATCCACGAGTTCGGAGCCGTGGAGAACCAGGTGGTGTCGAAGGACCAGATCCGCGACTTCGTGTTCGGGCGGAGCGGGTCCTCGTTCACGACGAGCGACAACGAGGGCGCCGCGAGCATGCTCAGCGAGTGGGCCGACGGCGGGTTCTTCACCGACGGCTTCAACGGTCTGTCCTACGACGACTCGTGGGCGAAGTTCGGGGAAGGCGAGGGTGTGTTCCTGATCAGCGGCACCTGGCTGGCGCCCGACCTGGAGAAGGCCATGGGGGACAACGTCGGGATGTTCCCGATCCCCCCGGCCGACCCCGCCGCGGGCCCGGTGGCGACGGGCGGGGAGGGCCTGCCCCTGGCCGTCACCGCCAAGTCGAAGAACGCGCAGGTCGCCGCCGCCTACATCGACTTCCTGACGAGCGACCACGCCATGGACGTCATCACCCAGAACAACCTGCTCCCCGCGGTGCCACCGGCGAATCCGCCGACCACCGGGATCCTGGGAGACGTGTTCGACGGATGGGACGCCCTGAACGCGGCCGACGGGCTGGTCCCCTACCTCGACTACGCGACGCCGACCTTCTACGACACGATCACGGCGGACGTCCAGGAGCTGATGGGCGGCAAGGTCGACGCCAAGGGGTTCGTGGACCGGGCCCAGCAGGACTACGACACCTTCTACGCCGGCGCCTAGTGCACCGTCTCGACGTGGCGCGCGAAGCGGGGTGAAGGGGTGGCCGAGCCGCAGGCCACCACGCTGCCCGCGACCCCGCTTCGCGCGCCCGCCCGAACCGACCGAAGGCGGCTCCCGGGCGAGCCCGGGCGGTCCACGTACCTCTACCTGGCGCCGGCGTTCGTCCTGTACGGGACCTTCCTGCTGTTCCCGTTCCTGCACACGGCCTGGATCTCGCTGTTCCAGTGGGACGGGCTGACCCCCGGCCGGTGGGTCGGGCTGTCCAACTACGGTGCGCTGTTCTCGAACGACGAGATCCGCGGGGCCTTCGTGCACTCGGCCATCCTCATCGTCTTCTACTCGGTGATCCCGGTGGCCATCGGGCTGCTGCTGGCGGCCGTGCTCTCGAGGGCCAGGGTCCGCGGGCTCACCGGGTTCCGGACGATCCTGTTCCTGCCCCAGGTCATCGCCACGGTCGTGGTGGCGCTGATGTGGCGGTGGATCTACGCGCCCGACGGCGTCCTGAACCAGGTCCTGCGGGGCATGGGACTGCGGGGGCTGGCCCGGTCGTGGCTGGGGGACTTCACGTTCGCCCTGCCGGCGGTGGGCCTCGTGGGGACGTGGGTCGCGTCCGGGCTGGCCATGGTGTTGTTCATCGCCGGCGTGCAGAAGATCCCCGCCAGCCTGTACGACGCCGCCAGGATCGACGGCGCCGGGGCATGGCGCGAGTTCCGCGCCGTGACGCTGCCCGGCCTGCGCGGTGAGATCGCGGTGGCCATCACGCTGACCGTGATCCCCGCCCTCCGCACGTTCGACCTCATCTACATGACCACCAAGGGCGGCCCTGGGGACGCCACCCTGGTCCCGGCGTTCACCGTCTACACCAGGGCGTTCCAGACCGGGCAGGTGGGCTCCGCGGCGTCCATCGGCATGGCCCTCGCGGTCCTGATCTTCGCCATCACCATCCTCGTGCTGTTCATCTCGGAGCGGGAGCGATGACCCTGGGGGCGCGGTGATCTCGCAGCGGGAGCGCGCGGCGAACTACGGCATCCTCGTCGTGTTCTCGGCCCTGGCCCTCCTGCCGGTCGTGGGTATCGTGCTGGTCGCGCTCCACGGGCCGGGGGAATCGATCTCGGGGTTCAGCCTGCCACATCGGCCGTCCCTCCAGAACTTCCGGACCGCGTGGGACCAGGGTCGTTTCTCCACCTATCTGCGGTCCTCGGCCATCGTCAGCGTGAGCGTGGTCACCATCGCGACGGTGGTGTCGATCATGGCCGGCTACGCTTTCGGCACAATGCGCTTCCGGGGCAGCCGAGCCCTGTTCTACGTGCTGCTGCTGGGGATCATGGTCCCCGAGGAAGCGATCATCGTCCCGCTGTACTACGACCTCCGGAACGCCGGGCTGACGGACACGTACTGGGCCCTGATCCTCCCGCAGGCGGCCCAGTCGGTGGCGTTCGGGACGTTCTGGATGCGGGCCTACTTCCGGTCGACGCCGCGCTCGTTGGTGGAGGCGGCCCGGATCGACGGCGCGTCGAGCTGGACCGCGCTGTGGCGGATCCTCGTGCCGGGCGGGCGGCCGGCCATCCTCACGATGATGGTCCTCGTGTTCATGTGGACGTGGAACGAGTTCCTCCTCCCGCTGGTCATGGTCACGAACGAGAGCCTGCGAACGGCGCCGCTCGGCCTGGCGTTCTTCCAGGGCCAGCACACGTCCCAGTTCAGCCTGCTGGCGGCGGGAGCCGTCATCGTGGCCCTGCCGGTCGTCGTGCTGTACGTGTTCCTCCAGCGCCACTTCATCCAGGGAATGCTGACGGGCTCGGTGAAGGGTTGAGGCGCTGATGGCGGTCGTCGAGTTCGACCGGGTGTCGAAGCGGTTCGGCCACGTCGACGCGCTGGAGGAGGTCTCGTTCGAGATCGGGGACGGCGAGTTCGTCGTGCTGGTCGGCCCGTCCGGCTCCGGGAAGACCACCGCCCTGCGGATCCTGGCCGGCCTGGAGCTGCCGACGTCCGGTGAGATCAGGGTGGATGGCCGCGTGGTGAACGACCTCTCCCCCCGGGACCGCGACGTGGCCATGGTGTTCCAGGACTACGCGCTGTACCCGCAGATGACCGTCCGGCAGAACCTCGGGTTCAGCCTGCGGGTCCGCAAGCTGGCCCGGGAGGAGATCGAACGGCGCGTCCGGGCCACCGCGGAGATGCTGGAGCTGGGACCCCTCCTCGACCGCCGGCCGCGGGAGCTGTCCGGCGGGCAGCGCCAGCGGGTCGCCCTGGGGCGGGCCCTGGTCCGGGAGCCGAAGGTGTTCCTGATGGACGAACCCCTGTCGAACCTCGACGCCCAGCTCCGGACCCAGACCCGCGGCGAGATCCGCCGGCTCCAGCAGGCGGTGGGCGTCACCACCGCGTACGTCACCCACGACCAGGTCGAGGCCATGACGATG
Organism: Actinomycetota bacterium; assembly: GCA_036394995.1. GTDB lineage: Bacteria > Actinomycetota > UBA4738 > UBA4738 > JACQTL01 > DASWED01. Next base: position 31,773 of record DASWED010000095.1, read on the forward strand.
GGCGACCGGATCGTGGTGATGAATCGCGGCGTGGTCGAGCAGGTCGGCGAACCGTCCTCCGTGTACGACCGGCCGGCGAACGTGTTCGTGGCCGGGTTCATCGGAAGCCCGGCGATGGTCCTGGCCCGGTTCTCGGCGTCGAACGGGGACGGGGTGGTGCGCCTGACCCGGGGCGGCGCGTCCATGGAGGTCCCGTCCGCCGGGACGCCGCTTCCCGCGGAGGTGGTGGTGGGGGTGCGCCCGGAGCATGCCGAGCTCTGGAGCGATCGGGAGGGCATCGTCGGGCCCATCGAAGGCAGGGTCCGGTTCGTCGAGGACCTCGGCCGGGAGCAGTTCGTGGGCGTGGCGGTGGCCGAGGACACCACGTTCACCCTGCAGGTGGAGGGCCGGGCGGCCGTCGAGCTGGACGCGGTGGTCAGGTTCGGGTTCCGCCGGGGCAGGATCCACGTGTTCGACCCGGAGACCGGGCAGGCCTTGGGCCGGCTGTGAGCTGATGGCGCCGGGCGAGGTGTTCGGGGAGGAGATCCGCGAGCAGCCCGGGGCGCTGGCCGGCCTCCTCGACGACACCAGAGAAGTGGCCGCGGCGGCCCGGGCGCTGGCGGCGCGGCGGCCCGGGCTGATCCGGCTGGTGGCCCACGGCTCGAGCGACAACGCCGCGGCGTACGGGACCTACGCGTTCGGCCTCCTTGCCGAGATGACCGCGCTCCGCGATTCCGTGTCGCTGACGGTGTACTTCGAGGCGGAGGTGGACCTCCGAGGCTCCGCCGTGGTGGCCCTCTCGCAGTCGGGACGGACACCCGACGTGGTGGCGTACGTGGAGCGGGCCCGCGCGGCGGGAGCCCTGTGCATCGCGTTGACGAACGAGCCGGACTCGGATCTGGCCAGGGCCGCGGGGGTGGTCGTGTCGCTCCGGGCGGGTCCAGAGCGGGCTGTGGCCGCCACGAAGACCTACACGAACGAGCTCGCCGCCCTGGCCCTCCTGGCGGGCCACGCCGCCGGCCGCGGCCGGGAGATCGAGGGCGCGCTGTCGAGGACCGTCGACCTGATAGCGGCGACCGTGGAGGAGGCCGAGGATCCGGTTCGGGAGGCCGCGGACCTGCTCGCGTCCCAGGAGTGCGGGCGCATGTTCGTGGTCGGACGCGGTCCCGAGCTGGCCACGGCCAGGGAGACCGCGCTCAAGGTCACGGAGGTGGCCAGGGTCGCCGCCGAGCCGCTCTCGGCCACGGGCCTCGCCCACGGGCCGGTCGCCGCGCTCGACCCCACCTTCCCCGTGTGGATCATCGTGACGAACGACGCCGCCCTCCCGGCGGTGCTCGCCGCCGCGGGCCGGGCCCGCGATGCCGGCGCGATGGTCCTCGCCTGTGGCGACGCGGCCCACCTGGTGCAGGGCGCGTCGATCCGGTTCGCTGTTCCGGGCGCGCCGATGCCCCTGCTCGCCCCGCTGCTGTCAGTGGTCCCGGGTCAGCTGTTCGCCGGGTCCCTGGCCATTGCCCGGGGCCTGGACCCCGACCACCCGCCGAACCTCCAGAAGGTCACCCTCGCTCCCTGAAGCGCTCGGTCTGGGAGGTGGCGGCTCACGGCTCGCCGATCTTCGGGGAGCGCCGACGTGCAAGAAGGCGCGGGCCGGGCTCCTCGGCACCCCGCCCGCGTCCGTCCCGACGGTCCGGCCCTGAGTCAGATCCCCAGCTCGGCCCGGACCTTCGCGGAGCGCTCCAGCTGCTCCGTGATCCCGTCGCCGACCGTGAGCAGGTCGACCTTGAAGTGCTCGACGACGTAGTAGGCCTTCTCGGTGAGGGCCAGGTAGTCGTCCTCCTCCATGACCTTGAAGATCGAGGCCATCGGCCCCTTGACCACGAAGAAGCCCGTCTCCTCCTCCCTGTCGTTTGTCTGGAAGAAGAACGGCTCGAAGTACGTCACGTCACCGGCGGCCGCCTTCGCCCCCCAGTACACGATGGCGTCGCCGAACAGGTCGATCGCAAGCTGCTCGCGGCCGGGCACCAGCTTGCCGTAGCGGATCAGAAGCCCGATCTCCATGATGGCCTCCTCGCACCCTTCCCGGTCCGGCCCGGCCAGGGTCCAGCCTCACCTCCCGCTCGGCCGGGAACATGCATCACCAGGCGCATCGTGTCGAGCGGCCAGACCGCGGGCAAGGTCGATGGTCCCCCCACCCGCAGGACCCATGCACTCGCGGCCCGACCGAGTTGCCTCTCCGCCGGGTCTCTTGTTCCAATCCGCCCGCCGTGCCCAGGTGGGGTGCCGCGTTCGGGAAGGGAGGGAGCCCCGGATGAACACGAGAATGGCCCGGCCGCTGGAGCGGTTCGCCTGGATCCTGGTGATCCTGATGCTGTCGGGGGGGACTGCGTACGCCCTCGACGGGAAGAACACGGTCTTCACCGACGACATCGTGAACGACGAGGTGAAGACCGCTGACATCGGGGACGGTCAGGTGCGAAGCATCGACGTCGCCAACGACACGACCCGGTTCGCGTTGCGCGGCGTCGACGTGAAGGACGGGTCCCTGAGCGGCGCGGACATCGCCGAGGCGACGCTCGACCGCGTGCCGGAGGCCGAAGTGGCCGTGCAGGGAGGGGTCGGGCGCGTCATCCAGGGGCAGGGGTGCGACCCGGAGTCTGCGGATCGCATCACCTGCGCGGTGGTGAGCATGTCGATCCTCGCCCCCGGCCGGGTGCTCCTCATCGGCCGAGTCAGGGCGATCACCGACAACGGCGAGGCGGTCGGCTACGGCGAGTGCAACTTCGGGACGAACTTCTCGGGCCCGATCCTCTCGTCGACTGTCGAGATCTTCACCGACAACACCACGCTGGCGCAGGTCCCGCTCGTCGCGGTCACCACCGTGATCGATCCGGCGGACGTGTCGTTCGGGATCGACTGCAACGAGGAGACCATCGCGGGCGGCATCCATTACGACTTCATCTCGCTGGTCGCGGTGGTCCTGTCCGCGAACTGACGCCTCGGCGGATCCTCAGGGGCCTGCATCGGGACGCTTGGCGGGGACGCTATGCTGCCCGGTCATGGACCTCCACTCGATGGAGGCCGATGTCCGAGCGCTCTCCCCTGCCGGGGGATCCGTGCGGGTGAGGAGTTTGTGGGACGGTCCGCGGGCGGAATCCTTCCCACGCCTCACCGCGGCAGATCCCCAGCTCGGCCCGGGCCTTCGCGGAGCGCTCCAGTTGTTCCGAGATCCCGTCGCCGACCGTGAGCCGATGCGCGAACCCGAGACATCGGGGAGAATGCCGACCACGACCCGCAGGAGTGGCTATGCGACGAGTCATGGCGATCGGAGCGGCCCTTGCCGTGTTGGTGGTGACGGCGGGAGCGGGCGCCCAGGCGGGGCCCAGCGATCCGGGAGGGATTGGCGCGGTCCCGGTGGCCACCGGCCTTGCCTTCCCCGCGGCGTTCACGCTCGCGCCGGACGGTAGGATCTTCTACGGGGAGCGGTTCACGGGGGAGATCCGCATCTACGATCCAGACACGGGCTCGGACAGCCTGTTCGCCACCATCCCCGCCATCTCCACGAGCGGGGAGCGGGGGCTCTTGGGGCTGGCGCTGCACCCGAACTACCCGAACCGACGGCTGGTGTACGCGTACGCCACACGGAACCTGGGCGGCGACCTCCGGAACCAGGTGATCCGGCTCAAGGATATCGGCGGCGTGGGGAGGCGCCCCCGGGTGATCTGGTCGGGCGACACGGTGGCGGGCACCGCCCACGACGGGGGGCACATCGCGTTCGGCCCGGACCGAGCCCTGTACGCGATCGTCGGAGAGGGGGGGACTCCCAGCAACTCCCAGAATCTCACCAACAGCGCGGGCAAGATCCTCCGCATGACGGCCACCGGCGGGATCCCTTCGGACAACCCGTTCCCGGACAGCCGGATCTGGGTCTTTGGCATCCGGAACTCGTTCGGGTTCGGGTTCGATCCGGTGACCGGCTTCATGTGGGAAACGGAGAACGGCCCCCAATGCAACGACGAGCTCAACTTCATCGTCGGGGGGGCCAACTACGGTTGGGGACCGACCCAGACGTGCACGACCCCGCCACCGCCGCCCCAGAACACCAATCGGGACGGGCCGGACCCGGTGCTGCCGCAGGTGTGGTTCACCCCCACGATCGCCCCCACGGGCATGGCGTTCTGCATGGGATGCGGGATCATCGACCAGGAGGGGAAGTTCCTGTTCGGCGCGTACAACGACCGGCAGATCCGCTCGGTGACGCTCTCGGCGGACCGGATGACCATCACCGGCGTCGGCGCGGTGTACACGCACTCGAGCCCGCCTCTGTCGATGGAACGCGGTCCCGACGGCACGGTGTACTTCAGCGACCCCTCGGGCATCTGGAAGCTCGTGCAGACATAGGGCCAGGTGCCCGAGCCGGACGACGTGCGCGACGAGCCCGATCGGGCCACGCTGGCGGCATTCCTTGCGCTCGTGGCGATCGCCGGCGGCAACGCCGTGGCGATCCGATCCGTCTCGTGCGACACGTGCGAGCTCGAGCCGCGACGGTGATCGGGGCGGCTTCCGTCTCGTTCGGGATCGACTGCAACGAGGACGACCTCGCGGGCGGGGTTCACTGCGACTTCATCTCGCTCATCTCGGTGGCCCTCTCGGCGAACTGAGGCCCGTACTCTCACATTCCGACGGCCGTGTTCCCGGCCTCACCTCACCCATGCTGCAGCGCTCCCGCGGTTGATTATGCTTCCCGGGCATGGATCTCCTGGTGGAGTTCTTCCGGCACAACGCCATGATGAATGGACGGCTGGTGGAGGCCTGTCGCCAGCTCCCGGCCGAGCAGCTCGGGGCCACGGCCACCGGGACCTACGGGACCATCGGCGCCACCCTGGTCCACATCGCGAACGCCCAGGAGGGCTACGCGGCGCGGCTCCTGGACACCGAGCGGCCCGAGCGACTCCCGGAGGACCCGTTCCCCGGGTTCGAGGCCCTGGCGGAGCGGTTCGCCCACGGCGACGCCCGGCTCGAGGAGGCGGCGACGCAGGCCGGCCGGGATCGCCGGGTCCAGGTGACGGGTGACGACCCGCCGGGCACGTGGTGGATGCCCGTGTCGCTGTTCCTGCTGCAGGCGGTCAACCACGGCACCGAGCACCGCTCGCAGGTGGCCACGATCCTGACCCAGCTCGGGGTCGAGCCCCCCGAGATGGACGGCTGGGCCTACTTCTTCGCGAGCGGCCAGATGGTCGCGGTCTAGCCGGTCCGGCCGGGAGGTTGGCCCGAGTGGCGTTCGAGGCACACCCGGTCACGAAGGAACGGTGGCCCGATCTGGTCGAGCTGTTCGATCGGCCCATCGTCCGAACGTGCTTCTGCATGTTCTACCGCAAGACCGGAGCGGGCACCGGCGTCGGCCTGGAGAACCGGCGGGCGATGAAGGTCCTGGTGGATCGGGGCATCGTGCCGGGGCTCATCGGATACGAGAACGGCGCCCCGGTGGCATGGGTCTCGCTCGGGCCCCGAGAGGACTACGCGAAGCTCCGCCGGTCACCCGTCATGAAGCCCGTGGACGACCGACCGGTGTGGTCCATCGTGTGCTTCTTCGTCGACCGGGAGGCCCGCGGCCGGGGCCTGTCGGAGCGGATGCTCCGGGCGGCCGTGGACTACGCACGGTCATGCGGCGCCCGCCTCGTGGAGGCGTATCCGGTGGACAGCGACGAACGAGGCCACCCGGATGCCATGTTCTTCGGCGTGAAGTCCATGTACGACCGCGCCGGGTTCCGGGAAGTGGCCCGGCGGAGGCCCACCCGACCGGTGGTGCGCAAGGCGCTTCGGCCCGCAGGCTCCGCTGCACGGTGACCTCGCCGCCGGCCCCGAGTCGGACCGGCCCACCGACGTTCAGCGGTCGACGGAAGCAGGGGCGGCCATGGTGAGGAGCCTCTCGAGGCCGTCGAGGATCAGGTCGAGCCCGAACTCGAACTCGTCGCCGTAGTCGTAGCCGGGCTGGAGGACGTGCTCGATCGCCAGCTCGGCGAGGTACGGGTACTCCTCCGGGGGGAACTGCGCCAGGATCGCCTC